>JBGUVX010000001.1:0-141589 GCA_045220575.1 Bacteroidaceae bacterium
GTGCTTTACCTCGGCGGGAATGGCAATGACGGTGCCAGGCGTCATCTCCTGCGGCTCCTTGCCCCATTCTTGATACCAGCCGCGACCGGCGACGCAGATCAGTACCTGCACCTGCTTATGATGGATGTGCCAGTTGTTGCGGCAGCGAGGCTCGAAAGTGACATTATGCACTCCACCGCCTACGTCAGCCAAGTAGCTGTTGCCGATGAAATACTGGGCATACCCCGTGTTAGGTTCGCCCTTCGGCCTCTCACCATCTGAATTCTTGAAGATATGATGGTGTCATACTTGATAGTGTGAGTAACCTTATTGGAGAATATAAAATTCCTTTAGGTTCTTATGAATTATAAATTCGGCAATAAATTTTTGTTGCCGAATTTATATTATTATGATCCATGATTATCCCATTCTCAGAATGGCTTCAATCATTTTCTTTAGAGAAATCTTGGCATAGCTCTGTGTACTTGACACCTGTTTGTGCCCAAGTAGTGCAGATGGTATGCATTTCTTTGCAAAAAATCATTTACCGATGCAGAAATTCCTAAAGATGTTGCCGAGGACTTCGTCGGTGGTGATTTGACCGAGGATTTGGCTGAGATGGGTGAGACACTGGCGAAGGTCTTCGGCTACAAGGTCGCCAGAGAGATTTTGTTGGAGGGATTCGAGGGCGCGCAGTATGTCGGCGTTGGCTTGAGTCAGGGCTTCGTAGTGGCGTAGGTTTGTAACGAGGAGGTCGTTGTTGTCGTCGTGTGGAACGGCGGCTACGAGTTTGTCTTCGAGTTCTTTGAGACCGATGTTGTGGAGGGCTTGGAATTGGTCGGTCTTGTTGACGATTCTGATGACGGTTTGGTCGTTGCGAACAGGAATGTCAGGGTAGGGTATGCCGGGTTCGGTGATGAGGATGATGATTTGTGCCTTTTCGGCGGCTTTGATGCTGCGTTCGATGCCCATCTGCTCGATGGTGTCGGTGGTGTGTCGGATGCCTGCTGTGTCGATGAAGCGGAAGGTGATGTCATGCAGGGTGATGGTGTCTTCGATGATGTCGCGCGTAGTGCCTTGGATGTCGCTGACGATGGCACGGTCGTCGCGCAGGAGGGCGTTGAGCAGGGTGCTCTTGCCTACGTTGGGCGCTCCGATGATGGCGACGGGTACACCGTTCTTGATGGCATTGCCGAGCTGGAAGGAATGGGTGAGTCGGCTGATTTCCTGATGGATGTTTTCGGCCAGTTGAATAAGCTTCTGACGGTCGGCAAATTCAACGTCTTCTTCGGAGAAATCCAGCTCCAGTTCGAGCAGGGAGGTCATTTCGAGAAGCTGGTTTCGCAGTTCGTTCAGTTTGGTGCTGTATCCGCCCTTCATCTGCTGCATGGCAATCTTGTGGGTGGAAGCATTTTGGGAGGCAATGAGGTCGGCTACGGCTTCTGCCTGGCTGAGGTCCATCTTACCGTTGAGGTATGCGCGCTGAGTGTATTCGCCGGGTTGTGCCATCGTACAGCCGTGCTGGAGGAGGAGTTCGATGATGCGTTGCAGGATGTAGGCTGAACCATGACAGGATATTTCGGTGGAGTCCTCGCCAGTGTAGGAGTGGGGGGCACGATAGACGGACACGAGCACTTCGTCGATGAGGGAGCCTTTGTCGTCGCGTATCTCACCAAAGTGCATGGTGTAGGGTTTCACTTCAGTGAGTCGATGCTTGCCTTGGAAGATGGCATCGGTGATGCTGATGGCTTCGGGACCAGAGGTGCGGATGATGCCGATAGCTCCACCTTTGGCAGTAGATATGGCGCAGATAGTGCTCATGTTTTCAATTGTTTATGCGCTTTTGTTCAATCAATTTGTTAGCTTTTTCCAATGCGTGCCAAATGGAGTGCCGTGCTTCGGGATTGAGGTGCTCCAGTTGTTGAAACAGGTTGGCAATGACCGTCCTGTTGGTCTCTTTCTCATAGGGGCATTGTTTGTTCTGTTTCTGGTAGTCGTGGGCCTCTGCATAGGCTCTGATGTCGCTTTCGGTGCATAGCGCTAATGGGCGTATCAGCGTCAGCGGCATCTTCTCCAGTTCGAGCCGTACGGGCATGGTGCTGAAGTTGCCTTCGAAGGTGAGGTTCATCAGAGCGGTGTGCAGGATGTCGTCTTGGTGATGTCCGAGTGCTATTTTGTTGCAGCCGAGTTCCTGAGCCAACTGAAATATCAGGTTTCTTCGTTTCTTTGAGCAGAGGACACAAGGAGTGTGCCGAGGGTCGGTGGAAGCATCGAACGAGGTAGTGAGCACATGCAGCTTGATGCCTCGCTCTGTGCAGAAGTCTTCCAGATACTGTGTGTCGCTCTCGTAGGCGATGTTCTGCATTCGTACATGCACGGCGCTCACCTTGATGCTCGGACGGTGAATCCGTTGCCGTCGGGCCATGAGTTCGGTTAGCAGCAGCGAATCTTTTCCACCAGATAAGGCAATCAGCACATGGTCGCCATCGGCCAGTAGTTGATACTTCACCGTAGCCTTGTTAAAGCGTCTTTGGATGCGTTGTGCTATGGATGGCTGTTGCACCTTACTTCATGAATACGAAATAGACGGCTGCGATGAGGCAGATGAAAGCTGCAAAGTGGTTCCAATGAAGACTCTCGTTTTGGAACATCAGATGTGCCATGATGGCGAATATCAGCAGGGACACGCATTCCTGAATCACCTTTAACTGTACGAGTGAGAATGGTCCGCCATTTCCGGCGAAACCAATGCGGTTGGCAGGAACCTGACAACAATATTCGAAGAAGGCAATGAGCCATGAGAAAGCAATAACACCAATCAGAGGCCAGTTGCTGGATGTGCCGGTTTGCTGTAGTTTAAGATGCCCGTACCAGGCAAAGGTCATGAAGACGTTGCTTAATACGAGCAAAAGGAGAGTGTATATTCCGTTCATATATCAGATGCGGTCGAGAACGATTTTAATTAACGTGTCTATGGAGTTCTTATACTCCGTATTCATTTCCTTGGCATAACGGTTGGCAATGACCATACAGCACGTCATAGCTCTGTGTCCCAACAGTGAAGCCAAACCGGCTAATGCCGAAGATTCCATTTCGAAGTTGCAGACGTGCATGCCATCGTATTCAAAGGATTCCACCTTCTCGTTTTGCTTGGGATCGGCAATGTCGGCACGCAGGATACGTCCCTGTGGACCATAGAAACCGCCGCAGGCTATCGTGTAGCCTCGAACCATGTCGTTGCCGGCAATCTGGTCGATGAGTTCAGGGTCAGCCTGTGCGACATAAGGCGCTGCGAGCAACGGGTTCCATTGCATGTGTTTCTTGAAAGCCTCCTCAAGCTTCAGGTCGCACACGTTGTTGCGTCCTGCATAGAAGTTCAGCAATCCGTCGAAACCGATACTCTTCACCGATGCCACGAAACATCCCGTGGGGGTATATGGCTGCAGACCACCGCATGTGCCGATGCGCACACAGGTAAGTGTCTTGTGTTCTGTCTTCTCTGTACGGGTCTTGTAGTCGATGTTGGCAAGCGTATCGAGCTCGTTCATGACGATGTCGATGTTGTCACATCCTATGCCGTGACTTTGGGCCGTGATGCGTTTGCCTTTGTAAGTGCCAGTAATGGTATGGAACTCTCGGCTCGAAACCTCGCATTCTATGGAATCGAAATGTGCTGCAATGGTATCTACGCGGGCAGGGTCGCCAACAAGTATTACCTTATCAGCCAGTTGTTCGGGCTTGAGATGAAGATGGAAACAAGAACCGTCTTCATTGATAATAAGTTCGGATTCGGGGAATGTCTTCATGATATGTTCTCCTTTCTAATTTATAAACCTAATTCATATTTGCGGATGTTCTTCTCCAGTTCGCGAATCTTGCCGATAAGCGTTTCCTCGCTACGTTCCAGACTAAGGATGTCTGTCGTAAGTTGTGTGCGTCGTTCCATAGTTGCGTTGTGGTAGTCACGTCGCATGTTGTCCAGTGTCTTACGTGTCTTCTTCAGTTCGTCCTTGGCTGCAAGCCACGACTCGAAGCATTCCTGAGCGGCACTGTTGCGGAAGTCGCTTTTCTTGTGATAAACCATGTTGTCCGTCACCATGAAACTTACGTCTGTTTCCTTAGCAGCTTGTTGCGTCTTGTTGGCTTCGCGAAGTCGGAATTGTGCTCCGCGAACCACCTCGTCGCTGGTCCATGTATCGCGAATGCTTGTTATACGTGCCAACTGGCGCAACTTCTCTATAGGAGTCTCTTCAGGAACATACACCTTACGGGTGTCGTTGGGTATGAAGATGTAAATGCAGACTTTGTCGGCAGGCATATTGCGGTCTGTGACGAACCATCCCAAATTGCTGAATTCGTCGATGACGTAGAGATAGTCGTTAGCTGGCGAGTTGAAGGGCATTCCGATGTTTTCGGGAGAAAGGAATCTTTTCTCGTCGGCATCGTAGCGAGACATGAATATGTCGTATCCGCCCAGACTCTCAGGACCCTGTGAGGCAAAGTAGATGGTAGCGCCGTCGGTCAACATGAAGGGGTAGTTCTGGTGTTCGCCGCTTTCTGATATTCCATTCAGCAGGGTGGGTTCTGAACTGCTCCCGTCGCCGTAGATGGTTTTTGTATAAAGGTTTATACTTTGTTTGTTATCAGGCTGTGCGTAATACACTTGGTCACCCAGTTCGGACTGGAATACGGTACAGTCCATCGTATCGCGTTGGCTGAAGAATCCAGCATAGGTTGAGAGCGTTCCGCATTCGGGGTTAAGATGAATGTGGGTCAAGACCTCGTTGCGAGGCACAATGAGGCTGTCGATGAAGATAACCTTTTCTACTGCATTCAGCTTTATTTGTGCCTTATGCAGCCATTGCAGTTTCTCTTCTTGTTCCAGCGTGGATTCTTTCTGTTTCTTTCGTGTCGTCACTTCGTAGTTCAACAGCTGTTCGGCAGATGTAAAGTCATAAGCAGCCAGAGCCTCTTCCACAGTCATTTGTGGAAGTTCAGGCTCTGGTTCTTTAACGACTTTTCTTGTAGTTCTCCTGCGCTGGGCCTGCACATTGGTCAGAACCATCAGCACGAGTAACGACAACAGAATTCTTTTCATGCTTCTTTTACTTATTCTTTAAGTATTCGTCCATAGCAGCTGCAGCACGGCGACCATCGCCCATAGCAAGGATTACAGTTGCACCACCGCGAACGATGTCGCCACCTGCAAAGATGGTGGGGATGTTGGTCTGCATGCCTTCGTTCACCACGATGGTATTCTTGCGGCCCAGTTCCAGTCCCTCGATGCTTGTGGGCACGATGGGGTTGGGGCTAACGCCGACAGCCACGATGGCTTGGTCAATCTGTATGGTTTCCGTAGCACCAGGAATGGGCTGGGGGCTGCGACGTCCGCTGGCATCGGGTTCACCCAGTTCCATCTTCTGGAGAACTACTTCCGTTACGTTACCTTTCTCATCAGCATGATATTCGATGGGGTTGTGCAGAGTCAGGAACTCAATGCCTTCCTCCTTGGCGTGCTTCACCTCTTCCAGACGGGCGGGCATCTCTGCCTCGCTGCGACGGTAGGCAATGAACACACGCTCGGCACCCAGTCGCTTAGCCGTGCGGCACGAGTCCATCGCGGTATTACCACCACCTACTACCATCACGCTCTTGGCCTTCTTCACAGGAGTGTCGTATGCTGGGTTAGAAGCATCCATCAGGTTCACACGTGTCAGGTATTCGTTGCTGGACATTACACCGTTCGAGTTCTCACCAGGGATGTTCATGAAGTTGGGCAGACCAGCACCTGAACCCACGAATATGCCTTCGAAACCTTCGTCCTCCAGTTCCTTTACGGTAATGGTCTTGCCAATGATGCAGTCCTTTACGAACTTCACGCCAATCTTCTCCAGATTGTTGATTTCTACGTCCACAATCTTGTTGGGCAGACGGAATTCGGGGATACCGTACTTCAGCACACCACCAATCTCGTGTAGAGCTTCGAAGACAGTTACGTCGTAACCCATCTTTGCCATATCGCCTGCAAAGCTCAGTCCGCTGGGACCTGAACCAACGACGGCTATCTTCTTGCCGTTCTTCTCAGCGACCTCGGGCAGGGCAATGTTGCCGCTCTCGCGCTCGTAGTCGGCGGCAAAGCGCTCCAAATTACCGATGGCAACGGCAGGTTCCTTCATCTTCAGGTGGATACACATCGATTCGCATTGCTTCTCCTGCGGACAAACGCGACCACAGACAGCGGGAAGCGAACTCGTAGACTTCAGTACACGGGCTGCATCGAGGAAGTGTCCGCGCTCAATGTTCTTGATGAACGAGGGGATGTTGATGCTTACGGGACAGCCCTGCATGCAAGTGGGGTTGGCGCAGTCGAGACAGCGCTTTGCCTCGCGTTGGGCTTGTTCCACACTGAGACCTTGGTTTACCTCTTCGGTGCGTGTCGTTGCACGATATACGGGGTCGAGTTCAGGCATCTGGCAACGCTCAATCTGAGTGCGCTCCTTTGCCTTCATGCTCTTGCGAAGTTCCTCGCGCCAAGCTGCGTTGCGGTCGGTCAATTCTGAGATTGAAGATTGAACATTGGAGATTGAATGTTTTTCTCCGTTCTCAGATGCGTTCCTTTGCTCTTCGTTATTAACTTTTGAATTTTCAATTTTCAATTTTGAATTTTCAATTTGAAGAGCCTCCAACTCTTCGTCTTTGAAAGCACCAGCGCGGCGGAGCATCTCGTCGAAATCCACTTGGTGTCCGTCGAACTCTGGACCATCGACACATACGAAACGTGTCTTGCCTCCAACACTGATGCGGCAGGCTCCGCACATGCCCGTTCCGTCCACCATGATGGTGTTCAGAGATACATCTGTAGGTATTTCGTATTTCTTCGTTAAGAGACAGCAGAACTTCATCATGATGGCAGGGCCGATGGCAAACACTTTGTCTACCTTCTCGCGCTGGATAACCTGTTCAATGCCAACGGTTACCACACCTTTCTGGCCGTAAGAACCGTCGTCGGTCATGATGATGACTTCGTCGCTCGACTTGCGTACCTCGTCTTCGAGGATAATCAAGTCCTTCGAGCGACCCGCCAGTACTGAGATAACGCGGTTGCCGGCAGCCTTCAAGGCCTGTATGATGGGCAACATGGGAGCTACACCCACACCACCGCCGGCACATACCACGGTGCCAAAGTTTTCGATGTGTGTGGCACGTCCCAGGGGACCTACGACGTCGGTGATGAAGTCGCCTTCGTTCAGGGCACATAACTTGGTGGTTGATGCGCCAACTGTCTGGATAACCAGCGTGATGGTACCAGCCTTTGGGTCGCTGCCCGCAATGGTCAGGGGAATACGTTCTCCTTTTTCACCTACGCGCACAATCACAAAGTGTCCTGCACGGCGTGCTTTTGCAATAAGCGGGGCTTCAACTACAAGCTTGAAGACCTTCTCGCTGAACTGCTCTTTCTTAACAATCTTATTCATACCTTAAAATGGAAAATTGAAGATTGAAGATTGAATTTATTTCAAGTCCTCTTTCTTCGTTTTTATTATGTTAACTAATGTTCCAACAATTCTTCCACATTCTGGATATATGGAGTTATATTCATCATCATTAATATAGTCGGATTCGTGTAATAAATCCAACCAATATTGCGTTTCGTTAGCCTCTTTTAATGCAATTCCTAGTTTATGGACAAAATCACTTGGGCTTTCTGCGTTTATGCTTTCATATGCATTGACCCCAATGCTTGTTCCACATCTTAATATTTGATTGGACATGACGAATTCATGTTTTTCGTTCTGTAGATATTGGCATAACCGGATTATCCGCAGGGCAAATGCTTTAGAAATATTAAGAATGGTATTGCCCTCCCGCATTTCAATTATAGATTTTCAATATTCAATTTTCAATCTTCAATCTTAATCATGTCACATCCCATGTAGGGCTGGAGAGCCTTGGGGATGCGGATGCCTTCGGGCGTCTGGTTGTTCTCAAGGAGGGCTGCCACGATGCGGGGCAGGGCCAGAGCCGAACCGTTCAGCGTGTGAGCCAGCTCGGTTTTCTTGTCGGCCTGACGACGTATGCGGCACTTCAAACGGTTAGCCTGATAGGTATCAAAGTTTGACACCGAAGATACTTCCAACCAACGCTTCTGTGCTTCTGAATATACCTCGAAGTCGTAGCAGATGGCGCTGGTGAACGACTGGTCGCCGCCACAGAGACGCAGGATGCGGTAGGGGAGTTCCAGTTTCTTCAGTAAGCCCTCAACGTGCTCCAGCATCTCCTTGTGGCTTTCACGAGAGTGCTCAGGTGTGTCAATGCGTACGATTTCCACCTTCGAGAACTCGTGCAGACGGTTCAGTCCACGCACGTCCTTGCCGTATGCTCCAGCTTCGCGACGGAAGCACTGGGTGTAGGCGCAGTTCTTGATGGGAAGGTCTTGCTCGGGGATGATGACGTCGCGGTAGATGTTCGTCACAGGCACTTCGGCTGTGGGGATAAGGTAGAGGTCGTCAACCTCGCAATGGTACATCTGTCCCTCTTTGTCGGGCAACTGACCTGTGCCGTAGCCGCTCTCTTTGTTTACAACCGTAGGGGGCATAATCTCCTCGTAGCCTGCAGCGCGTGCCTCGTCAAGGAAGAAGTTGATAAGCGCTCTTTGCAGACGGGCACCCATGCCTCGATAGACAGGGAATCCGGCACCCGTAATCTTTACGCCCAGTGCAAAGTCGATGAGGTTATACTGTTTGGCAAGTTCCCAATGGGGCAGCTTTGCTTCGGGCACTTCGGGATTTGTGGTCCAGTTGCCTACGGTGTCCACACCTTCCTTGCATTCCTTCAGGTTTGACTTTACAACCCAGTTGTCCTCAGCACATGTACCTTCGGGCACCTCATCGTAGGGGATGTTGGGAATCTGGCAGAGCAAGGTAATGAGTTGCTTCTCGGCATTCTCCTTCTGCTGTTCCAGTTCCTGACCCTGCTGCTTCAACGCTGCTACGCGTGACTTCACTTCCTCGGCTTCCTCGCGCTTGCCTTGCTTCATCAGTCCGCCTATCTCGGCTGCCAATTTCTTTCCCTCGCTCAGGTTCTGGTCGAGCAGGGTCTGTGCTTGGCGGCGAGTCTTGTCAACCTCAATGACTTCTGCTATTGCTTCGCGTGCATTCGCAAAGTTCTTCTTCTCCAAACCGCGAATCACGCGCTCTGTTTCATCTGTAATCAATCGTAATGTCAGCATATTTTTTGTATCTTTATACCTTAATATATTTATAAGCGCCTGCAAAGATAGTGAAAACTGACGAATGAAGCAAGTACATGGGCAAATTAATTATGTTATAACTTTTTGGGGGGAATCTATGTGCTTTCGCTTTTTTTTTGTAACTTAGCGCCATCTTGGCTTAAATCATATATTATGAAGACACGTTTCTTGAGATATGGAATGGCATTGGTGCCTGCATTGGTAAATGCACAGGAACGGCCAAATATCGTGTTTATACTGTGTGACGATATGGGTTGGGGCGACTTGGGTTGCTATGGGCAACGATACATCGAGACGCCCAATATCGACCGTATGGCGCAGGAGGGAATGCAGTTCATGCAGGCCTATGCTGGCAGTCCAGTTTCGGCTCCCTCGCGTGCATCGTTGATGACGGGACAGCACACGGGACATTGTGAAATCCGAGGCAACAAGGAGTATCGCAGTGGCGTTGTGGAGTACAACGGCAACAAGGACTATGCTGTAGTGGGGCAACATCCGCTGGACACGGCCCATGTGGTACTGCCAGAAATTATGAAGCGCAACGGCTACAGAACGGCACAGTTCGGTAAGTGGGCAGGCGGCTACGAAGGCAGTATTTCGACTCCGGATAAACGTGGAGTGGACGAGTTCTATGGCTACATCTGTCAGTTCGAAGCCCATACCTATTATCCTAACTTTCTAAACAAATACAGCGCTCGGGAGGGCGATAAGGAGGTCGTGCGCGAGGTGCAGCAACAAAATGTCCAATATCCGTTCTTCGGCGAAGACTACTACAAGAGACCTGAATACAGTGCTGATGTCATACACCGCAAGGCGATAGAATGGCTCGACCGTCAAGACGGAACACATCCCTTCTACGGACTTTTTACCTACACCATTCCCCATGCCGAGCTGGTGCAACCGCAGGACAGCATACTGGCCTACTACAAGGAGAAGTTCAGCGAGGACAAACGCTTCCGTGGCGAGGACGGGTCGTGGTATCATGCAACCCCGAATGTCCATGCTCAGTTTGCAGCCATGATTACACGTCTGGACAAATATGTGGGTGAGATAATGGCAAAGCTTGAGGAGAAAGGACTGACGGAGAATACAATACTGATATTTTCAAGCGACAACGGTCCTCATGAGGAGGGCGGGGCAGATCCTACGTTCTTCAACCGTGACGGAGTGCTGAGAGGACTGAAGCGTTCGTGCCACGAGGGAGGCATACGCATTCCCTTCATCGTTCGCTGGCCCGGACATGTGCCTGCACAGACAAGGAACAATCATCCGATTGCATTCTACGACGTGATGCCTACATTCTGCGACATCATCGGCGAACGGGACTACGAAACAAAGTATCGCAATCCACGACTGGGCGAGCTTGATTACTTTGATGGACTGTCGTTCCTTCCCACGATGACTGGCAGCGATGAGGGACAACAGTCTCATGACTATTTGTATTGGGAATTCAACGAGACCGATCAGATTGCCGTTCGGCAGGCCAATTGGAAACTCATCGTCAAGCGTGGAAAGGCGGAGCTTTATGACTTGGCACAGGACATTCACGAAGACCATAACATTGCTGCCGAATATCCTGAGAAGGTGAAGGAGTTGGTGGGCTTGGTTCACGCCTCACACACGGACAATCCGCACTTCCACGTCACGCTTCCGCAAGAATAAAAACGAAGGAGGAGCGCCCGTGTTGGCACTCCACCTTTGTGACCCCGGTGGGATTCTAACCCACGACCTTCAGAACCGGAATCTGACGCTCTATACAGCTAAGCTACGGAGCCTTTAGCGGATGCAAAGATACGAAATAATTCACAATTCGCAATTCACATTTCACAATTATTTGTTATCTTTGCACAGAATTACGCAAAAAACAAACAAATATGAGCTGTGAACTGATTACACCTCGCGACTATAAGGCGCTGTTGGACCTGAAGCAGACGGAGTTGGCCATCAAGAAAATCAAGGATTTCTTCCTCAATAGCCTTTCGACGGAACTCAGGCTGCGTCGTGTCACCGCACCCTTGTTCGTGCTTCGCGGACTGGGTTTAAACGACGACCTGAACGGCATTGAGCGCCCCGTTTCGTTCCCCATTAAGTGTATGGGCGAGTCGGTGGCCGAGGTGGTGCACTCGCTTGCCAAGTGGAAGCGTGTAACACTGGCCGAGTACGAAGTGCAGCCCGGTTTCGGCATTGTGACGGACATGAATGCTATCCGAGCCGACGAGGACTTGGACAACATACATTCCCTCTACGTCGACCAGTGGGACTGGGAGCGCGTGATGAAGGCTGACGAGCGCAATATTGCATTCCTCAAGAAGATTGTCAACAAGATATACTCTGCCATCCTGCGCACCGAGTTCTTCATCTGCGAGACCTATCCCCAGTTGCGGCCTTACCTGCCCGAGGATGTATATTTCATTCACAGTGAGGAACTGCGACAGCGTTATCCCAACCTCACGGCCAAGGAGCGCGAGGATGCCATTTGCAAGGAATATGGAGCAGTCTTCATCATGGGCATTGGTGGAAAATTGGGTGACGGCAAACCCCACGACCTGCGTGCGCCTGACTACGACGACTGGTCGACTCCCAACGAGGACGGCTACAACGGACTGAACGGCGACCTGCTCATCTGGTATCCTGTGCTGAATCGCTCCATCGAACTCTCCTCAATGGGTATTCGTGTGGACAAGGAAGCCCTCCTGCGTCAGCTTGAACTGCAAGGCAAGGAAGACCGCAAGCAACTTTACTTCCACCAGCGCCTGCTCGGTGACAAACTGCCGCTGAGCATCGGTGGTGGCATCGGTCAGAGCCGCCTCTGCATGATACTGCTCCACAAGGCCCACATCGGCGAGACCCAGTCCAGCATTTGGCCCGACGACATGCGCCAGCGCTGCCGCCAGTCCGGCATGCCCCTCATCTGATACTGCTATAGAACAACATAAAGGGACAATAATAGGGTAGCTTCGTTATCGCGAGGCTACTTTCCTTTTTTCGTACTTTATTGTTCAGAGTAAGTGCCTGAAAATAATGACTATAACCATCCTGCAGGCAGGTGATGCGGATGGCGAATTTTGGCGGGCGCGGACAGGGTGGTGGCGCGACTACGGACACGGCACCTTCGTGACTACGGTCATGAAAAAGCATGACTACGGTCGTGAAAGTCGTCGGCTACGGACGCGGGAAATCTTGTGCGAGTTGATACGTGAACCCCCGCAAGTTTACGTGTGAACTCACGGGGGTTGTTATTATGGTGTGACGGGTGGCGACGTGTGTCTGCGTCACATTTGTGTCTTGAACCAGTTGGTGATTTGGCGGAACAGGTGGTGGCGTGTGTTGCCGCCGTAGATGCTGTGGTTGCGGTTGGTGTAGGTGAGTTGACGGAAGTCCTTGTCGGCCTGCACCAGCGCCTCGGTGTACTCTGCCGTGTTGCGGAAGTGCACGTTGTCATCGGCCAGTCCGTGACAGATGAGCAGGTTGCCGGACAGTTGCGGTGCGCGCGAGATGGCGCTGACATCGTAGCCTTCGGGGTTCTCCTTGGGGGTGCGCATGAAGCGTTCGGTGTACACCGAGTCGTAATAGCGCCAGCAGGTGGGGGGAGCCACAGCCACTCCAGCAGCAAAGACGGGACGGCCCTCGGACATGCTCATGAGGGTGCAGAAGCCTCCGAACGACCAGCCCCAGATGCCGATGCGCTGCTTGTCGATGTAGGGCAGTGTGCCCAGATAGAGGGCTGTCTCCACTTGGTCTTCGGCCTCCATCTGTCCCAGTCGCAGGTAGGTCTGCTTCTCGAAGGCTGCCCCACGTCCTCCAGTGCCGCGTCCATCGACGCAGACACTGATGAATCCCTGCTGGGCGAGGTACTGTTCGTAGAGGCAGCCGCCCATGTTGCCCGTGTACCAACTGTCGAGCACCTGTTGGCTGCCCGGTCCGCTGTACTGGAACATGATGACGGGGTACTTACCAGACGGGTTGAAGTTGGCAGGCTTGACCATATAGCCGTTGAGTTCCGTGCCGTTTTGGGTGCGGAAGGTGAAGAACTCCTTCTGCCCCAGACTGAGCGCCGACAGGCTTTGGCGGAGTTCGCTGTTGTCCATCAGCGTCTTCAGCGTCTTGCCGTCGTCGTTGCACAATGTGGTGACGGGCGGTGTCTGCAAATTGCTCCACACGTTCATGAAGTAGCGGAACGACTTGCTGAAGACGGCGCTGTTCGTACCCTTTTGTGTAGAGAGTTTTACGGTCTTGCCCTTCTGGTCGGTCTTGAAGACGGTACGGCACAAGGGGCTCTCCTGCGTCGATGCGTAATAGAACGTCTGTGTCTTTGGTTCGTAGCCATAGAAGTCGGTAACGGCGAACTCACCTTTCGTCACCTGTCGGCGGAGCGTGCCGTTCAGGTCGTACTGGTAGATGTGGTTCCATCCGTCGCGCTCGCTGCACATGGCAAAGCCGCCTTCGAAGAACAGCATCTGGTTGCATGCATTCTCGCCGATGTAGTTCTGCACCTCGTCGCGCACCACAAGACGAGCCTCCGTACTGCGTGGGTTGGCCATGTAGATGTCCATGCGGTCCTGATGGCGGTTCAGTGTCACCACAGCAAGCTTCGTCGGGTCGCTGGTCATGAAGATGCGGGGGATGTAGCCGTCAGCCTCCAAGGGCACCTGCATCGTGCGCGTCTGGTGACTTTTGATGTCGTAGGACAGCACGCTGACGTTGCTGTTGCGCTCGCCTGCCATGGGGTATTTGTACTCGAAGCTGCCAGGGTACGTCAGATACTGGTCCTTCGAGGGACTCATGCCTTTGTACCAAGGGAAGGAGAATGTCGGCACCTCGCTCTCGTCGTAGCGAATCCAGCAGAGCATGGTATTGTCGGCATTGAAGACAAGGCTGCAGTCTGTAACAAACTCCTCCTCATACACCCAGTCGGGCTTGCCGTTGATGACCTTGTTGTACGCACCGTCCTTAGTCACCTGGCTCTCGCTGTTGTTGTACAGCAGTTTAACCAGATAGATATTGTTGTCGCGCACGAAGGCTACCATGTAACCATCGGGGCTCCATACCGGACACTCCTGCGGGCCTCCGTCGGAAAGGGGAGCCAGCGTGCGGTTTACCATATTATATATATAGTAGACTGCTGTCTTGGAACGTCGGTAGATGCCTTGTGTCTGAGTGCGGATGAGTATGTTCTTCTCGTCGGGACTCATGATGTAACCATCTATGTGGTTAATCTTCAGCCTGCCGCGTGTCTGCTCCACGTCCATCAGCACACCCGTCTTCTCGCCCGTGCGGAACGAGTAGGCCACAATTTGCTTGGCATCGCTGCTCAGTTGCGAATAGCGTTCGCCGTCGTTCAGTGGATGCACGCCATAGATGCGCTTTGCCGAATACTTTCCGCTGCACAAGTCCTTCAAGTTCAGTTCGCCTGCAGCATGAGCCGACAGCGTCAGCAGGCAGATGGAAATGAGAATTGCTATACGTTTCATAAAGCTCAATGTTGTTTATTTAATGACTTTCTTGCCCTTGCTGACGCGGATGCCGCTGTGGCGTTTGTCGGCAATGCGTCCGTCGAGCGTGTATTCTGTTTCGTGTGTGTTGCTTTCATGCACGGCCGGAATGCCCACAGCCGTCCCGCCAATCAGGTAGTATTCCTTGTCGCGGGTCGAGCTGGTTGTCATCTTCAGGTAACTTTCGCCAGCTGGTATGGTGCCGCTGGTGATGCGGAAGAAACCTGTGCCCACGCCCTCGCGATGACCCCACTGATAGTATGAGGCGTTGGATGTGCTTTCCAATTGAGTGTCCAAAATGCCGTCGCCCAGCAGTTTGTTTCCCGATACCGTAGAACCTGCCTCACTGGCAGGAAGCAGCCGTACATCGGTGCGTGGCTTGCCCTTGACCAGGAACCCTGTCTTGGCTGGAATGGTGCCCTTGATTTGTCTCAGTTTCAACGTATCAACGTCCGAGTTTACGTTATTGACATAGTAGACTTCGGCGTTGCTGGGGAGTTGCAGAGCATACTCTGTGTACATGCACACCCATCCCGATTCTGGCAGCGTTGCCTTCAGCGCATATTCGAGCGCAGGGTCGAACGAGAGGTGAGGTGGCTGGTTATAGCCCACGTTCTGATTGGCAATACCTTCAGCATACTGACGGTTGTCCATCAGATGCGGCAGACGATAGTTGCTCTCGTAGTTGGTGGTGGTGATAATGAGTGCCTTGTTTGACTCGTTCCAAGTCACGATTTCCTCGCGCCAGTCGCCCAGCATGTCACCCATGACGCATGGATTGTACTTCGAATCGTTGTTCAGCTTGCCGGGGGTATAGTTCGAGCCGTTCACCTGTATGCGGTCGAAACCCTTATTCTTCGCATTCCAGTGGGCAATGATACTCTTGTCGAAGAATTCGTCATAGGGGTCGCCGTCCCAGTAGATACGGTTGTTGATGCCAGCGCCGCTGGAACCGATAGCCCACGAACTGGCAATGGTGTTACCCTTGCAATCCATCAATGCACCCGTGCAGGAAGCCATCAGCTCGGCACCATCGCTTGAGGAATCGAAGTTGGCAGCCAGACCGCGGCCCGTGTCGCCGTCGGCTGTCTGATGCACCAGAAGTGTGCCCGTTCGGGCGTCGCGCAGCTCGTATCCGTATGGCTTCTTCTCATGAGGCATAAAGACTTCCAAACCGTCGTTGTCCCAGTCGAAATTGCCCAGATGCAAGGCATCGCCGTGTCCCAAGCCCGTACGGTAAACTGTGGTCTTGCCGTCGTCGTCGAGACAGGCTGCACCATACACGATTTCGTCCTTTCCGTCGTAGTCAACATCACCAGCCAGACAGAAGTGTGCACCCTCGCCCCAAAGTTCCTTGCCGCTGGTGCTGCTGCGATGCAACCAATAGAGGCTCAGCTCCGAACCGTCCCAATTATAGGCACCAAGCGAAGCGCCGCTGTAGTAGCCACGACACATCACAGCGCTGGGTGTCTTACCGTCGAGGTAGGCTACGCAAGCCAGATAACGCTCGCTGCGGTTCTGCTTCTCGTCGCCCCAGAAGCTGGTGCTCACATCACCATACTTGGTGTGGTATTCCATCGTGGCCAACTCGGCACCCGTCAGACCATCGAAAACGGTAACGTATTCAGGACCTGCATCGGGCTTACCACGACCGTTGAGCCACGATTTCTTTGGGTCGTCGTTGCCCATAATGACATAGTTTCCCTCGCCGTCAACCGTACCTGGTGCTGTTTTGCAAATCAGCTCTCCGTAGCCGTCACCGTCGAAGTCGTGTACGAGGAATGGGGTAGTGTGCGCTCCGCTACACAGGTTGGGACCAATGTTGACGCGCCACAACTGCTTACCGTTCAACTTGTAGCAGTCGATGTAGGTATCGCTGGTAACGCCGTTGCTGGCAGCATCTCGTGAGTTCGATGGATCCCACTTCAGCACAATTTCGTATTCGCCGTCGCCATCCATATCACAGAAGGCTGCATCGTTGGGCGTGTAGGTTGCACCTAAACCGCGTGTGTCGGTGGGTGCCGTTGTAGGAATCTCCATGCTTTGGTTTTCCCAAGTCTTTCCGCTGATTTCCGTTTCTATCAATTCGTCATTTAGGTTATATACCTCCAATCGATAATACGACGTTAAGGTGCCATTGGTATCATGGAAGTTTGTGCGGTTGTAGATATAGTTGCCGTTGTTGACCTTCGTGTTCTGGGTGTTCGCATTTATGCCTCGCCACAGTTTGAACTTTACCTGATTGTTGTCTTTTAGCCGATAGCGCCAGCTTACCAAGTTGCCTGATAAACCGCTCTGACTTAAGTTGACGGCTATCAGTCCACGATTTAGGGGCTTCGCCTCTGGCTTGTCCTCGCGATAGGTCACTTTAAACTGGACACTGAAAATGAAGACACTTTCGTCGCTCCCATCTTTGATTGTGAATGTGGCTACTTTGTTTGCATACGACGTTTCTACTGTGTAGCCTTCCTTCGTGGTGACGGTAAAGTCTGTAGGGTCACCCTTCAGCAACTCGTCATAACTCCCCTGTTCGTTGTCCTTCAGATTGAGAATGGCGTTAGTGAGGTCACGATGTTCACCAGACTTGGTCTTGAACGTAACTTGGCTGACAAAGTGCTCTGCAGTATAAATGGGTTCATCCAGCACACCTTCGATGACCACATTGCGGAATGCGATAGCCTTCGGGGTTTCAGTATCCACACCATTGATGTTGTAGATGTAGAGGAACAGCAGGAAATTCTCACCGTTCACTACATAGTCGTTTACCGTGTATTCGTGGTGTGAATAGCCATTGGGATTGCCCTCGCTGACTTTGTTGCGAAGGGGGACTTGTTTGGTAGCAAGCGATTTCTCGCTGGTAGATGTTGTTTTCAAATACACATCGAAATTACCACCGTCCGTGCCACACTTGGCAGCATCGAACGAAATCTTTTTTGCCTTGAATGTGTGACCGCTGACAGGCTTTACACCAAAGGCGATATTGTTTCCAGAAGCCTTTACTGCAGTTCTTGATGCTACATAGAACATACTGAAAGGTGGGTCGTAGACAGGAGCCTGATATCCTTCGTCGGCATTGCCAGCTGTCATCGTCTCAACCTTTGCAACGCCATTGCCCGAAAGGTAAGATGCTGATAAAATACTAGCATCGTCACCACTTATGGAGCTTGCTGACAGGTTCTTGCTATCACTAAGTTCCCATTTCACAGAAACTTTCTGACTCATTACTGGCAGAAACATCACTACACAAACCAGTAATGAAAAAACACGTTTTAATGTAGAAATCATAAGAATTAATATTGATTTATGGACAAAGTTACGAAAAAAAATATAACTTTACACTAAAATCCAATGAAATACATAGAATACGGAGCGTGGCTAAAGGAACAATTGGGTGTGAAGGTGCAGAAAATCACACTTAATGCTGGATTCACCTGTCCCAACCGAGACGGTACGGTAGGAAGGGGAGGGTGTACGTTCTGTAACAACCAGACCTTTAACCCCGACCTTGGGATTGCGACACAAAGCATAACGGAGCAGTTGGAGGCTGGAAAGCGTTTCTTCGCAAGGAAATACTCGGAAATGAAGTATTTAGCCTATTTCCAAGCCTACACTAACACTTATGGCGATGTCGAGCATTGCATAGCTTTATATGAAGAGGCATTAAGGGTGACAGATGTTGTGGGACTGGTGATAAGTACAAGACCAGACTGCATATCCGACGAACTGCTTGACTATTTTGAAGAATTAAATCGTCGCACCTTCCTTATTATAGAATTTGGTATAGAAAGTGCGAATGACGATACTTTGCGACGAATAAATCGAGGACATACATTTGCTGATTCTGAGAAGGCAATTCGGAGTACAGCGGAGCGTGGCATCAGAGTTGGGGGACACATCATTCTGGGATTACCAGGTGAAGGACATGATGAATTGATGCGTCAGGCAAAACGAATTGCTCGTTTGCCACTAACCACGCTGAAGTTGCACCAGTTGCAAATTATCCGTGGAACCAAAATGGAAAAAGAATGGCAGGAGCATCCTTGGCCCCTGCCTTCCATAGACGAGTATATTGATTTGGTACTCGATTATATTTCCAATCTTCCTTCTTCGTGGATATTTGAACGATTCGTCAGCTCCTCGCCACAGAATTTGTTGGTTGCACCACGATGGGGACTAAAAACAAACGAGTTAACGGCATTAATTAATGACCACTTGAGCCGTCGGAACGAAGAATGAGCGTCTTTAGCAAGTTCGTGGCGGCTGAGGCTTTCTTCTGTTCTGCAGTTCTTATGGCATTGGCGTTGGTATCTGTGTTGGTAATGATGCTTCCAACAGTTGACTTGGCAACCTCCACGTCGTTCTTTGCCTTGTTAACCACATCCTGGGCTTTGGATACACCTTGCATTGCAGTTTGCACCTTTTGCTGAGCTTTGGCAACGCCCTGTTCGGCTTTGGCTACTTTTTGCTCAGCTTTAGTTACAGCCTGTTCTGCCTTTACGACTTTCGCCTCAGCCTTGGCTACGACTGCATTCGCTTTATCTTTTTGTTTCTGAAGTTTGCTTACCTGAGCCTTGGCCTTCTGCAATTCCTTGTTGGCAGCTTCTTCGCTTTTTACGGCTTGCTTCGATAGTTTTAAGTTTTGCTGTGCCACCTTAAGGTCGTCCTTCTTCTGCTTAAGACGGATTTTCAGGTCTTCGTTTTTCTTATCAGTCTTTAACTTAGTCTGAGTAGAGGTAATGTCCAACTTCAGCGATTCAATCTCTTTTTCGAATTGTCTCGACCATTCTGCGCAGGTCTTAGTGGATTGGGATGTTGATGAATCAACAAATGTAGTACTTTCCTGAGCCATCGTATTCATGCTCATAGCAGCAAACAACAATGCTGTGGTAATCAAATTTGTCCTTTTCATAATGGTATTGTTTTGAATAAAGTATTAAATATGCTACAAAGTTAAAGAATTATTTTCACTTTATATCATTTTTTTATTGTATATTTGTACGATTAAATTAATAATGTGAACGATGAAAAACATTCGAACCCTTCTATTTGTGTGCTTGACGACGCTATCAGCATCGCTATGGGCAGAAACATCCAGCGAAGTATTATCCAACATTGAAAAGGTGAATAATTTCTGGCAAAGCCATAATTCTCCTTATAAACGCGCTTTTTGGGACAACGCGGCATATTATACTGGAAATATGGAGGCTTATCGTTTGACTGGACGTTCTGACTATTATTTGTATAGTGACCGCTGGTGCCGTCATAACGAGTGGAAAGGAGCCAAGTCAAACGACCGAACCAACTGGAAGTATGCATGGTACGGTGAAGGAGATGATTTTGTACTTTTTGGTGATTGGCAAATCTGTTTCCAGACTTATATTGATATGTTTAATCTGGTACCCGCAGAATATAAGGTGGCTCGTGCAAAAGAGGTAATGGGCTATGAATGTGCGCTGAAGGATAACAAGTTCTGGTGGTGGGCTGATGCACTATATATGGTGATGCCTGTAATGACCAAAATGTATAAGTTGACAGGTGATGAAATGTATCTCAATAAATTGCACGAGAACTTCCTATGGAGCGACTCTCTTATGTGGGACAGCGAGGCGCAGTTGTATTATCGCGATGGCAAGTACATTTGGCCTAAAGTGAAGACTTCGTGCGATGGTGGTAAAAGTTTCTGGGCACGCGGCGACGGCTGGGTTTTGGCAGGACTGGCAAAGGTCTTGGCTGATATGCCATACGACTATAAGAACAGAGAAATATTCGTTCGTCGCTTTCAGCAGTTGGCTGAAGGTGTTGCCCGTTGTCAGCGTCCCGATGGATACTGGAGCCGTTCGATGCTTTGCGAGGGTGATGCGCCAGGCCCAGAGACCTCGGGTACGGCCTTTTTCTGCTATGGGTTATTGTGGGGCGTCAATCACGGTTATCTTGATAAAACGAAGTATAGTGAGACAATAGAAAAGGCATGGAACTACCTGTCGAAAACCGCATTACAGGAGGATGGGAGCATTGGTTACGTGCAGCCCATCGGTGAGAAACCTGACCCAACGAAGATTGTCGACAGTCATTCACAGGCTCCCTTTGGTACAGGTGCTTGGTTGCTGGCTGCCTGTGAACGTGTTCGCTATATCGATGGAACAGCTTCTTATGGCACCAAGCCTGGTGCACCTGCTATAGCAAAGAATGCTCGAAAGATGGCATTCACTGTTAAAAACCCTACTGCTGAAAACCGTCAGGATGTTATTGAGTTGAATGCAACGCAAGTTTTCGAAAAGCTGCAGATAGGAGGCGGAAGACAGTTCCTTATCCTTGATGGCGACAATGTAGAGCAACCCTATCAGTTGACCTTTGACGGGAAGTTGCTTGTGCAGTGCTTTGTTGCTCCAAATACATCTGCTGACTTCACAATTGTTACTGGTGAGCCTAAGTATTATCGTTTAGATGTTAACGGACGTGTTTATCCAAATCGTGAAGATGACCTGACATGGGAAAACGACAAAAATGCTTGGCGTTTCTATGGTCCTAAGATGCATAATAAGGGAGTAAATGGTTTTGATATCTTCACAAAGAATGTAACTTATCCGATTCAGGATCAGCTCTATCATAACGAATTGACCAGTTATGGCGTAAACGAGAAACTGAAGAAGCAAAATCGTGGTGGAGAGTGGGCACAGATACATCGTGACCTTTATACTTACCATCGCGACAAGGGGCAAGGAATGGATGCTTACACGGTAGGATCAACACTGGGCGCTGGAGCGCCTGCGTTAATGGAGAATGGACAATTCCTTTTGCCAGATGTCTATGAGAAGGCTGAAATTCTTGACAACGGACCGCTCCGTTTTACCGTTAAGATGGACATGTATGAGAAGGACGGTGTTCGTGAATCCCGTTTAATCAGTCAGGATAAAGGTTGCCATTTAGCTAAGATAGATGTTTCGTATGCATCGGATAACACATTGCCAACAAATGTTTGTGCAGGTATTGCTGTTCACGAAAGTCAGCCTCGCGCGTACGCGATTAATAAAAAGGAAGGTTACATAACCTATGCCGATGCATTGGATACCCCCAAAGGACAGAACGGACAACTTTATATCGGTGTTCTTTTCCCACAGAAAAATACGACGTTGAAGTATCTGCCACTCGATGCAAAACGCAATGGGGCAGTGGGGCACGTCGTTGGCATCTGCAACTACAAGCCTACGGAGGACTTTACCTATTATTTCGGAACAGGATGGAGCAAATATGATGTCCCAAATCAACAGGTGTGGGATGCGCTCATGCAGTCGTATGGACGCAATATGCGTAAGCCTCTTATTGTAGAAATAAAGTAATTAGTTTGCAGTACCGCCTGTCTCTTCCTGAGTCATAGCGCTGAAGTGCATACCTGCTTCCAATGGTAGGATACGTACTTCAGCGTTTTCCATTTTTTCAATGGAACGAACATCAACATGATGAAATACGGCTTGTAACACACGAAGGAAAAGTCCGTGACTCACAGTTAGAATCGAAAAATCTTCACCCTTGGCATTTTGTCCTTCAACCTGTGATACTTTGTTTAAGAAGTCTGCGGCACGCTGGGACAATTGTTCCATTGTTTCGGCTGATGGGTCAAGCTCATGACTTATTTTGATGTAAGGTCCTCCTGTATGTATTCCGAAATCACGTTCGCGAAGCAAAGGCTCCAACTCGTATTTGATTTCATGTGGTTCGGCAACAATGCGCGTCGTGTCCACAGCACGCTTCAAGTCGCTGGTAATGATACGGTCGAAATGAATGTTTTGTAGTTTCTCCCTTAACACCTCAGCTTGGGATATGCCTTCTTTCGTTAGATGACCTGGCATCTGCCCTTGCAGTATGCGCTGTACATTTTCCTCGGTTTGCCCATGTCGGGCGATATATAAATTAATCAAAGTATATATGGTAAAAGTTATTGTATGGTGCAAAGGTACAAAAAAAATGCAATTGACATTGGGGATTTGACATTTTTATTGTATCTTTGCCTCTTGAACAATAATACTAACCTTAAATTAATAAAGAAACATGATTTTTAAGCGTTTTCTTATTATTGCCTTGATGGCTGTCGGCTCATGTTCGATGGCTTTGGCTCAAAGTCTTTCTCCAAGCACGAAATGGCATTGGGAAGAGGGTACCATTGTAGTGGACACTCCAGCACGTCCTGCAGGTCAGCAGAATGTATTGGGACTTGTGGTTCCAAAGATGGATGTCGTTCGTGTAGCATTTGTCGGTTTGGGTATGCGTGGTCCTGGTGCTGTTGAGCGTTTTACCCACATTCCCGGTACTCAGATTGTTGCCTTGTGTGACTATGAAGAACAACGTGCTGAGAAGTGCCAAAAGTATTTACGTGACGCAGGACTCCCACCTGCAGAAATTTATTCTGGTGAGAAGGGCTATGTGGAAATCTGCAAGCGCCCGGACATTGATTTGGTGTATGTTGCAACGGATTGGGATCATCATTTCCCTGTTGCCAAATGTGCTTTGGAGAATGGTAAGCATACAGCCATCGAAGTTCCCTCTGCTATGAATCTGGAACAATGCTGGGAACTGATAGAACTCTCAGAAAAGACCCGTAAGCATTGCATGATTCTGGAGAACTGCTGCTATGACTGGTTTGAATTGCGTGCTCTTAATATGGCTCAGCATGGTGTCTTTGGTGAAGTACTACGTGCACAGGGTGCTTACATCCACAATCTCGATGACTTCTGGGCTTATTATTGGAAGAACCCTGACGGCAGTGATCCCCAAAACCTTCACTGGCGCATGAAGTATAATAAGGAGAATCGTGGTGACGTATACGCTACTCATGGACTTGGCCCCGTAGCACAGGTGCTGGATATCCATCGTGGCGACCGATTCACGACTTTGGTTGCTATGGATACAAAGAGCGCTCATGGTAAGGAATATGTTGAGAAGGTTACTGGCAAGGAATGCCACGAGTTCCGCAATGGCGACCATACCACTACGCTGATGCGTACTGCCAACGGCAAGGTTGTTGAAATTCAGCATAACGTCATGAATCCTCAGCCCTACAATCGTCTTTACCAGTTGACAGGTACCAAGGGCTTTGCCAACAAGTATCCGACATCGGGCTACGCCCTCGATGCCAAGCAGTTGCAGGCTGCAGGACAACAGCCTAAGGTTGACAACCTGTCGAGCCACTCGTTCCTTCCCGATGCAGAACGTCAGGCATTGGAAGAGAAATATGAGCACCCCATTATCAAGAAGTATGGCAAATTGGCATCAGAGGTTGGTGGACATGGAGGTATGGATTTCTTCATGGATGCACGTTTGGTTTATTGCTTGCAAAACGGTCTTCCTTTGGATATGGACGTTTACGATTTGGCCGAATGGTGTTGTCTTGCAGAGTTAGGTACATTATCTATGGACCACAATTGTGCTGCGGTAAGCTTCCCCGACTTTACCCGTGGCTACTGGGATGTGCAGAATGGTTACAAGCATGCCTATGCAACCCCCGAGGCAGAAGCAGAGCAGGAAGCTAAGGCTAAGGCCTTCACAGAACAGCAAAAGAAACTTTGTGTCGAGAAAAAGCTTTGGGAGAAATACGATCAAGCAAAGGAGAAGAAGGCTGCAAAGGCTAAGAAGTAAGGAATCTTTATCATATTCCAATAAAAAGTTCGGAGCGTGCTTGCGTGTTCCGAACTTTTTTCTTATCTTTGCAGCCGATTTATGCCGAAGGGGCTCGAATAAGTAGGCTACGAGATAGCTTCGCCTCCCGGTGAAACCCGTTAAATAACAATTAATAATGTACGCAATCGTAGAGATTAACGGTCAACAGTTCCGTACGGAAGCCGGCAAGAAATTGTTCGTACACCACATCGAGGGTGCCGAGGCTGGCCAGACTGTTGAGTTTGAGAGAGTGTTGTTGGTAGACAACGACGGTGCTATTACCGTAGGTGCTCCTGAAATCAAGGGTGCTAAGGTTGTTGCTGAGGTAGTATCTCCCCTGGTAAAGGGCGATAAGGTGCTGGTATTCCACAAGAAGCGCCGCAAGGGCTATCGCAAGCTGAATGGTCATCGTCAGCAGTTCACAGAACTGACTATCAAGGAAGTAGTTGCTTAACAATTAATTTAGAAGGAGAACAAATTATGGCACATAAAAAAGGTGTTGGTAGTTCTAAGAACGGCCGCGAGAGTGCAGCCCAAAGATTAGGCGTTAAGATTTTTGGTGGTGAGAAGTGCATTGCTGGCAACATCATCGTACGTCAGCGTGGTACTCGTCACTATGCAGGTGAGAACGTAGCAATGGGTAAGGACAATACCCTGTATGCTTTGAAGGATGGTATCGTTACCTTCAAGAGAGGCCGTCGCGACCGTTCCACTGTAAGTGTTATGCCTGAAGCATAATACGGACACAATCGAAAACATAAAGCGAGGTTCCAAACGGAGCCTCGCTTTTTTTCTATCGTCTTGTTACGTTGATGAAAGAAAGGAGTTGCGTTGTTGAACGAACTATGCCTCGATGTCGAAGTAGTTTTCAAGTTCCGTTTGTGCTTCGCCGTTCTTATTGTCTATGTCGCGGATAATCTTGCCGTTCTCCAGAAGGGCAATGCGTGGACAGATGTCAACGGTATGGTTCAGGTTGTGGGACGAAACGAGAATCGTAGCACCTGTCTCTTGGTTGTAGTTTGTGAGCAGATGCTTGATAATGTGCTGCGAAGAGGGGTCGAGGAAATTAAATGGCTCGTCGAGGATGAGCACCTGTGGCTTGAGCAACATGGCTGCAACGATGCCCACCTTTTGTTTGTTTCCTGCCGACAGGTTGCGGATAAGTTTTGTCTGTCCCGACACTTCGCCAGCCATGAAGTGTTCGTACTTTTTCATATCTTCCGCAAGTCGTTCGTCGCTTGTTCCTGTGATGTTCGCAATGAAGTGGAAGTATTCGTCGGGCGTCAGGTAATCGATGAGGAACGATTCGTCAACGAACGCGCCAGTCCAGTCCTTCCAATCCTCGGTCTCTGCAACATTGATGTCACGACTTTCTCCATTAGCCATTCCCATCATGCGGACACTACCTGTGTCGGCCTTAATCAGGTCGAGGATAAGGCGGAATAGCGTACTCTTGCCCGCACCATTGTTTCCTACGAGACCCAGTATCTCTCCGCTCTTGATTTCGTATTTGTCGATATCGACGGCAACTTTCTCTCCGAAAGTCTTCTTGAGGTTATTTATGATGATATTCATTGGTTTGTTGTGTTTGATGGATTGAATGGAGTTTATGAATTAAACAGTTAGCTGTTGCGACTGGAACGGAAGGCTTCCATGTTCTCATAGCGACGCAGCATAAAACGCTGGTAGATATTGCGAAGCCAAAGGCGGTGTGTTGCGATTCCGGCAATGCCCAAACCGATGAGTGGCATATAGCCCCAAACGGCTCCCAGAAGCAATACGCTAATCTTTTCTATGGCTATCGGCAGGAACAGGATTACCATCGATATGATGGTTTGCATCATGGTTCCCGACTTGGCTGACATAAGTTTCGTATTCATGGGCAGCGTGTTCTTGTTGTAGACCGCCATCTGGAAGACACAAGGGTAGAGCACTCCGATGGTGAAGAACAGGTAGCCCAGATTCATCCAGACGCTAATCTTGCCCGAAATAATCAGTGGCAAAATCAGGAGGAATGGGATGAACAGCAGGATGGAGTTGAAATAGTATTTGGCTCGCAGCAGTTCGTAGATGGTCTCGCGACGGCTCATGAGCCCATCGATATAGTTACCCTCGTAACACATGATAGTGATGAGGGTGGTGGCGCCCAGTATCACATAGTCGTAGAGGCATATAAAGGAACGCATGAAAGTGCCGTCATAGACATCGGTGAAGTACAGCATGAGGGAGAAGAAACTGATGAGTCCGAGTCCCACAAAGAACTGTGTCTTCACCTGTTTGTTACGCATGCGCTGCTTGATTTCAAGCTTCATGTATTCGCCCATAGCGCCATAGCGGTTCAGGAAGGAGATTTGCGTGGCGCTCTTCAGTTCCACGTCTTCCTTCTTGCCAACCTCATTATATACCATTCCCATCTGCAGCTTGTAGTTTGCCCAAAAGACAAAGGCTATGAGAAGCGCCACAACCAGGAAGGGTAGCAAGCGCCACCATACGAAGCCGTCCATGAACATGATGAAGGGAACACGGAATACATTATGGTCAGGAATCACGCAGGCACAGACTAAAGCAACGTGTAAAGCCAGCGGAGCAAGGAACCAAAGTATGTGTTTCAGGCAGAGAGCCCGGACGAAGAGATACGCCAAGCCGTTCATGACGAAGAGCATCCAATAGCCCAACAGCCAGCCGAAGAAGCCCGTCCAACCCATTATGGGCACTACGGAGATGAGTCCGAAGGGCACGAGGAAGAAAGCCCAGAACATGTTGCCCCATGAAAGCATTGCCCGAATGAGGTAACCCTTCATGAGAAACGAGCGGCGAATGGGCAGTAGGGCGTATGCGTGCGCCTTCTGAGCTGGCGTTTCCTGCATAATGAATCGCATCCAGAAATCGATAGAGAGCAGGTAGATGAATCCGCTGTCGAGCCGATGATAGGCTGCTGAGTAGTCACCCTTCAGGCCAAAGCCTAACACCACACCCAGCAAAAGAAGGATTGCCGCATAGTAGGCAATCATGAACCAAGCCAAGAATTTCATGAACTTGTTTCGTTCGAACATGGGATGTCGCTTGTCCTTCAGTTCCTCTGTTCGTTCTATGAGGCGGTATAGCTGATATTTAGTCATGGGTCGTATGGGGCTTATGAGGCTTATTGGGCCTATGGGTGGTTGATTAGAGGGTGGCGAGATAGCGTTCTGCCTCGATGGCTGCCTTTGCTCCGCTACCTGCAGCGATTACGGCCTGCCGATAGTGAGGGTCAGCCACATCGCCAGCAGCAAACACGCCAGGAACACCTGTGCGGGGCGAGTCGCCTTCGACAAGGATGTAACCCGTCTCGTCGGTCTTCACCCAGGGGAGGAAGATGTCGCTGTTGGGCTTGTGTCCGATGGCGAGGAAGAATCCGTCGATGCTGATGTCGTAGCGTCGCTCGTCGGCTTCGCCTCTGCGATAAACCACGTGTGCACCCTCCAGTCTCTCTGCGCCGAAGAGTCCCTCGGTGTTGTGTTCAAAGAGCACCTCAATCTTGGGGTTGTTGAGGACACGGTCCTGCATAATCTGTGAAGCGCGCAGGAAAGGCTTGCGCACGATGAGGTAAACCTTCGATGCAAGTTGTGCCAGGTACGAAGCCTCCTCACATGCCGTATCGCCACCTCCCACTACGGCTACCGTCTTCTTGCGGTAGAAGAAGCCGTCACAGGTGGCACATGCGCTCACACCTCTGCCGTTGTATTCCTCTTCGTCTTTCAGTCCCAGGTACTTGGCCTTGGCTCCTGTGGCGATGATGATGGCATCGGCTGTGACCTCGCTTTCGTCGTCGAACCACACATGGTAGGGACGCTGCGAGAGGTCTGTCTTGATGGCAACGCCGCTGCGCATCTCGCATCCGAAGCGCTCGGCCTGTCGGCGGATGTCATCCATCATGTCGAATCCCTGCACCCCTTCCGGGTAGCCTGGGAAGTTCTCGACTTCTGTGGTTTGTGTCAACTGGCCGCCTGGCTGAATTCCTTCGTAGAGCACGGGCGACAGATTGGCTCGTCCTGCATAGATGGCTGCGGTGTATCCGGCTGGGCCGGCACCGATAATCAAACAACGAATGTGTTCCATATCTTGAGTTATGCTTTATTTATTAGGAATAAGATGTTATGCGAAATCAGCGAAGGTCGATGATTTCAGCCTTTGGGTATTTACTTTTGGGGAAGGTGAAATGGTCGGCAGCGAAAGACTGTCCGCCTGCGAAGCGGTTGACCACGAGTCGCACCCATTGCTTCTTGCCTTGCCGGATGGAGATGCGAACGGGGTTGTACAGCTTGTCCACCTCCAGGAACATCTCGCGAATCTCCTGCTTGGCGTTGTCGGCATTCATGATTATCTTGTAGCCCTGCTTTCCGTTCGACAGGGTACCCTCTTTCATCTTGTAGTTGAATCCCGCTTTGTAGATGTTGATGAAGGCATAGGGGTTTATCATCTGCAGTTCCGTTCCTGTGGGTTCGGTCATGTCCACCTCGTTGTCGCCGGCTTGCATGGTCCATTGCGTCTTGCCGTCGAACCAGGTTTGCATCTCATCGGTCTTCATGAAGAACTTACGTCCCATGATGTCCATCGAGCCGCTGGTGCTGCCCTGACTCACTTTTCCCATGATGGACATTGCCGTGAACTGAATGCTCAGGCCGCCGGCCTTGCGGATGCGTTCTGCCGTTGCGTCCAGCACCTTGCGTGTCTCCTTGTCCTTTCCTGCGGCGTTGGCGTTAGGAAGGGCGAATTGGGCGAACGCGAGAATGAGAAGTAATGCGATTCGTTTCATGTTGTTATCTTTTTACCTTAGATTGTTGAGTATTTCGAGCAACTGTACGTCACCCATTACCAATACTTCGCGTGGCTTGCTGCCTTGTGCCGGTCCGACGATGCCTGCGCGTTCCAACTGGTCCATGAGACGGCCTGCTCGGTTGAAGCCAATGGCAAACTTGCGCTGAATCATGCTGGTGCTTCCCTGCTGGGTTTGCACCACCAGCTTGGCAACCTCCTCGAACATGGGGTCGAGATGGTTCATGTCCACGTCGGCAGCGCCGCTCGATTCCTCGCCTTCCATTGGTACGGGTGGCAGGGCAAAGGGGTGATTGTAGCTCTGCTGGCACGCGATGTAGTTGGCAATGGCTTCCACCTCTGGCGTATCGACGAAGGCACACTGTACGCGCACGGGTTCCGTTCCTGCCAGGAAGAGCATATCACCCTTGCCGACCAACTGGTTGGCGCCTGGGCGGTCGAGAATGGTGCGCGAGTCAATCATGGCACTAACCTTGAAGGCCATTCGTGCGGGGAAGTTGGCCTTGATGGTGCCCGTGATGATGTTCGTCGTGGGACGCTGTGTAGCAATAATCATGTGGATGCCGACGGCACGAGCCAATTGTGCGATGCGGGCGATGGGCAGTTCTATCTCCTTGCCTGCTGTCATGATGAGGTCGCCAAACTCGTCGATGATGACGACGATATAGGGCATGAACTTGTGTCCGTTGTTTGGGTTCAGCTTGCGCTCCTTGAACTTCTCGTTATATTCCTTAATATTACGCGCGCGAGCTTTCTTCAGCAAGTCGTATCGCGTATCCATCTCCACGCAGAGGCTCTTCAACGTCTGAATGACCTTGTTCACGTCTGTGATGATGGGTTCTTCGGTGTCCTCGTTGCCTTCGACCTGTGCCAGGAAGTGGTTGACGATAGGGTTGTAGACAGAGAACTCGACTTTCTTGGGGTCAACCATCACGAGCTTCAGCTCTGCGGGGTGTTTCTTGTAGAGTAGGGACGTGATGATGGCGTTCAGACCTACTGACTTACCCTGACCCGTGGCACCTGCCACCAGGAGGTGGGGCATCTTTGCCAGGTCCACCATAAAGATTTCGTTGGTGATGGTCTTTCCCAATGCCATTGGCAGTTCGAACTCTGTCGTCTGGAACTTGCGGCTGTTGATGATGCTCTCCATCGACACCATCTGCGGCTTGGCGTTGGGAACCTCGATACCCACCGTGCCTTTGCCCGGTATGGGGGCGATGATACGTATGCCCAGGGCCGACAGGGAGAGGGCGATGTCGTCTTCCAAGTTTCGTATCTTTGAGATGCGTACTCCAGGGGCTGGCGTTATTTCGTAGAGCGTGATGGTAGGGCCTACTGTGGCCTTGATGCTGCTGATTTCTACGCCGAAGTTTTGCAAGGCCTGCAGGATTTGGTTCTTATTCTTCTGCTGTTCCTCCATGTCGATACCCACCTTGTCAACGTCGTACTTGCGCAGAAGGTCGAGTGTCGGGTACTTGTAGTGGCTGAGGTCGAGCTTAGGGTCGTAGGGCTCCAAGGCTCCTGTCGAGTCGAGGTCAGCCTCGGCTTCTCCCTCGCCGATGTGCACCTTCATGCCGTCTTTCTCCACGTCTGTTGCTGTGGGTTGGCCTGTGCCTTCGATTTCGAAGGGTATGTCGTCCACCTTTTCGGCTGGTTTCTCCACTTCGGCAGGCAGTTCGGCAAAGGTGATGGTCGTGGCTGTGTCGCCAGGCTCTGCATCCTTTTGCTCTGTCTCTTCGACGAAGGGAGCCAACTCGATTGAAGTCTCGTCCTGATTGTATTCGCCTTCCATCTTGCTCTGGTCGAGGGCTTCTTCCTCCTTCTGGCGTTCGGCACGACGACGTGCGGCCTCAATCATGCGGCGGATGATGTGTATGGTTTCGCCGCTCAGGTAGAGGACGTAGGCTGCCGCCGTGATGATGAGTGCGAGGAAAGCGCCTGCCATACCTATCTGGTGCTTCAGCGACTCGAGTGCCACCTGGCCGTGCATTCCGCCCAGAATGATGTAGCTGTCCTCGAAGAAGAAGGTCTGGAAGTATGCTCCCGCTACAGAAAACCAGATGGTGAGCAGGATGCAGTTTATCGCCCACTTCCAGAGGCGGATATGTCCGATGTCGAGAATCCTGAAGGCTGTGACGGACATGAGTACGGGGATGAAGAAAGAGGCCTGTCCGAACGAGCGGTTCATCACGTTGTCCACTATCCAGCAACCCATCCTTCCCAGCCAGTTATAGGGCTTCTCGCCCTCCACCAAGTGCTGGTCGTGGGCACCTGTGAAGAAATTCGAGATGAAGGCAATCAGCATCAGTATGGCGCAGAGAGCCAACAGTCCGCCCGTGACCCAGCGCACCAGTTCCAGCTTGCTTATGGGCTCCTCCAAGTCTCCTTCCGTCGTCCTCACCTGCTTGCGAGGTTTCGTGCTCTTTTTCGTAGTTTTGTTCTTTATGTCGTTTGCCATTGTGGTTGATATGTTTTAGTAACGCATTTGAGCTGCAAAGATAATGAAAAAACGCGAGAAACGTGCCCTTTAATCGTAGATTTTACGTCGTTTAACGAATCTTCACGTATCGTTCCCCTCAAAGCAACGCTTTGCGGGTCTTGACACACAGCTGTGTGCCAAGCGAAGGAATAGTAATGTCTCGGCTGATACGACGCGTCGTTTCCCTTGGCACACAATTGTGTGTCAAGAGGAGGGTAGTGTCGTCTCTGCAAAAACCACACTACAAATGTGGCGAAAAGATGTGTGGGTTTGCCTTTTTTTTTGTATTTTTGCAACGATATCCACGAAACGGCCCTTGCCGAGGCGTGCAAAACAGGCGATTTAGAAAAAGCATGGAGACGCAACAGCGTAGGATTCTGGTGAACAAGTTCGACAAACAACAGATTGCCGACCTGCCGCGTGCTGTCTTCGAAGGGAGAATCGTCGTGGTGGACTCTGAGCGCGAGGCACAGCGGGCAGTCGACTTCCTGCTCCGGCAGCCGCTCTTGGGTTTTGACACAGAGACGCGCCCCACCTTCCGCCCAGGCCCCATGCACCCTGTAGCCCTGTTGCAAGTCGCCAGCCGCGACATCTGCTTCCTCTTCCGCCTCTGTCACATAGGCCTGCCCGACTGCCTGGTGAGCCTGCTTTCGAGCCAAAAGGTCAAGAAGGTAGCCCTCTCGTGGAGCGATGATACAGGCCAACTGATGCGGATGCGCGAGTTTAAGATGGCGAGCTTCATCGAGTTGCAAACCTACGTACGTGACTTCGGCATAGAGGACATGGGGCTGCAGAAGCTCTACGCCAACGTCTTCGCACAGAAGATATCGAAGTCGCAGCAGTTGACGAACTGGGAACAGGATGTGCTGACGGAGGCCCAGAAACGCTACGCTGCCACCGATGCCTGGGCCTGCGTCCGGCTATACGAGGAACTGGAACAACTGAAAAAAAACGGAAACTGGGAACTTAATAACAATGACGAACCTATATCTAAATAAAGGAAAGGACGAAAGCCTACGCCGCTTCCACCCCTGGGTGTTCTCTGGTGCAGTACATCACATCGAAGGCAACCCAATGGAGGGCGACCTCGTGCGAATCCTCGCATCCGACGGCTCCTTCATTGCCATCGGTCACTGGCAGATAGGCAGTATCGCCGTCCGAGTCCTCACCTTCGAGGACGAACCCATCGACCTCGATTTCTGGGTGAGGAAACTCCGTGCCGCCTACGACGTCCGCCTGTCCATCGGTGTGGCAGGCAACCCTGCGAACAGCACCTACCGCCTTGTTCACGGCGAGGGCGATTCGCTGCCCGGACTCGTAATCGACATGTACGACAAGACAGCCGTAATGCAGGCCCACAGCGTAGGTATGCACGTCTGCCGCATGGAACTTGCCAAGGCCCTGAAGCAAGTGATGGGCGAGCGCTTGGAAAACATCTACTACAAGAGCGAGACGACACTTCCCTTCAAGGCCGAACTGGGGCAGGAGAACGGGTTCATACTTGGTTCCACGCCAGACGACATAGCGACGGAGAACGGACTACGCTTTCATATCGACTGGTTAAAGGGACAAAAGACAGGATTCTTTGTAGATCAGCGAGATAACCGTAGTTTAGTTGAGCAATACTCGAAGGGACATAAAGTCCTCAACATGTTCTGCTATACAGGCGGATTCAGCGTCTATGCCATGCGAGGCGGCGCACGTCTCGTCCACTCCGTCGATAGCAGTCAGAAGGCGGTGGACCTTGTCAACCAGAACATCGAACTGAACTTCCCAGGCGACAAACGGCACGCTGCCTTCGCCGAGGACGCATTCAAGTATCTCGACCAAATGACGGAGAGCTACGATTTGGTAATTCTCGACCCGCCAGCCTTTGCCAAGCACCGCGAAGCCGTGCGGCACGCCATCAAGGGATATACTAAGCTGAACGCCCGCGCGATGGAAAAGATGCCTCCTGGCAGCCTGCTCTTCACCTTCTCGTGTTCGCAGGCCATCTCGAAGGAACAGTTCCGCATGGCTGTCTTCACCGCAGCGACTCTGGCCCATCGTCAGGTGCGCATCCTGCACCAGTTGCACCAGCCAGCCGACCACCCCGTGAACATCTACCACCCGGAAGGCGAATACCTCAAGGGCCTCGTCTTATATGTAGAATGAGACCTTGCGACATATAACCTCATGACACACAAACCTTAAAAACTAAAAACCTAACAATATGAAACTGAAGATTCGTTTAGCATTCCTCTTCTTCCTGGAGTTTGCCGTTTGGGGAGCCTATCTCATCTCGATGGGCCTGTATCTCGGCAAGGAAGGCCTTGGCTCCAACATCGGTTGGTTCTACAGCGTTCAGGGCTTTGTCTCGCTGTGTATGCCTGCCCTCATGGGCATCGTAGCCGACAAGTGGATACAAGCCCAGCGCGTTCTCGCCCTGTGCCACGCCATTGCGGGTGCTGCCATGATAGGCGCCTGCTACTATGGGCTGTCGGCTGCGGGACACGTGGAGTTCGGCACGCTGTTCACATTCTACACCATCAGCGTTGCGTTCTTCATGCCCACCATCGCACTTACCAACTCCGTAGCCTACAATGCGTTGGACAAGGAGGGACTCGACACGGTGAAGGCTTTCCCGCCTATCCGCGTTTGGGGCACCATAGGCTTCATCGGCTCGATGTGGGCTGTCAACCTCTTAGGATTTAAGTCCACTCCCTATCAGTTTGCCTTGTCAGGTGCGCTGAGTCTGCTCATGGCCTTCTACTCCCTCACGATGCCTGCCTGCCCGACAAGCAAGGGAGGCGAGCGGAAGTCGCTTGTCGAGGCTCTGGGACTACGCGCCTTCACGCTCTTCAAGAACTATCGCATGGCTGTCTTCTTCATCTTCTCCATGCTGCTGGGTTCCTGCCTGCAAATCACAAACGGCTATGCCACTCTATATCTCGAAGCATGGGGAGCGCTGCCGCAATACGCCAATTCGCCGATGGTGGAGTATAGCGTAATCGTTACCTCCATATCGCAGATGAGCGAGACGCTGTGCATCCTGCTCATTCCCTTCTGTCTCAGCCGTTTTGGCATCAAGAAGGTTATGCTCATGGCTATGATGGCTTGGGTCTTCCGCTTTGGATTCTTCGCCATCGGCAACCCAGGCCCGGGCTTCGCGTTTATCATTCTTTCGATGATTGTCTACGGCGTTGCCTTCGACTTCTTCAACATCTCCGGTTCGCTGTTTGTCGATAAGGAAACCGACCTCGGCATTCGCAACTCGGCACAGGGCCTGTTCATGATGATGACCAATGGCTTTGGTGCCACCGTGGGTATGCTTAGCGCCCAGTTGGTTGTCAACCACTATGTCTTCAACCTGCCCGAGGGTAGCGACGTGTTGCCAGGCTGGCAGACCTGCTGGTTCATATTTGCCGGCTATGCGCTGGTGGTTGCTATCCTCTTCGCCATACTTTTCCGCTACAAGCACGTCCCCACGAAATCTTAAAAGTCTCATAAGCCCTATACGCCCCATAAGTCCCATAAGCTCAGTACCCTCATGAAGGAAGAACGCTTCTTTTACCAGCCTGACATCGAATCGGGCGAACTCACCAAGGACGACGTGCAGCACGCTGTCAGGGTGCTGCGTATGTCGGCTGGCGACCAGATATGGCTGATGGACGGCAAGGGCACGTTCTATGAGGCGGAGATTACGGCGGCCTCGAACCACAGGTGCGCCTACCGCATCGTGAAGGAAATGCCGCAAAGGCCGACTTGGCAGGGGCACCTGCATCTGGCTGTGGCTCCCACCAAGCTGAACGACCGCATAGAATGGCTGGCGGAAAAGGCTACGGAGATAGGGTTCGACGAACTCTCGTTCCTCGATTGCCAGTTCTCGGAGCGTCACGTAATCAAGACGGAACGCATAGAGAAGATAGTCATTTCCGCTATGAAACAGAGCCGGAAGGCCTGGCGGACGCAAGTAAACGAGATGCAGGACTTTTCGTCGTTCGTCAAGCAACAGAACGGCGGACAGCGCTTCATCTGTCATTGCTACGAGGGAGACAAACCCTATTTATTAGATGTATTGCAACCTGGCGAGGATGCTACGGTCCTGATTGGGCCGGAAGGCGACTTTTCCGTCAGCGAGATTCGCTTGGCTGAGTCGCTTGGCTATCAACCCGTCTCGCTGGGCGAAAGCCGCCTGCGCACGGAAACTGCAGCCCTTGTGGCTGTACACATGATGCAAATCGCAGCTTCAAAAGCAATAAAAGACAAGTAACTATGAAAAAATATGGAATAATCGCAGCGTTGGTGGTGGTGATTGCAGCCGTCGTGTTGGGTGTGAAATTGCTTGGCGGTGGCAAGGACGTTGCAACCTCATTGCCTCAGGAACTGACAATGGTCGGACGATTCGACTTCAAGGCTTTGGCTCTTCAGTATGGGATTGACGCAAAGGATGCTGCCGGCCTTCTGGCAAAAAAGCTTTTCTCCTCATCACAGGACGAGAGCGGAGTCGATTACCTGCAGCCTTCCTACGTCTTTGCCTCGCAAGGTTACTTCGGAGCCATCGTGCCCCTTGACGATACGAAACGCTTCGAAGAGTTCATAGAGAAGTCAGGCAGCCAGCCCTTTGAAAGCCAGCGCGGCCTGCGATGGACTTTGGTGGGTAAGGACAACGTGCTTCTGGCTGTGGCAGAGGACCGTGCCATGATGATGGGGCCTGCCGTGGGCTCAGAGCTCGATGCACTTCGCGGCACCATTGCCGATTGCCTGAAGCAGAGCGAGGGAGAGAGCGGCAAGCAAAGTCCCTTGTTCGGCATGCTCGAAACTCGCAAGGAACCTGTGGCGTTGGCTACTACCTTCGATGCTTTGCCCAAGCAGTTCCTTCCGGAGGCGCTTCACAAGGAATTTGACGTTACGAAAATACGCGCCCTTGCTGGTCTCTCGTTTACCAAGAGCAAGGTAGGGCTCGCCCTCACGCTGGAATCGGATGACGAGAAGACGAACAAACTCCTGAATCAGATGGACGAAGCTTTGCAACCCATCAACGGAAGCCTTCTGCAGACTGCTCCCAAAAGGCCGACGGGCCATGTGGAAATGGGTGTCGACGGTGAGAAGTTGCTTGAACTGCTACGTAGCTTCCCCCAGATTCGGACAAAGCTTCTGCTCGCGAATACGGTGTTCGATGCCGACCTCATCGTGAAGAGCATAAAGGGCGATATGGCGCTTTCCGTCAAGTACGACATGCTGATGAACAGCGACGGCGGACTTATCCAGGCTCAGTTGAAGGACGAACGCTTCCTGAAGAACATATCAGGCTGGAACGATGAATATGCCCGTATGGCAGGTGTCGTCTTTACGACGTATGACCAGACGAGCGGCGAAGTGAGGAAAGAAGGCAGCTCACCCGTCTTCTATGCCGTAAGGAACCATGTCCTCCGGCTGTCGGAAGACAAGGGTACGGCTAATGCCAACGGATACGAGGACGTTGCCTACAAGTGGATGGACGAGATGAAAGCCAACAAATTGTATGGAACGATAGATGCCAGTCAGATTCTCATGCTGAAGATGTACCTGCCGAATCTCGACCGTATAACCCTGAAAATGCCCGAAGCACGCCAGTTGAATCTGGAACTGACAGCTAAAGAAGGTAAAGAACTTATTAAGTTCTAATGACATTTTTTCCTTGCTATTATTGGGAATGTCATTTTTTTGCCGTATCTTTGCACGACTTTAAGCGATAAGGGCGCCTATGACGTTGCAAATCTTATTCGATTATTTAATATGGGGCATGACAGCAATGGCCGTGGTGGTCTTCGTCAGCCTCTTTTTTGTTAACGCAGGTTACGGCCAGTTTCGCACGAAACAATGGGGGTGGAGCATCAATAACAAGGTTGCCTGGACGCTGATGGAAGCACCCGTCTTCCTGGTGATGCTCTACATCTGGCTACAGTCGCCACTTAAATGGCAGCTTCCCCAATTGGTGCTCTTCGCTTTGTTTCAGTTGCATTACTTCCAGAGAAGCTTTGTCTTCCCCTGGCTGATGACGGGGAAAAGCCGTATGCCTATTGCCATCATGCTGATGGGCATTACCTTCAACCTCATCAACGGCTTTATGCAGGGTGGGGGACTATATTGGCTGCCGAATCCCGACTTCCAAGAAGGTGCGGCCTATCTGCTGCGATGGAACGCCATATTGGGCATCCTTATCTTCCTGGTGGGACTTGGCATCAACTGGCACAGCGACCACGTGATTCGGCATCTTCGCAAGCCGGGCGACACAAACCACTATCTTCCCCAGCGTGGCATGTACCGTTATGTGACGTCGGCAAACTACATGGGTGAGCTCATGGAGTGGGTCGGCTTTGCCATTGCCGCAGCAACTCCCGTGGCGTGGGTGTTCCCTATCTGGACAGCCGCCAATCTGGTGCCGCGTGCCCATGCCATCCACAAGCGCTATCGTCAGGAGTTTGGCAACGAGGCAGTTGGAAATCGTAAACGAGTAATTCCATTCGTATATTAATTAGGTAATATGGAAAACAAGATATTCGAAGAAGCCCACATCGGTCCCTTGACATTGAGGAACCGTACCATTCGCAGTGCGGCCTTCGAAAGCATGTGTCCTGGGCACGAACCCAGTCAGATGCTATATGACTATCATACAAGCGTGGCACGTGGAGGTGTCGGTATGACCACGGTGGCATACGCCGCCGTTACGGAAAGCGGATTGAGTTTCGACCGCCAACTGGTCATGAAGCAGGACATCATTCCTGGTTTGCGTTGGCTTACAGACGGCATTCACAAGGAAGGTGCCGCAGCAGGAATACAATTGGGACATTGTGGCAACATGAGCCATAAGGCCATTTGTGGATGCATCCCCGTTGGGGCTTCGAACGGCTTTAATCTCTATAGTCCCACCATCGTGCGCGGTCTGCGTAAGGACGAACTTGCACCCTTGGCCAAGAAGTTTGGCGATGCTGTGAACTTGGCTCGCGAAGCCGGGTTCGACGAAGTCGAGATACATTGCGGACACGGTTACTTGATTGACCAGTTCCTGAACCCTTATTTCAACCACCGCAGTGATGAATTCGGAGGCTCGCTTGAGAATCGCATGCGCTTCATGACAATGTGTATTGAGGAGGTGATGAAGGCGGCCAAGGACGATATGGCTGTGGTTTGCAAGATGAACATGCGCGATGGACTGAAAAACGGTGTGTCCCTTGAGGAACACAGTGTCCCCGTTGCTAAGCGCTTGCAGGAATTGGGCGTACATGCCCTCGTGCTGAGCGGCGGCTTGGTAAGTGCCACTCCAATGTACGTAATGCGTGGCGAGATGCCTCTGCAAACGATGACCCACTACATGGACAAGCCTTGGCTCAAGTATAGCATCCGTTGTGCTAAGCCCTTTGTTCACAACGTGCTCACGAAAACCGTGCCTTATGAGGAGGCATTCTTCCTGGAGGATGCGCTGAAGTTCCGTGAGGCAATGCCCGACATGAAGTTTATCTACGTGGGTGGTCTCGTGGCAGGTGATAAGATAAATGAGGTGCTTGGTCATGGGTTCGAGGCCGTGCAGATGGCTCGCAGCCTGTTGAATGAGCCTGACTTTGTGAACCGTTTGAAGGAAGACCCGCACCACCGCTGCGGCTGCCGGCATAGCAATTATTGCATAGGTCGAATGTATACGCTGGAGATGGCCTGTCACCAGCATCTTAAAGAAGCACTTCCCAAGGACTTGGAGAAGGAAATAGAACGTATAGAAAAAGAACAGAATCAATGAAAGTAGCAATTATAACAGGAGCCGATGGCGGCATGGGTTACGAGGAAGCAAAGGCTGTGGCCTTACAAGGCTACCATACCATCATGGCTTGCTATTGCCCGAAACTCGCGAAGAAAAGGTGCGAGCAACTGATAGCGGAAACAGGAAGTAAGGAGATAGAAATAATAGGTATCAACCTGGCAGACCTTGCTTCGGTACGTTGCTTCGCAGACGAGGTGAAGTCGCGATTCGACCATATCGACCTGTTGATGAATAACGCCGGAACTATGGAAACGGGATTCCATATTACGGTAGACGGTCTGGAACGTACGGTCAGCGTCAACTATGTAGGACCCTACTTGCTGACTCGCCTCTTGCTTCCTTTGATGAGCGAGGGAAGCCGCATCGTCAACATGGCTTCTTGCGTATATTGTTTGGGTAAACTTAACTTCCCTCAGTTTTTCGAGAAGGGACGCAAGGGCAGTTTTATACGCATTCCCATATACAGCAATACGAAACTTGCCATTACGCTCTTTACCTTGGAACTGGCAGAACGACTCAAGGATAAGGGCATTACGGTGAATGCTGCCGACCCAGGTATCGTTTCGACAGGCATCATTCGTATGCAGATGTTCTTCGACCCGATAACAGACCTCGTCTTCCGCCCCTTCATCCGTACGCCTCGTCAGGGCGCAGATACGGCCATTCGTCTCTTACTCGATGAAGACAAGGCTGGGCAGACGGGAACCTTCAATCGTTCGAACCGCATCATCAACTTGGGCGACAAGTATGTTCACCACAAGCAGATGAAGGAGTTGTGGGACAAGACGGAGGAAATAGTAAAAGAATACTTATCATAATAAAAAGACACGTAGATGGAGCAGTTGAAGCACGAATGCGGCGTGGCGATGATTCGCCTGAAAAAACCTCTTGCATACTATCAGCAAAAGTACGGCACATGGATGTATGGCCTGAACAAGCTCTATTTGCTGATGGAAAAGCAGCATAATCGCGGACAGGAAGGTGCTGGCTTGGCCTGTGTAAAGATGAAGGCAGAACCAGGAACCGAATACATGTTCCGTGAGCGTGCCATGGGAAGCGGGGCGATAAGTGAAATCTTCTCTGCCGTCCATGCACAGTTCCGCGATTTGACACCTACGCAGATGTCGAATGCAAACTACGCGGCAAAGAACCTTCCGTTTGCAGGCGAGATATACATGGGGCACCTTCGGTATTCGACAACCGGGAAGCGTGCCCTTTCTTTTGTACATCCGTTCATGCGTCGTAATAACTGGCGTGCCAAGAACTTGTGTGTGTGTGGAAACTTCAACCTGACGAATGTCGATGAGATATTCGAGAACATTTCAGCCTTTGGCCAACATCCTCGTGTTTACAGCGATACCTTCATCCTGTTGGAACAGTTAGGTCATCGCCTTGACCGCGAAAGTGAGCGACTGTTCAATATCGCTGTTGAGAAGGACCTACACGGTACGGATATTACCAAGTATATTGAGGAGAACATTGATGTATGTAATGTTTTGAGCACAGCGGCGCCTCTTTGGGACGGTGGCTATGTCATCTGTGGCACTACGGGTAGTGGTGAGATGTTTGCCATGCGCGACCCTTGGGGCATTCGGCCTGCATTCTGGTACGAGGATGATGAGGTACTTGTGTTGGCAAGCGAGCGTCCTGTATTGCAGACGGCTTTTGACCTTGAAGCAGAACAAATTAAGGAACTGGAACCCGGACAGGCCGTTGTTATGCGTGCATCAGGCGAGATGAAGCTCTCGCAAATCTTGCCTGCACAAAAGAAACTGGCTTGCTCCTTCGAACGGATTTATTTCAGTCGTGGCTCGGACCTCGACATCTATGAGGAACGCAAGAATCTGGGTGAGCAACTGACAGAGCGTATTACAGAGGCTATCGAGGGAGATGTGGCACATACCGTATTTTCCTTCATTCCAAATACTGCGGAAGTTGCCTACTACGGAATGGTTCGCGGCTTTATCAAGCAACTGAACCGTCAAAAGGTGCAAAAGCTGTTGGAACTGTCAAAAGACCATCAACCGACAGAGGAGGAAGTGAAGAAAATCGTTGGCATGTACGTTCGTTCAGAGAAAGTTGCATGGAAGGACATTAAGTTGCGTACCTTCATTACTGAAGGTGACACGCGCAACGACCTTGCTGCCCATGTTTACGATATAACCTATGGTTCGCTGAATCCCGGTGAGGACAACCTTGTCATCATTGACGACAGTATTGTTCGTGGCACGACGCTGAAGGAGAGCATTATCCGTATCTTGGATCGTCTGCATCCGAAGAAGATTGTGCTTGTGAGCAGTTCTCCACAGGTTCGTTATCCCGACTACTATGGTATCGATATGGCCCGCATGGAAGAGTTTATTGCTTTCCGTGCAGCTATGGAACTACTTATCGAACGTGGCGAATGGGCTTTGATAGACGATGTGTATCGTCGATGTGTCAAACAAACGACAAAACCCAATGATGAACTTGTCAACTATGTCAAGGAAATCTATGCACCCTTTAGTGATGAGGACATTAGTCGCAAGATGGTGGAAATGTTACGTCCAGAGGGAATCACAACTCCGATAGAAATTGTATATCAGAGTCTTGAGGGCCTGCACAAAGCATGTCCCAATCATAGCGGCGACTGGTACTTTAGCGGCGACTATCCCACACCTGGCGGTTTGCGCCTGCTGAACCGTGCATTCATTGAATATTACGAAAACGTCTATAATAAGATATGAGCAAGAAAGTAACACTCCAATTAGAAGACGGAACAAAGTTCCACGGAACATCGTTCGGCTACGAGTGCCCCGTTGCCGGTGAGGTGGTATTTAATACCGCGATGATGGGGTATCCAGAGAGTTTGACAGACCCTTCTTATGCAGGTCAGTTAATGACGCTCACTTATCCACTTGTGGGTAACTATGGTGTACCCGAGTTTCGTTTCGAGGAAAATGGTCTTTCCACATTCATGGAAAGTGACCGTATTCATGCTCGTGCTATTATTGTCAGCGACTATAGCGAAGAATACAGCCACTGGAATGCTCACGAAAGCCTTGCTGAATGGTTGAAACGCGAAAAAGTTCCCGGTATTACGGGAATTGATACGCGTGAGTTGACAAAAGTCTTGCGTGAACATGGTGTGATGATGGGTAAGATAATCTTCGATGACATGCCTGAAGCTGAGCCACAGATAGAGGACTATGGTTCCGTGAACTGGGTTGCTCAGGTAAGCTGCAAGGAAATTGTCCGTTACCCAGCTTCAAAGCCTGATGCTAAGAAAGTGGTACTGGTGGATTGTGGTGTGAAGGAGAATATTATCCGCTGCCTGCTTCGTCGTGGAGCAGAAGTCATCAGAGTGCCTTGGGACTACGATTTCAACGAACTCGAGTTCGACGGACTCTTCCTTGCTAATGGCCCTGGCGACCCAGATACATGTGAAGCCACTGTTGCCAACATACGCAAGTTCCTTCAGAATCCCGTCGTACGTCCATGTATGGGTATCTGTATGGGTAATCAACTTCTTGGAAAGGCAGCCGGCGCAAGCATATACAAGTTGAAATATGGACACCGTAGTCATAACCAGCCCGTTCGCTTAATTGGCACAAATCGTTGTTTTATTACCAGTCAGAACCACGGTTATGCTGTTGACGACAAGACATTGGGAGCCGACTGGGAACCACTTTTCGTGAACATGAACGATGGATCGAACGAGGGTATTCGTCACAAGAACAATCCTTGGTTCTCGGCTCAGTTCCATCCAGAGGCATCGTCAGGTCCCGTTGATACAGAGTTCCTCTTCGATGAGTTTGTACGTTTGCTTCACGGAGATAAGTTGACATTTGACGATGTATCTACTGAGCATGAAGTTAGTAAGATAAACAAGGTTCTCCTGCTGGGTTCAGGTGCATTGAAGATTGGTGAAGCTGGTGAATTTGACTATTCAGGTTCACAAGCCCTGAAGGCATTGCGCGAAGAGGGTATTGAAACGGTTTTGATAAATCCCAACATCGCTACGGTGCAAACCAGTGAGGGCGTTGCCGACCATATATACTTCCTGCCCGTAACTCCCGAGTTCGTGGAGCGTGTCATTGAGAAGGAACGTCCACAGGGAATTCTGCTGGCATTTGGCGGCCAGACGGCATTGAACTGTGGTGTTGCCCTCTACAAGAGCGGCGTGTTGAAGAAATATGGCGTGCAGGTTCTGGGAACTCCAGTTCAGGCCATTATAGATACCGAGGACCGCGAACTCTTTGTGGGCAAACTGGACGAGATCGGAGTTAAAACCATCAAGAGCCAGGCTTGCGAGAGTATTGATGCGGCTCGCAAGGCTGCCAGTGAACTGGGCTATCCCGTGATTCTTCGAGCTGCCTATGCTTTAGGTGGTTTAGGCTCTGGTTTCTGTGATAACGAAGAAGAACTTAACCGATTGGCAGAGAAAGCCTTCTCGTTCTCTCCTCAAGTATTGGTTGAGAAGAGCCTGAAGGGTTGGAAGGAAATTGAGTACGAAGTTGTTCGCGACCGTTTTGACAACTGCATTACCGTCTGCAACATGGAGAACTTCGACCCGTTGGGTATCCATACAGGCGAGAGTATCGTCATTGCTCCCTCACAGACCTTGACGAATAGTGAATACCACAAGCTGCGTGCCTTGAGCATAAAGATTGTGCGACACATCGGCATCGTGGGCGAGTGTAATGTGCAGTATGCCTTTGATCCCGAGAGCGAGGATTATCGAGTCATTGAGGTGAATGCACGTTTGAGTCGTTCTTCTGCTTTGGCCAGCAAGGCCACTGGATATCCTCTGGCCTTTGTGGCAGCCAAGTTGGGACTCGGTTACGGCCTTTTCGACTTGAAAAATTCTGTCACCAAGGAAACAACGGCTTTCTTTGAACCTGCTCTTGACTATGTTGTCTGCAAGATTCCTCGTTGGGATCTCGGCAAGTTCCGTGGTGTAGACCGTGAGTTGGGTAGTAGCATGAAGTCTGTGGGCGAGGTGATGGCTATCGGTCGCACATTCGAGGAAGTTATCCAGAAGGGCATCCGAATGATTGGACAAGGAATGCATGGCTTCGTGGAGAATAAGGAGTTGGAAATCAAAGACATTGATGCTGCCCTACACGAGCCTACAGACAAGCGTATTCTCATCATCTCGAAGGCGATGCGTCAGGGTTACACCATTGAGCAAATACATGAACTGACGAAGATAGACAAGTGGTTCTTGCAGAAGCTTCGCCACATTCGTGACATAGACGATCAACTGCATCAATGCTGTGGACTTGAAAGCCTGCCCATCGAATTATTGCGAACGGCGAAGGTATATGGGTTCACCGACTTCCAGATAGCTCGTGCCATAGGACTGGAGCAAAAGATGGATATGGAAGATGCTGTGAACTTAGTACGTCAGCATCGTAAGCAGATAGGTTTACATCCTTTCGTAAAACAAATTGATACACTTGCTGCAGAATATCCAGCACAGACCAATTATCTCTACCTGACTTATAGTGCCGTTGGTCACGATATTGATTACGAAAGAGACCAGCGTAGCATCGTAGTTCTTGGTAGTGGTGCCTATCGCATTGGTTCTTCTGTAGAATTCGACTGGTGTGGTGTACAAGCTTTGAATACCATCCGTCAAGAGGGCTATCGCAGTATCATGATAAACTACAACCCAGAGACTGTTTCGACGGATTACGATATGTGTGACCGCTTGTACTTCGACGAACTGACTTACGAGCGTGTCATGGATATTGTGGATCTCGAAACACCAAAGGGAGTGGTTGTTTCCACAGGCGGACAGATTCCAAACAATCTGGCCATGAAACTCGATGCCCAGAAAGTGCCCATCTTGGGAACACAAGCCCGGTACATTGACAATGCCGAAGATCGTGAGAAGTTCTCGGCAATGTTGGGACGCATCGGTGTTGACCAGCCCGAATGGAGTGCCTTGACAACAATGGAGGATGTAAACAAGTTCATAGAAAAGGTAGGCTTCCCCGTACTGGTTCGCCCATCTTATGTTTTGTCGGGTGCAGCCATGAACGTATGCTCGAATCAGGAAGAGCTGGAACGCTTCCTGATGTTAGCAGCAAATGTTTCGAAGAAGCATCCTGTTGTCATTTCAAAGTTCATGCAGAATACCAAGGAGGTGGAAATGGATGCTGTTGCCAAGAATGGCGAAATCATTGCCTACGCCATCTCCGAGCATATCGAGTTTGCCGGCGTACATTCTGGCGATGCTACGATACAGTTCCCTGCTCAGAAACTTTATGTTGAGACGGTACGTCGTATCAAGAAGATTTCAGCACGTATAGCCCAAGAACTAAACATTTCCGGGCCCTTCAATATCCAATATTTGGCTCGTGATAACGAAATCAAGGTTATTGAGTGCAATTTGCGTGCGTCCCGTTCATTCCCCTTCGTATCCAAGGTACTTAAGGTTAATCTCATTGAATTGGCAACTCGTGTCATGCTTGGCTTGCCAGTCGAAAAATTGCACAAGAGCTTTTTTGACTTCGACTACGTGGGAATCAAGGCCAGTCAATTCTCATTCAACCGCTTGCAGAAGGCAGACCCAGTATTGGGCGTTGACATGAGTTCAACGGGTGAAGTTGGTTGCTTGGGCGATGATAGTAACTGCGCACTCATGAAGGCAATGCTATCCGTTGGCCATCGTATACCAGAGAAAAGTATTCTGCTTTCTACTGGTGGTGCCAAGGAGAAGGCTGCCATGTTGGATGCAGCTCGTATGTTGCATGAACATGGATACACGATTTATGCAACGGGCGGAACCAGCCGATATCTGACAGAACAAGGCATTCCTAACATCCTGGCACATTGGCCCAGCGATGCAGATAAACAGCCTCAGGCTCTCGACCTCATGCACGAGCGTAAGATAGATATGGTAGTAAATATTCCAAAAGACCTGACCGCTGGTGAGTTGACCAATGGATACAAGATTCGTCGTACGGCAGTAGACTTGAATATCCCCCTGCTTACCAACAGCCGCTTGGCTGCTGCCTTCATCCAAGCATTCTGCACGATAAAGCCCGAGGACCTTGCCATCAAATCGTGGGAGGAGTATAAATAATTTGTAGTTGAGAGATATGAGTTTTGAAGTGATATTCGTAGCCTTTGTACTGATTGCCATGTTGGTGGCACTCATGCGTGAGAGCCTGCGTCCTGGTTTGGTGCTTTTCTCTGCAGTAGTGGCCCTGCTTTGTGCTGGTATCATTACTCCAGAAGAGGCCATCAAAGGCTTCTCGAACAAGGGTATGATTACCGTTGCTTTGCTCTATCTCGTGAGTGAGGGCGTGCGCAAGAGCGGCATCTTGGAACGCATAGTATATCACGTGCTGCCCCAAAAGAATGTATCCATCACAAGTGCTGGTTTGCGCTTCTATCCCATCGTCTCGCTCATCTCTGCCTTTTTCAACAACACGCCTGTGGTGGTCATCTTTGCTCCCATGATTAAGAACTGGGCACGCAAGATGCACCTGTCACCTACCAAATTCCTGATACCCCTGAGCTATGCAACTGTCATTGGCGGCATCTGTACGTTAATCGGTACGACCACTAATTTAGTGCTTCATGGTATGCTCTTGCAGGAACACCGTGATGAGGTGAAGGCTGCAGCCAATGGAGTAGGGGATGGTATCTTGCTTCGCTTTGGCATTGATGGAATGCACATGTTCGAACTTTCCAAGGTCGGAGTCATTATTGCCTTAGTAGGACTCGTTTATCTTATTTTCTTCTCGCGCTATCTGTTACCCGACAGCCGCAAATCTGAGGAGGAAGCCGAGGAGATGAGCCTGGCTCCAGGCATGGTGCGCCACGAGGTTATGTTAGGAAATCGTTTTCCGGGTTTGGGTAAGACTTTGCACGAATTTGACTTTTATCGCCGTTATGGTGCTCATGTTCGAGCCATTAGTCGAGGGGGTAACATTGTTGAGGGTGACTACATGAACCTTCGGATGACACACGACGATACACTCATTGTCGATGCACCTGCAGATTTCCGTCAGACATGGGGTGAGAGTAAAGTATTTTGGATGATAAACCGAGTGGGGGATTACGAGCCTCCAATGGGAAGCCGCAAGCGTTTCTTTGCATTAGCCCTGTTGCTCATGATGATTATAGGTGCCACCGTGGGTGAACTTCCCATCGTGACCGACCACTTTAAGTTCATCAAGCTTGATATGTTCTTCTTTGCTTGTCTCACAACCATCATCATGGCCTGGACTCACATGTTTTCACCAAAGAAGTACACCAAATACCTGTCGTGGGACGTGCTCATCACCATCGCCTGTGCCTTTGCCATCTCTACTGCAATGTCACACTCTGGTTTTGCCGACCTCATTGGTGGCTACATCATCTCACTGACAGATAGCGTGCAAGGAAGTCGATGGGCTATATACATCATTCTTGCGGCCCTATTCCTCATCACTAATCTATTCACCGAACTTATTACCAACAATGCAGCAGCGGCACTGGCATTCCCATTGGCACTAAGTGTTTCCGATAAACTTGGAGTTAACCCAATGCCTTTTGTCGTTTGTATCTGTTTTGCAGCCTCCAGTGCATTCAGTACTCCGATTGGTTATCAGACAAATCTCATTGTTCAGGGTGTGGGTGGTTATCGTTTCAGCGATTTCGTGCGTGTTGGTCTGCCTATGAATTTCATAGTCTTCATCCTTTCCGTCTTCCTTATTCCTTTTGTCTATGGATTATAGAATAATAGTATATATTTGGCTTTTTTCTTGTTTTTCCGTATCTTTGTAGCGAATTTATTATAATAAAATGGCAGAAAACATTTATCCTATATATGATCGAATGCTGAGTCGCGAAGAGCGGGAACTGCAATTGGGCCAGCGCGGAATGATGGTATGGTTCACGGGGCTTAGTGGCAGTGGCAAGTCGACTGTTGCTCTTGGTGTTGAACGCGAACTTGCTGCCCGAAGAATTTTGTGCCGTATTCTTGATGGTGATAACATTCGAGCTGGTATTAATTCCAATCTTGGGTTCTCACAAGAAGACCGTCGTGAGAACATTCGTCGGATTGCCGAGGTTGGTAAGTTGTTCGTAGAGACGGGCATTGTCACCTTGGCTTGTTTCGTAAGTCCTACTGAGGACATACGTGAACTTGCTCGTGGCATTATCGGCGAACAAGATTTTAAGGAAGTATATGTAAGTACACCCATTGAGGAGTGTGAGCGTCGCGATGTAAAGGGACTATATGCTCGTGCTCGCAGAGGCGAAGTGAAGGATTTTACAGGCATCAGTGCCCCTTTCGAGGCCCCCAAGAATCCTACACTTACAATAGATACTTCCGTGTTACCGCTTGAAGAAAGCGTTCGTCAAGTGGTTGATATGATAATGAAGATTTCTAAGAATTAATTAAAGTATATAATAATGGAATACAATCTTTCGCATTTGCAGGAATTGGAGACTGAGAGCATCCACATCATCCGCGAGGTGGCTGCTGAGTTCGAGAATCCTGTAATGTTGTACAGTATCGGCAAGGATTCGAGCGTTATGGTTCGTTTGGCTGAAAAGGCTTTTGCACCAGGCAAGGTTCCCTTCCCCCTGATGCACATAGATTCGAAATGGAAATTTCGCGAGATGATAGAGTTTCGCGATGCGTATGCAAAGAAATATGGCTGGAACTTGATTGTGGAGTCTAACATGGAGGCATTTAATGCTGGTGTAGGCCCCTTTACACATGGCTCGAAAGTGCATACCGACTTGATGAAGACCCGTGCCCTGCTTGATGCCTTGAACAAGTACAAGTTCGATGCTGCTTTCGGCGGTGCTCGTCGCGACGAGGAGAAGAGCCGTGCCAAGGAACGTATTTTCTCGTTCCGTGACAAGTTCAACCAGTGGGATCCCAAGAACCAGCGTCCTGAGCTATGGGACATCTATAACTCGCGTGTTCATAAGGGCGAAAGCATTCGTGTATTCCCCCTGTCGAACTGGACGGAGTTGGACATCTGGCAGTATATTCGTCTTGAGAATATCCCCATTGTGCCTTTGTACTATGCGAAGGAACGCCCCTGCGTAGAAATTGATGGCAACCTTATCATGGCCGATGACGACCGTTTGCCAAAGGAACTTGTTCCGAAAATCCACAACCGCATGGTTCGTTTCCGTACCCTTGGCTGCTGGCCGTTGACGGGTGCTGTGGAATCTACTGCTACCACCATTGAGGAAATTGTGGAGGAAATGATGACAACGACGAAGAGCGAGCGCACGACACGCGTCATAGACTTCGATCAGGAGGCATCTATGGAGCAGAAGAAGAGAGAAGGATATTTCTAATTACGAAATACGAATTGCGAAATGGAAGATAAAAAAATCGATATAAAGGCATTCTTGGATGCCGATGAGAAGAAAGACTTGCTTCGTTTGTTAACAGCCGGTAGCGTTGATGATGGTAAGAGCACATTGATAGGCCGTTTGCTGTTTGACTCCAAGAAATTATACGAGGATCAGTTGCAAGCCTTGGAGCGTGACTCGGTGCGCGTTGGAAATGCTGGTGCCGGCGAGATTGACTACGCACTTTTGCTCGATGGATTGAAGGCTGAGCGCGAGGAGGGTATCACTATAGATGTGGCTTACCGCTATTTCTCGACTAACCAGCGCAAGTTTATCATTGCAGATACTCCGGGGCACGAGCAGTATACTCGCAACATGATTACCGGCGGTTCTACTGCCAACCTTGCTATCATTCTTGTTGACGCACGTGCCGGAGTCATCACTCAGACGCGTCGCCATACGTTCCTCGTGTCCTTGTTGGGCATCAAGCACATTGTGCTGGCAGTGAACAAAATGGACCTTGTGGACTTCTCGCAGGAAGTGTTCGAGAATATTAAAAAAGAATATTTGTCGCTGACAACACAGCTGGGTATTGAGGATGTGACATGTTTCCCCATTTCTGCCAAGATGGGAGACAATGTTGTGGAGCGCAGCGAAAAGACCCCATGGTATGATGGTCCCGCCCTGTTGACCTTTTTGGAGACTGTACCCATCCATCGCGACCGTAACATGACCAGTTTCCGTTATCCCGTTCAGTACGTGCTTCGTCCTAATCTGGACTTCCGCGGATTCTGTGGAAAGATTGCGAGCGGCGTCATCCGCAAGGGCGACGAAATCGTAGCTCTGCCTTCGATGAAGCGCAGTCGCGTCAAGAGCATTGTTACTTATGAGGGTGAACTGGAGGAGGCTTTCTGTCCTCAGAGCGTAACCATTTGTCTCGAAGATGAAATTGACATCAGTCGTGGCGAGATGATTGTAAAGCCAGAGGATGTACCCAATGTCGGTCGGTCGTTCGAGACCATGCTTGTATGGATGGACGAAGAAAAGATGGACCGTTCGAAGCAGTTCTTCCTGAAGCATAACACAAACACCACACGTGCCAATATAGATAGTGTGGAATATCGTGTGGACGTCAATACGATGGAAAGTCTGGAAGGTCGCGACTTCAAGTTGAACGAGATTGGCTGTGTACGCATCACAACGGCCAAGACGCTGTTCTTCGACAGCTATAAGGACAATCGTGCCACAGGTGCCTTCATTCTTATCGACCCCATCACAAACAATACCTCTGCGGTTGGTATGATTATCCGTCCACTCGAGGAGAATGAAACCAATGAAGCGGCTGTTCCCACGCTCGATCTTAATGCTTTAGGCATTCCTGTCGAGCACTATCCCAGCATCGAGAAGGCCGTTCACGAACTATACAAGCAAGGACTTGAAATTAAAGTAGTAAAATAATATGGGACTCATAGAATTCAGCAAATTACCTGTAAATACACTTGTCGGTGCTGACTGGAAGACCTTCAAGGCAGTTACGAAAGATCAGCATATAGCACCCGAGAAACGTACGAAGTTCAGACTTACGAAATGGATATGCCGTTTGCTCAGCGTGACGACTCCTCTTCAGGAACGCCGTTACAAGCGTACATTAGCCAAGATACCCTTGGAGCACGACCCAGTATTCATCCTTGGTCACTGGCGTAGCGGTACAACCTTCGTTCACAACATTCTTGCCCAAGACCCTCGTTTTGGCTTTACCACTACGTATCAGACGGTATTCCCCCATTATATGATGGCTTTGCAGGGATTGTTCAAGCCTGTCATGGGATGGCTCATGCCCAGCCATCGTCCTACAGACAACATGGAACTGGCTCCCGACCTACCACAGGAAGAAGAATTTGCTCTGCAGAACACCTGCCCCACATCGTACTACCTCTTCTGGTTCTTCCCCGAAAGGATGCAGGAGTATTGCGACCGCTTCCTAACCATGAAGAAGGCCACTCCCGAAGAAATTGCTGATTTCAAGGAGAAGTTCGAGAAGTTGGTAAAGATATCGATGTGGAATTCGCGCCGCTATGTCAAGGATGCCCAGTATCTGTCAAAGAATCCTCCCCATACGGGCAAGGTGAAGACACTGGTGGAGATGTATCCCAATGCCAAGTTCATCTATCTGATGCGAAATCCCTATACCGTCTTCGAGTCGAGTCGTAGTTTCTTCACGAACACCATTGCTCCGCTTGAACTGCATTCTATTCCTCTTGACCAGATGGAACGCAACATCCTGCGTAACTACATGGAACTCTATAAGGCCTACCAGGAGCAGAAGAAATATATCCCCAAGGGTAATCTCATAGAAATTCGTTTTGAGGACGTTGAGAAGGATGCTATGGGACTGGCCGAACGCCTCTATAGTGAGCTCTCACTGCCCGGATGGGAGGAGGCAAAACCTTATATTCAGAAATACATCGACGGCAAGAAGGGTTACAAAAAGAATCAGTATCAGTATGACCCTCGTACCGTCCAGTTGGTCAACGAAGCATGGGGAAGCGTGCTTGACGAATGGGGCTATGAGCGCTTGTAAGCATAGTTCTTTATCATACAGATTAAACAATATAAAACTCGAGAACAGACATGAGTAGAAACAGAGAAGAACTGCAACAATTGGGTCGTGCGTCGAAGTATAGTCAGGACTATGATCCCGAAGTCTTGGAAACTTTCGAGAACCAGCATCCAGATAATGACTACTGGGTACGCTTCAATTGCCCGGAATTCACTACGCTATGTCCCATCACGGGGCAGCCCGACTTTGCAGAGATTCGTATTTCGTACATTCCAGACAAACGCATGGTGGAATCGAAGAGCTTGAAGCTGTACCTATTCTCGTTCCGTAGTCATGGCGATTTCCACGAGGATTGTGTGAACAAGATAATGAAAGACCTTGTCAAGTTGATGAACCCCAAGTACATCGAGGTAACAGGCCTTTTCACTCCACGTGGTGGCATCAGTATCTATCCCTATGCAAACTATGGTCGTCCTGGAACAAAGTACGCAGAGATGGCAGAATTCCGCATGTTACATCACGACATGTAATCCCAAATGGTAGTTGCCTAAATGACAGACCGTAAATACCTTGACTTGTTCATAGACTTCGACGACACCATCTATGACACCCACGGCAATGCTGATATTGCCCTAAGCGAAGTGTTTGAGCACTTCCAGTTGGGACGATATTTCCGTGAGCTTAAGGATTTCACAGAGCCCTATTGGTGCGAGAACTTGAAGCTCTGGAGCCAGTATTCGAAGGGCGAGATTACACGTGACTATCTGATTGTCGAACGCTTCCGACGTCCTTTGTCCATCGGCATGGGAGATAGCGTGACCAAAGATTTTTGCCTCAAAGTCAGCGACTGGTTTCTGGAGTGTTGTGCCGACAAACCAGGAGTGCTGGACGGAGCCTACGATTTGTTGGACTACCTGAAGGACAAGGGCTATCGCATGCACATGGCAAGCAACGGATTCCACGAAGTGCAGTATCGCAAGCTTAAGGCCAGCGACACACTGCGCTACTTCGATAACATTATTCTAAGCGAGGACGCTGGTGCCAACAAACCATCACAGGCCTATTTCGATTATGCCTTCAAGGTTAGCGGTGCCAAGCCTGAGACGTCGCTTATGATTGGCGATAACTTCCAAAGCGACATTCTTGGAGCCAAGGCGGCAGGCATGGATGTCATCTTTTTCAACCAACATCCAAACCTGTTCTGTGCTACGGAGCCTGTTACTTACGAGGTCAATCATTTGCGGGAGATAAAGTATATCTTATGAAACAACTACTTGCAGCCATTGCGATTTGTCTCTTTCAGTGTGCATCCGCACACAAAATTGACACACTTTTTGCTGCATATCCGGTGCCCGACAGCATCTGGCAGCACATGCAAGGCCGCAGTTACAGACATGGTTGCCCTATAACGAGGAACGAACTTCGCTATTTAAAGCTTTCCTACATCGACAGGCAAGGCCAGACACAGCAAGGAGAAATGGTATGCAACCAGCAGATAGCTCTTTACTTGGTTGATATTTTCCGCCAGCTTTATCTTGCGCATTATCCGATAGAGCGTATGCAGCTCATCGATGACTTTGAGGCCGATGACCAGCGCTCAATGGCTGCCAATAATACCTCGTGCTTTAACTATCGTACCATCTCGGATACGCAAACGGTTTCCAAGCATGGCAAGGGGATGGCCATCGACATCAATCCACTTTATAACCCCTGCGTCAAGGGCAACCGTGTGGAACCCAAGGAGGGGCGCAAGTGGGCGTTCCGACGCGAACAGAGGCACGACATTCCCATGAAGATTGACCGTCGTGACCTTTGCTACCGTCTGTTCGTCAAGCATGGATTCCGTTGGGGAGGCAATTGGCGGACATTGAAAGATTATCAGCATTTCGAAAAATAAAGGTAAAAGATAGAATAACAATTAATTATAATAGAAACATGTCATCAACACTAAGATTTCAAGTTGTAGGAGAGGCTTTCAAAAAGAAGCCCATTGATGTACCCAATCGCGAGGACCGTCCCAGCGAGTTCTTTGCCAAGTATGTTTTCAATCGGCAAAAGATGTTCAAGTATCTTCCGGCAGAGGTGTATGCTCGTATGACGGACGTAATGGACAACGGTACGAAACTTGACCTGCAGACGGCTGATGCTGTGGCTGAGGGAATGAAGCGTTGGGCAATGGAACTTGGCGTGACGCATTGCACCCACTGGTTCCAGCCCCTGACGGAAGGCACTGCTGAGAAGCACGACGGCTTTGTGGAGCACGACGGAAAAGGAGGTATGATAGAGGAGTTCACGGGAAAGGCGCTCGTTCAGCAGGAACCTGATGCCAGTTCGTTTCCCTCTGGTGGCATTCGCTCCACTTTCGAGGCGCGTGGCTATTCGGCATGGGACCCTGCAAGCCCCGTGTTCGTGATTGGCGACACGCTGATGATTCCTACCGTATTCATTTCCTACACAGGCGAGGCTCTGGACTACAAGGCTCCGTTGAAGAAATCGTTGAAGGCGGTGGACAAGGCAGCAACGGCTGTTTGCCAGTTGTTTTACGACGACGTAACGAAGGTCATCTCCAACCTCGGCTGGGAGCAGGAGTATTTCCTTGTTGACGAAGGGCTGTATGCCGCACGTCCCGACCTTTTGATGACAGGTCGTACGTTAATGGGACACGACTCGGCCAAGAACCAGCAGATGGACGACCACTATTTCGGTTCGATTCCTCTGCGCGTTTCAGCCTTCATGAAGGACCTCGAGATTCAGGCGCTGGAGTTGGGCATACCCTGCAAGACGCGCCACAACGAGGTGGCTCCCAATCAGTTTGAGCTGGCACCCATCTTCGAGGAAACGAACTTGGCCATCGACCACAACATGCTCATCATGGGCTTGATGCGCCGCGTGGCTCGCAAGCATGGTTTCCGCTGTCTGCTCCACGAGAAGCCCTTTGCAGGTATCAACGGAAGTGGTAAGCATTGCAACTGGAGCCTTGCCACGAATACGGGCATTCTGCTGCATGCACCTGGCAAGACACCCATTGAGAACCTGCGCTTCATCACCTTCATCGTGGAAACCTTGATGGCAGTTTACCGTCACAACGGACTGTTGAAGGGTAGCATCATTTCTGCCACCAACGCCCATCGTTTGGGAGCCAACGAGGCACCGCCAGCCATCATCTCCTCATTTTTGGGCAAGCAGCTGTCCGACCTGTTACAGAAGCTGGAGGAAAGTGAAGACAACCAGCTCTTCAACATATCAGGCAAGAAAGCCATGAGTCTCGATATTCCCCAGATTCCCGAATTGCTGCTCGACAACACCGACCGCAACCGCACATCGCCATTTGCCTTTACGGGTAATCGTTTCGAGTTCCGCGCCGTTGGCAGTCAGGCCAACTGTGCCGCTGCCATGATAGTGCTGAACACCGCCGTTGCCGAGGCACTGACGAATTTCAAGGAACGTGTAGAGAAGCGAATTGCTGAATACTCCGTGAACTCAGCATTCTCGGAGGCCAATGGACATTCGCCCAAATACCACGCCATCGTCAGCGTTCTGCGCGAGGACATCAAAGCCTGCAAACCCATACACTTCGAGGGCAACGGCTACTCCGACGAATGGAAACAAGAGGCCGAGCGTCGCGGACTCGATGTAGAGCAGAGTGCCCCCAAGATGTTCCTTCAGTATCTGGCTCCCGCAAGCATCGAGATGTTCCAGCGCATGAGTGTCCTGAACAAGGCCGAACTGGAGGCACGAACGGAAATCAAGCTTGAAACCTACACCAAGAAGATACAAATCGAAGCACGCATCTTTGGCGACCTGTGTCTCAACCACATCATTCCCGTGGCAACGCGTTATCAGAGTCAGCTCATCGACAATGTACACAAAGTGAGTGAGATATTCCCTGCCGACGAGGCACGAATGCTGAATGCCAACAACCTGAAACTCATCAAACAGATAAGCGAGCACTCGAGTTTCATTACCGAGAACACCGAACGTCTCATCGATGCCCGCCGTGTGGCAAACCGTATCGAAGATGAGACCGAAAAGGCCATTGCCTACCACGACAACGTGGCACCGCTGCTTGAGAGCATACGCTACCATGTCGACAAGCTTGAACTCATCGTTGACGACGAACTTTGGCCTCTTCCCAAGTATCGCGAGATGCTGTTCATCCGTTGATTAAAGCCCATAAATAGAGTAGGAGGGTGGCTGTTGTTAGCCATCCTCCTATTTTTTTGCAGTTTCGCGAGTGAGCTTATGACGGGATTTCGGCAGTGTAGCCTAGAGATTGTATGGACTGCAGGATGTCGTCTTGCGAAGCGTGGCCGCTGACACGGGCAGTGCCTTCTGAAAGACTCACGCTGACATCCTCCACGCCCTCTACCGAGCGGATGGCACGTTCCACGTTCGCAGCACAGTGGCTGCAATGCATGCCCTTGATGTTTATAGTCATAGCCCTGTCGTGTTCGCAATGGTCATCCTCACACCCACAGTCGCAATGGTCGTGATGGTGCAGCAGGGCATTGGCAAGCAGCAGGATGAGCACGATGGCAGAGGCGATGGAGAACCAACCCAAGTGTTCGTCGGCACAGCAAGCCCCGCTGGCAATGATGTCAGTAACGAACCATTCGCGGGGGAGCAGATAGTCGATACCGAAGGCAAAGAGGATGGCTCCGCTGACGATTGCTGTCAGATAAAGCAGCAGCGTACGACGTCCCAGTACCTTGTTGATAACCAAGAGACTGGCTACATTGCAGGCAGGTCCTGCCATCAAGAGCACGAGGGCGGCGCCCGGTGTCAGGCCCTTTGCCATAAGAGCGACGGCAATGGGTATGCTGCCTGTGGCACAAACGTACATCGGTACGCTGATTGCCAACACAAGCAGGATGCTCAGCAGGGAGTTGTCCTTGAAGACCTCAAACCACTGGTCGGGCACGAGGGTAGTAATCATGCCTGCCACGACGAGGCCTATCACGAGCCATTTGCCGATGTCCGCCATCATCTCCACAAAGCCGTAGTTCAAGGCACTTTTTAGTTTAGAGTTTATCGTGGCATGTTGAGCGTCTGTGGTGTTACATATTTCTTTCTCTTCGGAACATTCAGCCCCCCTCCTTACAAGGGAGGGGCTGGGGGTGAGTCCATTAACCAATGTTCCTCCGAAGAGAGCCGTTAGGAAGGCAACGATGGGACGAATGATGGCAAAGGGAAGTCCCATAAGTGAGTATGTGGCAATGATGCTGTCGATGCCTGTCTGCGGGGTGGCGATGAGGAACGAAATCGTCGCCCCCTTGCTGACGCCCTCGCGACGTAGTCCCATCGCCGTAGGCAACACTCCGCACGAACAGAGAGGTAGGGGCACACCGAACAAGGCTGCAAGAAAGACACTCCGAAACGTGGGTCGACTCAGGTAGTTGGCATAAACCTGACGAGGAATGAACTCATGCATCAAACCAGCCAACAGGAACCCTAGCAGCAGGTAAGGGGCCATCTCAGCCATCAAGGCCCAAATATCAAAAAGAAGATTCTGTACCATAGTTGTTATAATTACGAATTACGAATTACGAGTTACGAATTAGGAATTACGTTTTTTGATTTACGCTGCAAAGTTACGGAATACTCCATGCAACCCAGTTGCAAAGTGATTTGCGACGCAATGATGATTCACGATTCACGTATGTTTTTACGAAAAACAATCGTTTTCTCAGGATAATATTGTATCTTTGCAGTCATTATAATATAATTAAGGTACGGAAGTACGGTTAATCATAGCTAAACATTGTATGCACAAGCAAAATAACGAACAGTTCTTTGCGCTTTTGAGATACGCGCTGGGAGCTGCGTCGTCCTTCGATGCCTGTCCAACCGAAGAAGAGTGGCACTACATCTACGCCCAGGGTGTGAGGCAGTCGGTCATAGCTTTACTTTTCACCGCCGTCAACCGTCTGCGCGACGAACAGGAGCCTCCCTTAGCGCTGACCATGAAGTGGGCAACAGTAGCCGAGGATGTACGAGCACTCAACGAATTGCTCAACAGCGAGTCGAAGCGGCTCACCGAACTGTTCGAGGCCGAGGGCCATCGCACCGCCATACTCAAGGGACAGGCCAATGCACGGCTCTATCCCGATCCCATGAGCCGCCAGCCCGGCGATATCGATATATTCGTGGATGGAGGTCAGGAGCGCGTAGCAGCGCTGCTAACCCGTTTAGAAATGATTGAAGAGGGGGAGAAACCACATGCTCATCACTGGGAACTGGAAACCGAGAACCCAGAGGTGAGTGTGGAGGTTCACTTCCAGCCTGTGCCCAGACGTGACAACGATAACAAGCACATAGCCCGCATCTATGCTTATTTGCAAGAAGAGTTTGAGAAAAACACAACGCTTTGCCCAGAGGGTTTCAAGGTGCCCTCAATTGCCTATGCGTTGGTTATGCAGTTGTCCCACCTACGCCGACATGCTGTCATCAATGGTGGCATAGGTTTGCGTCAGGTCATTGACTACTATGTGTTACTCAACCACGCCACCGATGCTGAGCTACTTCAGTTGCGCACCTTGGTAAAAGACTTTGGTATGCAACAGTTTGCAGCCGCATTGATGTGGATGCTTGGACAGACGCTACATTTGCCAAGCGAAAAGATGATAGCCCGACCCAACAGTTTCCGTGGACAATGGTTGTTGAATTTCATAATGGAGGGCGGCAACTTCGGCTTCTACAAGCCAAATGACAAATCAAAGAACAAAGTGTGTGCTTTATGTAAAGGACGCATAAAAGCTTGCAAGACCATGTTACTCTGGCCTGAAGCAGCAAAATCGATATGGCGGGACGAAAAAACTTTACTGACCTACCTTATTTGCAGTATTCCGGAGAGGATAAGGAGGGGGAAGGTGTTTCTTAGTGAATAAAGGAAATAAAGCAATAGAATAATAGGAATAAAGATAAAACTTAGGAGAATGAGACAGAGAAAGGGATATGTAATGAGGGAGGTATGTGGGAAGCCTGTCATCATGTACGCCGGCAAGGCGGGTGAGCAGCGCAAGGTTTACCAGCTGAGCGACAGCGCAGCGTGGCTGTGGCAGCAGGCTGCCGAGCAAGGCGACTTCACGGTCGACTCGCTGGTAGAGGCCCTCTGCGGCGAATACGAGATAGAGCCGTCTGATGCCCGTGCCGACATCGAGGAACTGCTGGCACAATGGAAGCAGGAGGCAATCATCGAACTATAGCATTTTTTTCTGCCTTTCGTTGCCACAATCTAAGGAATTAGTTGTATATTTGTGTGCGAAATAAGAACAGCGCATCAAGAAAGCAATACAATAACATAACATTAATAACTTAAAAACAAAACATTATGAAATCAAATTTACGGATGCAACGGGGACCCAAAGTGGTACAGAATCTTCCACTATCGATGATGCACAGCTAATCACTTTCCACCAACAATCTGAAGGCGTCTATTATCTAGAGACAGCCTCGGGTAACTTTATCGCGCCTGGCACAGCCAATGGTAAGATTCAAGTTGCAGTTGATGGAATAAATGTAACGGCTTCAAATCAATCATCCAAAATTCGTCTTTCAATAAAAAGTGGCACTACTACTTGGTCTATCCAAAAGAATACCAGTGCAGCAAATTTTGGAGGTTATAAAAATACTCAAACTGATATAACTCTGATTGAAGGTCCAGCCGCTACTGCTTCTTTGGAATCTATCGCTCTCTCTGGCACATATCCCACAACCTTCCATCAGGGTGATGCATTTAGTCATGAGGGAATGACTGTTACTGCCAATTATGATAATTCTACCAATAAGAACGTAACTGCCAGTGCAACTTTCACAGGTTACGATATGAGCACAGCTGGCGACCAGACAGTAACCGTTAGCTATACGGAAAATAAAGTAACAAAGACTGCAACCTACGATATCACAGTTAGTGCTCTTACATCGATTGCACTTTCAGGTGAATATCCCACAGTGTTTACAGAGGGAGATGCTTTCAGCCACGAAGGTATGACTGTTACTGCCAATTATGATAACTCTACATCTGCAGACGTTACTGCAAAAGCAGAATTCTCTGGCTACGACATGAATACAGTTGGCGTCCAGACAGTAACCGTTAGCTATGGAACAAGGAGCGCAACCTACGACATCACGGTAAATGCACTTCCAACCTACACCGTGACATTTGCTGACGACAGCAGCACTGAGACTCAGGCTTCGTATGGTGCAGGTGTTACCCTTCCTTCACGCAGCAACATTGGTGGTTATACCTTTGCAGGTTGGAGTGCAAGCATAGTAGCCGCAGAGACAACAACCGCTCCTACCATCATAACTGAAAGCTACACACCGACCGCAAACATCACGCTCTATCCTGTTTATAAGAGAACAGAAGCTGGTGACGTTCAGAATAAGACTGCCAGCGTGAATATCGCTTCTTATGCTTCGGCTAATAGTTGGAGCAACAGCGCACAATACGGAACTGTCACGCTTGATGCGAATGTGACTGCTACGGCAAACGGAGGTAGTAACACAGGTAAATATTATACAAGTGGTGGTGGAAGTTGGCGCATTTACAAAAGTGAAAATGCTTATCTGACAATCTCCGTTCCCAATGGAGAACTGACTTCAGCTACTATAACTTTCTCTAACTCGACGCTTTCATACAACAACAATAATATTACTAGTGGAACAGCTGTAAGCCTTTCCGGAACTTCTGCAAGTTTCTATGCAGGTGGTACTACTTATATTACTGCCATTAGTGTAGATTACACTGTTGGCAGCTCAACGACGTATTACGTTAGCTCGCCTGCAGCAGTAACCCTGAACGATGGTGAACCCATCACGGCTTTGAATGCATATACTGGCAAGCAGTGCTACGTGAGCTACACACGTGCGTTCACAGAGGGCAAGACCTCTACGGTTTGCCTGCCCTTCGCCTTCCCCGTAGCCTCTGCCAGTGGCACGTTCTATACGTTTACGGGCATCAGTCAGGATGGTAGCGGTGAGTATGTTGCCACGATGACGGCAAGCGTTAACCCAACGCTGACAGCTAATACGCCTTATCTGTACATGCCAGACGAGACGGGCAGTGTGAACTTCAGTGGTACATACGACATCCCCGCCTCGCTGACAGCCGGCACAACCACAAGTGGCGATTGGAAATTCACGGCTACATACGATTCCATAAAGTGGGAGGTTGCCCCGACAGGCATCTATGGTTTCTCGGCTCAGGACGTGGACGATATCTATCAGGGCCAGTTCGTGAAGGTGGGTAACTACGTTCTCATTACGCCCATGCGCTGCTATCTGAAGTATAAGGATGGTAAGGAGAACTACGCACGCAGCATGAACCGCGCTGCCGAACAGTTGCCCGACGTCATCAAGGTGCGCCTGGTTAGCGCTGAGGGCGACGTAACCGCCATCGGTAGCCTCTCTACCAAGACTGGCGAGGTAAGCTTCGACAAGGAAGGCTGGTACACACTGGACGGTCGCCGCATCGAGGGCAAGCCCAGCACGAAGGGCATCTATGTGAACAACGGTAAGAAGGTAATCATTAAATAAAGGAGGACATAGCTATGAGTAAGAAAGTATATCAGAAGGCTACGATGAAGGCGCTGAACGTGGAGTGCGAGCAGCATCTGCTGTCTGCCAGCGGCGGTATCGCCGTGCTGAACGGCACAGGTAATCCCGCAAGCCTTGGCGGCGGCTGGGCTAACCTGCAGTAAGCACGATACGCGCTTCGTAGTTATTACGATACTGATAGAGGAAAGGTGTTCCATCATGGGACACCTTTTCTTTGTCAGCCCCCTCTCGTTCTCCCCGAGGGGCGACTGGGGTCTTTAGAGCAGTGACTGAATGTCACTGCGACCCCACAAAGGGGAGCGAATTCCCATTCGCGACGGAGGGACGGAGAAAATGAGAAAATGAGAGAGGTAAGAGGTAGGAGAAATGTGTTAGAGCCTCATTTACTTCTCAAGCAGCAAATGTTTCCTCCTACTTCCTTCCTCAAAAAAACCATCATTCCATCACCTTTCCTTTATTTATGCAGGTTGGACGGGTGATGGATGGGGTGATAGATGGTGATAGTGGTGATGGTTTTGGCATGAAAAAGGGTCGAAAAATGTCCTGAAAGGTTGATTTTCAGGACATTTTAAATGAACCTGCGTACCACAGTGAATATGAAATGATACGAAATTTTCCAAGAAAAGTTTGTTTATGTTGAGAATAGTCTATATATTTGCAGTCAGAATGATGGCGTAGTGCTGTCATAATGTAATGTAATGTAATTAGGATAAACCTATGGCACAGTCGGCAGTTACAGTAAGATTGGATTCTGATATGAAATCGCAGTTTGATGCACTCTGCAACCAATTTGGCATGAGTGCGAATACTGCATTTAACATCTTTGTGAAAGCGGTAATCAGAAGTCGTAGCATTCCTTTTGTAATTAAGGGATCACCCAGCGCTTTGGACCTGTTCATGCAGCAAAGGAACGCTGCGGAGTCAAGCAAAGAACCGGAACTCTCGCTGGATGAAATCAACGAGGAAATACGTGCAGCAAGGGAAGAAATTCGTAAAAGGAAAAGCGCAAAGGTATGATTTATGCTGTTATTGATACCAACGTGTTGGTGTCGGCTCTTGTCACTCACAATTCGCAGGCGGCAACGGCAAAGGTCGTGAGGCTGTTGCTTGATGGCGAATTTACACCTTTGTTTGAAAGCAGTATTATTGAAGAATATCAAGATGTGCTACATCGTAGTAAATTCAAGCTTCAGCCAGGTGTCGCAGATGCCCTGATTTCCTTTATTAAGTGACATGGAATAGAAACTTCAAGAACGGCTTTTCTTGAGTCTATGCCTGACGAGTACGACCGTGTGTTTTATGAAGTTTCTTTAAGTGTAGAGGACTCTTTTCTGGTTACTGGTAATTTTAAGCATTATCCTCAGACACCTAAGGTTATCAGCCCAACTGATTTCTTAAGCGTGATGATGGAGCAGAGGAGATAAGATGAAAGGAAACGGCGACCGTGGGGGCCGCCGTTTTGTGTTGTTAATAGTGTCTTTATTTCTCGCGCTCTATCCAGGCGAGGGTGTCGCCGCGGTGGACGAAGGAAGCACGCTTGGCAGCTACCTCGACGAGACGACCTCCGATGCCTGCAGGAACGGGAACGAACTCGCCCCAAGGAGCCTGAACGTAGCAGAAGGTGTCGCCGTCCTTGTACTTCTGTCCGATGAAGGGTTCGAGACAAGGAACAGCCTCGCTGCCGCCCTGGAACTCGTAGAATACTTGTCCGTTGACGGGGCTGACGACTGCGTCGGCCTTGGCGTGCTTGAAGGCTGCCAGTTCCTCGGGCGAGAGGGTAGTGCCAAGCTTGGCATCCTTGGCCTTCTGCAGGTCAGCAAGGAAGTTCTTCTTGGCCTGTCCGCTCTTGAAGTTGCGGTACTGTTCGGGGTGCATGGCCAGTTCGAAGAGTTCTTCGTCGTCCTTTCCGTAGTCCCATCCGTTCTCGTCCATCTCCTTGCGGAACTGGTCGAGGGCATTGGGATAGAGGGTGTGGGGGTCGGTGTCGGTGAACTCCTTGCCCTTCTCCTTGGCGAGCTCCACGAGTTCGGGAGCGATGGGGCCGGGCACCTTTCCTGACTTGCCGAGAATCATGCCCCACATGGCGTCGTCCATCATGACAAAGCGTCCCTTGCCCTGGGCCATAGTGAGGAGGTTCATAAGGGCTATGTTCTTGGTGTACTGGCTGAAGGGGGTAACGAGTGGGGGATAGCCCACCATGGGCCAAACGTGCTCTACCTCGTTGAAGAGGGCTACGAGCATGTCGTCGGTGTTGAGTTCGGGCTCGCCCTTCTGCTTGCGCAGGTTGTTGATGGCGCTCTGTATGCCACCGAGGTCGGCCATCATGCTTCCCATCATGCCGCCGGGCAGACCGCTGCCGAGCAGGAGGCTGGACATGTGCTTGTTGGCGGGGTTGATGAAGTAGCCGAGCCAGTCGTCGATGAACTCCTGAGTGAGGGAGCGGGCCTTCATGTAGGCCGACATATTGATTTCGGGTACGTCGAAGCCTTCGTTCTTGAGCATCGACTGAACCGAGATGATGTCTGGGTGAACCTTACCCCACGAGAGGGGTTCGATGGCGGTGTCTATGATGTCGGCACCATTGTTGCAGACCTCCAGAATGCTTGCCATAGAGAGGCCGGGGCCGGAGTGGCCGTGATACTGGATGATGACATCGGGGTGGTTGGCCTTAATCATGCCGGTGAGCTTGCCGAGCATGGCGGGCTGACCGATGCCGGCCATATCCTTCAGACAGATTTCGGGGGCGCCGGCAGCGATGAGTTGGTCGGCGATGTTGCTGTAGTACTCAGCCGTGTGGATGGGCGAGTTGGTGATGCAGAGGGTGGCCTGTGGAATCATGCCGCCTTCCTTGGCATACTTGATGCTGGGGATGATGTTGCGGACGTCGTTCAGGCCGCAGAAGATGCGTGTGATGTCGGTTCCCTGCTTCTTCTTCACCTTATACATGAGCTGGCGCACATCGTCGGGCACGGGGTACATGCGCAGGGCATTGAGGCCGCGGTCGAGCATGTGGGTCTTGATGCCCACTTCGTTGAATGGCTTACAGAAGGCGCGAACGGCCTCGTTGGGGTTTTCGCCTGCCAGGAGGTTTACCTGTTCGAAGGCACCGCCATTGGTCTCTACGCGGTCGAAGCAACCCATCTCGATGATGACGGGTGCGATGCGTGCCAACTGGTCTTTGCGGGGCTGGAACTTACCGCTCGACTGCCACATGTCTCTGTACACGAGACTGAACCTTACTTTTTTCTTCATATCTTAGTCTTGTTTGTTATACTATTGTTTTTCGTAGTGCAAAGATAATAAATAATTACGAAATACGAGTTACGAATTACGAATTAAAACAATTACGAGTTACGAATTACGAATTAAAACAATTACGAATTACGAAATGGGAATTAGGAGGGAAGGAGGATGACGCCGGTGGAGTAGAGCAGGGCGAAGAGCAGGATGGCCATTGCCGTGCGTCCGAGTACGGCGTTGAGTGCCTTGCCCTGGTGGATGCGTCGCATGCGGAGTGTGTTGGAAAGGTGCAGCGGCAGCCAGAGGACGGGCACGATGGTGGCTGGGAGGCAGAGGGCGACGCCGATGATGCCGACAGCCAGATAGAGGCGTTCGGTGTTGCGGCTTCCGATGAGTACTACCAGCGTGCGCTTGCCCACACGACGGTCGGTTTCGCGGTCGCGGTAGTTGTTGACGAGCAGCAGGCAGTCGGTGACGAGTCCCATTGCGACGGAGGCGAGGATGATATTGCGCGAGAGGGTTCCCGTCTGCAGATAGTAGGTGGCGCAGACGGGTACGAGGCCGAAGAACACGAGCACCATGAGGTCGCCCAATGCGATGCGGGAGAGGGTGGTGGTGTAGGTGATGCTTCCGACGAAGCAGGCAGCGCCAATCAAGGCCATGTTCATACCGCCCCAGAGTATCAAGGGTGTGCCTACGAACGTGGCAAGGAAAATGACAATCACAATGGCGAAGAGCATGGCGTGGGGCGTTACCCAACCTTGGGCACAGGCACGTTCGGGGCCGAGGCGGTCTTCGCCGTCCGTGCCGTTTCGGAAGTCGAGAAAGTCGTTGACGAAATTAGCCAGCACCTGCATCAGCAGCGCGAAGAGCAGGCAGAGCAAGGCGGGCAGCCAAAGGAAGTAGCCGTCGGCCCACGCTGCCGAGAGGGCAACAATAACGGGAGCCATTGCCCCCGTCAGTGTCTTAGGCCTTGCGGCCAGTATCCATGCTTTTGCTCCGTTAGTCTTCATCCTTGTCTCTTGATTTGCCGCCCGACATCTTGCTCTTGCTGTCGTTGAGCAGGTCGAAGCAGAGATAGACCTTTTTGGAGGGAAGTACGGTTTTGAACTTCGTCTCGTACTGACGCTTCACGGCCAGCTCCTTTTCGTCGGCCTGCCATTTCAGTTGCAACAGCTTGTCGGCCTGCTTGTCCGTGAGGGTTCCGTTCTCGATGGCGGGCTTCAGTTTGTCCTTCAGTCCGTCGTATTCCTTGTTAGCCGCCTTCTTGTCTGCCATGTAGCTGACGAGCAGGGGTTTGAGCTTGGCCTGAGTGTCACGCTTCACGCCGATGTTCTGCAACACGTAGTTGACTCTCATGTCGCTCTTCTTTCCGGCCCAGCTCGCAGCTGTGTTGCCCAGGCTCAGCGCGAGGGCCAGCAGGCAAAGGATTATGGTTCTGTTTGTCTTCATAGTTCTTATGTCTTATGGTTTTACGTTCTTTTGGGGCTTCCCGTTTGTTTTCTTTGACAAAGTTATGGGCTTATCGTTTAATATGCAAGCATTTTACGAAGATTAACATTCTCTTCCCTCGCGCGCGTTCATTAATAATAATAATGCTAAAGGTGAGAGGTGAGAGGTTATAGGTGACTTTTACTATTATCAAATATCATGCAGGCAGCAAAGCAAAAAGTAACCTATCACCTTTAACCTATAACCTAAACAATTAACTTCCGAATGTTTATTTGAGGATGTAGAAGCGGTGCGAGCCTCGGCCCTGTGCTTTCAGCGGAGCATTGGCACCCTCTGAGAGTTCGCGCAGTTCCTTTGCCGCCATCGTGTGGCGCAGGCCTGTCAGCTCCATGTAAGCGGCAACGGTCAGCATAGCGTTGTCGCGCAGGTAGGCAACGGCCCTGTCCCTTCGCTGCTCGCTGCTGTAGGGGGTGTCCATAGCCTTGCGGTTGGCCAGGTAGCGGTCGTGCGAGAGTTTGCACTTCGAGCGCGTAGTGCTGACCAGCTCCCTGTCGGCGGTGATGCGTATGGTGTCCAACACTACGTTCTTGGCGTTGTGCTGCACCTCGTGACCCGTCTCGTCGGCCTCCACGACTTCTGCGCTGTCCTTCATCGTCAGCGTTGGGGTGAAGAGCCCCAGACCTTCTATCCTTACCGACTTGCCCTGAGCCAGCAGGGTGGGCAGTGCTTCGGCGATGTTTGCCACAGCGGCCTGCAGCGTGCCCTTGCTCATCGGGCAGCGGTGGGCTACTTCGTTGAGGAACTCGTCGCTACTGACCTGTGTGAGGTTGGCGAAGCGCGGCTTCACGATGGGCTCGCCATGTTTCTTTATGCCTCCAATCTCCTGATAAATGTACTTTGCCATAGTTTGATATTTTTTACTACATTACTTTCCATTGTTGACAGGATTCCGTCCCTAAATCAACAGCCTCCCGTCCCATACTTCCGCCATCGCCGACGGCTGTGCATTCATCGCCGATGGATGTACGTTCATCGTCGGTGGCTGTCCGTTCATCGCCGATGGCGGAACTTTACGACGTGCAAATGTAAAGAATAGTTCGCATTCCTGCAAATTAATTGACGCTTTGTTTGCAAAAAGCGTGCGTTTTGTCTTCGCCGAACCAATATTTTTCAGTACATTTGTAGTCACAATTCATTCGATATGCCAACAAACAGTCAGAATACAGGGCGCCCGAAAAAGGCAGCCCAGCGCAAGGTGGTGGAGGTTCCGCAGAGCGATGCCTTCGGCAACAGGCAGCCGCAGCAAATCGACTTCGAGCAGGCCGTGCTCGGTGCGCTGCTCATAGAACAGGAGTCGTACGAACAGGTGTCGAACCTGCTGTCGCCTGAAAGTTTCTACGACCACCGCCATCAGATTATCTACAAGGCAATCCAGTCGTTGCAGATAAACCAGCGTCCCGTCGATGTAGTCACCGTGCCGCAGTACCTGGAGTCGCAGGGCGAGCTGGAGGAGGCGGGCGGAGTTCCCTACATCGCCCAACTGACGCAGAACGTCATTACAAGTGCCCACATCGAGTATCAGGCCCAAATCATCCACCAGAAATATCAGGCTCGCAAGCTGATAACCTTCGCCAGCAAGGTACTGGGCGACGCCTTCGACCCAACGAAGGACGTGGCCGACCTGATGCAGGAGACCGAAGCCGAGCTCTTCAGCATCTCGCAGCAGACGCAACGCACATCGTACACGCAAATCGACCCGGTCATTGCCCAGGCGATGGACAAACTGCACGAGACGATGGCACGAACCGACGGACTGTCGGGCATAGCCACAGGTTTCGAGAAACTGGACAAGGCAACCAACGGCTGGCAACCCTCCGACCTGGTCATCATCGCCGCCCGTCCGGCAATGGGAAAAACGGCCTTCATCCTGTCGATGATGAAGAAGATGGCCGTTGACATGCGAATCCCAGTAGCCATGTTCTCGCTGGAAATGGCAAACGTGCAGCTCGTTAACCGTCTGATAGTGAACGTCTGCGACATTCCGGGCGAGAAACTGAAGAGCGGACAGCTCACCGCCGCCGAACTGGCACAGCTCGATGCCCGCATCAACCAACTGATGGGCGCTCCCATCTATGTTGACGACACAGCCGCCCTGAACATCTTCGAGCTCCGTACCAAGGCACGCCGACTGGTCCGCGAACACGGCGTGAAGATGATTCTCATCGACTATCTTCAGCTCATGAACGCCAGCGGAATGCAGTTCGGAAGCCGTCAGGAAGAGGTGTCAACCATTAGCCGCAACCTCAAGGGACTGGCGAAGGAACTGAACATACCCATCATCGCCCTGTCGCAGTTGAACCGTGGACTCGAAAACCGCGAGGGAAACGACGGCAAGCGTCCGCAGCTCAGCGACTTGCGCGAATCCGGCGCCATCGAGCAGGATGCTGATATGGTGTGCTTCATACACCGCCCCGAATACTACAAGATATACCAAATCGACGGCGAGGATATGACGGGCAAGGCCGAGTTCATCATTGCCAAGCACCGTAACGGCGCAACGGGAATCATCAAGTTTAAGTTCAAGCACCAGTACGCGAGATTCGAGGACTACGAGGACAACGGCCCGGCACCCATGCCGCGCGAACAATATCCGGGAGCCTCCACAAAGACGTCGAGCCTGACGGGAGAGGAAGCCGCCAGCATAGCAGGAATGGCCCTGAACATGCCGGAAAGCACGCCCAACGACTCGCCCTTCGGTCCTTCCGACCCAGTCGATTCGGCCCCTCCATTCTGACAAAACGCTCTCTTGGAGGAAAAGCTCCATTGCAATCGCGCGAACAGGCAATTGGCATAAGCCGACAAGCAGATTAAACCATTTGGGCTTTGCCGTTTCAAAGATAATGAGTAAATTTGCATGATATTAATAAGGAATTAAACATTTAGAAACAGATACTATGAAGAAGAAAACAATGATTGTTGCAGCCGTAGCAATGCTGGCACTGGCCTTGGGCGTAGGAACGCAAAGCGCACAGGCCACCAACGCCATCGTGGCTGCAGAAGCTGAGAAACAAGCTGAGATTCAGTTCGATACCCTGCGCATCAACATGGGCACCTTCTCCGAGAAAGACGGGATACAGACGTGCGCATTCAACTTCACCAACGTGGGTACGGCTCCCCTGGTCATCAACCAGGCATTCGCCTCATGCGGTTGCACGGTACCTACCTACACCAAGGACCCCGTGAAGCCAGGCGAACAGGGACAAATCAACGTCTCCTACAACGGCAAAGGCAAGCACCCTGGCCGCTTTGCGAAGACCATCGTGGTACGCTCGAACGCCAAGACGGAAATCGTACGCCTGACCATCGAGGGAATGATGACGGAGTAGAAAAAATGAAGAAATGAAAGAATGAAGAAATGAGAAAATAAGAATACCATGAAGAAAGTATTGATACTGATAGCCCTTGTCTGCGTGCCCTTTGCTGCATTTGCAGGCAAGAAGAAGCAGGCGGCGGTGGAGAAAGACCCGCTGGGAACTGGAGTAGAGGACCGTGCATACTGGGCCAAGCTGGCCTACACGATGGCTGCTCCCGTGCTGGAGAACATGGCCAACGGCACGTTGCAGAAGAACATGAAACTGGAACTGTCGCCCACATGGGACAACCGCGACAAGAAGGTTGCCTACATGGAATGCTTCGGTCGACTGATGGCTGGCATCGCCCCGTGGCTCACCCTGCCCGACGACGACACGGAGGAAGGCAAGATGCGCAAGCAGTTGCGCGAGTGGGCACTGAAGGCATACGCCAATGCCGTTGACCCTGAAAGCCCCGACTATCTGGGCTGGCGGAGTGGGGGACAGACGCTGGTGGACGCAGCCTACGTTGTAGAAAGCCTGTTCCGTGGCTACAATGCTCTGTGGGAACCGCTTGACGACGTCACCAAGCAACGCTATATCAAGGAACTGCAAGGCCTGCGTCGTTACGACCCACCATACACCAACTGGCTGCTGTTCGTAGGCATGGAAGAAGCTTTCCTCATGTATGTCAACGGAGGTTACGATGCTTTCCGCATAAAGATGGCTCTCTCGAAGGCAGAGGAATGGTACGTGGGCGACGGACTATACAGCGATGGCCCTGCATTCGCCTTCGACTACTACAATGCCTTCGTCATCCAACCCATGTACACCGAGTGCCTGCAGATGGTGAGCGCCCGTCAGGGTAACAACAACTATCTCGTTCGCTCGAAGGGCGACAACCGCAACGGTGCCACAAACCGCCTGAAGGAAGTGGTGAAGCGTATGCAGAAGTATTCCGTAATCCTGGAACGCTTCATCTCACCCGAAGGAACCTTCCCCGTTGTGGGACGTTCCATTCCCTACCGTCTGGCTGTACTGCAGCCGCTGGCTCAACTGGCGTGGATGAAACAGCTACCAGGCGAACTGCACAACGGACAGGTACGTGCCGGCATTACTGCCGTGATGAAGCGTATGTTCGAGGGTAAGGGCAAGTCAAACTTCACGGAGGACGGTTACCTGACCATCGGTTTCGTGGGTTCGCATCCAAATGTTGCCGACTGGTACACTAACAATGGCTCGCTGTACATGACTTCGCTGGCGTTCATGCCACTCGGTCTTCCTGCCGACGACCCATTCTGGACCGATGCTCCCGAGAAATGGACATCGAAGAAGGCGTGGGAGGGCGATGACTTCCCCAAGGACCACAAGTGGGACATCAACAAACAAATTCTTTATTGGGAATAAGCCTACCCCAAACCCCTCCCCAAGGGAGGGGTAGCTTTAATCTCATAAACAAAAGAAAGCGACCTTCGGGCCGCTTTCTTGTTCTAATCATTCTCCCTTCCCTTGGGGAGGGGTTGAGGGTAGGCCTCCATTGTAATGATTCATCGCGAAGGCTATGCCGCTGAGTGCGTAGGCTTTGATGGCTTCGCAAGCTGCAGGCACACGTTCGTCCACCAGCTTCTCGTCATCAGGACTGAAACGACCCAACACGAAGTCAATCTGACCGCCACGTGGGTACTCGTTGCCAATGCCGAACTTCAGGCGGTTATATGCCTGCGTGCCCAGCACCTGAGCAATGTGCTTCAGGCCGTTATGCCCAGCATCGCTGCCACCCTGACGGATGCGGATGGTGCCAACGGGCAGACTAAGGTCGTCAACCAGCACCAGCACATTCTCCAACGGAATCTTCTCCTCGTTCATCCAGTAGCGCACGGCGTTGCCCGACAAGTTCATGTACGTCGAAGGTTTCAGCAGCACCAACTCCTGATTCTTCACTCGCATGTGGGCTACAAAGCCGTAGCGACGGTCCTGAAAAGAAATATTGGACGCCCCAGCGAGGGCATCCAATATTCTGAATCCAATGTTGTGGCGGGTTCCAACGTACTCAGGTCCGATGTTGCCCAGTCCTACAATCAGGTGCTTCATTGTTTGCTCAGTTTCTTTCCGAACGAATAATCGGCGCAGAAAATTAAGCATTACTCGGCAGACTTGGCAGCAGCACTCATGGCGCTACGTGTCATCTTAACCTGACAAACTACAACGCTGGCGGGAGTAACCAGTTCCAGACCTTCGAACGACAGTTCGCCAGCCTTGATGGTCTTACCCAAACCAAGGTTTGTAACGTCGATATCCAGACGCTCGGGAATCTGAGTGTAGGGAGCACGAACCTTCAGCTTACGAACGTTGGCAGCCAGCTTACCACCGGCACGAACACCCTCGGCCAGACCGTTGAGCTTGATGGGAACTTCCATCACGATGGGCTTCTTCTCGGTTACCTCGTAGAAGTCAACATGCAGAAGCTGGTCAGATACGGGGTGGAACTGAAGCTCACGCATAACGGCGGTGTACTTCTTGCCATCGATATCGAGGTTCACACTGTAGATTTCGGGAGTGTAAACCAGATTACGCAAACCTGCAGCGGTTACAGAGAAGCTCAGAGCCACGGGCAGACCGTTCTCGCCACGAGCCTCGCCATAGAGGTTGCAGGGAACTACACCCTCCTTGCGGAGTTCCTTTGTTGCTTTCTTGCCAGTCTCGGTACGAACAGTACCTTTAATGTCAATACTTTTCATTGTTTGTTCTTTTAAGTTGTGTTACTCTAAATTAAGTTTTCTCATGCTTAATTCGCCATCACACGGGGAGATGTGCTCCAAAAGCGGGTGCAAAGATACGAATAAGTAAGCGAAACACCAAATATATTCAGTATTTCCTGACAAAAGTATCTAAAATTAGTTTAGAAATCGAGGTCGATTTTGATTTCAGCGTCATCGCCTTCGGGGCGTTGCTCAGCTTTACCTTGCTGTTCCTCGATGAAACTGATGGCTTCGTTTATGCTGGTCTTGAACTTTTCGAAATCTTCACGATAAATGAAAAGCTTATGCTTCTCGAAGCTAACCTTCAAGTTTGCGGGGTCAGGATTTTCAACCACTTTCTTACTCTCCGTAATAGCCAGATACATTTCGTCCTTGCGATTGCGCTTTACATCGACGTAGTAAATGCGTTTTCCAGCCTTAATCGTGCGGGAGAAAACGATGTCCCGCTCCTTGCTCTCATCTGTTTTGTTTAACTCTTCCATAGCTGTTAGTGATAAATAATACGCTAATCGGCTTCAAAATTGCATCTATTTTTCAAAACTACCAAAAAAAAAGACAAGAAAATGCAATTCTTTAGTATAAAATGCCTAATTTTGCGTCACAAAACGAAAAGCATCAAGCATTCTTTGAAATATGATTAACCGCGAACTGATTAGAATTAAGGTAGTTCAACTCGTTTATGCCTACTATAATAATGAAGGAAAAACGCTGGAAGCTGCCGAGAAGGAATTCCTATTCAGCCTGGACAAGGCCTATGAGTTGTACCACACTTTGCTATTGCTCATGGTCAGTATCACCCACATTGCACGGCGCACAGTCGAGATGCAGCAGAGCCGGGCAAGAAGGTTGCACGAGAAAGCAGATTTCTCCACAAAGTTCGTTGAGAACCAATTTATTGAACAACTGAGTAAGAACGAACAGTTGTGTGCCTTCCAAGAGAAGGAGAATTCCCTATGGAGCGAAGACGAAGACTTGCTGCGTCGTCTGTACAAACAGATTACCGAACAGGAGTTTTATCAGGAGTACATCAGTCAGTCGGCTCGCAGTTATGACGAGGATCGTGAGTTGTGGCGTAAAATATACCGCAATCTGCTCTGCAACAACGAGGAACTCGATGAACTTCTTGAGGAACGCAGCCTGTATTGGAATGACGACAAGACGATTATTGACACCTTCGTCTTGAAGACCATTCGCCAGTTCAGTCAGACCAAAGGGGAGCAACAGCAGCTGTTACCCGAGTTCAAGGACGACGAGGACCTGCGTTTTGCAAAGGTACTGTTCCATACAGCCATAGAAAACGAAAAGGCGTTCCGCGAACTAATAAAGGATCAAACACGCAATTGGGATATGGAACGCATAGCGCTGATGGACCTGCTCATTATGCAGGTGGCATTGGCAGAAATCACCTCGTTCCCCGAGATTCCCCTGAATGTCACGCTGAACGAGTATGTGGAAATAGCAAAGATGTACAGCACACCTCGCAGCGGAAGTTACATCAACGGCATGCTTGACACCATTGCAAAGCGTCTCATTGCAGAGAACAAGATTGAAAAAGCAAATTAATTACATATTATATTATAAGTAGAATCCTATGAACACTTTGTTTATTTTACTCGATGCTGCCCAGCCCCAGGGTGGAGGTATGTCTTTCATCATCATGATGGTAGCAATTTTTGCCATCATGTGGTTCTTCATGATTCGTCCCCAGCAGAAGAAGCAGAAGGAGATTCAGAATTTCCGTAACTCCATTACTGTTGGTAGCTCTGTTGTTACAGCTGGCGGACTGTACGGAACGGTGAAGGCTATCGAGGATGTTGACAATACGCTGATTATTGAGATTGCTCGCGATGTTAAGGTCAAGGTTGACCGTAATTCCGTTTACGCTACTGCTCCCGTCAACGACAAGGCATAAGCACCCGAAGGCATGAAGTCAGACCAGTACCGAATGCAGGCAAAATGGAAGCAGACTAAAGAATTCCTGCTTGGTGCAAAGAGCAAGGAATTTTTTGTCTTTCTCTTCTTCCTGTTCCTGTCGTTTGGTTTCTGGCTTTTGCAGGCCCTTGACGAAACATTCGAAGTTGAAATACCCGTACCGTTGGAACTCGTTGATGTTCCTAACGATATAGTGATTACTTCGCCTTTACCTGATGAACTGAATGTTGTCATCAAAGACAGAGGCACCTCAATTATCCGCTATTGGAAACACGACATCATGCCTGTTCAAGTGTCCTTCGAGGACTACAGTACAGGGGCTGTCAGCGGGTCGGTTCGTATCAAGCAATCCGACATCATAAAAGACGTGCAGGAACGTTTTTTTTCCAGCTCGAAAATACAAAGCATCAGGCCTGACACTCTTGAGTTTTTCTTCAATCACGGTCGGTATAGTACTGTACCAGTTGTAGTTACAGGAAGCATTGACACAAATCCGAACTTCTATCTACTTGACGTTCGTACACATCCCTCAGATGTGAAGGTGTTTGCTGTATCTTCGTTGTTGGACACGCTGACAGCCGTTCGTACAATGCCCGTAACCTTGAAGAACTTGCAGGAAAAGACAAGTCTTGAAGTTGAGCTGCGACCTATTCATGGGGCAAAGATAGAGCCTTCGAAGGTGACGCTGACGGCTCTGGTAGATGTCTATATGGAAGATACGGTAATGGTTCCTGTGGTGTCTCTGAACTTCCCTGCTGACAAGCAGTTGCGTACGTTTCCATCAACGGTAAAAGTGACCTATACGGTAGGTTATTCGCGCCGAAAGGAGATTACGCATGATAACTTTGTTTCCGTTATAACTTACGAGGACCTGCTTGATTTGAGAGAGAAGGGTCTTTCAAAGATACCTGTTCGTCTGAAGACGATTCCAGAGGGAGTGACCAATGTCAGGTTTGAGCCCAGCGAACTCGACTACTTAGTGGAAACGGTTGGGGATGAGGAATAGACGATGATGAAACTGGGCGTTACGGGAGGAATCGGCAGCGGCAAGTCGTATGTCTGCCGCATCTTACAGGATGAGTTTGACATTCCTGTTTACAACTGTGACATAAACGCACGCATCATTACCTATACGGATCTGGATGTCATCAGTCAACTTTCGGACATAATCCCCAATCTTTATAATGAGGAGGGAGAGTTAGACAAGACGCTTCTGGCTGGTTATCTCTTTGCAAGTGAGGAGAATGCAAATCGCGTAAATGCAATAATACATCCTGCCGTAAGGCATGATTTCCGCAGATGGGTAGAGATGTGCAGCGACAGTCCTGTTTTGGCTGTGGAAAGTGCCATTCTTTATGAAAGCCATTTCGATACAGAGGTTGACAAAGTGCTTTTTGTGGATGCACCCTTGGACGTTCGTATCCAGCGCGTTCGGCAACGCGACGGACTATCCGAGGACGAAATCCGAAGGCGCATAGCCATGCAACAAACGGAACAGGCACGAACGCTTGTCGATTATATACTTCTCAACGACGAAGCATCCGACGTTCGTTCCCAACTTTCAGAAATCGTGAAATCTATAAGTCATTAAACCATATTAATTCTATTATGCTGAAAACAATTTTAGCCATTTCTGGCAAGCCAGGACTTTACAAACTTGTATCTCGTGGCAACCGCAGTCTCATTGTGGAGACGTTGGACGCAAACCACAAGCGTCAACCCGCATTTGGTACGGATCGCATCATCTCGTTGGCAGATATTGCAATGTACACCGATGAGGAAGAAGTTTCCTTGCGTCAAGTGCTGACCAATATCAAGGAGCACGAGAAGGGTGCTGTAGTTTCTTCTATCGACCTGAAGGCCGCAAGCAAGGACCAGCTCTTCGACTTCATGGGTGAAGTACTTCCCACCTTCGACCGCGACCGTGTGCACGCCTCAGATGTCAAGAAACTCATTCAATGGTACAACATACTGATTGAGAACGGTATTACAGATTTTGCCGAAGACCTGAAGGAAACTGAGGGCGACAATATCGAAGACCGCAAGTAAAGACATTACGTCATTCCATCGATTCCCATGTGTGAGAAACACTTTTCCCACGCATGGGAATTGTTTTTCCTACGCGTGGGAAAAGAGGAAGGGACGTGTCGTATGAGTTACATCAACACAAGCCCCGCTACGCCGCAAAGCATGATGACGTAGATGGGGTTCATTTTGTAAACCTTTGTTGATACGAAGGCGAAGAAGAAAAGACCTACGCTAATCCAGAACTGCCAAGCACATTCGCTGGGGGTGGAGAAGTTTTCGGGGGTCATTAGGCAAAGAGATGCCGCTGCCAACAAACCTACGACGGCTGGCCGGAGACCTGAAAACACATTCTCCACAACAGGATGGTTCTTATATGCCATCAGGAAACGACTGATGATAATCATTAAGATAAACGAGGGAAGGACAACTGCGAAGGTGGAAATCGTACTGCCTAAGATGCCCCAATACCAGGCGTGTCCAGCATTCGTGATAGCCGTATAGCCCACATAGGTTGCCGAGTTAATACCAATGGGGCCAGGTGTCATTTGACTGACAGCCACAATGTCCGTGAACTGTCCCATCGTCATCCAATGATAATGGTTGACTACCTCGCCCTGAATCATCGAAATCATGGCATAACCTCCACCGAATCCGAAGAGGCCTATCTGGAAGAAGGTCCAGAAGAGTAGAAACATCGTTCCAATCATATCTTATCCTCCTTGATTTGTCCGTAAAGGTAACCGCCAGCACCTGCCAACAGAATGACGTAAATAGGACTAAAGCCTAAGAGCCATATCAGAAAGGTAGCCACAACAGGAATCCAAATGTTGTAACGGTTGATTTTAGCCATCTGTGCCATCTTGAAGATGGGAGCCGCAATCAACGCCACAACGGCGGGACGAATACCCCGGAACACTCGTTCGATATAAATATTCTCACGGAATTGCTGGAACACCAAGGCGATGGCCAGGATGATGAGGAACGAGGGCAGGGCAGTGCCCAGCGTGGTTACGACGGCACCACGTTTCCCCCTAAGCTTATAGCCGATGAAGATGCCAATGTTGATTGCAAAGATTCCAGGACACGATTGTGCCACAGCAATCAAGTCGAGCAGTTCCTCACGTCCTATCCATCGCTTTTCATCAACCACCTTGGCTTCAATGAGCGGAATCATAGCGTATCCGCCACCAATGGTGAACAGACCGATACGGAAGAAAGTACTAAACAGTTCCCACATAGACGACTTACTTTCTCTCCTCAATCCACTTACGGGCATTCACGAAGGCCTCAATCCAAGGCGTAACCTCATCCATACGACGCTCCTGTGGATACCAACCACATTGCCAGGGGAATATGGCACGCTCCAAGTGGGGCATCATAGCCAGGTGGCGACCATCGGCAGAGCATATACCTGCAACATTGTAGTCACTACCGTTTGGATTACCAGGATAGCCTTCGTAGTTATATTTTGCAACTACGTTATAAGCATTTTCAGGTTGCGGTAGACTGAATTTGCCTTCGCCATGTGCTACCCAGATGCCGAGCTTGTTACCACTTAGCGAACCGAACATCACACTCTTGTTTGCTGGAATAGACAGGCCAAGGAAAGTTGACTCGAACTTGTGACTATCGTTATGCAGCATCTTCTCCTTTCCAGTCAAGCCCAACAGATTCAGTTCTACCATGAGTTGGCAACCGTTGCAGATGCCCAGAGAAAGGGTATCGGGACGTGCGTAGAAACGATCGAGAGCCTCCTTCGCTTTGGGATTGAACAGGAAAGCACCTGCCCATCCTTTAGCTGAACCCAGCACGTCGCTGTTCGAGAAACCGCCGCAGAACACAATCATGTTAACGTCCTCAAGCGTCTCGCGGCCTTCCACGAGGTCGGTCATCATGACATCCTTTACGTCGAAACCTGCCAGATAAAGGCTGTATGCCATTTCGCGCTCACCATTCGTTCCTTTCTCGCGAATGATGGCAGCACGGATGCCCGTCTTTTTTCTGCGGTCAGGATTGAGACCGTATTGTGCGAGTGTGCCCTTGAATTCTTTATTGAAATTCATTTCAACGGGCTGACGCTTGTAATTTTCGCGACGTTCCTCGGCCTTTCCGTTCATGCTCTGACGACGATCCAGCAGATAACTGCTCTCGTACCAAACATCACGCAGTTGGTCGATATCGAGTGACGTTTCCTTGTCACCCTTTTTTATCAGCATGTTGCGCTGCTTACAAGGAACACCAATGTAGGCATAAGCGACACCAGCCTCGTCCATCAATTTCTTGAACTCTGCCTCGTGCTTTGTGGCAACCTGAACCACAACGCCCGGATTCTCGGCAAACAGGATCTTGGCAATGCTCTCTTCCTCGAAGTTATTGAGGTTCACCTTGATACCACCTTCCGTATTTGCGAAGCACATCTCCAGCAGGGTGGTAATGAGTCCGCCGGCTGATATGTCGTGTCCTGCCAAGAGGTATTGCTTCTCGACACATTCCTGAACAGCAGTGAACGCATCGCAGAAATACTCAGGATTGGTAACTGTCGGCACGTCGCTGCCTATGCGGTTTTGGCTTTGTGCGAATGCTGAGCCACCAAGACGCAATTCATCGAATGAGAAGTCTATGTGGTAGAGAGCCGATGGTGTCTTGGTGTCTATGACAGGACTAACCACCTTGCGAATGTCGCTTACCTCACCACCACTGGTTACAATTACTGTTCCCGGGCTAATAACCTTATCACCATTAGGATATTTTTGCGTCATGGAAAGCGAATCCTTACCCGTAGGCACATTGATGCCAAGGTCACAGCAGAAGTCGCTGAGAGCTTCCACACCTTGATACAAACGAGCATCCTCGCCTTCCTGCGAACGGCAAGGCCACATCCAGTTGGCACTCAAGCTCACGCTGTCAAGACCTTCGGCAAGTGGCGCCCAAACAATGTTGGTAAGACTTTCTGCCACAGACAATACGCTACCCTTGGCAGCATCTGCCAAACCTGCTTGCGGAGCATGACCAAGTGCCGTTGCAATGCCTCGTTTGCCACGATAGTCGAGAGCTACTACGCCACAGTCGGACAAGGGAAGTTGCAACTGACCCTGGCATTGCTGGCGGGCAACCTTTCCTGTAACGGAGCGGTCCACCTTGTTTGTCAGCCAGTCCTTACATGCCACAGCCTCCAGCGAGAGCACTTTCTCCAGACTATTCAGCAGCTCATGATTATCGAGATTATCTATTTTATCTTGTTTGTCAACATCTTGGTATTTACGTTCAATTGTTGTGTCGCGCATCACTGTTTTTGGTGAATGTCCGAACATGTCGGCAACGTCTAAATCGAAGGGGCGTACACCGTCGGCCTGCTCGAAAGCAAAGTGTGCATCGCCCGTCGTCTCACCCACCACATACAGGGGAGCACGCTCACGTTCGGCAATCTTGCGTACATGTTCGAGATGTTCCTCCTGTATGAGCAGACCCATTCGCTCCTGACTTTCGTTGGCAATGATTTCCTTGCTTGAAAGCGTCTTGTCACCAACGGGCAACTTGCTCATGTCAATAAGTCCGCCGCAATCTTCCACCAACTCCGACAGGCAGTTCACATGTCCTGCACTTCCGTGGTCGTGGATGCTGACGATAGGATTAACATCTTCTTCGCACAGAGCACGTACAAGATTGTTTGCACGTTTCTGCATCTCTGGGTTAGCACGCTGTACGGCATTCAGTTCAATGCCGTTGGAATAACGACCAGTGTCAACACTTGATACAGAGCCGCCGCCCAAACCGATGCGATAGTTCTCACCACCCACAACGACGATTTTATTGCCCTTCTGCGGAGTACCCTTCAGACAATCGCGCTTGGTGCCATATCCAACACCGCCTGCCAACATGATAACCTTGTCATAAGCATATTCAGGACCGTTCGGTTCCTGATGCTCAAAGGTAAGCACCGATCCACAAATAAGGGGTTGTCCGAACTTATTACCGAAATCGCTGGCTCCATTCGAGGCCTTGATAAGTATCTGTTCGGGCGTTTGATAGAGCCATTTCCTGACAGGCAATATCTGTTCCCATGCGCGCTCCTCTTTAGTGCGAGGGTAACTGGTCATGTAGACGGCAGTACCAGCAATTGGCCACGAACCGACACCACCTCCCATACGGTCGCGTATTTCGCCTCCCGTACCGGTCGATGCTCCGTTGAACGGCTCTACGGTAGTCGGGAAGTTATGCGTCTCAGCCTTGATGCTGATAACGCTCTCTATATCTTTAATGATGAAATAGTCGCTTGTCGCATGGTCGGCAGGGGCGAACTGTTCAACAACAGGTCCTTCGGCAAATGCCACATTGTCCTTGTAGGCAGATATTATCTTATGTGGGTTCTCCTGCGTCGTCTTCTTAATCATTGCGAAGAGCGACGAGGGCATTTCTTTCCCGTCTATAATAAATGTACCGCCAAATATCTTATGTCGGCAATGCTCGGAATTAATCTGGGCAAAGCCGAAGACCTCAGAGTCGGTAAGACGACGGTTGAGACGTTTCTCAATGCTATGCAAATAAGTAATCTCCTCGGGACTCAGCGCCAGGCCTTCCTCTTCGTTATATGACTCAAGGTCTTCAATCAGACGAATTGGAGCAGGCTTGATGTCAACGGTAAAGATTTCCTGATTCAATCCCTTGTACATTCGCTGCAGCATGGGGTCGTGCTCAGCCTCCTCACTATCTACGGGGAAGTATTCCTCAATACGAGAAATGCCGCTAAGATTCATGTTTTGTGTAATCTCTACGGCATTCGTACTCCAAGGAGTCACCATTTCTCGGCGCGGACCGATGAAGAAACCTTCCAGTTTATCTTCTTTCAGAAGGTTCGCCTCACCATAAAGCCAACTCAGTTTTTTTGTCTCTTCGGGGGTGAGCAAATGTTCGCATTGTGTAGCGATAATGCTCTGTTGTGGGGTCTTGAAAAAGAATATTGCCATAAGGTTATATTTTTCGCACGACAAAAGTACATTTTTATTTCTGCATGACAAAATTATAGCGTATATTTGTGATATGAAACTTGTGATGTTTTTATTATCTTGTCTTTCCTCAATGCTTGTTTTGGGTCAGAGCGTGCGAGTAATGACTTGGAATGTAGAGAATCTTTTCGATGCACGACACGATACATTGAAGCAGGATGAGGAATTTTTGCCAGAAAGTCAACGTCAATGGACCTGGGGGCGATACTGGCGGAAGATAGAGGATATCAGTCGTGTTGTGATGGGTGTCGGCGAGTTAGAACCGCCAGCTATTGTCGCTTTGCAGGAAGTGGAGAATGACAGTTGTATGATTGCTTTGTCGCGTCGTGGTTCATTGCGGAGCATATTCTATAGATATATAATGACGGATAGTCCAGACCAACGCGGCGTTGACGTTGCGCTGATGTATAGGCCCGAGATGTTTCAGCTGTTGGGAAGCGAGAGTCGGCGTGTCCCTTCGTTGGAGTTTGGACTTCGCCCAACACGCGACATACTGCATGCTTGGGGAAGATTGCCTTGGGGAGATACGCTTCATGTTGTCGTCTGCCATTTACCAAGTAGGGCAGGCGACTCTCGCGAAGGAAAACGTAACCGTCGGCTTGCCGTTACAGCTCTCAGCCAACTTGCCGATTCGTTGTTATTGAACGTACCCAATTGTCGTTTGATGATTATGGGTGATTTCAATGCTACGCTTCGGGACAAGGATTTAAAGCCCTTGTTGGAAAATGAAGAGCTTTACCCACTTACGCCCATGACGAAACGTCCAGTTTCGGGGACATATCGCTTTCAAGGCAACTGGGGTTGGATTGACCATGTTTTTGTGAGCAGGAACCTTGCCGAGAGAGTCGGCGAAGCAAAATTATACACTCAGCCTTGGATGCAACGGCAGATATCGGATGGAACATGGTATCCACGTCGCACTTACCTCGGTACAACATATAACGGGGGCGTGAGTGACCACGTCCCCGTCTATCTCGATATTGAGCCCCCTCTGATTCCCCCCAAGGGGGAGGGTTCCCTTCACTTCTAAATCTTAATTCTTAAGTACTCCAAGTTCCTTACCGACCTTGATGAAGGCCTCGATGCACTTGTCGAGGTGCTCGCGACGATGACCTGCCGAGAGCTGAACACGGATGCGTGCCTGTCCCTTCGGTACAACGGGATAATAGAAACCAGTAACGTAAATGCCCTCTTCCTGCATCTTTGCGGCAAATATCTGAGAAAGCTTGGCATCGTAGAGCATTACGGCGCAGATAGCCGACTGTGTGGGCTTGATGTCGAAACCGGCAGCCATCATCTTGTCGCGGAAGTAGTTCACGTTCTCTACCAAACGGTCGTGCAGTTCGTTAGATTCCTTCAGCATCTTGAATACCTCCAGCGATGCACCGATGATGCAGGGAGCAAGTGAATTTGAGAACAGATAGGGACGCGAGCGCTGACGCAACAGGTCGATGATTTCCTTGCGACCCGTCGTGAAGCCTCCCAGAGCGCCGCCAAAGGCCTTGCCCAGCGTGCCAGTGTAGATATCGACACGTCCGTAGGTATTGAAGAACTCACTCACACCATGCCCAGTTTGGCCCACAACGCCTGCCGAGTGGCTTTCGTCCACCATAACCAACGCATCGTATTTCTCGGCGAGATCACATATCTTGTCCATTGGGGCAACATTACCATCCATCGAGAACACACCGTCGGTGACTACAATACGGAAGCGCTGGGCCTGTGCCTCTTGCAGGCATTTCTCCAGTTCTGCCATATCGGCGTTGGCGTAACGATAGCGCTTGGCTTTGCAAAGACGCACGCCATCGATGATGGAAGCATGGTTCAAGGCATCGGAGATGATGGCATCCTCCTCGGTCAACAGAGGTTCGAACACACCGCCGTTGGCGTCGAAGCATGCGGCATAGAGAATGGTATCCTCCGTCTTGAAGTAGTCGCTGATGGCTGCTTCCAGTTGCTTGTGGATGTCTTGAGTACCACAAATGAAGCGTACACTCGACATGCCGAAACCGCGCTCGTCCATCATCTTCTTGCTGGCTTCGATGAGACGCGGATGGTCGGAGAGCCCTAAGTAGTTGTTGGCACAGAAGTTCAGTACCTGTTGTCCCTTTACTTCGATAGCTGCCCGTTGGGGAGTCTCTATGAGACGTTCCTCCTTATACAGTCCAGCCTCGCGAATCTCTGTCAGCGTCTGGCAGAGGTGCTCTTTCATTTTTCCGTACATATTAATAAGGTTATTAGGTTATGAAGTTTTAAGGTTATGAGTTAAACGTGTTGTATTGCAATTCATGTTTTCTTGTTGCAAAGATACGAATTTATTTTGTACTTCGTCTTTCGTAATTCGTATTTATTTATTATTTTTGTGTGCGAAACATCAAAAACTTATTCCTAATAAGATGAAAAACATTCTGATTATTGGTTCGACCGGACAGATTGGGTCTGAACTAACTCGTGAGCTGAGAGCACGTTATGGTGGAAGTCACGTCGTTGCAGGTTACATTGCAGGTGCTGAGCCAAAGGGCGAACTTTTGGAAGGCGGTCCTGCTGCCATTGCCGACGTTACGGACGGACAACACATTGGCGACGTAGTACGTGAGTATAAGATAGACACCATCTATAACTTGGCTGCGCTGCTTTCCGTGGTTGCCGAGTCGCGTCCCCGCTTGGCGTGGAAGATTGGTATCGATGGCCTTTGGAAGGTTCTGGAAGTGGCGCGTGAGAACAAATGTGCCGTCTTCACCCCCAGTTCCATTGGTTCCTTTGGTGCAGGCACGCCCCACGACATGACTCCGCAAGACACCATCCAGCGTCCACGTACGATATACGGCATCTCAAAGGTTACAACAGAGTTGCTCAGCGACTATTACTTCCTAAAGTACGGAGTAGATACCCGCTCGGTTCGCTTCCCAGGCCTTATCTCATACCTGACCTTGCCTGGTGGCGGCACTACGGACTATGCCGTTGACATTTACTATTCGGCAGTTCGTGGCGAAAAGTTCGTTTGTCCCATTGCAAAGGGAACCTTGATGGACATGATGTACATGCCCGATGCCCTGAAGGCAGCCATCCACATCATGGAGGCCGACGGCAGTCGTTTCGTACATCACAATGGCTTCAACGTAGCATCTATGAGTTTCGACCCAGACACCATATTCCGTGCCATCAAGGCTCACAAGCCCGACTTTGAAATGGAGTATCAGGTTGACCCCCTGCGCCAGTCGATTGCCGAATCTTGGCCTAACAAGATGGACGACTCCTGCGCTCGTCAGGAATGGGACTGGAAGCCAGACTTCGACTTGGAAAGTATGACTGTTGACATGCTCAAGAATCTCGAAGAGCGACTGAAAGCATAACTCAGAAACATACAAGGAACGAAAAAGAAGAGCGGTGAGGCATCAACCCCACCGCTCTTTCTGTTGTTAACGGATGACCTGTTTCTTTCCGTTTCGGATGTAGAGGCCTCGTGTCGGCTTCGTGACGCGACGTCCCTGTAAATCGTAAACGGGCTTGTTGTCCTTGTCGGTAGCAATGCCTTCGACACCTGTCGGGTCAATGACGGTGAGCTTACCGTTGACGAATGTGAACTCGTAGTTTTGTGCCGTTGCACCGGAAATGCGGATTTCGTATTCGCCACCAGGGCTTTCGATGTTCGCATCGCATTCTATGACGGGCTGCGTCAGCAGGACATCGGCAATCTTTTCGCCGTTACGCAAAGTGCTGCAAGTATATTCAAACACGGGATTCTCCTCGCCAATGTTGCGGATATAGCTGCGGGCCGTGATGGTGGCAGGTGCCGGGTCGATTGTGAATACGCCGTTGACGAGGACAAGTCCTTCGGAAGTAATTGTACCAGCCTCGACCTGGATGGGATATTCGCCTACGGGAGTATAGTTGTCGCATTCGACGGAGAGGACAGGCTCACCATTGATGGGAGCACCCGAAACTTCGTATGAGAAGGCGGGATTGATTCTTCCGTAGATGCGACGGTTAGGCTGTGCCGTTACCGTTGGAATGCCAGTGTACTCGGTGAGCGTGATTGTGCTCCACTTTTCGTCTGCCTCGTAGGCTTCCAACTGAGCATTGGGAACGAAGGCAATCATCTTAGAGGGCAGGGTAGTAGCAGTGGCATCGACAACCGTATTGGGGTTGAGGAGTACCAGGAACTTCATCGACGAGCAAGAGTAGAGAGCATTCTTGCCGAGGGTTGTTACGCCCTGTGGAATGTAGAGCGAAGTGAGGTTCGAGCAACCGCGGAAACCGTCCTCGGGAATCGAGGTGAGCGAGGTGAAGTAACGCAACTCGTCGAATGACCTCAAGGTATTTGCATTCTTGAAGGCCGAACCGAGCTCGGTCACTTTGGCTGCTTCGGCGAGGCTGATTTCACCATCTTCGTTTTCGTCCCAGCGTCCGACACAGATGCTCTGTGCCTTGGAGTCGGCAAAGACGATGTACTGCAGTTTGACGCGCAGCGACTGGATGGCGCGGTTAATTTCCTCTTCCGTGCTCTCGAAGTTATCATAGACAGCGTGTTCGTCGACTGCGTCAATGCCCTGCTCGTCGGCATTTACGAGGAGAGCCTTCAGTTTCTCTGTGAGCTCGTAGAATGCCTTGTTGGCTTCGACGTCGCTAACGCGGATGAATGCCCATTCTACGGATTCAGGACTGCTGCCAGCCTGAACGTCCCAATAGATGCCATAAGTCTCCCAGTAAGAATAGTCCGTATCGTGGTAAAGACTTGTACCCAGGTACTCGCCCTCCACGTAGGTAGCATCGTTCTGAGGAGTCTGCATGGTGTAGACGTTCTCCTTGCCATCGACGGCCTTTATGGTCCAGTAGGCCTTGTTGGAGAGACCTCCATCCACGAAGCATGCCTTGATGCCTTCGCCCACTTTGCTGTCGGTGTTGGTACGGAAGAGATGGTGATTCTCGTTGCCCGTTTCGTTGGAATAGAGGTAATACGTGCCTTCGGGCATGTTATTGCTTCGCTTCACCTGGTAAACCATACCGTTGGTGGCAACAACTGCCTGTGTGCCGTAGGCTTCGCCACGATTGATGTACTTCTTCATCCCGAGGTTGTAGATGTAGACTTTCTCGTCTACCTTCAGCGGAGCGAATTTGGCATCAGCCAAGGCACGCATTTCCTTGATGGTGCCAAAGTCCTTCCAGACGGGAGCCTCGGCATACAGTTCCTTCGAGCCATAGGGCACGTAGAGGGTGGCCTTGTCGAGAGGCACGTTGTAGAAGATGCTGTCGCCAATTGCGATATTCTCTGGGTTGCTGACACCCAAGCGGAATTCCTTCAGGGACTTGCAGTTGCGGAAAGCATCGACACCGATGTACTGGAGTCTGCTGCCGAATTCCACCGACTCAAGGCTTGTGTCGCCCATGAATACCTGATAGTAGAGGTTGGTCAGGTTGGGAGGCAGCACGACGCGAGTCAACTTGGTGCAATCCTTGAAGGCATTGCCGTAGATGTAGTTGACAGAGGTAAAGTACTTGAGGTCGCTCAGGTCCTTGATGTCTGTGTTATGCAGTTCTGTGTCGATTTCGGTGATAGCCGCAGCTTCCGAGAGGCTAATTTCTCCGTTGGCGTCGATGTCGTAGTTGGTAGCCGTTGCAGCAGCTCTCAGGCTTTCGTCCACGAAGTTGATGAAGCCGAGTTTCGTGCGTAGCGTGCGGCAGGCCTTTTCCATTTCGGCCAGGGTGCTGCGGAAGTTGTCATAGACAGCCTTCTCCATTTCGTAGTCCACACGTTTGCTCTTGCCGATTTCAATCAGGTTCTTCAACTGACGTGCGATGGAGTGTGTGTTGATGGCCTCTTCGTCGTAGGGAACCAACATCCACTGGCAGTTCTCGGAATAGGCCTCATAGGCGATGTCGTAGTAAAGTCCATAGGTGGGGGAAGCGGCGTTGCTGGCGTGGTCAGGCTGTACTCCCAGGTACTGGCCTGCCTTGTAACCCGTCTGTCCGCTGGGAACCTGCAGGGTGTAGATGTTGTCGCTGCCTTCCACGAGGGCTACCTTCCACAGGGCGGTCTTGGTAGAGGTCACCTTGCTGTTATCGCCGTCAACGAAGCAGGCTTTGACTCCTGAGCCCACCTTGCCGTCAGATGTGGTGCGGAAGAGAACGTGACCTGTGTTTCCGGTATCATCGGAATAGAGGTAATAGACGCCTTCTCCCATCGAATCCGACCTGCGGAACTCGAATCTCATAGGCGTTTGATCCTCGCTGGCCACTACAGCCTGAGTGCCGTAGGCTTCGCCCTTGTTCATGTAGTAACCCATACCTATATTATATAGGAAGAAGGGCTTGTTGACTTCGAGTGTGACGAAGTTGCCCTGTGCGAGGGTTCGTTCCTCGTAGATGGTTCCGAAGTCCTTCCATTGGCTGGCTGTGCTCATGTATTCGCCCAAGCCTTGCTGTACGACGAGGGTTGCCTCGCTGAGGTTGGTTTCGGCAAAGACATCGGTGCCTAGGACTATGCCCTGTGGGGTGATGCTCTTCAAGGTGAAGGTGTTAAGCTTGGTACATCTCTTGAAGGCATTTGTGCCGATGTAGTTGATTTTGGTGGGCAGGGTGACGGTGGTGAATGCTTCGCAACCCTCGAAGGTATTGTCTTCGATGCGTGACAGCCCCAAGGGCAGTTCCTGCTTGGGCAGCACCTTGCAGCCGGCAAATGCGCTGTCGCCGATGGCTGTGATGCCTTCGGGGAAGGTGAACGTCTTCAGCTTGGTACACTTTGCAAAGGCGCGTTTGCCAATGGTCTTGAGGTTACGGGGCAGTTTCACCGTAGTCAGCTTGGTGCAACCTGCAAAGGCGTCTTCGCCAATGCTGTCCAGTCCCTTGAAGTTGTACAATTCGGGGAACTCGGTAATGTTCTTTCCTGTGAAGGCTTTGCCCAAATCCCTAACAGCTTCGCACTCGTCGTACGAGAACTTGCCGTCGCCGTTGGTGTCCCACTGCTCGATACATATCTTCTTGACTGCTGCCTGACTGATGGGCATTGCATTGGAGCCGTAGTTGGTGGGCTCGCATCCGATGACGGCATTCACGCCGTTGCTGTAGCCGCCGTCGCTGCCGCCGATGCCCTGAGAGCCGGGATTCAGCTTGGTGAGCATGTAGTAGCCGTCGCTGCTGCCGCCCCATCCCCAGTTGATGTGGAAGCAATAGTTGCCGTCGTATCCGTCGCAGACGAAGGCGTGACCGCCGCTGTCGTTGTGTCCGCTCAGGTAGAAGGGACGGCCTTGCGCCAGTTCGTTGTAGAGGAGCTTGTCCCATTCATCGTTGCTGTAGCCGCTTTGTGCGACGTACTGCACCGAGCTGCCGTAGCCGAAGTATTTCACGAGGGCTGTGGCAACGTCGTTTGAGTAGGCGCCCGACGAACTGCTGGTGTAGTCCATCCTTACCGATACGCCGCAGTAGTGCATCAGTTGGGCTACGGCCTTCTTCTGCTTTGCTGTGGAGCTACTGGAGTATGTGTCCGTCATATTGTCCCAGTCGATGGGGGAGTGTTCGGGTATTCCGGCTACACTGAGGCGACCATAGTTGGGGTCGTTGTTTGCAGCGGTGTAGGCTGGAATCTCGGCTTGTGTCTCGCTCACGGACTTGGCGCGCTGGAAGTACATGACCTGTGCCATTGCCGTTGCCACACAACCTGTCACGGAGCGTCTACCGTCCCAATAGACCGGACATTCGTCGTTGTAGGGGCTGCCTTGGTTCCAGCGGGTGGTGACCAAAGTTTCGATCCGGTCGTGCACCTGTACTCTTCTGCTGGCTTGGATGCTTCCTTGCGTGGTGCTCAGCTCAAGGAGTTCGCTCTCGCGCATGTCGAGCCAGAAGCGCATGTTGCTTGGCAGTTGGCTGTAGTCGAAGTCGCCCTCGTCGGTATATCCGATGACGGCCTGTGTGCGGTCGTCGCCCGATACGATGACGAAGCCTTTGCCCTCGCCGCGACTAAACACGTAGTAGAGGTCGAGCTCGGCTGACGACGCCTTTGAGCGGCGGGGGGCCAGCTTTGCGCGGTTGTTGATGGGCACCATTTCCAGGTTACCCGTCGTCTTCTTCATGAAATTGATGGCTCGCAGTCGGGCTTCCTCGCGGGTGAGGGGAGCAGCCGACAAGTTAAGAGCCAGAATCACGCCCAGGAGCGTGAGTAAGATTCTTTTCATTTTCGACATAGTTTTAGTTGTTTATAATGTTTTTTGCTTCTTATTTAAGGTTTGCGGGGGTAAAGATACAAAAAAACTTTCAAACCTCCTACGTCTCAGCCGAAAATCGCACGAGCTTCGTTTTCAGTCCTCTGCAACGATGCTTAGCGTGGAGCCATTCACCGTGAAGCGGATGTCGATTCCGCCGTAGCTCATGCCGTAGCGGCGTGTGGGGTCGTCGTGGTAGTGAGGTCGCGGGTCGGCTGCCAGAATATGGCGCAGGGCCTCCAGTTGCCTGTTGTCGAGCCGTCCGCTCAGCTTTTCCAGCCCCCTGACTTCCAACTCTTGCTGCTGGGCCGTCTGCTGGGCAAAGCCGGCAGTAGCCTCAGGGTGGCAGTCGATGTGCGGCAGGTAGGGCTTGATGTCCAGTATCGGAGTGCCGTTCATAAGGTCGGCTCCAGCCACATAGATGACTGGTCCGCGAGGGGTCGAAAGTTCGATTCGCGTGATGCGGACGGAGGACAGGCCGATGGGATTGGGACGGAAGGGCGAACGCGTTGCGAAGACTCCCATGCGGCGATTGCCTCCAAGGCGCGGAGGCCTGACCGTTGGCGACCACTCCTGGCGGTGGGCTTCGGAGAAATCCCACAAGAGCCAGATGTGGGAGAAGCCTTCCAAGCCACGTAGCGACTCGACGTTGCGGTAGCCTTCTTCAAAGACGATGCGGCTTTCCACAGCATCCACCAGGCCGCTCTGACGCGGCACGCCAAACTTGGTGTCGAAATCGTTCTCGATGTGTGCAATGACGTTCATACGCCTGCAAAAGTACAAAAAAAATGTGAACTCTCGATGCCAAAATGCAAACGATGTGACGATAATTTGCAAACCTCACGTCCCATTCTTGCAAGGCACACGAGGGAAAGTGTATTCATCGCCGACGTCCGTGCATTCATCGCCGATGGCTGCACATTCACCGCCGATGGATGTACGTTCATCGCCGATGGCGGAACTTTGGGACGAGAGGCTTGCAAAAATACTTCGCATTGTTGACGTTTTTGTCGCAGAAAGTTTGTATTTTTGCAATGTTTTAATCGCTTCTATACATTATATAATATAAGGAACAGCATGAAAAGGATTCTTTCACTTTCTCTCGTCCTCCTGGCTATGGCATCGTGTGTCTCAGCCAAGGACAAGGCATTGGACTTCAAGACAAAGGGCGAGGCCAAGGAACTGACGTTGCTCGACGGCAGTGTGGTTCGTTATACGGCCTACACCGAGATTCGCTATGCAACCAACGCGGAAACGCCCTCCGAGCAATACTTCAACTTCTTCGTACCCGAGGGGGCAACGCAGCAGTCGCCCATCCTGTTCCGTGCCGGACTCAGTCCCGACCTGTGCCATCCGCGCACTCGTGGCCTCACGGGCCGCGCCCTGAAGGAAGGCATCTGCCTGTGCCTCATGAGCGAACGTCCCATACAGGACATGAAGGCCGTCGTGCGCTACCTTCGCTACAACGACAAGCGTATGATGGGCTCTGCCGAACGTATTGTCGTGGACGCCGACTTGGAATCATCCTACATGAGTGCCCTCGTGGGACTCACCGCCAACCATCCCGACTACGAGACCGCTGTCGGCAAGATGGGAGCTGCCAAGGCACGCGACAATGTCTTCGCCGTCGTTTGCTACAATCCCAACGGCTTTGGCAAGGAGTGCGACGAACAACAGCAGAAGTCAGCCATCATCGCAGCCGCCCAGCGATTTGTCGACGAGGGTGGGGAACTGCCCGATTCACTTGGCTTCGCCTTCCACACCTACTATCCTCCCACGCCAGCGGCACGTCCCGGCGGACCTCGCTACATTAGGGCAAAGGGACAGCTGACCGACCGCATCGCCGATGTTGACCTCGACGCCTTCCGCAACTACGTATCCAGCAAGGAACAGTCTCTGAAGGCGATGGAGATTGTCGCCTCACGTCCAGTCGATTATCTCAGTTACATTGCCGACAAACGTGCTTCCGTAGCCCCCCATTGGTACATTCGTCACGGCCTGTTCTGCACACAGCCTCCTTATGCCAGTTCCATAAACCTGGCGCAGCGGCTGGCCGATGCTGGCAAGGACGTCAGCTTTGCCCTCGCCTGGAACCGTGGGAAGCAGGCCGACTACAATCTCGACGACCTCTTCCGCTGGCTGAAATCCATCCGTTAGGAAACATTTTGGCGCGAAAGGTGACATTTGTTCGCCACTTGTGGACAGAATGTCGCCATCGGCACTACTGGCACGTTGCTTGTCTCTCCTTGGGCAGAAACATTAGTTAAACCATTAAAACAAAAGGAGGACAAAACCATGTTACCAGTAATGTTTAGAAACAGTTGGTTCCCAACAGTGTTCGACGAATTCATGAACAACGACGTAATGCCGCACACCAATGTAACTGCTCCCGCAGTCAACGTAAAGGAAAGCCCCGAGGCCTACACAATGGAGGTGGCAGCTCCGGGTATCAAAAAAGAGTTCTGCCGCATCCATATCACCGACGAGGGCAACCTGTCGCTGGCCATCGAGAATAAGATGGAACACAAGGAGGAGGACAAGAAGCAACACTACCTGCGTCGCGAGTTCTCGTACACAAACTACCAACAGAACTACTCACTGCCTGACGATGTTGACCGCGAGCACATAGCAGCCAAGGTCGAGAACGGAATCCTGACCATCGAACTGCCAAAGTTGAAGAAAGAGGAAGTGAAACTTAGTCGCCAGATTGCGATTGCTTAGGTCGGCGACGCTTGTGACCATTAGACTTGCCCCGGGGCCTATCGCCTTGGGGCTTTCTTTTGTTGCCTCCACGGCCTCCGTGACCTCTGCGGCCCTTGCCCTTCGACTTCTTGTTCGAGCCCCCACGGTAGGCAGGAGCCTCGCCCAGCTCTTCCGGCACGGGACGCTTCGTGATTTCGCGCTCCAGGAAACGCTCGATGTCGCGGAACAGCGGCTGGTCCTTCTCGCTCACTAACGTAACGGCCTGTCCCTCGGCACCTGCTCTGGCCGTTCGCCCGATGCGATGAACATAGTCCTCGGCATCGTGGGGAACGTCGTAGTTCAGCACCAGTTGGATGTCGTCAATATCAATGCCGCGAGCCACGATGTCCGTCGCTACGAGCACATTGACGCGCTGACTCTTGAAACGGAACATAACTTCGTCGCGCTCAGCTTGTGTCAGGTCGCTGTGCATTGCCCCTACGTTGAAGCCCTCGCGACGCAAGGCAATGGCCAAGTCCTTCACTTTTAACTTCGAACCCGCAAAGATGATGACGCGCTCGGGTTTGCGTTCGCCGAACAGCGACTTGATAATCCCCATCTTCTGCGTCTCGTGGCAGATGAAGGCACTTTGGTGTATGCCGTCGGCAGGCTTGGAAATGGCAATCGAAACCTCCACAGGGTCGTGCAGGATGGTTTTCGCCAGCTCCACAATCTTGTCGGGCATCGTAGCCGAGAACATGATGGTCTGTCGGTTCTTGGGCAACTCGCGTTCTATCTGCATGATGTCCTCCGAGAATCCCATGTCCAGCATTCGGTCGGCCTCGTCAAGTATGAAGAACGACACACGCGAAAGGTCGATATTGCCCAGCGCCATGTGGCTGATAAGTCGGCCAGGTGTGGCAATGATGATGCTGGCACCCGTGTCGAACCCACGCTTCTCCTGTTCATAGCGGATACCATCGTTGCCACCATAGACTGCCACGCTACTGATGTCGTCCAAGTAGTAGGAGAAACCCTGCATGGCTTGGTCTATCTGCTGGGCAAGCTCACGTGTGGGAGCCATGATGACACAGTTTACGGCGTCCTGAGGATAGTCCCCCTCACTCAACTTGGAAAGCACGGGCAGCAGGTAGGCTGCCGTCTTGCCCGTTCCCGTCTGCGCAACGCCAATCAGGTCGCGGCCCTCCAATATGGGGGGAATGGCGTGCTCCTGAATGGGAGTCGTTTCCGTGAAGTTCATATCGTCGAGTGCGTCGAGGACGCTATCGCTGAGATCCAAATCGTAGAAGTCCATAAAATTATCTTGGTGCTTTTTTGTAAAGGTAATAGGCAATGCCTGAGAATACAATATTAGGCAGCCATACCGCAATCAGAGGCGGCACGTTGGCGTTCGTGGCAAAGCCTGCCGTCACGGCCTGGAAGAAGGCATACGAAACGCTCAACACCAGCCCGACACCCAACGAGAAGCCCATGCCTCCCTTGCGCTTGCGACTGGAAAGCGAGACACCGATTACGGTCATGATGAAGGCGGCAAAGCCCGAGGCATAGCGCTTGTAGTATTCCACTTGGAACGGTTTCAGTTTCCCTGTTCCGCGGATTCGTGCCCGGTCGATGTACTCCAGCAGTTCCTTGTTCGTCATCGTCTCTTCGAAGTTTCGCGTGGAAAGGAAGTCGCTGGGCTCCATGATGATAACCGAATCCAGCAGGTCGTGGTGGGTTATGCGCTCTCTCATGCCTCGCAGGTCGCGGATGTTTGCGTTGTGTATCTTCCAATGAAAGCGTTCGCTGGACAGCGAGTCGTAAGTTATGCTGGAAGCCGTCAGGTGGGAAACGAGTTTCTTTTTCTCGAACTTGTCGAGCTGGAAGTGATATCCCGTCTTAGACGGCCCGTCGAAGTGCTCGATGAAGGCTATCACGCCCGTGTCAACCTGCATTTGCACGTTGTCGGCGTAAGTGGCGTTCTTCTTGCGGCGTTTGTATTGGTTCTCGAACTCCAAGCGAACCACCGAGCCATGGGGAATGACCTCGGAGCCGAGATAAAGCGTGATGGCAGCAATGACGGCAGCACTCAGCAGATAGGGGCGCATGAGACGCCGCAGACTGATACCCGCGCTGATGATGGCAATGATTTCACTATTGCCTGCCAACTTCGAGGTGAAGAAGATGACGGAAATGAAGACGAACAGCGAGGAGAACAGGTTGGCATAGTAGGGTACGAAGTTTAGGTAGTACTCTGCTATCTCTTGCCAAGGAGCACCGTTTTGTGTCAGTTTGTCGATGTTGTCGTTATAGTCGAAGACCACCGCCACGCTGATGATGAGCAGGATGGAGAAGAAGTACGTGCCAAGAAACTTACTTATGATGTAAGTGTCAATGCGCTTCAGGAATGGTGGTCTCAACTTCATATTACAACCTATTAGTCACGCGGCGCATCATTACGGCTTTCCAACTTGAGAACGTGCCGTCGAGAATATGTTTGCGAGCTTCCTTCACCAGCCAAAGATAGAACGAGAGGTTGTGAATGCTTGCAATCTCCATTGCCAACAGTTCCTGTGCTTTGAAGAGATGATGCAGATAAGCCTTCGAATAGAACGTATCGACACTGGCCGTTCCGTTAGGGTCGATGGGTGAGAAGTCAGTTTCCCACTTCTTGTTGCGCATGTTCATGATGCCCTCGGAAGTGAACAACATGGCGTTGCGCCCGTTTCGCGTAGGCATCACGCAGTCGAACATATCCACACCGCGTTCGATGCCTTCGAGCAGATTGGCAGGAGTGCCCACACCCATCAGGTAGCGAGGACGGTCCTTGGGAAGTATCGCGTTCACCACCTCTATCATTTCGTACATCACCTCTGCCGGTTCGCCAACAGCCAGACCGCCTATGGCATTGCCGTCGGCTCCCTTTTCTGCAACGAACTCAGCCGACTGGGTGCGAAGGTCACGAAAGGTACACCCCTGAACGATGGGGAAGAGACTCTGCTGATAACCATACTTCGGTTCTGTCTCTTGGAAACGCTTCCAGCAGCGGTCGAGCCAGCGATGGGTCAGTCCCAGGCTCTTCTTGGCATAGTCGTAGTCACTGGTTCCTGGGGGACACTCGTCGAGTGCCATCATGATGTCGGCACCAATGCTCCGCTCGATGTCCATCACACGCTCTGGCGAGAAGAAATGCTTCGAGCCGTCGATGTGGCTGGTAAAGTAGCAGCCTTCCTCCTTCAGCTTACGAATACCCGTAAGGGAGAACACCTGAAAGCCTCCGCTGTCGGTCAGCATCGGACGGTCCCAGTTGATGAATCGGTGCAGTCCGCCTGCCTGTTCAAGAATTTCCGTTCCCGGACGAAGATAAAGATGATAGGTGTTCCCCAAGATGATTTGGGCTCCGACCTCCTGCTTCAGGTCGCGCTGCAGGACACCCTTTACGCTGCCCACCGTCCCGACGGGCATGAAGATGGGAGTCTCTATCAGGCCATGATCGGTGGTGATGACACCGGCTCGGGCCTGTGTCTTATCGTCGGTCTTTAGTAGTTCAAAGTTCAAAACAATCCTTTTTACTTTGTTTATTAATCCTTTTTCTCAGGGATGACAAAGTCAATCGCATCGGCAACCTTCTCCTGAAGCAGGGCATAGTCGAAGACGTCCTGCACAGTCTCGACATAATGGAACGAGACACCCTTCAGGTACATCTCAGGGATTTCTTCAATGTCTTTGCGGTTGTCCTGACAAATGATGATTTCGCGGATGCCGGCGCGCTTGGCTGCCAATATCTTCTCCTTGATGCCTCCCACAGGCAGCACCTTGCCACGAAGCGTAATCTCACCAGTCATCGCCAAGTTACGGCGCACTTTCCGCTGGGTGAGGGCCGAGGCCATAGATGTTGCCATTGTGATGCCCGCTGAGGGACCATCCTTCGGAGTCGCACCTTCGGGTACGTGAAGATGAATGTTCCAATGCTCGAAAATGTCCTTGCTAATACCTATCTGCTCTGCGTGGGCCTTGATGTACTCAAGGGCGAGCATGGCGCTCTCCTTCATCACGTCGCCCAGGTTGCCCGTGATGGTCAGCTTGCTGCCTTGACCGCGACTGAGGCTTGTCTCGATAAACAGAATCTCACCTCCCACGCTGGTCCACGCCAAGCCTGTGACGACGCCAGCGTAGCCATTGCCTTGATAGATGTCGCGGTTGAAGGGTTCTTTGCCCAAAAGACTCTTCACGGTTTCGACATCAATGCTGCCTTCGTTGAAATCCTCATCGCGGGCAATGTTGAGGGCCATCTTGCGGAAAATCTTCTCCAACTGCTTCTCCAACCCACGGACGCCGCTCTCGCGCGTGTAATGTTCAATAAGGTATTCGATGGCAGCCTTTGTCATCTTCACGTCCTTGCGGTCCTTCATGCCGTTGTTTTCCTTGGCTTTCTTGATAAGATGCTTGCGTGCAATCTCTATCTTTTCCTCCGTACAGTAGCCTGTTACCTCTATCAGTTCCATGCGGTCGAGCAGGGGGCGGGGAATCTGACTGATGTCGTTGGCGGTGGCAATGAACATAACCTTCGACAAGTCGTAATCCATGTCAAGGAAGTTGTCGTGGAAGGTTGAGTTCTGTTCCGGGTCGAGCACTTCAAGCAATGCCGACGAGGGGTCACCGTTCACCGTCATACCGCCGATTTTGTCAATTTCGTCGAGGATAAAGACGGGATTGTTCGAGCCAGCCTTAATGATGTTCTTCAGAATGCGTCCGGGCATTGCTCCGATGTAGGTGCGACGATGTCCGCGAATCTCTGCCTCGTCGTGAAGACCGCCCAGCGATGCCCGCACATAGTTGCGCTTCAGGGCAGAGGCTATGCTACGGCCCAGTGAGGTCTTACCCACGCCCGGAGGACCATAGAGGCACAGGATGGGCGACTTCATGTCACCCCTTAGTTTCAGTATGGCCAAGTGTTCCAGAATGCGTTCCTTCACTTTCTCCATGCCGTAGTGGTCGTTGTTGAGCACACGTTCGGCATTCTGTATGTTCAGGTTGTCTTGGGTGTATTCTTCCCAAGGCAGTTCAAGAATGGTCTGAAGATAGTTGAGTTCTACGTTGTAATCTGGGCTTTGGGGATTGATGCGTTCCAATTTGCCCAACTCGTTGTCGAAAGTCTCACGGGCATATTTTGGCATCTTCTTCTTGTCGGCCTTGGCGCGAAGGTTTTCTGTATCGCGAGTCGAGTTCGGCCCTCCCAGTTCGTCCTGAATGTTCTTTATTTCCTGTTGCAGGAACCATTCGCGCTGTTGGCGGTTAAGGTCAACGTGGGTCTGCTGCAGGATTCGGTTCTTCATGTTCACCAGCGACTGTGCCGCGTTGATGCTCTGAATGAGCTTGGCCGTGCGCTCCTTGACGATGGCCATCCGCAGCATCTCCTGCTTGTCGCTTTCGGACAAGGGCAGACTGGTACAAAGGAAGTTGACCACAAAGAAGTCGTTTGTGATGTTCATCACGGCGTACTTGGCCTCGTTGGGCAGGTCTTCGTTGCTCTCAATCAGGTGAATGGCACGCTTGCGGCTGGTATCTACCAACACGCGGAACTCTATGTCGCCGGGCTCGGGGTAGAACTCCTTGAGTTGCTCCACCTCGGCCATGATATATGGTTTCGTCTGCGTCCTTTTCCCCAAGAAGATGCGACAGGCGGCCTGCAGGATGATGGTAATCTGTCCGTCGGGCATGTCCAGCAACTTCACCACACGAGCCGCCACGCCGATTTCGTTCAACTCGGCAGAGGCTGTGTCCTCTTCGTTACTATCCTTCTGGGAGAAGGCACCGATGAATGCCCCCGTCTTATAAGCCTGTTTAACCAGATTGAGCGAACTCTTGCGCGAAACCCTGACGGGCGACATCACGCAAGGGAACAGCGTCAGGTTGCGCAGCGGCAATATGGGGATTACAGGGGGAATCTGCTGTTCCGTCAATTGGTTAATGTCCCCTTCAAAGTCGGCAATGAAGGAGAATTGGTTGTTGAAATTATCTTCGTTCATATCGTTTAATCCAAATCAAATACTCCAGTTGGGGTCTGACGATTGAGCACTTCCATCTTGAAGTCGGCACCCACCACGATTCCATAGCCTCTCAGCACAGTCTCGATGGTTTTGCGAGCCAGTTCAGGATGGTTGTTCTCCTCGCTGAGATGACAAAGCCAAACCTGCCGTAGCTTGGGCGATGCGTATGTTATCAGGGCATTGGCACACTGATAGTTCGACAAGTGTCCGCGGTTGGAACGTATGCGGCCTTTCAGATAGGCGGGGTAGGGACCCTGTTGCAACATCTCCTCGTCGTGGTTGGCTTCGAGCACAAGATAGTTTGCCTCTTCAATTGCCTTCGCCACGATTGAGGTCACTTCGCCCACGTCTGTTGCTAGACAGAAGGTCAGGTCGCCCTGCTCAATCTTATAACCGACACAGTCCGAGCTGTCGTGCGATACCTCAAAAGGAGTGATTCGCAAATCCCCGACCAAGGTGGTTTCACCCTTGTAGAGATAGCGTCGGCTGGGCTCCGTTACCTTCGACGTTGTACAGTAGTTGTTGTTGATGCCAATATGCACTTTCTCTGTGGCATAGATGAGTTTCCCCATGTCGTTGGCCAGATTCCCTACGGCCTTGATGTGGTCGGCGTGGTCGTGAGTGATGAAGATACCATCTACGGCCTCCAGCGAAAAGCCAAAGTCACGAAGCGTCTTCTTCAGCGTTCGTACAGGGATTCCAGCGTCTATGAGAATACTACATTTTTCGGTCTTGAGGAAATAGCAATTGCCACTGCTGCCACTCCCCAAGCAAAGGAATTTTATCATGATTAGTTTATTTTCGCGTGCAAAAATACGAAAAATCTTTCAACTTTCAACTTTCAGCTTTCAACTTTTTTGTACCTTTGCGCAAAATATGAACAGAAATGAGCAAGTTTTTAGTCATTATAACATTTCTTTCGCTGGCATTGGTCTCTTGTAAGGAGAAATCAAAGGCAGAACTGACGGCAGAACGTGCATTAAAGGCATATCTTGATTGCAACCTGACAGAAATGGAGTCCTTAGCGTCGTCCGAGGTCGTTGAACAAGTGAGGTGGAGAATATCGAATCTGACTCAGGCAGAACGGGAATTGTTACAAGAAAACATCCCCACCGTCAGCGCTGAAAATACAGAACAGGAGGATGCCGTTTGCAAGATAGCAGTCTCTGCCAACAATGCGCTCATCCTCGACAGTATTGGTCAAACGGGTCGCATCGAAGATTGTCGTTTCCTATTGGAGCTGACACGAAATGGGAATAAATGGAAAGTGACCACCATAAACATGTTGACAGATAAGCAATGAAATCCTATAAGACATTCCTTTTCATTGTATCTATTTTTATAGGATTAGCACTTGTCTCCATCCTGTTTCCACGCGAAGGGATTAAGTTCGGGAGCGTCCTGTGGGAATTCCCTTCCATAAGTTCTGTGATGGGTGGAGCGCCGACAGAAGCCGTAGAAGAAGAGATAGCCGAAGCCGACACCCTTTCGCCCGAGGAACTGCTGGAGATGCGACTTGCCGCCCTGCATGCTGCCAAGGACTCCACATTCCTGGCAGATATAGAGAATAATCCCGCACGGTTCTATCTTCCTGAAGATGACATCACCTATCTCGACCCCTTCTACAATGCCCTGCTGAATGCTGGCAGTCAGCCCATGCGCATCATGTTCTTCGGTGACTCGCAAATAGAGTGCGACCGAATTACAGACGTCTTGCGCGAACAGTTGCAGCATGAGTTCGGCGGAAATGGTGCTGGCCTGCTGCCAGCCGTACAAACCATCTCAACCACAACTGCCCATGTGGCCACGTGGCCCGAACTGAACCGACGTGTCGGTTTTGGAGCCGAACGCGTCCAGAACAGCCGAATCGGCCCTTTGTCTCAAGTGGCAGAGGTCAATGGTTCGGCCACCTTCACGCTTTCGGCCATTGGAGGCAAGTCTTTTCCGCATTGCGCCTCATTTCGAAAGATTTCCGTCTTGATGGCTGGCACGGGGTCGCTTTATGTTGTTCAAGGTGACAGCCTGTGCGAGATGAACTGTTCGCAAGATTCCACATTCACGGGAATGCGTATTTTTACCACAATGTTGCCCGCCAGCACGTCACGTGCCGTTGTCAAGGCTGTTGGACAAATGGAGGTCTTTGGCCTCATGATAGACGGGGCCAGCGGTGTTTCCTTAGATAATATCGCCATGAGAGGCGCATCAGGGACACATTTCACCTCGTTGGACAACAGCACATTCGCTCCCTTCTTCAAGTCGAATCAGGTAGCGCTCATCCTATTAGCCTATGGCGGGAACTCCATGCCCTACCTGAAGTCGGGAAAGTCTATCTCGAACTACAAACAACAGATGAAGGCACAAATAGCCTACCTGAAACGCATCTCTCCTCAGTCGCGAATCATCTATGTCGGTCCTTCGGATATGGCGACAGGCGACGGCGAGACGATGTACACCTATCCACACTTGCCCCAGGTGGTCGATTCCCTGCGTGATGCAGCCTTGGAAAGTGGGGTAGCTTTCTGGGATATGTTCCGCGTGATGGGTGGGCGTGGTTCTATGGTAAAGTGGGTGAATGCCCGTCCACAACTGGCAGGCGAGGACTACATCCATTTCACACCTCTTGGTGCAAAGCGAATTGGCGACATCTTGGGCAAAACGATAGACAACTATTATCGCTACTATCGATTCCGTTTAGGACTGGATAAAGAAGAATTACCTGAAGATACATTACAGAATGATACGAATCAGACTCATCATAATACTGTTGCTGGCCGTTAGTCCGCTGATGGGGCAAGTGCACTTTGCTCCCCTTGAAATCGGCGAATACCCTTGTCTGCACACTGAAGCTGGAAAAGACTCTTTGCACTTTCCGGGCACAGACACACTATTTACTGCATTTCATCACAAACTGAATCGTTTGCTCAACGAAGGAGAAGGTCGTGTGAATATATTACACATTGGGGGCAGCCACGTCCAAGCAGGTTTCTTTTCCCATCGTGTACGCACGAACTTGGCAAACATGTATCCAACGGCAGTTGGCGACAGGGGATTACTGTTCCCTTTCTCTGCTTTACGCACGAATGCTCCCAAGAGTTATTACCTTACGACCAAGGGGTTGTGGACAGGACAGCGTTGCCTGGCATCAGAGTTGGAAGCACCATTGGGATTGAGCGGGGCACAAGTTTCAACGCGCGATGCCTCGGCCCGCCTCGTTCTTTCCTTGTGCAGCCTTGAGCCTTGGGCGCCCTCACACCTCCGTCTTTTGGGAGAGGCCGAGTCCAGCGATGTCACGCCTGTTCTGCTGTGTGGTGGAGACACGATATTTCCGAATCCCTCAGACGAAAAAATCGGCTATTGTTTCGACATCCCATCTGGAACCGACACATGCATGTTTGCCTTTCAAGGTGTCCGTCAAAACGAAGCCGGATTCCGCGTTCGAGGCATTTTGCCCGAAAGCGATGCTGAAGGAATCTCCTATACAGCATCTGGCATTAACGGTGCGGCTGTTCCTTCGTGGCTCCGCTGCACCAAGTTCGTTGAAGAACTTTCCCTGCTGCCACCAGACTTGGTGGTATTCGGCATTGGAATTAATGATGCGAATGTCCTGCCTCAGAAATTCGATGCGGAACGATTTAAGGACAACTATCGCGAACTGATTCGACGCATTCAGCTGGTAAACCCCTCATGTTTTTTCGTGTTCGTAACGAACAACGACTGCTGGCTCAACGTCAAGGGCTATCGCAAGCGTTTCAATCGCAACACACCCCATGTCCAACAGGCAATGTACCAACTTGCAAAGGAGTGTGGAGGGGCTGTGTTCGACGTGTTCGACATGATGGGCGGATTGGGTTCTTCCTCGGTTTGGGTAAGAGCGGGCTTACAACGGGGCGACCACATTCATTTCACCGCTGCAGGCTACGAACTATGGGGCGATTTGCTCTTCAACGCTCTGCTTAACGACTATAACAAAAGAAGGTTAGAATGAATATGGTGCTCGACTTTCTGGGACGTGTCTTTGCCTTTGACCCCAATACACCTCTCCTGTTTACCCAGTTCCAGTTCTGGGTATTCTTCGGCATTGTATTCTTTGGCTTCACGCTGATAACCTCTGCACCTATCCGACGTCAGCAGATACTTCGCAACGCCTATCTGTTTCTGGTCAGCCTCTTTTTCTATTACAAGACGAGTGGTTTCTACGTGGGCTTACTGATACTGGTTACCTGTACAGACTTCACAATTGCACAATGTATCTATGCATTGCGTGATAAATCATTATGGAAACGTCGTAGTTTGTTGACCCTTAGTGTATTTATCGATTTGTCACTCTTGTGCTACTTTAAGTATAGTTACTTCTTCGCTGATATGGTAAATCAGCTCTTTGGAACACACTTCGAAGTAACGAATATTGCTGCAAAAGCAGGCAATGTTCTTACGGGTAGTCAGTTCTGGAGTGTCGATAGAATCATCTTGCCCGTAGGCATTTCGTTTTACACATTCCAGATTATCAGCTACACGGTGGATGTATATAAGGGACTGATAAAACCTGTTCGCAACATCTTCGACTTTGGTTTCTACGTTTCCTTCTTTCCACAGTTGGTGGCAGGTCCTATCGTGAAAGCATCCGACTTCATTCCGCAGCTCTATCGTCGCTACAACCTCAGCCGTATGCAGTTCGGCATTGCTATTTTCTGGATACTGAATGGACTCGTTAAGAAGATAGTCCTGTCCGATTACCTTGCTGTCAACTTCATCGACCGTGTCTTTGCCAATCCCCAGTTCTTCTCGGGCTTCGAGAACCTCATGGCCATCTTTGTCTATTCGCTACAGGTCTATGCCGACTTCTCGGGTTATACCGATATTGCCATCGGCCTGTCGCAGTTGATGGGGTTTCACCTGCCGCTCAACTTCAACTCACCTTATAAGGCAGAGAACTGTTCTAATTTCTGGAAGCGTTGGCACATATCCCTTTCCCGTTGGCTTCAAACCTACCTCTACATTCCTTTGGGTGGAAACCGCAATGTGACGGGTGCCACATACTTCTGGATATCCATTATCACGTTGGCGGCACTCATCCTGAGCGGAAGCCTGTGGATAGCATTGCTCGTCGTCATTATCTTCCTGATGGTTGTATGGACGGCCTACACACATCCTGAGAAACGTCGCCACATCTATGCCAACATGAATGCCATGATTACAATGCTCTTAGGCGGCTTGTGGCATGGAGCTTCGTGCAACTTCATGATATGGGGTGGACTGAATGGAGTGGGTATGATTGTCTATAAGTTCTGGCGCGACATCTCTCCCTTGCGACGCGCTGTTGCCACAACCTCCGTTTTTGTCCTTGTGTGGGCACTCTCCCTGTATCTTACAGGTGCGCGCGGACTAATGAATGTACTGTATATTGCCGCGCTGTTTATTGCCGTAAGTGCATGGGTGCGTTACCTGTTCGGACAATTGCTGGGTATGAAGACACCGTTGCTGGGACACGCATGGAGCATTCTCGTCACCTTCACCTTCATCACTTTCACCCGCTTGTTTTTCCGTTCAGGCTCGAACCTTGACCCAGCCGTAGCCAACGAGACAGCCTGGCGCATTGCCAAGGAAATGATAGATGCCATCGGCACGCGCTGGGACGTGAATGTTGTGGATGTGTGTGTAGCCTACCGTAATGTGTTCCTGCTCTTCCTCTTTGGGATGGTCATCCATTGGCTGCCAACAGACTGGAAGCGCCGCTATCGCATTGTCTTTGCCCGCCTTCCGTTGCCCGTGATTTCGCTGATAGTCATCCTCGTGGTGTTCGTAACCTACCAGTTTATCACAGCCGAGATGCAACCCTTCATCTACTTCCAGTTCTAACGGCTTAGGGCCTTTGCTGCACTGAGTTCCCAAGGCAGCCATACCATCATGCGTCCCCGTCCTCTGTGGTTCCAGGCAAAATATGGAATCAGTTTAAGCTGCACGTCCTTGGTGGCTAACTTTCCTTGTTCGTCAAAGCTCAGCACCTGTGCCTCTGTTTCCAATGTGGTTAGCTGTCGATTGGAAATAGATATATTACCTGTCTTGAATTCCGGACGTTGATTGAGCAGGATGCAGCCCAGGTCGAATGGATTGTCAGGAAATTCGGCACAGTAAACCAGTGGTCCGCGCTCAACGGCAATGCGTCCGCGATCTGCCTCCACTTTAGCATGTGCCTTCACCAGTCGGGGCTCCATGTCGAAGTGTATATCCACCTTGTCACCTTTCTTCCATTTGCGGGTGATGCCCAGATATCCATCTTCTAATTTACCATTTACCATATCTTCGCCGTTGACCTTGACAGAATATCCGAGCTGTCTGCCGTCGGCGTAGGTGTAGAGGTCGCTGGGTACGGGACTGTTCTGCACCCAACCAGGGATGCGGATACGCAGAGAGAACTCTCCAGCCTTGTTTTCATCTACAGTCAACTGGATGTCGCCCTCCCACGGGTAATTGGTTTTCTGAGAGAGGGTCACCTTCTCGCCTCCGACCTTTAGGTTAGCAGTATTTCCTCCGAATAGGTTAACATAGATGTTGCGTTCCTTAGTCTGATAGAAGTAACCGGGCACGGAGGGTATGAAGCGACAGAGGTTCGAAGGGCAGCAGGCACAGCCGAACCATGCCTTTCGTTCGTGCTGTCCCGCGGATTCCAGCGGGTTAGGGTAGAAGAACTTACCACCGTCGATGGACATACCAGAGATGACTCCGTTGTAGAGCGTGCGTTCCAGCACGTCGTAGTACTTCGACTCGCCATGCAGCAGGAACAAGCGGTGATTTACGTACACGTTTCCAATGGCAGCACACGTTTCGCAGTAGGCCGTCATGTTGGGCAGTTCGTAGTTGCCTCCGAAGGCTTCACCTTGGTTCGTGGCACCTATGCCGCCTGTGATGTAAAGTTTCTTGCCCACTATATTCTCCCAGATGCGGTCTATGGCGTGTATATAGTCTGAATCGCCCGTCAGCGCAGCCACATCTGCCATTCCACTATACATGTAGGCAGCACGCACGGCGTGTCCAACAGCCTCGTCCTGTTCCACGACGGGTTTGTGGGCCTGACTGTAGTCGTGCTTGATGGTAGTCTTGCCACGATAGTCGAGCAGGAACTTGGCTTCGTCCAGATACCGTTTGTCGCCAGTTATCGTGTACAGTTTGGCAAGTGCCATCTCTGCTATCTGATGACCGGGCACCACACATGCTTGTCCTGCGTTCGGACCCACCTCGCGGCAGACGCAGTCGGCATAGCGGATAGCAATGTCGAGGAATGTCCGCTCGCCCGTAGCCTGATAATGTGCGATAGCGCCCTCCACCATGTGTCCCAGATTATACAGTTCGTGACTCAATTCCTCCTCTTTTTCCCATCGTTTCATGCCTGCCCACTCATGTGGACGCTTGGGGTTCATCGTGCGGGCTGTATAAAGGTAACCATCTGGTTCCTGTGCCGTAGCCACGATTGCCAAAACGCTGTCAATATACGCTTTCAGTTTCTTGTCGGGATAGGTCTGCATCAGGTAGCTGGCTCCTTCAATGGTCTTGTACACATCCGTGTCGTCAAACGAGAAACCACCAATCTTCATCTCGCTCCAGTTACCGTTAAACTTCTCCTTGAATGAAGGCGATGCGTCTTCTATTCCCTTACCCTGCAACTGCAGCGCCGCAATCTCGAAGTTCCTGTATCGTCCCTCGCTCTCACACTTGCTGAATGCCAAAGGCACCGTTACGTCGCGCGCAGCCTGCACTCGCTGCCCCCAGAACGTGCCCTGTCCGATGCTCACACTTGTGAACGGCACGGGCTGAATGGGATAACTCTGGCCATAGGCGGAAAATGAAAAAATGAAAAAATGAAAGAATGAAAGAATGAGAAGTGACAGGCGTTTCATGATGTTTGTGTTAAGTTTCGCATAAGGGTAGTATCGCTTAGTCTTCCATCAGCTTACGGTAGCGGGCGCGCTTGGGCTCCTCGATGCCCAGACGCTTGCACTTGTTGGCTTCGTATTCGGAATAGGAACCTTCAAAGAAGAATACCTGTCCGTCGCCCTCGTAGGCAAGGATGTGGGTGCAGATACGGTCGAGGAACCAACGGTCGTGGCTGATGACTACAGCACATCCTGCGAAACTCTCCAGACCTTCCTCAAGGGCACGCAAGGTGTTGACATCGATGTCGTTGGTGGGCTCGTCGAGCAAGAGCACGTTGCCTTCCTGCTTCAACGCCATTGCCAGATGCAGGCGGTTGCGCTCACCGCCTGATAGCACCCCGCATTTCTTCTCCTGGTCGGCTCCCAAGAAGTTGAAGCGCGAGAGATAGGCACGGACATTGATGTCGCGACCGCCCATGCGGATGAGTTCATTGCCCTGACTGATTACCTGATAAACGCTCTGGTCGGCCTTGATGTCGTGGTGACTCTGGTCGACGTAGGCGAGTTTCACCGTTTCGCCCACTTCGAAGGTGCCGCTATCTGGTGTTTCCAAGCCCATAATCATGCGGAACAGGGTAGTCTTGCCTGCTCCGTTGGGACCGATTACGCCCACGATGCCGTTGGGAGGCAGCATGAAGTCGAGATTCCTGATGAGCACCTTGTCGCCGTATGCCTTCGATACGCCGTGAGCCTCGATGACCTTGTTGCCAAGGCGGGGACCGTTGGGGATGAAGATTTCCAGCTTCTCCTCGCGTTCCTTCTGTTCCTCGTTCAACATCTTGTCGTAGGAGTTCAGACGGGCCTTACCCTTTGCCTGACGAGCCTTGGGAGCCATGCGCACCCATTCCAGCTCGCGCTCCAGTGTCTTGCGACGCTTCGAGGCCACCTTCTCCTCCTGTTCCATGCGCTTGGTCTTCTGTTCCAGCCACGATGAGTAGTTGCCCTTCCAAGGAATGCCCTCGCCGCGGTCGAGTTCCAGAATCCAGCCAGCCACATCGTCGAGGAAGTAGCGGTCGTGAGTGACGCAGATGACAGTCCCCTCGTACTGCTGCAGGTGTTGTTCGAGCCAGTCGATGCTTTCGGCATCGAGATGGTTGGTGGGCTCGTCGAGAAGAAGTACATCTGGTTTCTGAAGCAACAGGCGGCACAGGGCTACGCGACGCCGCTCACCACCTGAGAGGTGCTCGCAAAGCTGGTCGGCAGGCGGACAGCGCAGGGCATCCATAGCACGTTCCAGACGACTGTCGAGGTTCCACGCATCGGTGGCATCGATGATGTCCTGCAACTCTCCCTGACGGGCAAAGAGCTGGTTCATCTTGTCCTCGTCCTCGTAATATTCTGGCAAACCAAACTTGTTGTTAATCTCCTCATATTCAGCGAGGGCATCTACTATTTGTTGAACTCCTTCTTTAACTACTTCGATAACCGTTTTCTTGTCATCGAGCTGAGGGTCCTGGGGCAGATAGCCAACCGAATAGCCAGGGGCAAACACGACTTGGCCCTGATACTGCTGGTCGAGTCCGGCGATGATTTTCATCAGCGTGGACTTACCTGCCCCGTTCAGACCGATGATGCCAATCTTCGCTCCGTAGAAGAACGAGAGGTAGATGTTCTTGAGTACTTGTTTCTGGTTCTGTTGGATGGTCTTGCTTACGCCCACCATCGAGAAGATTATCTTCTTGTCGTCCATATTATAAGTTAAGAATTAAGAGTTAAGAATTAAGAGTTAAGAGTTAAGCGCTCGGCCTTTCAATTTTGAACTTCTTGCTCCGTTCCTCTACGCAAGCGTCTCCTATCGTCGCCGAGCGCGTTCGAGCCTGCTACCGCTCGGCAAAGCTGATGCGAGCATCGCTCTGCTCTCGCTTAATCGCAGCCTTCAATTTTCAATCTTCAATTTTCAATCTTCAATATCACCTCCACTCCCGCTCCTGCGGAGTCGAGCGAGGGGATGGGAGGGGAGAGTTTGGTGATGCGAATGCGGACGCTGCGGGCCTTGACGAAGTCGTGCAGCAGTCGACGGGCGATGCGTGTAGCCACATGTTCTACGAGTTGGCTCGCTACAGCCATCTCCTGACGGACGACCTGCGCCACGTCGGCATAGCTGATGGTGTCCTCCAAGCAGTCGGTTTCGCCAGCACGTTCCACATCGGCTTCCAGTTCGACGCTAATGAGGAAGTCGTTGCCAACAGTCCGTTCCTGCTCCATCACACCATGATAGGCGTGCAGGCGTATGTCATTCAGAAATATCTTCATCCGTTTCGCTTTGTCCGGGTATGTACTTCTTCAGGGCGCGTGCCACACCGGCCTTCCAGGTGTTGATGGCATCGCCCTCCAACGACATGGAGCTAACGAGCTTCACCACGTTCTCGATGGGCATACGGTAGCGCAGCATTCCACTGATGAGCTTGGCGTAGTTCCAGTATTCCTGATTGAACTTCTCGTTCAGTCCCTCCACCGTTATCTTGTAGCCACGCTTGTTCTCGAACTGGAAGTCGTAGCGTTTGTGTCCGTCAGGACTTACTACCTTGATGATGCGTCCGCGGTTGACGCTCTTGGGCAGCAAGATGCCTTCGTCATCGTCCATCAGACCTGTGAAAATCTCGTATGGCTGTTCGTTGAGAAGTCCCACGAAAGCCACCCACTTTTCCTTGTTGTTCTGGAAGCGCACTACATCGCATTCCAGCATGTCGGGACGTATCTCCGTCACTTCCAAAGGAGCGATTTCGGTTATCTGTTGTTCCATATCGTTGTAAATATTGTGGTTCGAGCCACAAATTTAAAAATAATTTCTTAATTTTGCAAGCCGAAAACCAATAACCGACCAACTATGAACGATTCTGTAAAAACAAGACGCACCATACGCAAGTACACAACGGAGCCTGTTGACGAGACCCTGCTCAACGAACTGCTCGACACAGCAATGCGCACCCAGACGATGGGCAATCTGCAACTCTACAGCGTGGTCGTTACGCGCGATGAGGAGATGAAGCGCCGCCTCTCGCCTTGCCACTTTGGGCAGCCTATGGTGACGGAGGCTCCCGTGGTGCTTACCGTCTGTGCCGACTTCAACCGTACCACTCGCTGGTGCGAGGAGCGCAAGGCCGACCCAGGCTACGACAACGTGCTCAGCTTCATCAATGCCGCTTCCGATGCGCTGCTCTTCACCCAGACGTTCTGCAATCTGGCAGAGGAGCGCGGACTTGGTATTTGCTATCTTGGCACTACGGTCTATCAGCCGCAGCAGATAATCGACATACTGCAGTTGCCGCGACTCGTGATGCCCGTTGCAACGCTTACTGTCGGCTGGCCTGCCGAAGAGCCTGCACAGAGCGACCGTCTGCCCTTGGAAGCCATCGTGCACAACGAGACCTACCACGACTACTCGGCTGCCGACATCGACCGATTCTACACCTTCAAGGAATCGCTACCCGAGAACCAGCATTTTGTGGAGATAAACCACAAGGAGACGCTGGCACAGGTGTTCACCGACCTGCGCTACACCCGCCGCGACAACGAGGCCCTTTCAACAGTCCTTCTCGACACGCTGCGCCGTCAGGGCTTCCTCAGTTGATTACCACCTTCTTGCCGCCGACGATGTAGAGCCCCTTCGAGGGCTTGGCAACCTTGCGCCCACTGAGGTCATAGACGGCATTCCCATTCTTCGACCTTAGCTCTTCGTTCTCATCAAGACTGATGTCCTGCACGCCCACTACGGTGTGGTTGTTGCCGAAGAAGAGGAGGCGGAAGTTGTCGAACATGGTCCAGTAGTAGCTGGCTGACTTAGTGGAGCGTATGCCCACTTTCAGGTTGGCGCCCGAGGTGCTTTGTTCGAGGTTTACGAAGTTGTCGTAAAGTCCCTTCGAGAAGTACTTGGCAGAGCTGTTCATGGTGTTTGGAACATACACTCCCGTTGCCAATTGCTTGTCGTCGCTGTGCTGGGAACTCTTCTGGCTGTCGTCGCAGATGTGCTTGACGTAGGCCGAGGCGCTGCCGATGTAGATTTGGGTGCTGATGTTGCGTTTGTTGGATTTGTACTGGGTGTAGACTGCCGATGGCTCGCCTGGGCGCTGGAAGGCTTGTACGCGCAGTTGATAGACACCTGCTGGCATGTTGCTGAGGGTCTGGTAGAAGTTGAAGGTCTTCTCGTAGAACTCTGCGCCCTGCCCGCCGTAGCCTGGTGCGTCATTGGTAGTCCAGCCCGTTGTGGCATCCTTGTCGAAGTCGGGGTTTTGGAGCATGAAGGTGAGGTTGAAGGGCTGTTCGATGTCCGTTGCCGAAACACTCTCCAAGAAGGTCTTGCCTGCCTCGCGAGCCTGGGCGATGAGTGTCTCAATCTCGATGGGATTGGCAGCGGCGTTGGCATCAACCTCTATTTGTCCGAGTGTGGTGCTCAGGCTTTCGTCAGCACCTTCCACGTCCTCGGTGTGGGGCGTTTCAGGCAGTTTGCGGAGTTGTGCCAGCAGTTTGGTGAGTTCGGCTTTCGACACATCCAACGTGCTATTCTCGAACGCTTTAGCCTCCTCGCCTGTCAGGATGAGCCAGCGCTGCGTCGTAGCACTCTTGGCGATGTTGAAGGCTGTGGACGTCGTCTTGTTGTTGGTGTTTGCCGACAGCACGGGAGGATTGGCTGAACTTTCGGGGTGGATGATGTAGTAGCCGCGATAACCGCTCACGTCCACGCGTCCGCGCATCAGATGCAGGTTGTCGGCAGAGGTAGGTTTGCTGCGGTTGACCGTCTTGAAGCCGCTGTTGTAGGTTATGTAGTAACCCGTTCCCGCATTTCGCAGTTGGTAATATTGGTTGTCGGGAGTGAAGGTGAGATACCATGCGGCCTTGTCGTCGGCGGCAGCCTGGTCGGCACTCATGCTCACCCATTGCAACTGGTGATTGGAGGTTTCCACCAGATATGAGGTGTAGAGCCCGTGGCTCTCGTCCTCGTTCTTGATGTAGTATTTCACGCCCTCCTCGTGGTTCAGCGAATAATAGGGCAGGGCATAGCCGATTTCTCCCGAGCCGGGCAGTCCGTCCTCGTTCAGGGCCTGTGCCAGAATGCCCATCATGCAGTAGAGGTTGTCGCTGTGTGTGTCCTCGTGGGCTCCATTGCAGCCGTATGGCCAAAGGTGCATGTCGTCGCCGTCGATGACTGCCGTCGTGCTGTTGTCCCAGAAGCGCACAGCCTCCGTCACGCGGTCGCCAAGCCATACACCACGGTTGCCGCCCGAACGCATCTCGCCGTTCCACCACATTCCGTGGGTTCCCACGCCGATGCCGTGAAGGGCTTCGTGCATGATGGTGCCAATCTGCTGGTACGACGAACTCTCGCCCACGCGCATCCAGCCGCCATAACTGCAGTCGGCAGTTGGGGTTCCTGGGCTGTAGTTTACGGTGATGCCGAAGCCGTGAATGCTCGACAGACTGTTCCAATAGTAGTTCATGGAGCGCTCTGTGGCGTAGTTCAACCTCTCGTTGGTGGCTTCGTCGCCGCCGTTGTTGTACCAATAGCCGATGGTTCCCTTGGGGACTGTCACGAACTTTATGACGTCGCCATATCCCACAGCATAATCCTTAGTAATCGCGTAGGCGCGCATGTAATAGACAGTGGCAGGCTTGAGGTCGCGTAGCCAGTATATCTTGCCTGCCTGATTCAGGTATTCTGTCGTGCGGTTGTCCGTCACCTTGGGGTCTGGATTCTCAGCCCAGCAGAAGCCTTCCTCCATAATGTTGCTGCCCTTTACCGTGCTTCGTCCGAAAGCCCATACTGCGCCACGAATGAAGCGCGGGTCGGTGGTCACAGTGGGCACTTCGCCCTTACCATTTTCTATCTTGAAGGCAAAGCCTGCTTCGGCAAGAGCAATGATGGCAGCCTCTGCCATAGCGTCGGTCGTGGCATCGTCGTTGTACACAGTCAGGGCATCCTCGATGGCTTGCTGGTAATTCTCCTTCAAGGCTGAAGTTGAACCCTCAATATCGTTTTGGGCATCCGTGATGGCCTGATAGAAACGAGCAAACACTTCTGCCGAGGTCTGTGCCGTCTTCAGGGCTGCTTCCAGTTCCTTGGCAGCTTCGCCCCAGTCGTCCGTAGTGCCTTGTTCGAGTTGCAACTTGGCATTGTCGATGGCAGTCTGCAGGGCATTGTGAGCCGCTGTGTTCGTCTTCGTGGCTGCAACAGTCTCTGCCTGTGCGATGAGCTCTGTCAGCTCCGTCTTCACATCATCGGAACTGTCGCCGATGTAGAGCAGTCGGAAGTTGTCAACTGCCAACCAGTTGCCTGTAGCGCCCTCGGCTTTGAAACCAATCTCCAATTGATTGCTGACGAGCACGAAGTCGAGCGCATAGTCCTTGCGGACAGTTACTTCCTGCTGGTGGGTGTTGGCAAAAATCCATGCTCCCGTTTGTTCCTTGCTGGGTGTGTCCTCCTGAATGTTCTGTGCTGCAGCCATCAGGCGGTAGTGTCCTGCGGGCATGTTGCTCAGCACCTGACTCAGGCGCGCGTCGCCCACGGTGTTGCCTCGCCAAGTCCATTTCTCAAGATAAATGCTTCCCTGTTTGATGTTGAATACGTCGTTGCCTTGCGTGGCAAGGTTCGATGCAGTCCAACCTGTCATGTCGCCTGTCTCGAAGCTGGGGTTCACTATCAGCGAGGTCATGTCCAGCGGATTCTCCTCGCTGGCGTTCGCCCGTTTGTAGATGTCCATTGCGTTGAGCAGGGTCTTTATGGCTTCGGCCTGTTCCTCGCCGGTAGCTTCAGCTTTTCCTGCTACCTCGCGTGCCGTTTCCAGCGCGTCGGCCAACTGCTGGGCTTCCCTGCCCGTGCCTTCGCCGTAGAGAGCCGCTGCCGCCTGAATGGTTTCTGCCAGTTCGTCGCTAAGGTCTGTGCCCACAAATGTCAGTCGGAAGTTGTCGAAGGCTATCCAGTTTCCCGTTGCATTGACGGCCTCAAATCCTATCTTGATTTCGCCCGTAACATAAGTGAAGGCTACGGTGTAGTTGTCGCGCACAGTCACGTCGGTCTTGTTATCGCCGGCAAAAATCCATGCTCCTGACTTCGCGACTTTTGGCGTGTCCTCTTGTATGTTCTGTGCCGCAACCGTCAGTTCGTAGTTGCCTGGGGGCAGGTTACTGAGCACCTGACTTGCGCTGGCAGAACCCACTTGTCCACCGCGTCCCGTCCACTTCTCGGCATAGACGCTGCCCGCCTTGATGTCGAAGACGCTGTTGCCTTGCAGTCCAAGATTCTTGTGTTCCCAGCCCGTCCAATCGTTCTCGAAACTCGGGTTCGTAATCAGGTTCGTAACGTCCGTCTGGCACCATGCCGACAGTGGCAATATCAAAAGTGCTACAATGAAATGTCTCAGTTTCATCTTGATATTAGATTTGATAGTTTATGAATTCAGAATTATCGCGGTAAAGTTACGAAAAAAAAGCGAGAGTCTCATAGTCTTCCTCCACTTTTCTCCTCTCCCACAGTCCCTTTCGCCCTATAGGCACTATAAGTCCCATTAGTCCTATAAGCCCCATAGGCTCTCCGTAAGAGCGCAATCTCCCAGCCACAGGATTACTATCCCTGCAGCAAAGGATTAGTAATGTTGCGGGCGAAGGATTACTATTCTTGTAGCGGAGGATTACTATTTCTGCAGCGAGGGGGCGCGAAGAGGGGAGAGGGGAGTTAGATTGCAAGATTGCATATTGCATTCGTTTTTTTTCAAGTGAGCGAAGAAAGGAGGAAATAAAATGTATTATTAGTATATAATGTATTAATATATAATAAGTTATAATAAATATTTATAATATTTTTAATACACTTCTTTCCTGCATCAAAAAAAATTGCATGCAATATGCAATCTTGCAATCTAATCAGCGGACACCGATGAGCTTGTGGGTTTGGAGGCTGAGATGCCATTGGGGATGGCGGAGGATGTAGTGGATGGCATCAGTGAGGATGGTGGCATTGCGCTCAGCATCGCCTGTGTCGCAGGGCTGCAGGCTCCACACCTGCGGGTGAAAGAGTTGTTCGTAGGGTTGCATGTCCTGTCCTTGAAAGACGACTTTCAGTTCGTGAGGCTGCAGAACAACGGTCTTGTCAAGCACCTTGGGCGAACAGGTAACCCAGTCGACGGTGGAGGGCAGTAGGCGCGTGCCGTTAGTCTCTATCTGCACGTAGAACCCCGCATCATGCAAGGCCTCGACAAGTGCTGGAAGTTCTTGTTGCAGCGAAGGCTCACCACCTGTGATGACGGCATGGCGTGGAGCGTAGGACGAGGCGGATTGCACTATCTCGGGGACTGACATCTCCGAGCCTTCCTCATGACGAGTATCGCAAAAGGAGCACCGCAGGTTGCAACCGCTGGTGCGGATAAAGACCGATGGTGTGCCCGTGAAGCGCCCTTCGCCTTGTATGGAACAGAAGATTTCGTTAATCCTCATCGCGCTCGTAAGAGGCCTGGTTATTCATGCTTTCTATCACATCCACACGATAGGCCTGTGGCACTTGGTCGCAAATCCAGCGGGCTATGTTCTCAGCTGTGGGGTTGAAGGGCAGAATCTCGTTGAGATTTGTATGGTCCAACCGGTCGCGGAAGAGTCGTTTCAAGTGGGTAAAGTCCACCACCATGCCGTTTTTGTCCAGTTCGCGCGACTTGCAATGTACGGTAATTATCCAATTGTGGCCGTGCAATTGCTGGCATTTGCTCTCGTAATCAAGTTTGAGCTGATGACTGGCGGATATTTCAAAGGTCTTCTTGATGTAGTACATGGGCTTTATGGGTCTTATAGGACTTATAGATTATAGAATTGGGTGAAGGCGCGGATGCAGAAATCGTGGTCGGCAAGAGCACCCGTCTCGCGGCACGAATGCATGGCCCAGATGGGATTGCCCATGTCCACTCCGCGCAGAGGTAGGCTGGCGGCCAGAATGTTGCCCAGCGTGCTTCCACCTGCCACATCGCTGTGGTTGACGAAATACTGACAGGGCACACCTGCCAAACGGCACACCTCGGCAAAGACAGCTGCTGAGTTGGCATCGGTAGCATATTTTTGTGCAGCATTTATCTTGATGACTGGTCCGCCACCCATCTGCGGGTGGTTCGTGGGGTCGTATTTCTCCGAGTAGTTGGGGTGCCAGGCGTGGGCATTGTCAGCGCTGACCATGAAGGCCTGTTCCACAGCACGGAACCAGTCGTCCTGACTTCCGCCTTGTGCCAAGACAATGCGCTGCAGCACGGCAGACAGGAACGGACTACCTGCTCCCTGCTTGGTCTGACTGCCCGTCTCTTCATTGTCGAAGATAGCCAGCACCTGAGTCACCTCGGGCGATTGTTCGGCACGTAGCAAGGCTTCCAGTCCGGCATGCGCCATCGAGAGGTCGTCGAGCCGTCCGCTGCTGATGAACTCGCCGTTCAGTCCCACGCGGCAGGCGGGTGTGGCATCATAAAGGTAGAGGTCGAAGTCCAGAATGTCCTGCATTTCCACCTTCAGTTCCTCAGCAATGAGGTTCATGAGCACGCCGCCCTCTAACTGCTCGCGGATGATGCCCAAAATGGGTAGCATGTCTTTCTGTTTGCTGAGCTTCACCCCATCGTTGACCTGACGGTTGAAGTGGATGGCAAGGTTGGGGATGACGAGCAACGGGCGCTCGATGTGCAGTAGGCGTGTCTCTGGGTGCAGAGCATCCTTCCCCCTCATGATTACTCGCCCAGCCAATGACAGCGGACGGTCCATCCACGTCGAGAGGATGGGGCCTCCGTACACCTCGGTATTCAGCTTCACAAGTCCTCCCTCGCATCGAATCTCGCCTTGTGGCTTGATGCGGAAAGTGGGGGAGTCGCAGTGGGCACAGATGATGTGGAACCCACCGTCGGCCATGAGTTTTCGCCCAATGCGAAAGGCGTAGAGCGACGAATCGTTCTTGGTGACGAAAAATGTGTCGCCAGCCTTCAGCGTGGGTATAGGCTGTGAGGGCTCTAAGTGACGGAATCCTGCTTGCGTCAGTGCCTCAGCCAGCGTTCTCACGGCCAGAAAGTTCACAGGCGACTTATCGAGAAATGCGAATAAATCCATACTTTTCAACTAATATATCGTGGTGGAATCCCAAGGATAGAACTGGTCGCTGACGGAGAATGTGTTCAGGGCACGTTCCAACTTGTCGCGAGTCAGGGGGATGTGAGCCATACGGGCACTGTCCAGTCCGATGTACTTGCGCGGTTTGTTGGGCAACCACGTCCAGAACTTTTGTATGCTATCCTGGTTCAGTTCCGTCAGTCCCGCGTAAGCAATGATTACCGGCAGGTGGAAACGGTTGACACAACGCGAAATCTGCCAATTCAGGATATGACTCTCGGTGTTCAGCACAGGACTGGCCACTACAAGCAGGTTGTCGGCCTCGGCCATGAGCTTCAGGAAACGGCTCTTGGTAGTGGTTTCGAGCAAATCATCGTGTTGTGACGAGAAATGTATCTCGTTCATATTTACGAAATTAAAGCGGTCGGGGTGGTTTTTTTGCCATTCGTCCAACTGCTGAAACGTGTGCAAATTACTGTTCACGGTGTCCTGTACGGCATCGGCATCAAAGGCAATGTAGGTGGCTCTCGGTTTCATGTTTTTTAACTTTATCTCTGGCAAAGATACAAAATATTTTCATATCTTTGCATGCAATTAACTTTAATATCGTTAAATTATGAAACGAATCGCATTTATTTTCATTTCATTTGCTTTTGCGGTATCTGGCACAGCGCAGCGGTTGACAGATTTCGTAGACCCCATGATAGGTTCTGGCGATCATGGGCATGTTTTTGTTGGAGCCAATGTACCCCAGGGAATGGTAAACGTAGGTCCAACCCAGTTGGAAGAGGGCTGGGACTGGTGTTCGGGCTACCACGAGACTGGTGAGCGAATCATCGGTTTCAGTCACATGCACCTGAGTGGAACGGGATGTGCCGACTTGGGCGACATCACACTGATGCCCACCCTACAAGAGGTGGAACTCAGTCGCGAAGGCGTTTCTTCTACATATAGTCACGAGCGCGAGCAGGTGCGCCCGGGATACTATTCTGTGGTATTGGATCGTGGAAACATCAAATGTGAAATGACGGCAACGAAACGTGTTGCCCTGCATCGTTATACCTTTCCCCGCGGTTCGAACAATGCCCGCATAATCATTAACCTAAAGGATGCCGTGAGCGACGAACTGCGTCAGGCCCGAGTTTATCAGCTCGACGAATTTACCGTAGCAGGCTTCCGCCTGAGTCATGGTTGGGCAAACAAGCAACAGGTGTATTTCTACATGCAATTCTCAAAACCCATCCATAACTTCATTTCACCCTCACAGGACAATCCCTATGCTCAGGCAACATTCGAGGTAGGACCTGGCGATGATGTCATGGTGAAGGTTGGTCTGTCGCCTGTCAGCGAGATAAATGCACTCCAGAACATGGCCATCGAAATGCCGTATTGGGACTTTAATGCTGTGCGTGAGCAGGCATTGGATGTCTGGGATACGGAGCTCTCACGCATCAAGGCTACCTTCCGCACCGAGCGCGAGAGTCGCATCTTCTACACCGCCATGTACCACTTTATGTACGCTCCTGTCGTATGGAACGACTGTAACGGAGACTACATGGGCAGCGATGGACATGTGTATCGCAATGCCGACTTCCAAAACTACACCATCTGGAGCCTTTGGGACACCTATCGTGCTGCACACCCGCTGGCAACCCTCATCCTGCGCGACAAACTGCGCGACTATGCCCAGACGATGTTGCACATCTTCCGCGAGCAGGGCGAACTTCCCGTATGGCACCTGATGTCCAACGAGACCTATTGCATGGTGGGTTGTCCAGCAGTTCCCGTCCTGGCTGACTTAGTCGTGAAGGGAGTAGAAGGATTCGACTATAAGGAAGCCGTGCAGGCCATGAAAGAAAGCCTGATGAAGAACAACCGTCAGCTCGACCACATGCAGAACTACGGATACATTCCTTGGGACCAGTCCTCTGGTGAGGTCGTAGCAAAGACTCTCGAATACTATCTTGCCGACTGGGCTTGTGCTCAGGCTGCAGGCAAGGTGGGGGAGAAGGCCGACAGCACGTACTTCTACAATCGCAGTATGGGTTACAAGAAGATGTTCGACCCTGAAATGCGTTGTATGCGTGCCTTATCCAAGGCTGGCAAGTTCCGCGACGAACCCGAATTCAACCCTTGTCATCAGACGCGTGACTACACCGAAGGCAACGCTTGGCAATACACTTGGCTCGTGCCCCACGACGTGATGGGATTGGTTAAGTGTTTCCCCACGAAGCAGGACTTCATCAACCGTCTCGACAGTTTGTTTATGGCTGATGCCGACCTCGGCGAGAACGCTCAACCCGACATCACGGGCCTGATTGGTCAGTACGCTCATGGAAACGAGCCCAGTCATCACATCCTGTACCTCTATAACTATGTGGGTCAGCCCTGGAAGACGCAACAGCGCGTACGCCAGGTAATGAGCGAACTCTACACTGACAAGCCCGCAGGACTGTGTGGTAACGAGGATGTTGGCCAGATGTCGGCATGGTACATTCTGTCTGCTATGGGACTGTATCAGGTTGAGCCATGTGGTGGCAAGTACCAGTTAGGCAGCCCCGTCGTAGAGGAAGCAGTTATCCCCGTCAAGGACGGTAAGACATTCACCATCCGCAGTCATGGCAATAGCGACAAGGCTATTTATGTTAAGGAAGTTCGCCTGAATGGCACTCGCCTCGACCGTACCTTTATCACTCACGACGAAATCATGGCTGGTGGCACACTCGACTTCTATATGACCACTAAGCCTGTAAAGAAGACAAAATAGACAATATTTTCTAAAGCGTAAAACGCAGCCAGTCGCCCGATGACGGATGTTGGAATTCCAAACGGTCCGCGAAAAGCATCAGGCGACTGGCTGCTTTTCCGTACAGACGGTCGCCTACGATAGGGTTTCCCAATCCTTCGCGAGCTGCCATGTGCAATCGTAGTTGGTGGGTGCGTCCCGTGTCTGGCCAAAGGTGTATGAGAGCATGACCATCCTTGTTGTCTGTCACTTCGTAATGCGTAATGCTGCGACGACCATATTCCTCGTTCACGATTTGTCTGGGACGGTCATAGGGATTAGGACAAATCATCAGGTCAATGGTACCTTTTGTTCCAACTTCCATAGGATGTTCCAATAACGCAGTATAGCGTTTCCGTATGTTGTGGGTAATGAATTGCTGTTGCAAATGGTGATAGGCCTCATTAGTCAATGCCACAACCATCAGTCCGCTCGTTTCCATGTCAAGCCGGTGTACAATCATAGGGCCCTCGGCTTTGGGATAGCGCTTCTGTATGATGTCTGCAAGACTGGGCAGTCCGTCCTTTCCCGGTACTGAAAGCATACCCGACGGCTTGTCCACCACAACAAACTCCGAGGCTTCATGTACGATTCTTAGTTTCTTGATGACATTGTCGTAGTCTTTCATTAAAGGATTATCTTCAATGTCCAGTCCTTGCATCATCCAAGTCAGAATGGGTTTGCATTTGTGTTGACAAGCAGGATAGAAGTGACCTTCCTCGCGTACTTCGCCACGTGGCGAACGTCCCATCCAAAACTCGCCCATGCACAGGGGGCGAAGGCCCTTCTTGTATGCGTACTGCAGTAACTTGGGAGCACAGCATTCGCCAGCTCCCGATGGGGGAATCTTAGGACTGAAAATTTCAAGCAGCGGTCGTTCTTCACCATGTGCATTCAGGAATCTAAATTGCTGGAAAAGCCATTGTTGCAACGCTTGACTACGCTCCACACGCTCTTCGTCCAATGGCATTGCTGTAATGCGACGTTCCTCCTCTTCGAAATACGTTCCATGAAGGTCAAATACTGGAGGTACGAAGTAGGGTAGCATACCCTTTCCACAAAGCGTTCCGGAAAAAGCTGCCAAGAATCGACCGCCCTCTACAACCAGTACGCCCAACATTTTTCCCTCCTGTATCTCATGTTGCCATAAAGGGTGATTGGAAATTTCCTTTACAACCTCACGTGCCGCCAACTTTACCAGAGGGTGAGCTTCGTAACAAAAGGGGAAGGTCATTTGCCGAGGAATCTCAATATTCGAGGCCTCCTGTGGCAATACGTGCAATCTCTCGTCCTCCATTATTCCGCTATAAAAGGTTAGCGGCGTGGGGCCTTGAGTTCTTTTTCTACGGCAGCAAGTTGCTGATAGAATTCACGGTCGGTGGCAAGACGACTATCAATTTGGTGGATGGCGTGGAGTACGGTGGCATGATTGCGTCCTCCCATCAGAAGACCAATGCGACTGGCCGTTAGTTTGGTGTGCTTCTGTGCCAGATACATGATGGCCTGACGCACCAAAACAATGTTGGCCTTACGCGATTTGGAATAGATATCATCGGGCGTGACGTTCCACTTCTTACCGCAGACTGAAACTATGTTTTCAAGCGTAACCTTGCGTGTTTGTGGTTGTACAGAACGATGAATAACCTTTTCTGCTAACTGCATGTCGATGTCGCTATTGTAGACCACAGAGTAGGCCATCAGCGAGGTAATGACTCCCTCAAGGTCACGTACACTCTCTCCGGCATTGGCAGATATGTAGTCTATGACTTCATCGGGGATGGACAACCCGTCACGTCTGATTTTACTCAATAAGATGCGGCGACACAGTTCCTGCGTTGGTTTCTCCAATTCTGCCATCAATCCCCATTTGAAACGGGTGAGAAGACGGTCTTCCATGCCCTGCATGACGGCTGGAGAACGGTCGCTGGTCAGGATGATTTGCTTACCATTCATCTTTAAGTGATTAAAGACGTGGAAAAATGCCTCCTGCGTCTTTTCCTGCCCAGCCAGTTCCTGTATGTCATCGATGATAAGGGTGTCGATGGTCTGGTAGAAGGCTACAAAGTCGTTGAACGTGTTGTTGCGACGGCTGTCGGTGAATTGTACCATGAACTGGTGGGCCGTGACATAAAGCACGCGACGACGTGGGAATTTCTCTTTGATGGCCAGTCCAATGGCGTTCACAAGATGGGTTTTACCCACACCCGACGCACCATGGAGAAAGAAAGGATTGAAGGTGGTTTGTTGCGGATTGTCAGCCAGACTTCGACCAATGCTGTAGGCCAAACGGTTGCTTTCACCTTCAATAAAGTTCTCAAAACGATATTCTGAGTTCAGTTGGGGGTCAAGGTCGTCCTCAGCAGGTTTACGAGCAGGATGCAGGATGTCGTCCTTCGATTTGCGCATCTTCGTTCCTGTGGGTAAGCCCTCAATTTCGATTGTCGACAGGTCACTGCTGTCAGTCTGAATGCGGTATATAATGCGCGTATCCTTGTCAAATACGCGCCATACTACGTTGTAAATAAGGGGCTTGAACTGGCCGTCAAGCATCTCGAAGAAGAAGTTCGAGGGCACTGAGAGCATAAGCTCGTGGCTGTCTGTATCGTAGTCCACGAACTGGGTGGGACGGAACCACGTTTCGAATTCCTGCTCCACAACGTTGCACTTGATAATTTCAAGGCAGCGTTTCCATAGCTCCATTTGCTTCTGGTCTTTTCCCATTCTTCTTTTTACCTATAAACTCTGAATTCAGCACTCAACACTCAGAACTGGAACTATAGTTCCTTATTTAGCTTTCTTGCCAATGAGTGAGAAATGAACATAGCGCTGTGGGTTTGCCTTCAAATCTTGTAATAGATCCGTGGCACTGTTTACTGTGGTATTCAAATTACCATAGAGTGCAGTATCATTAAGCAGCAGTCCGAGGCTGTTGTCTTTGGCATTCAATTTCTTTGTAGCGGCTTCCACATTGTTCACCGTCTGGTTTACACGGTCCAGCGTGGCTTGCAGTTCCAATTGATTCAAGTTGTTTGTCAGTGTTACAACATTCTGTCCCACCTTGTTGAACGATGTCGTCAGTTGTGGAATATCACTTTTCAGCAATGTGTTCAGTTGCTTAGAGCTTTCGTCAAGACTTGCCGTGATGTTTTCAGCATTCTGTAGGATGCGAGGTAACTGCGGACTTGAGGCCAGCGTGTTCAACGTCAGGATGAGCGAATCGACATGTGCCAGTACTTGTTCTACCTTAGGCATGACATCAGCTGCTGCCGACATCAGTCCGCTGCTGGTTGCACCCATGATGGTGTCGCCCGGCTGATAACGATTAGCGGGGTTCGGTCCCATTGTCATGTTCAACGTACAGCCACCCAACATGGCCTCGTCAAGCACGGCCACCGTTCCTTGTGGAATCTTGACGTCGCTGTTTACGCTGATTTCGACCACCACATTGCCAGGGCGATTATAGTCGTACATGACGTTGGAAACGATTCCAATATTGTAGCCGTCAGCATACACGGTGCTGCTCTTGGACAGTCCCTTTGCATCACGGAACGTAATATAATATAGGTCACTCGTGTTGAATAACTGAACACCCTTCAGGAATTTCATTCCGAAAAAGAGCATGACCAAGGCAACGATGCCCGTTATCCCAATCTTTATTTCCCTCTTCATTTGTAATAGGATTTGAATGCGTTAAAGATGGCACGGCTCATTTTTGCCCTGCCATCGGCTGAGTTCAAAAACTGTTCTTCAGTTCTGTTGTTGATGTATCCCAGTTCAATAAGGGCGCTGGGCATTGATGTATTGCGCAGAACGAGGAATCCTGCTTGGAACACCCCTTTATTTACACGTCCTGCATGTGTAGCAAATTGCTTTTGTACCAGACCTGCAAACTTCACACTTTGCTGCATGTAGATGTCCTGCATCAATTCGAAAATGATATAGCTTTCACTCGATTTGGGGTCAAATCCCTCGTAGCGTTCCTCGTAGTTGGCCTCAAGTGTAATAACTGAGTTCTCACGCTTGGCTACTGCCAGATTGTCGGCTGCACGGTGCATACCCAGTGTGTACGTTTCTGTGCCGTTAGCCTTAGTACCAGCAAGTCCCGAAGCTGTGCTGTTGGTGTGTATGCTCACAAAAAGGTCGGCTTTGTTGCGATTGGCTATACGAGCTCGTTCATCCAATTCTACGAACACATCTGTTTTACGTGTATAAACGACTTTCACATCTGGGCAGTTCTGTTCCACAAGTTTTCCGAATGCTAAGGCAATTGCCAAGTTGATGTCTTTCTCCTTGGACTTGAAGCCCAAGGCGCCAGCATCCTTGCCTCCATGACCAGCATCAATAACAAGGGTGTAGGCCATCGCTGAGTCGACGGCCAGCATGCTGAACACAAACAATATAATCAGTCTAATTCTTTTCATAAAGCCGAAAAAGCGGTACAAATTTAGACAAAAAAAATGAAAAAGCAAAGCGTACGCTGCAATACTTTTTCTTAAAATTTGTATCGTAATTGCCAAAAGGCAACGGCAGAGGCTGCAGCAACATTCAGGGAGTCCACTTGATTTGACATGGGTATCCGTGCCACAAAATCGGCATTTCTAATAGTATCCTGCGGCAGCCCGTCGCCCTCGGTTCCCATGATAAGGGCAAGACGTGGTTCGGCCATCAAGATGGGATCGTCGATGCTTACGCTGTTGTCTGTCAATGCCATCGCAACTGTTCGGAAGCCATATTGATGAAGGTCGTTGACAGGCCCGTCAAGCCATGTCCATGGGATAAGAAAAACACTGCCCATCGATACACGAACGGCTCTTCTATTCAGCGGGTCGCAGGAATTTGTTGTCAGCAACACACCGTCAATCCCAAGCGCTGCGGCAGAACGGAAGATGGCACCAGTGTTGGTCGCATCCACCACACCGTCGATTACCACCAAACGATGTGCAGCATTGCAAACACTTTCCATACTTGGAAGTTGTGGACGGCGCATGGCACACAGTACACCTCGCGTCAACGTGTAGCCCGTCAGTTTAGCAAGTAATTCTCGTTCGCCTGTATAGATAGGGATGTCACCACAACAAGCAACTATATCAGCAGCATCACCTACTATATGTTTACTCTCACAAAGAAGCGCAATCGGTTTGAATCCAGCGGTTAACGCAACGCGAATAACCTTCGGGCTCTCTACAATAAAGATGCCCTTCTCGGGTTCAAGCCGATTGCGCAATTGCGCTTCGGTTAGGGTGCTGAACACCTCCAACCCAGGGTGGGAAAGGGAGGTTACTTTAACGATATTCACTCTTAGAAACGAAAGCCGAAGGTGAGGACCATATTATGATTCTTGCGTTCCATCAGGGGAGTACCGTTCAAGGCTAACATGCTCTTGCGGAAGTCGTGGGTAAAGGAGTCCGAGAATCCCCAGTCATAACCAAAGGTCAACGAATACTGGTTGTGATATTCGGCACCTATACGGAAGCCAATACCGCAGTCAAAACGCTGGATGGCACGCATATTGAATGCAGAACTGAATTCCTGCGAATACTTCTTGGTGAAGTAATTGACCTTCCTATTATCAAAAGCATCGTCATTATAATTCTGACGTAGGTTCCCAGCAACGCCCATAGCCAAATAAGGACCTACCTCGCCGTAAACGCCCCATATCTTATCAATATTGTAACGGAAACCCATACGGATAGGCACCTCCACATAGTGAGCCTGAATCTTGTAGGTTCCAGTTAGGTCCGAGCCTCCTGTTCCTGCTCCAGGGTTGTTGAAGTCTGCTTTCGAGCCGCGTTGAATCCAGTCTACACCAGCCGTGACGTAGGTTCCCTTGGCATTAGGCAACATATAGTCTACCTTGAAGCCTAAGTTAGCGCCAACCTTTGGATCGCCTGAGCCACTGGTATAGGGATTTTCAAAATTTCCTGTGAGGTTGGCTACATTGAATCCAGCGAATATCTGCCATGTAAAACCTTTCTTCGGCTCGTTGTCGAGGGCCAGCACATGGCTGGCCGCCAACAAGAGCAGAAGCAGGATGAAATGTTTCTTCATTTTCATAATAGCAAAGCAATGTTTACTTCTTTGCCAACAGGTCGCGAATTTCGGTCAGCAGTTTCTCTTCAGCGCTGGGTTCGGGTTCGGGAGCGGGCTCTTCTTTCTTGGGCTCTTCCTTCTTTGTCTTAGCCGAAAGTGCTGTAATACCCTTTACCATCAAGAAGATACAGAATGCGATAATCAAGAAGTCCACAACATCCTGAACAAACTGTCCGTAGTTCAGCGTAACGGCTTCTGAAACTACGTTCTCGCCATCCATGACAGCCTCCTTCATGGTAATCTTCAGGTCAGTGAAGTCTACACCGCCCAGTAACAGACCAATGGGAGGCATAATGATGTTGCTCACAATGCTGGTTACAATCTTACCAAAGGCACCGCCAATGATAACACCGACTGCCATGTCAATTACATTGCCTTTGAGGGCGAATTCCTTAAAGTCTTGAACAAACTTTGCCATAGTTTTAAATATAAATTAGTAAATTAATTAAGGTTTCGTAGTGCAAATATAAAAAGAATTTCGTACATTTGTACCCGAAATCGAGAGAAAAGTTTAAGAAAGTTTTACATTTATTAATTAACCAATTAAAACTGAAAGAAATGGCAAACGTAAAAGTTGCAATTAATGGTTTCGGCCGTATCGGTCGTCTCGCTTTCCGTCAGATGTTCGAAGCTGAGGGTTACGAAGTAGTTGCTATCAACGACCTGACCAGCCCCAAGATGCTGGCTCACCTGTTGAAGTACGACACCGCTCAGGGTGGTTTCTGTGGCAAGTTCGGAGAGAACAAGCACACCGTAGAGGCTACTGACAACTCTATCATTGTTGATGGTAAGGAGATTACCATCTATGCTATTCCTAACGCAGCCGAGCTGCCTTGGGGCAAGCTGAATGTAGACGTTGTTCTGGAGTGCACAGGTTTCTACACCTCTAAGGATAAGGCTTCTGCACACCTGACCGCTGGTGCCAAGAAGGTTGTTATCTCTGCTCCTGCTGGCAACGACCTGCCCACCATCGTGTTCAATGTTAACCACAAGACCCTGACCAAAGCTGACACAGTTATTAGCGCTGCTTCTTGCACCACCAACTGCTTGGCTCCCATGACCAAGGCCCTGAACGACTTCGCTCCCATCCAGAGCGGTATCATGACAACCGTACACGCTTACACTGGCGACCAGATGATTCTCGACGGTCCTCAGCGCAAGGGTGACCTGCAGCGTGCTCGTGCCGGTGCTCAGAACATCGTTCCCAACAGCACAGGTGCTGCCAAGGCTATCGGTCTCGTAATTCCCGAACTGAACGGCAAGCTCATCGGCGCAGCTCAGCGCGTTCCCACTCCCACCGGTTCTACAACCATCCTGCACGCTGTTGTTAAGGGTGAGGTAACAGTTGATGGTATCAATGCAGCCATGAAGGCCGCTACAAACGAGAGCTTCGGCTACACCGAGGAGAAGCTCGTCAGCAGCGACATCATCGGCATGAAGTTCGGCAGCCTCTTCGACGCAAACCAGACTATGGTAAGCAAGATGGCAGACGGCAACAGCCTCGTACAGGTAGTTAGCTGGTACGACAACGAGAACAGCTACACCAGCCAGATGGTTCGCACTATTAAGTACTTCGCCGAGCTTTAATTCGCGCGTATATAGTAATTAATGTATAAATGAAGGCTACTTGGAATTCCGAGTGGCCTTTTTTCTTACTATAAACTTGTAGTGGATTTGTGTGGGTGGAAAAGTTTTCGTAACTTCGCTCTCGATATGAAGGTAAGTGTGATTGGAACTGGGAAGATTGTGCAGGAGGCCTTGCCTGTGTTGGTGGGGACAAAGGGCATTGAGGTGCGAAGCATCTGGGCGCGCCACTCGATGGGAAGAGCGCAGGAGCTGGCAGGGAGATATGGCATTGCGCGTGCCACAGAGAACTACGAGGAGGTGCTGGCCGACACCGAGACGGAGGCTGTCTATATCGCACTCATCAATAGCGTGCACTACGACTTCGCCCTGAGGGCCTTACAGGCGGGGAAGCACGTTGTCTTGGAGAAACCTGCCTGTATGTGCTACAGCGAGCTTGCAAGGCTGGCGAAGGAGGCCCGAGGGAGAGGGCTGATGCTGCTGGAGGCTGTGACACTGTTGCACTTGCCTGCCTTCCGACTGTTACAGAGTGAACTGCTACCTCTGTTGGGGACATTACGGCACGTGGAATGCAACTACAGCCAGCGTTCAAGCCGACTGGATGCCTACCGGAGGGGCGATGTGCTGCCTGCCTTCGACCCTGCGGCTGGCGGTGGTGCGCTGATGGACATCAATATTTACAACCTACATTTTGTGGAGGCGCTGCTGGGACAGCCAAAGAAAGCAAGATACGTTTGCCACAGGGGATTCAACGAGGTGGACCTTTCGGGTACGGCGATTCTGGAATACGAGGGCTGCACGGCGCTCTGTACGGGTGCCAAAGACACGGATGCCCCAAGCTTCGGACTATTGCAGGGCGACAACGGATGGTTGCGCATTGAGGGCCCCGTGAGCACTATGCGGGGGATGACACTTTGCCTGCGCGGCCAGCAGCCCAGACAGGTTAAACTAAAGCCCGTTGCTCATCGTCTGGCGCCTGAATTCGCTGCCTTTGCCGACATGTTTCGCTGCAAGGATATGAATACAATGAACCGCCTGCTCGACCACTCGCTGGCGGTCTTGCAGACGGTTGACTGTTTGCATTGAATCGTCCTCTTTACTTGATGAAGCCGACGCTGCGCTTAACAAACTTGGTCAAGGCCTCGCCGCGCAGCATACCATTCTGCAGGAGGGCGAGGTCAATGAGCTGGTGCACACGCTCACTCTGCTTTCCGTAGGCAGAGAGGATTTCGTTCTTCTTGTCGCGCTGGACTTGGATGTCGTCGCCCACCTTCTTCATCTCGTCCTTCTCCTCCTGCGTCTGTTCGTCGTACTTCTTTTTGTCCAGTTCCTGACGCATCACGCTTTGGCGGGCGGTGAGTCCCTTGATTTCGGCCTCAATGGGGCGCAGCTTCTCCAGCGTCTCTGCCTCGCTGTCCTCCAGCACCTGCTTGATGAGTGGAGCATCGGTGTTTAGGACGAGGGTCATCATGTCGGGCATATCGCCGTAGAACGACATACCGGGCTGTATGCGAGCCATCTCCTTCATGCGGCGCATGTACTCGCTCTGGGTCAGCATCACGGGCAGCGCGTCTTCGCCCAGCGCTTGTGCCTCGACGTGGAAGTCGAGCTTGTCGGTGCGAGGCATCTGGCTATTGAAGATGCTCGACAGGCGATCGCCGCGTTCGGCTTCCAGCACCTCGCGCTTCGTGTCCTCCTTCTGAATCAGGCGGTCAATGACGTCGGCATCAACTCGCGTGAATGTCGTCTTCTCCAGTTTGCGTTCGAGCATCGAGATGAGCGGAGTGTCAAGCTGGCCGTCCATCAGCAGCACGTTGTAGCCCTTATCCTTAGCAGCCTGAATGTAGGTGTACTGACTCTCAGAATCTTGTGCATAGAGATAGACAAGTTGACCGTCTTTGTTCGTTTGATTGTCTTTGATAAGTGTCTCGTATTCCTCTAAAGTATAGTACTTTCCATCTACATCCTTCAAAAGGGCATATGACTTCGCCTTGTCGTAGAAATCGTCCTGCGAAAGCATTCCGTAGTGGATGAAAATCTTGATGTCGTCCCATTTCTTCTCGAAGTCAGGGCGGTCGTTCTTGAAGATGCTCTGCAGGCGGTCGCTCACCTTCTTGGTGATGTAGCCCGAAATCTTCTTCACGTTCTGGTCGCTCTGCAGATACGATCGGCTGACGTTCAGGGGTATGTCGGGCGAGTCAATCACACCGTGCAACAGCATCAGGAACTCGGGCACGATGCCCTCCACGTTGTCCGTCACGAACACCTGATTGCAGTAGAGCTGAATCTTGTTTCGCTGCAGGTCGAGGTTGTTCTTGATTTTGGGGAAGTACAGGATGCCCGTGAGGTTGAAGGGATAATCGACATTGAGGTGAATCCAGAACAGCGGCTCGTCACTCATGGGATAGAGCTTGCGATAGAACTCTTTGTAGTCCTCGTCCTTCAGGTCGGCAGGCTTCTTTGTCCACAGCGGTTCTACATCATTTATTATATTGTCCTCGTCGGTGTCCTGCTGCTTGCCGTCCTTCCATTCGGTCTTCTTGCCGAATGCTACTGGTATGGGCAGGAAGTGGCAATACTTGGACAAAAGTTGCTGCATCTTGTCCTTTTCGAGGAACTCCTTGCAGTCGTCGTCGATGTGCATTACGATGTCCGTGCCGCGGTCTTCCTTATCGCACTCCTCAAGTGTGAATTCGGGACTGCCGTCGCAGCTCCATTTCTGGGCCTTGGCACCCTCCTGATAACTCTTGGTGATGATATCGACTCGATTGCTGACCATGAACGAGGAGTAGAAACCGAGTCCGAAGTGTCCGATAATGGCGTTGGCGTCGTCCTTGTATTTGTCCAGGAAGTCGTTGGCGCCGGAGAAGGCAATCTGGTTGATGTACTTGTCAATTTCCTCGGCCGTCATTCCGATACCGCGGTCGCTGACGGTGATGGTGCCGGCTTCCTTGTCGATGCTGACCACAACCTTCAACTCGCCCAGTTCGCCCTTGAAATCGCCCTTGCCTGCCAGTGTCTTCAGCTTCTGCGTGGCGTCAACTGCGTTACTTACAATCTCGCGGATGAATATCTCGTGGTCTGAGTAGAGAAACTTTTTGATGACGGGGAAGATGTTCTCTGTGGTAACCCCGATGTTTCCTTTTTTCATAGCAATCTGCGGCCCCCTCCCAACCTCCCCAAGGGGAGGAGAAGAGGCGGGACTTTTATTTAAAGTTTAACGATTTTAATTAAGTCTTTATTCTCTTCGTCCAACTCGGATCTTAGTAGGCCGAAAGCCTTCTCCCTTCCCTTTGGGAGGGGCTGGGGGTAGGTTTCCATCAGCAGTTCGCAGATGGGATCTTCGAGTAGCGTTTGTATTGCGCGCTTCAAGGGACGTGCCCCGTATTGTGCATCATAGCCCTTCTTGGCCAGCAGAGCCTTTGCCTCATCGGTCAGCTGAAGGTCATAGCCCATTTCCTTAATCCTCTTTATCAGGGGCTTGACCTCAATGTCTACTATCGCCTTGATGCTCTCTTCCGAAAGTTGGTCGAAGTAAATGATGTCGTCCAAGCGGTTCAGGAACTCGGGTGCAAACTGCTTCGTGATGCTCTTCTTGATAACTCCGCGCGCATATTCCTTATCTTGCGTGTGGTCAGAGCCGCTGGCAAAACCGATGCCCTGTCCGAATTCCTTCAGTTGTCGCGTACCAGAGTTCGAGGTCATGATGACAACGGTGTTGCGGAAATCGATGGTGACTCCGTTGCCGTCCGTCAGCCTTCCCTCGTCCATCACCTGCAGCAGGATGTTGAACACATCGGGATGAGCCTTCTCAATCTCGTCGAGCAAGACGATAGAGTAGGGCTGTCGGCGCACTCGTTCGGTCAGTTGTCCACCCTCTTCGTAACCCACGTAGCCCGGAGGTGCGCCCACCATGCGACTCACGGTGTGCTTCTCGCCGTATTCGCTCATGTCGATGCGGATGAGATTCTTCTCGCTGCCAAACAACTCTTCGGCCAGTTTCTTCGTCAGATAGGTCTTGCCCACACCCGTAGGACCTACGAACATGAAAGTGCCGATGGGCTTTGTGGGATCTTTCAGACCGATGCGGCTACGCTGAATAGCGCGCACCAGCTTGCTGATGGCCTCGTCCTGTCCGACAACTTCGGACTGCAGGGTCTTTCCCAGATTGCGCAGGCGGCTGTTTTCCTCCTGTCCGATGCGTTGTACGGGAATGCCTGTAATCATGGCTATCACGCGGGCAACATCCTCTTCGCTTACAGTCTGACGTTCATCCTTCAGGGTGGCTTCCCATTCCTTCTTCTTCTGTTCGAGTGCTTGTGCCAAAGTCTTCTGCTGGTCGCGGTATTCGCTGGCCATCTGGAAGTTCTCGGCCTTGACAGCCGTCTGTTTCAGGGCTTCGAGCTGCGACATCTGGCGTTCCATGAACTCCACTTCCTTCGACACGGGAATATTCATGATGTGCAGGCGGCTTCCAGCTTCGTCCATTGCGTCTATCGCCTTGTCAGGGAAAGCACGGTCGCTGATGTAGCGTTCTGTCAGTCGCACGCAGGCCTCCAACGCCTCTTGGGTGTAAACGACGTTGTGGTGCTCCTCGTAGCGACCCTTAAGATTCTGCAGGATTTGCAGCGTTTCCTCACTGGTAGTGGGCTGCACCATCACCTTCTGGAAGCGACGTTCTAAAGCGCCGTCCTTTTCAATGGACTTGCGGTATTCGTCGATGGTGGTTGCGCCGATACACTGAATCTCGCCTCGCGAAAGGGCAGGTTTCAGCATGTTGGCAGCGTCCATAGTTCCTGCGGCAGAACCTGCACCGATGATGGTGTGTATCTCGTCGATGAAGATGATGACCTCGGGATGTTTCTGCAGTTCCAGGATGATGGCACGAATGCGCTCCTCGAACTGTCCCCTGTATTTCGTTCCTGCCACAACGGCACCCAAGTCGAGTACGATGATGCGTTTGTACCAGAGGGCACGACTGATGCGGTGTTCCACAATGCGCTGCGCCAGCCCCTCCACGATAGCGCTCTTGCCCACACCGGGCTCGCCGATGAGGATGGGGTTGTTCTTCTTGCGGCGCGACAGAATTTGTGCCACACGCTCAATCTCGCGTTCGCGGCCAACAACGGGGTCGAGCAACTGATTGGCAGCGGCAGCAGTCAGGTCGGTTCCGAACTTGTCCAATACGGGAGTCTGAGAACCGGGTTGGTCGGAGGGCGTAGTAGTCAGAGTCTCTGTTTCGTCCTCGTCATCATCTTCGTCCTCCTCGTCTTCGGTGTATCCGTAGCTGGAAGTCACGTCGGGCTGCAGGTTCATGGCTTGTGCCAACGTCTGATAGTTGACATTCTGGTCGGCCAGTGCCTTCGAAGCTTCGTTGTGCTGTTCGCGCAACAGGGCCAGGAGGATGTGAATGACATCTATCATCTCGCTGCGGGTAATCATGGATTCCAGCACGCTAAGCCTCATGATGCGGTTGGCGGTCTTGTCCAAAGGCATGTCTTCGGCAGTAAATGGCTTGTCACCACTTTGTTCACGCGCCACACGCTCCATTTCGGAACGCAACTGGTCGATGTTCACATTCATTCCTGTCAGCAGTTCCAAAGCAGGACCTCGTCCCTGGCGAATGATACCCAGCATCAGATGGGCAGGTGTCACTTTGTCATTATAGAGTCGGAGTGCTTCTTCGCGACTTAGCGAGAGCACGATTGTCACTTCTGGAGAAAAACGCTTGCTTATCATCATAGCCTCAATGTATCTGAAAAACTGCATAACAAACCACGTGCCAAATGAGACTTAGCTTCATTTTTATTGCATTTTTTATGATAATGTGTCGAAAAAAGTGTATCTTTACGGCGCAATTATAAATAAATGCTCATGAAAACGCGAATTTTTACCTTTCTAATATGTTTTTTAACCTGTTTGGGCATTTCTTTCCAAGCCTATGCTGATACGACGCTGGAAGACGGCACCTACTATATTACGTGCAATTCGCAGCAGGGTTATCTGGGACTTGGCGCCTACCACAATGCTGACGCCTACATCTATTATGTAACTGACGGGCAGACTAAGACGGCAGATGCCTATTGGGTGGTTACGAACACACGCTCGGGTTACACCTTCCGTAACGAGGAATCAGGGCAGTTGCTGGTGTTCACCTACGATCGTGTGGACCAGTACTACAAGTACATGACGGTGGCTGACGAATCACTGGGCGACAAGTCGGAATACTGGAATCTTATTTCCAATAGCGACGGTACGTTCAGCGTGCAGAGCACCCTTGCCACCAACTACTACTGGAACCTGCGTTCGAGCGGTATGCTGGGAACCTATAGCGGAAGTGCGGGAGGTGGCAACAACGAGCACTTCACCTTCCACAAGAAGGGCGATGAGCCAGATCCTGGCCCAGGTCCAGACCCTACACCTGACCCAACGCCAGGCCCAACGCCAGACACTTCCCAGCCTTTGGTATTCCCCGATGCCCTGCACGTTACCCTTGCCGACGGGCGTTTGGAGGCCTATCCGCTGGAGTATATTACAAAATATGGTCCGTCGGCTGGAAAGCTGGTGATAGAAACCAATCTGGGACAGAACTACACTTACAACCTGTCCGACGTGGTTTCCTATAGCGAGGAGAAGCCTACCGATTTCCCCACTTTCGAGTCGTTCAAGTTCAACAACAAGTTCAACGACCAGTTGTTTACTGACGCAGAAGGCGTAATGACGGAGGATACTGTCTTTGTGACGATTGCTGCCATCGGTAAGCGACTGACTCCTTCATTCAAGTTGCCAGACGACGAGAACATAGAAGTCTATGTCAACAATGTGCGTCAGGTAAGTAAGGAAACGCGCCTTCGTTTCGAGAAGGACGTCTATTATGTGGTCACTCGAAAGGGCTACACCATGCTTCTGCCGGACAGCGACTCGAAGGGCAGCTACTCGATGCGACCCTACGGACGCGTGGTGCGTGTTCATGTGGACTGGCTGACAGACAGGGCAGAGGTGCCCACCATCTACATCAACACGTCCGACGGATATGCCATTACCAGCAAGACCGAATATAAGGATGCAGAAATCATCATCGACGGACACGGCATCTTCCCCTCGATGGAGGCCACTCCGGTCCAGATAAAAGGCCGCGGAAACAGCAGTTGGGGCTGGGCGAAGAAGCCCTACCGACTGAAGTTCGAGGAGAAGGTGAAGCCTCTGGGAATGACCAAGGGCAGGTCGTGGGTACTGCTGGCCAATGGACAAGGTGGGTCGCTGATGTCGAATGCCATCGGCATGAAGGCTGCCAACCTGATGAAGGCTTCTGCTGCCAACCACATCGTCCCTGTTGACATCTATCTGAACGGCGAATATCGCGGAAGCTATAACCTGACGGAGAAGGTGGGTCTTTCGAACAACAGCGTGGATCTTGATGATGAAACTTCAGCAGCGCTGCTCGAACTAGATTCTTACTATGACGAACCCGAGGGACAGAAGTTCCGTTCGCAGCCTTACGGCCTGCCTATCAACATCAAGGAGCCCGATTTCAGCGAGGGCACTACATCACTGACGCTGGAAACCATTTCGTCCGACTTTAATAGCTTCATGAGTTCGCTCTATCGCGGTCAGGACATTTCAAAGCATGTGGACATTGAGCAACTGGTACGTTTCCTGATGGTGAACGAACTGATTATCAACTACGAGTTCTATCACCCGAAGAGCACCTTCTGCTATAAGGAGAGTTTCGACAACGACACGAGCAAGTACATCTTTGGTCCTGTCTGGGACCTCGACTGGGCCTTTGGCTATGAGCGTTCGAAAAGCTACTTCAAGAAAGAGGCAACATACAATTATTGGCTCGACGGTCCCAACATGGAGGTTGTGCAGTTTGTTCGCGACCTGCGATTCAAGTACGCCCCAATGAGCGAGGTGTATAAAACGCTTTGGGAGGAATTCATGAACAACGACCTGACGGAGCTGCTGGAGTATTGTCAGGACTATTATGATTTTGCCAAAAACTCGTTAAACGCCAACCGAACCGTGTGGAGCGACAATACCGATTACGCCGCACAGGCAGTAGAGGCCCAAGAGTGGTTGAGCACTCGTACCCAGACGATTTATGACGATATCCTCAGTGGCAAGCGTCCTGACGACATCGACCCGGTTGAGCCCGTCGAGTTCGCCAACGACAAGCTCTACACAATCAAGTGCCGTCGTGGTGCTCTGGTGCTGAATGCCAGCCATACGGGATTAGATGTGGGCAACGTGCGCACCGATGCTCCAGAGGAAGACGGACAGTTTGCCATCATCACCATCAGCGACAAGCAGTATCTCTACAGCCCCGTCACCAAGCAATATCTGGATTATTGGAACAACGGCACATGGGTGAGCCAACTGGGTTCGCCTATCATATTCGACAACTCGAACGCTGATGGCGAATACCAGTACATGATGTCTGTCAAAACAGAGTGGTCAGGTACCTATTATTTCAACAACAGTACCACGCAACTCGTTATCAATAGCTGGTCGACTCCCGATAACGGCAACCGCTGGCTGATTGAGGAAGTGGACGACTTCGACCCGACCGAAGCCCTGAACTTGGCAAGAGGCTCGCTCATCGCCGTCACAAACCGCTACTTGTTCGAGGGACAGGTTGTTGGCTCTGAAGTGATTGAGGTTGCAAAAGGAGCTCTGCCGCCTAATCCTTCCGACGAGTGGGACAATGCTTTTGTCATCCTGAACGAACCCGACAACATTCCCTACGAAATCAACGACGACGTTACAATCGACTACGACGTGCAATGGGTAGGCCCCTTCCAGTTCTCGAAGACGCTGGAAAATGCCAAGTGGTACAACATGACCATCCGCAGCGACTACTATGTCGGCAAGCAGGATACAGAACCGTATTATCCTGGTGTCGTACACGAAGATTCGCTCCGTACACGCTCCTACCAATGGGCTTTTGGCGGTGACCCCTACCACGTTAAGGTCTATAACCGAACGACGGACTTCGATGAAACTCTGACCTACGTTGGCGACAACGCAGTTATGCGCTCTGGCGAATGCCTTTGGGACGTGCTGCCCAATAGCGACGGATTCGTACTGCGTAAGCCTGGCACATCTTGGTCTTGCCTCAATCAGTTCGGAGGCAATGGCGGACCGCTGAAATTCTGGGACGACTGGAAAAGCCTCACAGACAACGGTTCAACCTTCCGCGTATATGAGGCACAGGAACCAATCGTAATCGTGAAGGCAACGGATATTGCACTCAATCGTACGGAACTGCTGTTTACGGCAGCTGGCGATACTGCGACGCTGACGGCCACCGTGAAGCCTGACGATGTCACAAACGGCGGCGTTAGATGGGAGAACACGAATCCCGAGGTTGCCACGATTGACCAGAATGGCGTAGTGACGGCAGTTGCCAATGGCACGACCACCATCTTTGTCAAGACCATCGACGGCAGCAATCTGGCAGACTCTTGTATCGTCACGGTTGCCATACCGCAGTTGATGGAGATTACGTATGCCGTATTGTTCGACGGTGAGGTTGTGAATACCGCCACTATCGAAATACTCGAAGGTAGCGCAATGCCCGAACCGCCAGCCTCGCTGACGAACAGCTTCGTTACGCTCACGCCGTCTGGCACACATCCCACCACGGTGACGCAGAACGAAACCCTGAACTTCAATGCCGTCTGGGGCGGACCATTCGAGTTCTCAAAGAGTGCCGACGACGCCAAGTGGTACAACATGACCATTCGCGACGAATACTACGTCGGCAAGCAAGAGAGCGAGCCATACTATCCACAGAAGGATGCCGGCGACCTGCTGAAGACGAAGGAATACCATTGGGCTTTCGGCGGCAACCCCTATCATGTGGCAATCTACAACCGCTCGACGGAGTTTGAGGAAACCCTCACCAAGGACGGCAATAATGCCGTAATGCGTCAAGGAACCTATCTGTGGGACATCCTGCCTAACGACGGCGACGGATTCGTGTTGCGTGAGACGGAAACCGCCAACAACTGCATCTATCTCTATAGTGGTGCCCTGCAGTTCTGGAACAGCGCCAGCAGCCTCACGCACAAGGGTTCAACATTCCATGTGGAAGAGGCTCAGGAACTGTACGACGGAATCATGGCATTCGAGAATGGACAAATGGGTGAATCCACTGCCATCTACGACCTCTCTGGCCGACGCATGCCAAGTGGCAGACTGCCGAAGGGCATCTACATCGTCAATGGCCGCAGGGTCTTGATTAAATAAAAAAAGAAATGGGAGCCGATTGGTTCCCATTCTTTTTTATGCTTCTCCGTACATCTTAGCTTTGAGTTCCTTGATGGCGTCGCTGGAGATGTAGTCGTCATATTCCATCAGTTTGTCGATGGTGCCGTTTGGCGTCAGCTCAATGATGCGGTTGGCAACGGTCTGTATGAACTCGTGGTCGTGCGAGGCGAACAGAATGTTACCCTTGAAGAGCTTGAGGTTGTTGTTGAAGGCCTGAATGCTTTCGAGGTCGAGATGGTTGGTGGGTGTGTCGAGCACGAGGCAGTTGGCATTGCGAAGCTGCATACGGGCAATCATGCATCGCATCTTCTCGCCACCGCTGAGCACGTTTACTTTCTTCAGCACCTCCTCGCCAGAGAAAAGCATGCGACCCAGATAACCCTTCATGAACACCTCGTTGCCCTCGCCGTACTGCATGAGCCAATCCACGAGGTTCTTGTCCGACTGGAAGAACTCGGTGTTGTCCAGCGGCAGGTAGGCCTGCGTGATGGTGATACCCCAAGAGAATGTGCCAGCCTGTGCCTGACGATTGCCCATGATGATTTCGAACAGGGCAGTCATGGCGCGCGGGTCGTGACTGAGGAAGACGGTCTTCTGTCCCTTCTCGATGTTGAACGAGACGTTGTCGAACAGTACTGTTCCGTCTTCGGCAACGGCCTTCAGGTCCTGCACCTCCAGAATCTGGTTGCCCGGTTCGCGTTCCATCTGGAAGATGATGCCCGGGTACTTGCGGGTTGAGGGACGAATCTCCTCCACGTTCAGTTTCTCCAGCATCTTCTTGCGGCTGGTCGTCTGCTTCGACTTGGCTACGTTTGCCGAGAAACGGCGGATGAATTCCTCCAGTTCCTTGCGCTTCTCCTCGGCCTTTGCCTTCTGGTTCTGGGCCTGACGCAGGGCAAGCTGCGAGGACTCGTACCAGAACGAGTAGTTGCCAGCGAACATGGTCACCTTGCCGAAGTCGATGTCGATGGTATGGGTGCAGACGGAGTCGAGGAAGTGACGGTCGTGGCTGACCACGAGCACGGTCTGTTCAAACTCCGACAGGTATTGTTCGAGCCACTGCACGGTGTCGAGGTCGAGGTCGTTGGTGGGCTCGTCGAGCAACAGGTTGTCGGGGTTGCCGAACAGGGCCTTTGCCAGCATCACGCGCACCTTCTCCTTACCCGACAGCTCGCCCATCAGTTGGTAGTGCTTCGACTCCTTGATGCCCAAGCCCGAGAGCAGGGCAGCGGCGTCGCTTTCTGCCGTGTAGCCTCCCATCTCGGCAAACTTGTCCTCAAGTTCAGCTACTCGTATGCCGTCCTCGTCCGAGAAGTCGGCCTTGGCGTACAGGGCCTCGCGCTCCTTCATCACCTCCCACATCGTGGTGTGTCCCATCAGCACGGTGTTCAGCACCGTTTCGTGGTCGTATTGGAAGTGGTCCTGCGAGAGCACGGAGAGGCGTTCGCCCGGTCCCAGCTCGATGGTTCCCTTGTTGGGCTCCAGTTCGCCGCTGATGGCTTTCAGCAGGGTTGATTTACCAGCGCCGTTGGCACCTATCACACCATAGATGTTGCCTGGTGTGAACTTTATGTTTACATCTTTGTAGAGAACTCGTTTGCCAAACTGAATGGCAAGGTTGGATACTGTTATCATTTATTTTAAATATGAAATATGAAATACAAAAATACTGTCCATTATGAACGCTATTTCGTAATTCGTAATTCGTAATTCGTAATTCTTATTTTTTTTATTTACTCATGCTCTCGCCAATGAATTGGAAGGGCAGGAGGTCCTTGACGGAACTGACCACGTGGGTGCCGCCAGCACCGTAGAGCAGTACGCGCATGGGCTGCTTGTAGCGGTCTTCGACTTCGAGCATCACCTGTCGGCAGGCGCCACAGGGGGAGATGGGTTCGGGATAGAAGTGCCCGTTGGCAAAGGCCGCGATGGCAATAGCCACGATGGGCTGTTCGGGGTGCATGTGCTGGGCATGGAAGATGGCCGTGCGTTCGGCACAGAGCCCCAGTGGATAGGAGGCGTTCTCCTGATTGCTGCCTGTGACGATGGAGCCGTCAGCCAGGCGCAATGCAGCTCCTACCTTGAAGCGGGAATAAGGGCTATAACTGTTCTTCGTGGCTTCTTTAGCCAGTTCCACCAGTTCACGGTCTTCGGCACTCAGTTCGCTGTCCTTGTAGACGCAAACCACGCTCTTTATCTCGTACTTTTCCATGCAAGTAGTGTAATTTTGCGCACAAAGATACAATATTAAATTAAAAATTAAAAATAAAAATTAAAAATTACTATCTTTGTCCCCCGAAACAAACGAATCGCACGCATGAAACGTATCTTCCTCCTCCTCATTTTCTCAATTTCCCAATTTCTCATTCTCAATTCCCTGCATGCCCAGCGCACGAATCAGGCCTACTTGGACTACATTGAGCAATACCGCGATATGGCGCAGGACCAGATGCGGCGTCACAGCATACCCGCAAGCATCACTCTGGCTCAGGGCTTGTTGGAGAGTGGGGCAGGGCGGAGCGACCTCGCCATAAGGGCCAACAACCACTTCGGCATCAAGGTTGGAGTGGGCTGGACAGGCCCCTATGTGGTGAAGAGCGACGATAATCCAAACGACCGCTTCCGTAAGTACAACTCCGTAGCGGAGAGTTACGAGGACCATGCCCAGTTCCTCCAGAAGCCTCGCTATGCCAGCCTCTTCAAGCTATCGCCAACCGATTACAAGGGATGGGCACACGGACTAAAGCAATGCGGCTATGCCACCAGTCCTACCTACGCCCAGCAACTGATAACCATCATCGAGAATTATGGCCTTCACCAGTACGACTCGATGAGCAAGAAGTTCACCCACCACTCGACATCAGCCCAGTCCTCCGACGCACCCTCCAGTTCGTTGCAGGGAGTTGTCCTGTCGTCGCGCGAACAGGCCGAACAGGTGTTCTTCTCCACACATCCCGTCTATGCCTGCAACCGCAACTACTACATCGTGGTGCAACCGGGTGACAACCTGCCCACGCTGTCCATGATGACGGGCGTGTCGAAACGCAAGCTACGTAAGTACAACGAACTGCCCAAGGACTATGTTCCCAAGGCCGGCGACATCTTGTACCTGCAGAAGAAACGCTCAAAGGCCGACAAGTCCATGAAGGGCATACCTCATCTGGTGCAGGCAGGCGAGTCGATGTACAGCATCGCCCAGCGCTACGGCATCCGCCTCGAAAGCCTCTACAAGCTCAACAGTCTGGAGCCTGACTACATGCCTCAGCCGGGCCACTTCCTTCGCCTTTACTAATCTTGTGCCGCGCTGCCGCCACATAGACGAGCAGCACGATGTTCATCATCAGCGAATACAGGATGGCAGGGATTGCCATCTCGTCGCTGCCGAAGATGAGCGGACTGGAAGCAATGGCGATGGCCTGTGCCGCGTTCTGCATACCCACTTCGATGATGACCGTCCTGCGCTGTTCGGCACTGTTCTTGACCATGCGCGACAAGAGCGACGAACAGCCGATGGCAACCAGAATCAGCGCCGTTACGCACAGCCCCAGAATGCCAATATTTTCCAGTATCGTCCTATGATGCTGGGCATAGAAGATACTGATGAGCACCAGCAACAGGGGGAAGGCCAATTTCGAGAGAACCCGGTCCACGCTTCTTGCCCCCTTGGGCCAAGCATAGTGCAGACCAATGCCAAGTACAACGGGCAGCAGCATCAGCAGCAGGTTCTGCTTCACCAGATTCCCCACTGGCAGCGTTATGCCGACACTCTCGCCCACCAGCCGAGTCGCCCAGCTCATGACGAAGGGAATCGTCACGAGCGTGATGATGCTGCTTAGCGCCGTCAGCGTGACGGACAGCGCCACATCGCCCCAAGCCAGTTTCGAGAACACGTTCGACGAACTGCCACCCGGACAACAGGCTATCAACACCAAACCGATGAAGAACACAGGCGGCAGGTGAAACGCCCACGCCAGCCCCAAGGCTATCAGCGGCAACAGCACCAGTTGGCCGAACAGCGCAACGGCGATGGGGCGCGGATGGCGAACCACCTTTCCAAAATCCTCCAGTCTCAACGAAAGGCCCAAATCAAACATCAGCAGCGTCAGAATGGGCAGCACAATAAATATCGTATTCATTACATTATCCCTCCATTCGTGTCATTTCACGTAAAATTTCTCCTGCAAAGATACGACTTTTATGCCAAAAGAAAAAAGGAAAACGGAGAAACAGCCTTGTAGAAGAAATGTGAATATTATTTCCCCAAGACAGTCTCAAATCTCAAATCTCAATTAAAAATAATGGGTACTACAACACATGAAACCC
>JBGUVX010000002.1:0-2475 GCA_045220575.1 Bacteroidaceae bacterium
TCATTATAGCTCAGGTTCCAGATACTTTCACCAAGGACAGCGTTTACCACCGTCCTGATTTCGTCCTGAGTGCGCCAGATAGTATCGAAGTCAGTCATAATACTCGATGTCTAATTCCTCGCTGACATTGAAATCATCGTGAAAACCGTCATCGTAGGTATAGATAAGTCGTAACCCACGATAGACTGACGGAACTTTCAGCGTATCGAGCAGATGCCACTTGGGACGGCCAAAGTCGTAGGATTCCCTGTCGAGCAAGATGCGGTTGGTGGTATAGTCGAAATGATAATAGCCGCCACCGATGCATTGATCGCCAGGTTTCAGCAGGTCTTTATGCTGATTGACCATGCCGAGGCGAAACACGCCATCCATTGTGATGATGAACTTGGGGAGTGCCATACCTTCAATCTGTTACCACTTCATCGAAATGCTCCTTGCCCCAGTCGATGAGGGCAGTGATGGCGGGCATCAGTGAACGGCCTGTTCCCGTCAGAGAGTATTCTACACGTGGTGGTACCTCTGGATAGACCTCGCGGTGTACCAGATGGCTCTGCTCCAGGTTTTTCAGCGTAGCCGAGAGCATCTTCTGGGAACAGTCCGTCATCAGGCGACGAATCTCATTAAACCGCAATACACCCGTCTTGCTGGTGTGGAGCATATAGAGCACTAACATTGACCACTTGTCGCCGAAACGACTGATGACTTGCCTGATGGGACAGGCTAAATATTCTGCTTTTACATCTGCCATAATCATTGAATTTGCCGCAAGGACAGTGCAAACCGAACGCAATCGAGCTCGCTCGAATTGCTGAGGTGCAGCCTGTTCTCGCTGAGTTTACTCAGCAAAGGTAGCAAAAAGTTACCAAGTAACATCATTATACTTAGTTAATCTAAGTTAAAGATGATTTTTCAAAAGTCCGAATCTGTCACAATTCCTACCATTTGGTAACTATGGCACAAAAAAGTGCCTTCTTGTGGGAATGAAATTCTTGCCGTACCTTTGCACCGTCGAAACAAAAGTATTAACAATAAAAAAAAGAAGAATTATGGCAAAGAATGTAGTTTTAATCGGTGCAACGGGTTTCGTAGGCAATGCTATCCTGAACGAGTTGGTTTCCAGAGGTCACAAAGTTACGGCTATCGTACGCAACATGGACAGTGTGAAGGTGAAGAATGACCTGATAGAGTATGTGGTGGCCGATGCTACCAATCCTGCCGAACTGGCTGCTTTGGCTAAAGGCAAGGATGCTGTCATCAGTGCCTATAATCCCGGCTGGGCGAATCCACGCCAGTATGAGGAAACGCTGGAGAACTATCCGAAGATTGTCGAGGGTGCAAAACAGGCCGGTGTGCGCCGACTGCTGATTGTCGGTGGGGCCGGTACGCTGTTCGTTAAGCCCGGTGTTCGCCTTGTTGACACGGGTACACTGCCCGAGTCGTGGCTGCCTGGCGTGAAGAGCCTTGGTGAGTTCTACCTGAATACGCTCATGAAGGAGCAGGATATAGACTGGATATTCTTCTCGCCCGCCGGAAACCTCGGCAACCTGCAGCCCGGCACTCGCACTGGCAAATACCGTCTTGGCAAGGATGACTTGCTTGTTGATGAGAAGGGCGAGAGTTTCATCTCTGTGGAGGACTATGCCGTAGCAATGGTTGACGAACTGGAGCAGGAAAACCACCACAAGGAGCGTTTCACGGCTGCATATTAAGCGTATGTTACAGACAGCACTCAGATTCCTGGACGAACATAAGGAGATTACCCTTGCTACGTGTGAGGGTAATCTGCCAAAGCTTCGTGTCTTCCAGGTGATGAAGCGTGAGGGCAATATGCTCTACTTCGCCACTTCTCCCGAAAAAGCAGTATGGCGTGAACTTCAGCAGAATCCTAATGTGGAGTTACTGGCATACGCCGACAATGTTTCCGTCCGTTGCAGCGGTATGGTGAATTTTGACATGAAGGATGACGTGAGACAATGGATCTATGAAAATAATCCCGTGTTGCCCCGTCTCTACACCAGTTGGGAACGTCTGGCTTACTTCTGTCTGCCGATTGCCGAGATGGACTACTTCGACCTGACACCTACGCCACCTGTATTCAAGCATTTCGACCTGATGACGGGTGAAGTCAGTAACGGCTTTGTCGGTGAGCGATTCAAAAACAAATAACTTAGTATAAATTCAAAAAAAGGTAAGAACAATGAAAAAAGTATTTTTCGCAATCATGGCAGCTGCCATGATGGTAAGCTGCGGTAACAAGACACAGCAGACGGCTCAGAACGATGTCGCCGAGGTAGAGGACTCTCTGACTGGCGCATTCACCGCCTATGATTTGGACGGCTTTAAGCTGCATGTGTATAACTCGAACGACGTGATGGGCGATGCCAGCTACATTATCGAGGGCCAGGATTCGCTCATCGTCATGGAATATCCGCTCTTTAAGGTGAATGCGGCCGAGTTTGCTGCCTACATCGAGAA
>JBGUVX010000003.1:0-29223 GCA_045220575.1 Bacteroidaceae bacterium
CTAAAGTTTCGCAAGTGAATATTCATTCATCATGCGACTAATTTATACATTTGATAGAGTTTATGGAACTTAGGATTGGCATCAATAACCGCAGAAAGCAGTTCGCTGGCATCTGCAGAGATCATCTCTGCGATTTCTAGTATGGTGTCCAGTATCAGTTCCCATATCCTGTCCGAAGCGGACAGCTCGAGAGTGTTGCCTGTGGTTTCACGGAAGAGAGCACCGACGGTTTCGTAAGCCTCAAACCGTTTCACCGTGCAAAGTATGTTATACTGCATCATAGTCAGCGTGAAGCTGGCAATCTGCGCAGAGAAGTGTATGCTCTGACATCTGCCGAAGTCGAGCAACTGCTTGCAGTCGTGATATGCCACCTCGGTAGTCCAGCGGGTAGCGTACGTCCTGTATGCCTTGAGGAAACTGAGCGAGAGATCTGTCGTGAGCAGTCCGTTCCAATGCCCGTTCCTGCCTCTCTTCGAGAAGAACAGACGCACGGTAGTACCGGCAAACTTCACGTCGATAGTGCAGTAGGTACACCTCAATGTCCTGTTGTGCTTGGTAATCCCTTGTTTCTGGAGCTTCTTGATAATCTGGTTGGCTGTCAGGTCGCCCCACTGGGTGTGATACTTGGTCTTGCCAAGCTTGATCATACCTATCAAGTGGCACTTGATGTGTCGGCTGGTAATCAGGCGAACGAAGTCAGCACAAGTAAACCAACTGTCAATGAGCAGATAATCGAATCGGATACCACGCTTGATGGCATACTTCACCATCTCGACGGCCTTGTCAATCTTCGACATCGTGTATTCCTTGATGCGCTCCTCGACAGCCTCTCCGCTATGATCCTTGCTATATCGGGCCTTACGTTCCTTGTCCGTCAGTCCCTGTTTCTTGTCAGGCTTGCGGCCCTCCTCGCCATGAAGCGAGAAGTCGAGGAACAGCTGGCTCATGCCATCGCTCAGAAGCAGCGTCAGACACTTGTAGCCAAGGATGGCCCTATGCTCAAGGTGAGAGAAAACCTTGCCGATGAGCTCACTCTTACGTCCGCTCTTGGGAGCGTCAGTATCATCGATAATCAGGCAGACAGGCTTGTCATGCTCAACCTCCGTACTGCGGCTGATCTTACGCAACAGCTGGAGGTTCATCGCATACAGCAGCTTGCGCCACTTGATATTACCGTCATTCATAAAACGATAGAACATGTCCTTCTCACAACTGAACAGGCGGCTTAAGGCCGAACCCGAGTACTGGTATGCATTCCTGACTACGAAGAAAGGGAACAGCATCAGCAGGGAGAGCACCTGCTCGTTACTGAACTTGCAGTTGGGGCGCTTCTCTGCTCCAATCTGGCTGGAGCGTATATTTATATGTTCCATTACTCCCATAATCGAGTTAATTGCACGATTTTTTGCATTTTCTGAGAAAAAACTTCTCAAGTCTGAAATAATTGTTGTACCTTTGCTCACGGCTTCTAAGTTTGTACTTTACTGTTTGGCGATTGTAAAGTTACTCATTTTCAGTGAGTTGAGCAAACTTCGAAGCTATTTTTATTCCTATTTTATGTTAAATTATGCAGGTGCGCCATCACTTGCGAAACTTTAGTTATTAATAATATATAACTATAATATATAGTATATAGCTACAACCTATATTGACAGCAATAGTGTGTATACGCAAAGAAAATCGCTGTCCCCTTGTCCCCCTGTCCCCTGCCGTTTCCACACATAGCCCCCACTCACAACATTTCCCCGTCATTCCCTTTGCCCTTTCATAAACTATTCGTATCTTTGCCACGTATTCCGCAAGGAATGCAAGACATATAATAAATAAGACAAAAGGGTTTATGAAAAAGATTGTTATCGCTATGCTGATGTTGCTCAGCATGAATGCCAATGCCAAGGCACAATGGTTTGTGGCTGGCGGTATGAATTTAGGCTACTTCAAAGAGAATTTTCAGTTCGCCCTGCTGCCATCTGTTGGCTACGAATTTAACGACCGCTGGGCCGTTGGCATGGGATTGGGTATGGAGATTGTTTCCAGTGAAGCCTGTGGATATGTTGAGCCCTATGGTCGTTTTAATTGCTGGAACAACAAAAAGGTGTACATCGATGTGAAGGCACGTGCCGAACTGCTGTTCCAAAGAGAACTCGGCGCAGCACAGATAGGATTTACCCCATCCATCCGCTATAGCATCAATGACCATTGGCAAATATTGGGCGACGTTGGCCTGTTCGGTGTTGAATATCTTGAAGAATGGTATCCCGTCATTGGCGTAGGTTCCATAGGCATTGGAACTGGCGTTATCTACAAATTCTAAACACCCACATTCCACCCCCCAAGGACAGGCCCAGCGCGGTCTGTCCTTTTGCTTGTTAAGGGTGGCTGGCGATGAAAAAGGCGGGTTTTCTTTGCTATGTCAGGAATATTTGTTATTTTTGAGCACGATTTCAACCACAACACACATTATACCATGAGCGACAAGAGAACATGCCTCTATGAGAGGCACATCCGTCAGGGTGCCAAGATGGTGAGCTTCGGCGGATTTGAGATGCCCATCCAGTACACAGACATTACCGACGAGCACGTAGCTGTGAGAACGGCCTGCGGTGTGTTCGACGTGAGCCACATGGGCGAGGTGCTGGTGACGGGCCGCGAGGCAGAGCGCTTCGTGCAGCACATCTTCACCAACGACATCAGCGGTGCCCCCGTGGGCAAGATATTCTACGGCATGATGCTCCACCCCAACGGCGGCACCATCGACGACCTCTTAGTATATAAGGAAGGGGACGAAAGGTTCTTCCTGGTCATCAACGCGGCAAACATCGACAAGGACTTTGCATGGATAAGCGAGCAGGTGAAGCAGTTTGACGCCGTTGCCGAGAACCAGAGCGACTACTACGGTCAGTTGGCTGTGCAGGGACCTAAGGCAGAAGCCGTCGTGGAGAAGGTGCTGGGACTGCCCTGCCAGGAGCTGGTGTTCTACACGTTCAAGAAGATGGATGTGGGCGGCGAGATTATCATCATCAGCCGCACGGGCTACACGGGCGAGGACGGTTTCGAGATTTATGCCAGCCACGCGCTCATCCAGGGTATGTGGGACAAGCTGATGGAGAGCGGTGAAGCCAAGCCCTGCGGACTCGGTTGCCGCGACACGCTGCGCTTCGAGGTAGGTCTGCCTTTGTACGGCGATGAACTGACCGACGAGTTGTCGCCTCTGGAAGCAGGTCTGGGCATGTTCGTGAAGATGGACAAGGAAGAGTTCGTGGGCAAAGAGGCCCTCGCCCAACTGAAAGCCGACGGACTGAAGCGCAAGATTGTGGGCATAGAGCTGGAAGGCCGTGCCATTCCGCGTCACGGCTACGAGGTGGTTGCCGACGGGAAAACCGTTGGACAAGTGACGACGGGTTACAACAGCATCTCCACGGGCAAGAGCGTCTGCATGGCTCTGCTGGACATCGACTACACCAAGCTGGACACACCTGTGGAGGTACGCATCCACAAGAAGCTGCAGCCCGGCAAGGTCATCAAAAAGCGTTTCTACGACAAGAGTTATAAAAAATAAAAGACCCTCTCCCTAATCCCTCCCCCGTTATGGGGAGGGACTTGAAGAAAGAAATTTTTAATAATACTAATAATAAACACCCAAGGCCCCAAAAAGTGTTCCTCCCCATTATGGGGAAGGTTAGGAGGGGGTCTTATTTATGGCAAAAGTAATTGAAGGGCTCTACTATGCTGAGAGCCACGAGTATGTGAGAGTGGAAGGCGAGTTTGGCTACATCGGTATCACCGACTACGCTCAGGACCAGTTGGGCAACGTGGTTTACGTAGACATGCCCGAAGTTGACGACGAAGTGACGGCAGGCGAAGAGTTTGGTGCCGTGGAGAGCGTGAAGGCTGCCAGCGACCTGTTCAGCCCCGTCAGCGGAACCGTCGTTGAGGTAAACGAGGCACTGGAGGACGAGCCCGAACTCATCAACAAGGATGCCTTCGCCAACTGGATTATCAAGGTTGAACTCTCCGACAAGAGCGAGCTGGACAGCCTGATGGATGCCAAAGCCTACGAAGCAATCTGTCAATAAGAGAAAAATTAAAAGAGAAAAGATAAAAGTGATTTATAAAATAAAAGATAGCCTTCGGCTGACTGCATAGCCGATTTTATCTCTTAATTCACTTTTATTTTTTAATTTTTATCTTTTATCTATGTACAAGTACTTTCCACACACAGCCGATGATATTCAGCAGATGCTCGATGTCATCGGTGTGCGGTCTTTGGACGACCTGTATGCCGAGATTCCCGAGGAGATAAAGCTCCACCGAGAACTCAACCTCCCCAGCGAGAAGTCGGAGGAGGAGGTGCGCAGCATCATCCAAGGTCTGGCCGCACAGAACAAGCCGCTCGTGTGCTTTGCCGGAGCTGGCAGTTACGACCACTATACGCCCAGCGTGGTGCCCTTCATCGCCAGCCGTTCGGAGTTCAGCACCAGCTACACACCGTATCAGGCCGAAATCAGTCAGGGCACGCTGCAGTACATCTTCGAGTACCAAACCCTGATGGCTGACCTGACGGGGATGGACATCTCCAACGCCTCGATGTACGACGGCACAACCGCTACCGCCGAAGCCATGATGATGTGCGTTGCTGCCGCCAAGAAGCGCAACCGCGTGCTCATCTCCGCTACCATACAGCCCGCCGTGCTGGCTGTCTGCCGCACATACGCCAAGTTCCATGGGGTGGACCTCGTGGAAGTGCCTGAAAAGGATGGTTTGACGGACAAGGATGCCGCTCGCCAATTGATAGAGGCAGACGATGTGGCAGGTCTCATCGTGGGACAGCCCAACCGCTACGGCCTCGTCGAGGACTTCACGGGGCTTGCCGACCTCTGCCACGAGCACAAGGCCCTGCTGGCTATCAATACGATGGCCTCAGCTTTGGCTGTGCTGAAGACTCCCGGCGAATGGGGTGCCGACATTGCCTGCGGCGATGCCCAGAGTTTGGGCATTCCCATGGGATTCGGCGGTCCGTACATCGGTTACCTATGTACCAAGGACGCTTTTGTGCGCAAGATGCCTGGCCGACTGGTGGGCGCTACGACAGATGCCGACGGGCGTCGCACCTTCGTGCTGACCATGCAGGCCCGCGAACAGCACATCCGTCGCGAGAAAGCCACCTCAAACATCTGTACGGCACAAGGTTTCATGTGTCTGTATGTAGCTTGCTACCTGAGTCTGATGGGACCGAAGGGTATGCGCGAAGTGAACGAACAGAGCTATGCTTCTGCCCACTATCTGCACGACGAGTTGCTGAAGACGGGCAAGTTCGAGAAGGTCTTTGATGCACCTTATCTCAATGAATTCACGCTACGCGTAAAGGGTGACAGCCGCAAGTTGCGCGAGGCACTGGCCGAAGAGGGTTATCTGTTGGGCGTTCCTACCCTGTTCAAGGAGAACTGCCTGACCATCGCCAGCACGGAACGCCGCACGAAGCAAGAGATTGATAACATGATTATGATGTTAAATGGCAAATGTTAAATGTAGGCACACCCCCTACAGAAACATTGCGTTTGGCATTTTACATTTGACATTTTACATTTGACATGAATAATACATATTATGGAAAGCTGATATTCGAGCTTTCAAAGCCTGGACGTGTGGGCTATTCGTTGCCTAAATGCGAGTTTGAGGGCTACAGCCTTTTTGAGTGCGGCGAAATTCCATTGCGCCAGACGGCAACATTGCTGCCCGAGTGCGACGAGCTGACGGTTGTACGCCACTACACCAATATGTCGAACAACAATTTCGGTGTGGATACTGGTTTCTACCCTCTGGGCAGTTGCACGATGAAGTACAACCCCAAGTTGAACGAGGAACTATGTCAGTTGCCAGGCTTCAACATCCATCCCATGACTCCTGCCAAGTATGCCCAGGGAAGCCTGAAGCTCTACGATGAGGTGCAGAAGACGCTGGCAGAGATAGCTGGTCTCTCTCGTTTCACCCTGAACCCCTACGCAGGAGCTCACGGCGAATTGACTGGTCTGATGGTAATTCGCAGCTACCACATGAGTCGTGGCGACGAGGCTCGCACCAAGATAATCGTGCCCGACTCTGCCCACGGCACTAACCCAGCTTCGGCAGCAGTATGCGGACTGCAGATTGTGGAGGTGAAGTCGCTTGCCGACGGAACGGTAGATGTGGAGGCACTGAAGCCTCTGCTCGGACCAGACATCGCCGGCATGATGATGACCAACCCCAACACACTGGGACTGTTCGAGACAAAGATTCCAGAAATAGCACGCCTCGTCCATGAATGCGGTGGTCTGATGTACTACGACGGAGCCAACCTGAACCCGATGCTGGGCGTTTGCCGTCCGGGCGACATGGGCTTCGATGTGATGCACATCAACCTGCACAAGACATTCTCTACGCCTCACGGAGGTGGTGGTCCTGGCAGCGGTCCCGTGGGTGTCCGCAAAGGGCTGGAGCAGTTCTTGCCCAACCCGAAACCCCTCTCCAACTCCCCCGAGGGGGAGGGCCTATGCCTTCGATGCGAGGAATCGTCCCTCGGTTACATATCTTACTTCCTCGGTAACTTCGGCATCATCATACGTGCATACGCCTACCTGCTCTCGTTGGGTAAGGAGAACATACCGATGGCTGGCAAGTTGAGTGTGCTGAATGCCAATTACATCAAGGAGTCTTTGCGCAGTCACTACAAATTGCCTATTGATACTGTTTGCAAGCATGAGTTTGTCTTCGACGGCTTGCGCGAGGAGTACGGCGGCGACCATCACGATGCAGCGCATGTCACCACCCTCGATGTGGCAAAGCGTCTGCTCGACTACGGCTTCCATGCTCCCACCATCTATTTCCCGCTCCTGTTCCACGAGGCTCTGATGATAGAGCCAACGGAAACTGAAAGCAAGGAAACGCTGGACGACTTCATTGCCGTAATGAAGAAAATTGCCGAGGAGGCCAAGTCCGACCCGCAAATGGTGAAGACAGCGCCCCACTCCACCCCCGTCCGCCGTATGGACGACGTGAAGGCCGTCAAGGAACCACGCTTTACATATAAAGCATTATAAGAATGAAAAATTAGAAGATAGAAGATAAAAGTGAGTTAAAAATTAAAAGACGGCCTTCGATTGCTTGGTTAATTTTATCTCTTAATTCACTTTTATCTTTTAATTTTTATCTTTTATCTATGAATAATACCGACTTAATCATAATAGGCGCTGGGCCTGGAGGCTACAAGGCTGCCGAACATGCTGCCAAGCACGGACTTAGCGTGACGATATTTGAAGAGAGGTATGTTGGAGGAACCTGCCTCAACGTTGGGTGCATACCCACGAAGACCTATGTGCACTCGGCCACATTTGCCGAAGCTACCGAACGACAAGAACAGGTGGTGGAGGCCCTGCGTAGTGGTGTGGAGACTCTGCTCTCGCAACCGGGCATAACGCTGGTACACCAACGAGCTACGTTTGTTGATGCTCACACCGTAGCGACGCCCGACGGACAACAATACACGGCGCCGAACATTATCGTGGCTACAGGAAGCAGCGCCAAACTGTTGCCCATACCGGGAGCCGACAGCAAACATGTGGTAACTTCCACTGAACTGCTCGCCCTACGCCAACAGCCTACGCGGCTATGCATCGTGGGAGCCGGTGTTATCGGTATGGAGTTCGCGAGCGTATTCCATCGTTTTGGAACAGAGGTCACCGTAGTGGAATACCTAAAGGAATGCCTGCCCATGCTCGATAGCGACATAGCTAAACGACTTCGTAAGACGTTGGAAAAGCAAGGCGTGACTTTCTATATGGGTGCTGGAGTGAAGTCTGTAGAAAACGGAAAAGTCGTATTTGAACAAAAGGGCAAGGAAGTGCAGTTGGAGGCAGATATCATTCTGATGGCAACAGGACGCAAGCCCAACGTGTCCGCAGATTTTGCGGCTACCGGTTTCGAGTTCGACGAACGTCGTGGTATTGTTGTGGATGCTCAGTTCCAAACCACCGTGCCGAGCATCTATGCCATTGGCGATGTGAATGGTCGTCAGATGTTGGCTCACGCTGCCGAAATGCAAGGAATCCACGTGGTGAACCACATCCTGGGACAGGAAGACGGAATACGTTTCGACGTGATGCCTTCTGCTATCTTTACGACACCCGAGGCTGCATGCGTAGGGCCATCAGAAGACCAACTGAAAGCCGACGGACAAACCTTCGAATGTCACAAAGCCTTCTACCGAGCAAACGGAAAGGCCCTTACCATGAATGCAACAGAAGGAATGGTGAAGCTGTGCTGCGAACCCAACGGCGGACGACTGCTCAGTGCTCATGTATTCGGTGCACATGCAGCCGACCTCGTGCAGGAAGCCACAGCCTACATCACACTGGGAGCCACGCTACACCAGTTGCGCGACACCGTGCACATCCACCCCACCCTGAGCGAAGTGCTGAAGTCCGCAGCCGAAAGCTAAGATATTTACACAACACATAATAAAATCCCCGACTTCACATGAGCCGGGGATTTTTATATACCTTAATAATATATACACGCGCGCGTTAGCCTACGAGAGCCTGCGTGTCGAGGGCTATCATCAGTTCCTCGTCGGTGGGGATGCAGCAGACGGTCACCTTTGAGTCATCGGCACTCAGGATAGCCTCCGTAGCACGGCACGAACGATTCTTCTGAACATCCATCTTCACGCCCATGAACTCCAGCCCGTTGGTAGCGCCCTCGCGAACTTCCCATTGGTTTTCGCCAGCACCACCTGTGAACAGGATTACATCTACGCCGCCCATGGCAGCAGCGTACTGACCAATGTACTTCTTAATGCGGTAGGTGTACATTTCCTTAGCTAGGCGAGCTTTGTCGTTACCAGCAGCAATGCCTGCCAAGATATCACGGAAATCGCTGCTCAACTCGCTCACGCCAGTAAGACCGCTCTGCTTATTCAGCAGATTACTGATGCCCTTGGTATCCAAGTTCAGCTTGTCCATCAGGAACGTAATAGCACCAGCATCGATATCACCGCTACGAGTACCCATGATTAGTCCCTCCAACGGAGTCAGACCCATAGAAGTATCCACGACCTTGCCATCCTTGACGGCAGCAATGCTGGCACCGTTTCCGATGTGACAGGTGATAATCTTCGTACCTTCTGGTTTAATTCCCAGGAATTCACAAACACGCTGACTGACATAGCGGTGGCTGGTTCCATGGAAGCCATATCTGCGAACGCCATACTCTTTATAGAGTTTGTAAGGCAAGGCGTACATGTAGGCATAGTCTGGCATCGTCTGGTGGAAAGCCGTATCAAAGACGCCCACCTGAGGAATGTTAGGCAGCAAGGCACTGACAGCATTCACACCCTTTATGTTGGCAGGGTTGTGCAGAGGAGCCAAGTCGTTGCACTGAGCGAAAGCCTCCATCACCTCTGGAGTGAGCAGAACGCTCTTATTGAACTTCTCGCCACCGTGCACCATGCGATGACCAACGGCGCCAAGCTCGTCGAGACTCTGCAGTACAGCATGCTCGCCTGTCGTAAGAACCTCAAAGATGAACTGCACACCTGCTGTGTGTTCCTCGATGGGACGATTCACCTGATACTTCTCACCGTTGAATTTATATTTAATGAAAGAATCGGGCAGGCCGATTTTCTCGATGCCACCACTCGTGATGACACTCTGGTCATCCATATTGTAGAGCGCATACTTAATACTACTGCTTCCGCAGTTCAATACAAGAATCTTCATATCTATCAACTATCAACATTAAACTATCAACTTTATTTAGCATCGATTGCCTGACAGGCGGTAATGGCTATCATCTTATAGATGTCGTCGACCGAGCAACCACGCGAGAGGTCATTGACAGGGCGTGCCATACCTTGAAGGATGGGGCCGATAGCATCGGCATTACCCAGTCGCTGCACCAGTTTATAACCGATATTGCCCACTTCGAGGTTGGGGAATACAAGCACATTGGCACGTCCTGCGATGTGACTTCCAGGTGCCTTTTTCTCACCAACGGATGGAACGAGGGCTGCGTCTGCCTGCAGTTCGCCGTCAATATTCAGTTCGGGAGCCATTTCCTTTGCCAGACGTGTAGCCTCAATTACCTTGTCCACGACCTCGTGCTTGGCACTACCCTTCGTTGAGAACGAAAGCATAGCCACACGGGGATCTTCGAAGCCAGCAACGCTCTTGGCGGTTTGTGCTGTGCAAACTGCTATCTGCGCCAACTGGGCAGCATCTGGCATGGGAGTTACCGCAACATCAGCAACAACGAGAACACCGTCCTCGCCATACTGGGCATTCTTGGTAATGAGAAGCAAGCCACCGCTGATGCACGATATGCCAGGAGAACATTTGATAATCTGCAAGGCAGGACGCAGGGTGTCGCCTGTAGTACTGAGGGCGCCACTGATTTGTCCGTCGGCATCTCCGCTCTTGATAATCAAGCAGCCGAAATACAATGGGTCAAGAACCTTCTTCCAAGCCTCCTGTTGGGTCATGCCCTTAGCTTTACGCAGTTCATAAAGCAAAGCTGCATACTCATCAGTCTTGGGACTGTTCTTGGGATCAATGATGGTGGCTCCCTCTACATGCTGAAGACCCAGTTCCTTGGCTTTTGCCAAGATTTCGTCACGATTACCGATAAGGATGATGTCGGCCAGTTGGTCGGCTACGGCGCGATCGGCAGCTGTCAACGTGCGTTCCTCCAAAGCTTCGGGAAGCACGATACGCTGTTTGTTTGACTTTGCGCGAGCAATGATTTTTTCAATTAGTGTCATGATGATTATTTTTGATTTAATGATTATGATGTTAGAATCTACCTTTCATGAGCATATATTCCAGTTCCTCGGCAGTCAGATGACTACGGAATTCATCGCCGTACGCTGCCGTAATGTTTCCGGTCTCTTCGCTTACGATGATGGCCAGCGCATCGGTATCCGAGGTCACTCCCTTTCCAGCACGATGTCGCAGGCCAAATTCCTTGGGGATGTCCAAATCGTGACTGATAGGCAGGATACAGGCCGCAGCTACAATCATGTTGCCCGATACAATCATAGCGCCATCGTGCAAGGGACTGTTCTTAAAGAAAATATTCTCGACGAGTCGCTGCGAGATGCGGGCATCGATAGTTTCGCCCGTCCGAATAAAATCCGTCAGTGGAATATCGTTTTCCATCACAATGAGTGCTCCCACCCGTTGTTTACTCATGTTCAGGCAAGCCATTACGATGGGGAAAATGACTTCACGGTCATAACGGTATTCGTCATTTGTGTCTTTTTTCTTTTCACTCCGGAAAAAACGTATCAACCGGCTCGCTTTCTCATGGGCTCCCAAATCGTAGAAGAAATGTCGAATCTCCTCTTGGAACAAAATGATGAGGGCTATGGCACCAACATTCACTAACTGGTCAAGTATGCCGCCCAGCAATCGCATTTCGAGGATTTTAGAGACCACAATCCAGAAACTGACAAAGATAAGAACGCCATAGAAGATGTTGACGGAGCGCGAACGCTTCATCACCTTGTAGCAATAATAGAGAATGATTGCTACAGAGAAGATGTCAATGAAATCCTTCAGGCCGAATGACAAGAACATTGCTTCAGAATTTTAATTACTTCCACGGCTTTCGCCACATCATGAACACGCAACACATGGGCACCTGCCAACAGAGCCAGGGTGTGAAGCACAGTAGTTCCGTTAAGGGCTTCCTCTGGTTCTGTACCGAGCAAACGATACACCATGCTCTTGCGCGATACACCTACAAGCAAAGGCAGTTCCATCAGATGCAGTTCCGAGAGGTGAGCCATCAGTTGGTAGTTTTCCTCCAGCGTCTTACCAAAGCCAAATCCAGGGTCGAGAAGAACGTCCTTCTGTCCCGACTCAAATAAAGCATCAATACGTTCGCTGAGGTCGTGCATCACACCTCCCATTCCTTGGTCCATACCACCAGGATAGGTCAGCACATAAGGTACGCCAATTCGCGACACCATTCGGAACATATCTGGGTCTTGGCCACCCGTAACGTCATTGACAATCGCAACTCCAAACTCGCCCACAGCCCACTCAGCAATCGAGGCACGGAAGGTATCAAGCGAGAGGACGGCATCGGGCAACTCGCGCCGAATGGCCTCAAGAGCCTGTGAGAGACGTTTCTTCTCTTCCTCCGCTGTAACAAGTTGTCCACCAGGTCTTGTACTACAGGCTCCGACGTCAATTATGCTTGCCCCTTCGTCCACAATCTGCCGTGCACGTACTCTGATAGACTCCTCTGTTTGTCGGCGACTATCAGCAAAGAACGAATCGGGCGTCACATTTAGGATGCCCATAACCTGTGGCTCAGCCAATTCCACCAGCTTTCCACACAGGTTTATAGAGTACTTTGAGAGTGCGTTCATGCGTGCATGCGCGTTTTATCCTTACAAAGTTAGGAATATTTTCCCGATAAACATTCCATATCACCTACTTTTTTGCAAAATCTGCTTTGGTTTTTGAAGATAATGTTGTATCTTTGCCGTCAACAATTCATTTTAACATTAACCAAAAGCAAAAAGCACATGAAACCTACCTTGTTTCTTTTGGCTGCCGGCATGGGTAGCCGTTATGGTGGTCTGAAGCAGTTGGATGGACTGGGTCCACACGGTGAAACCATTATGGACTACAGCATCTATGACGCAGTAAAAGCCGGATTCGGCAAGATTGTATGGGTTATCCGCAAGGATTTCGAAGAGCAGTTCCGCACCCAAATTTTGGCTAAGTACGAAGGAACAGTTCCCTGCGAACTATGTTTCCAGAGCCTCGACGCTCTGCCCGCCGGTTTCACCGTACCTGAAGGTCGCATCAAGCCCTGGGGAACGAACCACGCTGTATTGATGGGCAAAGATGTTATCAAAGAACCCTTTGCTGTTCTTAACTGCGATGATTTCTACGATCGCGACGCCTTCCGCGTAATGGGCAAGTTCCTGAGCGAGCTTCCCGAAGGTTCTAAGGGCAAGTATGCCATGGTGGGTTTCCGTGTAGACAACACCTTGAGCGAAAGCGGAACCGTTAGCCGTGGTATCTGCGAAAACGACGAGAAGACCCACCATCTGACCTCTGTTGTCGAGCGCACAAAGATTGAGCGTCGCGATGGCAAAGTTCAGTACCTCGACGAAAACGACCAGTGGGTTTCCATTCCCGACACCACTCCCGTGAGCATGAACTTCTGGGGCTTCACTCCCGACTATTTCGAGCACAGCGAGGCATACTTCAAGCAGTTCCTCAGCGATCCGAAGAACATCGAGAACCTGAAGGCTGAGTTCTTCATCCCCCTGATGGTTGACCACCTCATCAAGACTGGTCAGGCCACTTGCGAAGTACTCGACACCACCTCCAAGTGGTTCGGTGTAACGTATCCCGAGGACCGTCCGGGCGTTGTAGAAAAGCTGGCTAAGCTCCACGCCGACGGCCAGTATCCTGAGAAGATGTTTTGATTTCAATAGAGAACCTTCGCGTTGAATTCAGCGCAAAACCATTATTCGCGGGCGTTAGTTATGTGATTAACGCCCGCGACCGCATTGCGCTTGTCGGAAAAAACGGAGCCGGCAAGAGCACAATGCTGAAGATTATCGCAGGTCTGCAGCAGCCAACTGGCGGAGTTGTATCCATTCCTCGGGAAACCACTGTCGGATACCTGCCACAGGTGATGAAACTGTCCGACGAACGCACAGTCCGTCAAGAGACAGAATTAGCCTTCAGCCACATCCACGACATCCAGCGCGAGCTCGACCTGCTGAACAAGGAACTCAGCGAGCGCACCGACTACGAGAGCGAGGAGTACATGGCCCTCGTAGAGCGCTTCACGCATCTCGACGAGCGTTTCCATCTGTTGGGCGGTTCTAATTATCAGGCTGAACTGGAGCGAACGCTCATCGGTCTTGGTTTCCGTCAAACTGACTTTGAGCGCCCCACCAGCGAATTCTCAGGTGGTTGGCGAATGCGCATTGAACTGGCAAAGATACTGCTTCAGCACCCCGATGTGCTGCTCCTCGACGAGCCTACTAACCATCTCGACATCGAGAGCATACAGTGGCTCGAACAATTCCTCCAGAACCATCAAGGCGCCGTAGTCATGGTCAGTCACGACCGCGCCTTTATAAATAATGTAACAAATCGCACCATCGAGATTTCGTGTGGTCAAATATATGACTACAAAGTAAAGTACGACGAGTACGTCACCTTGCGTGCCGAACGGCGCGAGCAACAGCTGCGGGCCTACGAGAACCAGCAGAAAGAGATTGCCGATACAAAGGCTTTCATCGAGCGTTTCCGCTATCAGGCCACTAAGGCCAATCAGGTACAAAGTCGCATCAAGGCCCTGGAGAAGATAATCCCTATCGAAATCGACGAGGTGGACAACAGCCGCTTGCGTCTGCGCTTCACATGCAGTCAGCGTTCAGGCGACTTCCCCATCCTCTGCGACGAAGTGGGCAAGAGCTATGGCGACCACACTGTCTTCAGCCACGTCAACCTGCAACTTCGACGCGGTGAGAAAGTGGCCTTCGTGGGCCGCAACGGTGAGGGAAAGACAACACTTGTGAAGTGCATCATGGGACAGATTCCATTCGATGGCTCACTGAAAATTGGCCACAATGTAGAAATCGGATACTTCGCCCAAAACCAAGCCCAACTGCTTGACGAGGAACTTACCGTCTTCGACACCATAGACCGTGTGGCTCGGGGCGACATCCGCCTCCGCATTCGTGACATACTGGGTGCTTTCATGTTTGGCGGCGAGGAATCGGAAAAGAAGGTAAAGGTGTTGTCAGGCGGCGAACGCACCCGCTTGGCCATGATAAAGCTATTGCTGGAACCCGTGAACCTGCTCATCTTGGATGAACCCACCAACCATCTCGACATGCGTTCGAAAGATGTGCTAAAGGAGGCCATCCGCCAGTTCGACGGCACGGTCATCATTGTCTCACACGACCGCGATTTCCTCGATGGGCTCGTCAGTCGCGTCTATGCCTTTGCTGATGGAAACGTCCGAGAACACATCGGCGGCATTTACGACTATCTAAAACAGACCCTCTCCCCGCCCCTCCCCCCTAATGGGGAGGGAGCCAAAACAGCGGACGGAGGAAACTTAAGTCCCTCCCAATTAGGGGGGAGGGATTTAGGAAGAGGGTCTGGAGCCATTTCCTGGGAAACCCAAAAGGCTGCGGCGCGGCAACGGAAGAAACTGGAGAAGGCCGTCAGCGACGCAGAGCAAGCCGTCAGCGAACTGGAACAGGCCATTGCCATCTTGGAGGCACAGATGAACACGCCCGAAGGCGGCAGCAACATGGAGATTTACGAGAAACATGGCCGACTAAAACAGCAACTGGCCCGTGCCGAAGACGAATGGGCCCAGGCCATGGAAGCGCTGGAGGGTTAAAGACCAATGATTAAACTTCTGCGATAGAATTTAGTCTTATCATAGGATTTACTTGATACTAACCTTAATACAAATGAAAAAGATTGCACTGCTATTCGTTATTGCGCTTTCGCAATTCCTTATTTCACGGGCCGAGCAGCCACGGCCTGAGTATCCACGCCCCCAGTTCCAGCGCGCCGACTGGCAGAACCTGAACGGCATCTGGACCTACGCCTTCGACTTTTCCGCCACTGGCGACCAGAAGGGCTGGAGCAACAGCGAGGCATTTGAAGGAAAAATTACGGTACCTTTCTGCCCCGAGAGCAAACTCTCTGGCGTGCGTTACACCGACTTCATTCCCTGCATTTGGTACCAGCGCAGCCTCACCATCCCCACCGAATGGCAGGGACGCCGCATCATGCTCAACTTCGGCGCCGTTGACTACGAGACGGCAATCTTCATTGACGGTCGGCTCGTACAGACCCATTTCGGAACGGGTTCCTCGTTCTCTGTTGACATTACGCCCTACGCTCCAACAGGTCAGACAATAAACCTCGTCCTGCGTGTTCGCGACGACCTGCGTTCGGGTCGCCAGCCCGGTGGCAAGCAGAGCGAACAACTGAACTCCTATGGCTGCATGTACACTCGCACTACGGGCATTTGGCAGACGGTATGGATGGAGCCAGTAGCCCCCACGGCCCTAAAGCGCGTATTTGCCATCCCCGACATCGACCAGCAGCAGCTTCTCGTGCGTCCCGAGTTCTATCAGGAGGACAACGGCGGCACACTGACCGTCCAAGTACTCGACGGCCAACGCCAAGTAGCCACATCCACCGTGCCAGCTACGAACAGCGCCAACGTGGTATTGCCAGTCAAGAAGCCCAAGCTGTGGAGCCCCGAGTCACCCTTCCTCTACGACCTTGTCTACACCGTTCGCGACAGCAAAGGCAACGTCATCGATGAGGTGCGTTCCTACGCCGGAATGCGTAAGGTACACGTTCAAGACGGCTACTTCTACTTGAACAACCAGCCCTACTTCCAGCGTCTCGTCCTCGACCAAGGTTTCTACCCCGATGGAATCTGGACTGCCCCATCCGACGAAGCCCTGCGCCGCGACATCGAGCTGAGCAAGGCCGTGGGCTTCAATGGTGCCCGCCTTCACCAGAAGGCTTTCGAGGAGCGCTACTACTATTGGGCCGACCGCCTTGGCTACATCACCTGGGGCGAACAAGCCAGCTGGGGTCTCGACATCAACAACGACCTTGCAGCCCGCAACTTCCTGTCCGAATGGACGGAACTCGTTCTGCGCGACCGCAATCACCCCAGCCTTGTCACCTGGACGCCCTTCAACGAGACTTGGGGCTGCCGCGAGGGAGTCTACCAGCGTTTTGCCCGTGACGTCTACGACCTAACTCATGCCATCGACCCCACGCGCCCAGTCAACGATGCCAGCGGCGACGGACACGTGAAGACGGACATCTGGACTGTCCACGACTATGAGCGCGACTCTACCCAGTTGGTGAAGAACCACACCTTCGTCAGCGGAATGCCTGTATACCGCAACCAACCCAACAAGAAATTCCTGGCTCAGTACGAGGGTCAGCCCTACATGCTTGACGAGTTCGGCGGACTGCCTTGGATTCCCAAGGATGAGCGTGCCAACTCTTGGGGCTATGGCAGCAACATCGACACGCTCGACGACTTCTACAGCATCTTGGAGAAGGAGGTTGACGCCATCATTGCCTGCCCCCACATCGTGGGCTACTGCTACACACAGATTACCGATGTCGAGCAAGAGAAGAACGGAGTGTATCGCTACGACCGCTCACCAAAGTTCGACACCGAACGCCTGCGCCGAATCTTCGCCAAAATCCCCTCTGTGCTCCCGAATCCCCCCGCGCTCCGTTAGTCTTGCTACTGCGAAAGAGCCATAAAAATCACCATCACATCTAAAATATAAGACGAGGGCATCGGGTTCTCGTCTTTTTTTTGTATATTTGAGGCCGAAATAAGATTAAAAAATATAAAACGATTATGAAAGGACTGAAAATTATGGCTATAACAATGTTGGCAGCAGCTGCAACAGCGAGTTGCCAATGGGGCGAAAAGCCTCTTAGCTCAGGCATAGACTTGGCGAACCTCGACACTACGTTCCAGCCAGGAACCGACTTCTACGAATATGCCACTCACGGTTGGCAGGTGGCTCACCCGCTGACAGCGGAATACAGCCGCTACGGTTCGTTCGACGTGCTTCAGGAGAACAACAACAAGCAGTTGCGCGAGCTCATCGACAGCGTGGCAGCCGAGAAGAACGAGCCGGGCAGCGTGGCACAAAAGATTGCCGACCTTTATAAGTCAGCCATGGACAGCGTCGCCCTCAACGAACACTACTGGGGTGCGCTGGAGGAGTTCCTGCTGTGCGACGGCTACCAGTGCAGCCGCGACATCACGGAGAACTGGCTCGCAGAGGTGTGGCCTCGCATGCAGCGACAGGGTGTTCCCGGTCTGTTTGGTATGTACATCGGAGCCGACGAGAAGGATTCGAAGAACAATCTGGTGACCATCTATCAAGGCGGTCTGACGCTGGGACAGAAGGACTACTACATTGACCAAGACCCCGAGACGCAGAAGATTCGCGAAGCCTATGAAAAGTACATCGTGGGCTTGTCGCAGCATCAGGGATTCAGCGAGAAGGATGCCCGCCGCATCTGTCAGGACGTGATGCGCATCGAGACTCGTCTGGCCCGCGCCAGCAAAAGCATGACAGAGTTGCGCGACCCCGAAGCCAACTACAACAAACTCACGTACAAGGAGTTGAAGGAACAGTTCGCAGGCATCGACTGGGATGCATTCTTCAAGAACCTTGGCATGGAGGGCGTGAAGGAGGTTTGTCTGGGTCAGCCCTTGGCTATCCACGAAGTGGAGAAGGTGCTGAAGGAAGAGCCCATCGAGGCCTTGCAAAACGTCTATCTGTGGCACGCGCTGGATATGGCCAGTTCGTACATCGACGACGAGAGCCGCGCCCTGAACTTTGCTTTCTACGGCACTGCCATGAGCGGCAAAACGGAGGACCGTCCGCGCTGGAAGCGTGCCGTTGCAGCCGTCGAGGGCGGTCTGGGCGAAGCGTTGGGTCAGCTCTATGTGGAGCGTTTCTTCCCGCCTGCAGCCAAGGAGCGCATGGAGCGCCTGATTGCCAACTTGCAAGTGGCTCTTGGCGAGCGCATCGCCGTTCAGGAATGGATGAGCGACAAAACGAAGAAGGTGGCTCAGGAGAAGCTGGATGCCTTCTACGTGAAAGTGGGCTACCCCGACAAGTGGAAGGACTACTCGGAGCTGGAGATTGGCGAGAGTTATCTGCGTAACATTTTGGCCTGCAACGAGTTTGAATTAAAAGAAATGATTCGTACGAAGCTGAACAAGCCCGTTGACCGCGACGAATGGTTTATGACGCCGCAGACCGTGAATGCCTACTACAACCCCACTACCAACGAGATTTGCTTCCCCGCCGGCATCCTGCAGCCGCCCTTCTTCGACATGCAGGCCGACGACGCCTTCAACTACGGAGCCATCGGCGTTGTCATCGGTCACGAGATGACCCACGGATTCGACGACCAAGGTGCCCAGTACGACAAGGACGGCAACCTGCGCCAGTGGTGGAGCGAGGAGGACACGAAGCGCTTCTCGGAGCGCATTCAGGTCATGCGCCAGTTCCACGACAGCATAGAGGTGCTGCCCGGACTCCACGCCAACGGTAGCCTGACACTGGGCGAGAACATGGCCGACCACGGCGGACTGATGGTGGCCTTCCAAGCCTTCAAGAATGCGACAGCGGAGAAGCCGCTGCCCGAGATTGACGGATTCACTCCCGAACAGCGTTTCTTCCTGGCCTACGCTAACGTGTGGGGACAGAACATCCGCGACGAGGAAATCCGCAAGCGCGTGAAGAGCGACCCCCACGAATTGGGCAAATGGCGCGTCAACGGCCAGCTACCGCACATCGATGCCTGGTACGAGGCCTTCGGCATCACCGAGTCTGACCCAATGTTCGTTCCCAAAGACAAACGAGTAACCATCTGGTAATATGCCATTACGACTTCCCGACAGACTGCCGGCCATTGAGCTGCTGAAGAAGGAGAACATCTTCGTCATGGGCAGCTCGCGTGCCGAGCATCAGGACATACGTCCGCTGCGCATCGCCATCCTGAACCTGATGCCGCTGAAGATAACGACCGAGACCGACCTCGTGCGCATCCTGTCGAACACGCCCTTGCAGCTTGAGATTCACCTGATGAAGGTGAAGGCCCACACCAGCAAGAACACGCCCGTGGAGCACATGCGGGCCTTCTACCGCGACTTTGAGGTGATGCGCCACGAGAAGTTCGACGGCTTCATCATCACCGGTGCCCCGCTGGAACAGCTCGAATATGAGGACGTGCGCTACTGGGGCGAGCTGACGGAAATCTTCGACTGGAGCCGCACCCATGTCACCAGCACCCTCTACATCTGCTGGGCGGCACAGGCTGGACTCTACCACCACTACGGCATCCCAAAGTACGGCCTGCCGGAAAAGATGTTCGGCATCTTCCCGCAGACCATCCTCAAACCTCAGTTACCCATCTTCCGTGGCTTCGACGACGTATTCAACATGCCCCACAGCCGCCATACCGAGCTGCGCAAGGCCGACATCCTGGCTAATCCCCAGCTGACGCTGATTGCCGAGAGTCCCAAGAGCGGCGTGGGAATGGTGATGGCCCGCGAGGGACGCGAAATCTTCATCACAGGCCACTCGGAGTACGAGCCCTACACACTCGATTCCGAATACCGCCGCGACCTCGCCAAGGGTCTGCCCATACACAAGCCAGAGAACTACTATCGCAACAACGACCCACAGCAACAACCGCTCGTCACTTGGCGCGCCCATGGCAACCTGCTCTTCACCAACTGGCTCAACTACTACGTTTATCAGGAGACGCCGTTCAACCTCGACGACATACATTAGAAAGCCATTTTCCCCATTCGAGATGGAAGGGGAGGAAGGAACTCCTTAAACAAAGAAAAGGCCGAGAGCGCTATGCTTTCGGCCTTTCTTCTGTTATTTAGTCTGTTAATTACTGCGCGAGGAGGAAGGACTTGAAGGCGGAGAAGTCCTTGGACATGGGAACGCTCTGCTTCTGTCCCTGCATGAAGGCTGCCAGTCGCTGGGGAATGGCCAAGGGCTGACCGGTGATGGACTCAACGGTGTCCTTGAACTTGGCGGGATGGGCTGTTTCGAGGAAGAAACCGACCTCGCCGGGGCGAAGCTGCTCCTTCAGGGCGCGATAGCCGCAGGCGCCGTGGGGGTCGAGCTGGTAGCCCGTTTCCTCCAGACACTGGCGGATGGTCTGGGCAATCTGCTCGTCGGTGTAGGTGGCACCCGAGATGTCCTTCGTGATGGCTTCGTGGCTGCGGCCATAGAGGTCGTAGATGCGGGCGAAGTTGCTGGGGTCGCCCACGTCCATAGCGTTGGCCAGCGTCTGCACACTGGGGCGCGGACGATACTCGCCTGTTTGCAGGTATTCGAAGAAGACGTCATTTCGGTTGTTGGCAGCGATGAAGCGACTAACGGGCAGTCCCATGCGCTTGCCGAAGAGGGCGGAGCAGATGTTGCCGAAGTTGCCGCTGGGAACACAACATACCAGCCCCTTCCCAGCCTCATGGGAGGATAAGAGGGGGGCTATTTGGGCGGCGGCCCAGAAGTAGTAGAACGACTGGGGCAGGAAGCGTGCCACGTTGATGCTGTTAGCAGAGGTGAGGCGCATGTGCTGGTTGAGCTCGGCATCCATGAAGGCCGACTTCACCAGTGCCTGACAGTCGTCGAAGACGCCATCCACCTCAATGGCTGTGATGTTCTGTCCCAGCGTGGTGAACTGGCACTCCTGTATGGGGCTGACCTTGCCCTTGGGATAGAGCACGTAGACGTGGATTCCCTCGACGCCGAGGAAGCCGTTGGCAACAGCCGAACCTGTGTCGCCAGAGGTTGCAACGAGGACGTTAACACCCCCCTCCCGTCCTCCCCGGGGGGAGGAGAAATATTGTAAGAGGCGGGCCATGAAGCGCGCGCCGACATCCTTGAAGGCCAGTGTGGGGCCGTGAAAGAGTTCGAGGCTGTAGATGTTTTCCTCGACCTTAACCAGAGGGCAGTCGAACGACAGGGTGTCGTAGACGATGCGGCGGAGGTCGTCAGCTGGCACGTCCTCGCCAAAGAAGCAGTCAGCCACACGGTAGGCCACTTCTTGGAACGTCATGTGGGGCATCTCGTCGAAGAACTCCTTGGGCAGGGGTTTGATACGTTCGGGCATGTAGAGGCCCTTGTCTTCGGCCAGTCCGCGAACGACGGCCTTCTCTAATGTGGCAACCGGTGCCTTGCCGTTGGTGCTATAATAGTTCATGAATGAAGATTAAAAATTAAGAATTAAGAGTGAAGAATTAAGAATTGAGGATTAGGAATTCATGAAGGCTTCGATGAAGCCATCGCCTTCGAGCTGACCGTAGACACCTTGCTGGCAGGCCACCTCGTCGAAGGTCTGCACCGCGTCGGGCTCAATGCCAGGATAGTAGATGCAGAAGGGAATGGGTTCGTTGGTGTGTGTGCGATGAGCCACCGGCGTGGGGTGGTCAGGCAATAATGCAATTGCAGCCCCCTCCTGACCTCCCCGAGGGGAGGAAAATTGCTCTAAGATGGGACGGACGAGACGCTGGTCGAGGTTGTGGATGCAGCGGAGCTTTAGGTCGAGGTCGCCATCATGACCAGCCTCGTCGCAAGCCTCAACGTGGAGGTAGACGAAGTCGTCGGTCTTCAGGGCCTCGATGGCAGCCTGCGCCTTGCCTTCGTAGTTCGTGTCCCACAGCCCCGTGGCGCCTGGCACATCGATGACTCGCAAGCCGGCATATTTGCCAATGCCGCGAATGAGGTCGACTGCCGTGATGACAGCTCCGCGCTTGATTTCGGGGAATCGCTCTGGCAGCGTCTGCATCTTGGGGCGGTATCCCCCACCCCACGGCCAGATGCTGTTGGCAGGGTCCATGCCCTTGGCCACACGTTCCTTGTTGAGCGGATGGTCGCGCAGCAGTTCCTGACTCTTCAGAATCAAATCCGTCAGCAGTCGTGCTGTTTCCTCGGCTTCGGGCACCTCGGCTCGCAGCATGTGAGCACGCCAGGGCTGCAGAGGAATATCATGCGGCGGCGTGCAATGGAGATGCTTGTTACCACCCTTGATGACCAGCAGGTTGCGATACTGCACACCAGTATAGAAATGAACACGCTCCGAATCGAGATGCTCCTTCAGGTACTTTATCAGGATGTCCGATTCCTCCGTTTCCAAGCGACCGCAGGAATGGTTTTTCAGCAGGTCGCCTTCGAGACAGACGAAGTTGCAGCGAAGGGCAAGGTCGTCGTCAGCCAGTTCCACTCCGATGCTGGCAGCCTCCAGAGGCCCGCGTCCCTCGTAGACAAGGTGCTGGTCGTAGCCCAAGATGCTGGAGTTGGCCACCTCGCTGCCCGGATGGAATCCGTCGGGCACGGTCTTCAGCATACCACAGCGCCCGTTGCGGGCAAGGAAGTCGAAATGGGGAGTATCGGCATATTGCAGGAGGGTCTTTCCCCCCAGCGCCTCGACAGGCCAGTCGGCCATGCCGTCGGCTAATATAATCAGGTGTTTCATCTTACGCAAGACTCATGATGTCGGCAAACACACCGGCGGCAGTCACACTGGCACCAGCTCCGTAGCCCTGAATGAGCATGGGATATTCGTTGTAGCGCTCTGTCGTGAGCATGACGATGTTGTTGCTGCCCTCAAGGACGTAGAAGGGATGGTCGGGGTCGAACTCGTGGAGCGACACGCTACCCTTGCCATTCTCGAACTTGGCAACGAAACGCCATACGCGCTGATTCTTCTCCAACCGCTGGCGACGCTGTTCCCATTCGGCATCCAAGGCTGGCAACTGCTCCCAGAACTCGTCGAGCGTGCCTTGGAACAGGCTGTCGGGAATGAAGAGATGTGCCTCGACGTCCTTCTGCTCTATCTGGTAGCCAGCCTCGCGGGTGAGGATGACCAGCTTGCGGATAACGTCCTTGCCAGAGAGGTCGATACGCGGGTCTGGCTCGCTGAACCCCTCGGCCTTGGCCATGCGCACGGTCTCGCTGAAGGGAATGTCCTTGCTGATGGTGTTGAAGATGTAGTTCAGGGTACCGCTGAGCACGGCCTCGATGCGCAGAATCTTGTCGCCCGAGTTCACGAGGTCATTGATGGTGCGGATGATGGGCAGGCCGGCGCCCACGTTTGTCTCGAAGAGGAACTTCACGCCGCGCTTCTGGGCTATCTGCTTCAGTTCGCGATAGTTGGCGTAGTCGCTGCTGGCAGCTATCTTGTTGGCAGCCACCACGTTGATGTTGTGGTCGAGGAAGTCCTTATAGACTCCTGCCACCTCAGCCGAGGCCGTGCAATCGACGAAGACGCTGTTGAAGATGTTCATGCCGATGACCTCGTCGCGCAGGCGCTGGATGTTGCTCGCCGGCGACTGTCGCAGTTGTTCGTGCCAGTTGTCGAGACTCAGGCCCTCGCGGCTGAACATGGCGTTGTGACCGCTGGCAATGCCCACGACGTTGAGCTTGACACGCAGTTCGCGCATCAGCTTCTCCTGCTGCTGGTGAATCTGTTCCAAGAGCGAGCCGCCCACGGTGCCTACGCCGCAGATGAAGAGGTTGACCTCCTGATATTCGGAGAGGAAGAACGAGTCGTGGATGGAGTTCAGGGCCTTGCGTAGGTATTTCTCGTTGATGACGAACGAAATGTTGGTCTCGCTCGCACCCTGGGCACAGGCAATGACGCTGATACCCGAACGGCCCAGCGTTCCAAACAGTTTACCGGCAATGCCTGGAGTGTGCTTCATGTTCTCGCCCACGATGGCCACCGTTGCCAGCCCGCTCTCGGCCTGCATGGGGAACATCTTGCCGTCCTCGATTTCGCGCTCGAACTCTGCGTTCAGCACGCGGCAGGCTTCTTCCACCTCCACGTCGCGAACGCCGATGCTGGTGCTGTTCTCCGACGAGGCCTGAGACACCATGAAGACGGAAATGCCGTTGTCGGCAAGGCACGAGAAGATGCGGCGGTTGACACCAATGACACCCACCATGGAGAGACCCGATACGGTTATCAGGCTGGTGCCTTTGATGCTCGAAATACCCTTGATGCTTCGCACGTCGTCCTCCACCTCTTTCTGGATGATGGTGCCGACGGCATCGGGGTTGAACGTATTCTTAATCAGGATGGGAATGTTCTTGACGCAGACGGGATAGATGGTGGGCGGATAGACCACCTTGGCGCCGAAGTTACAAAGCTCCATCGCCTCCACATAGGTCAGTTCGGGAATGGTGTAGGCCGTCTGTATGACCTTGGGGTCGGCAGTCATGAACCCATCGACATCGGTCCAAATCTCCAGCACGCTGGCGTCGAGCGCTGCGGCGATGATGCTGGCGGTGTAGTCGCTGCCGCCGCGTCCCAGGTTGGTAACCTCGCCGCTGTCCTTGTCCGTGGAGATGAAACCGCCGCAGACGGCTACCTTGAATTTTGAATTTTGCATTTTGAATTGGCCTCGCACCAATTCGTTGGTCAGTTCCGTCGCAAGGATGTCCTTGCCATTCTGACGCTGGGTCTTGATAAACTGGCGGCTATCGAACCACGCTGCTCCCTGAATCAGGGTGGACACGATGTGGCTCGACATGCGTTCGCCGTAGCTGACAATGGCAGCCGAGGTCTTCGGCGACAGGTCGCGAATCAGGAAGACACCCTGATAGATGCTCCTGAGTTCCTCCAGCAGGGCACGAACGGTCACCAGCAGCGTCTCGCGCCGCTCTCCCTCTGGGATGACGGCTTCAATCATCTGCTCGTGTCGCTCGGCAATCTCCTGAAACGAGTGCTGATAGGCGGCATCGCCCTCAACGGCCATCTGCGACGTTTTGATAAGCTTGTCGGTAATGCCTCCCAATGCGGAGACGACGACGATTACTGGCTCTTGCTGAGCCTCAACAATTCTCTTTACACTTAAAATACTTTCCACGGAACCTACGGATGTTCCGCCGAACTTCAATACCTTCATTAAATGCTGTTTAAGTTTTGCTGTGCAAAAGTACAAATAAAAGGGCGAAAAAACAAATTATTCAGACATTTCCAAGCGGGAGAACCTTCGAGTGAGGCTTATTTCCCTTCGCGGCACCACTGGAACCAGGCGTTGGCCGTGTGAAAGCCGTCAGGCTGCAAGTCGCTGGCCACGGCCAGCGTGTAGCCGATGTGCCCTCCGACGGGGCGCAGGATGCACAGATAGTTCAGCGCGTCCTCCTTTGTTTCCACCAGATTCTCCTCCGCCGCACGGACGCTCATGCCCAGCGAGTGAACACGGTCGGGATGTCCCTCCTTGTCAGGCACATTCGAGCCCCACGAAGCCACCAGCCCGTCGGTGCGCATGAAGCCGGAGCTGTTGAACTCGAACTTCTGAACGCCCGTAGCAAAGCGCAAGGCGTCCACGTCGGCTCCCTGCAGCCACACGTCCACCAACACCTCGCGATGGCCGCGGATGGCCGTAAAGCGCTGACGGAACTGCAACGTGCAACCCGCATATTGCCAGTCGTTGGCATAAATCTCTACGACAGCCGTGTCAGGCCCCTCCGCCAGCACGCGCTGACCACGGGCCACAACGGGGTTGACGAAGGATAGCGTGTCGCCCTCGTAGCCACGAAACGAACCGGCTCCGATACTGCCCCCCACAAACAGGATGTCCTCGCCCATGCCTGCCGCCCACTGTTCATCGGTAGTGTAGAAATTCGTCAGGTCCAGCTCCATCTGTGCCTTCTTCTTTCCGTAGAGGTCGATACTCTGACGGTGGTCCATATACACGCGGAAACCAATCCACTCGTTCTCCCACATAGCCCCGTGGCCGTAGATGGCATCATACATGGCCAGCGAGGGTACGTCGCCCTTGTACTCAATCGAGTTCACGCGCGGATAGCGGTACTTCCTGTCCCACAGCTTCATGTGGGCACTGACCTGCGCCTGTATCGTTGAAAGTTGAAAGCCGAAAGCCGAAACATTGAGGAGTAAAACCAACAAGACGAACTTTTTCATAAATCAAGGAATAATAGTTAAGAATTTATAGTACAAAGATACGAATAAGCGAGCACAAAAGCAAAAAAAGGGTTGAAATATGTTGTAAAGAAGTTAAGATGGAAGTTTCAGAGGCATTGATGGTGGGAAGTTGCGGAAAAAGTGTAACTTTGCATCCTGAAAGACAAAATCATGATACAATAATACGCTAAACTGCGTTCCTGATGAAAAGAATTTATACCATCCTGCTCATGCTGAGCCTTGCGACTATCGGCACGTTTGCCCAGAAAACGGTCTATATCCCCAACGAGTGGAAGAATCCTTGGCCCAACGACTCGCTGCTCTATCAGGAGAGCGACCCCGACAACCAGTACACGTGGTCGAAGAGCAGAAGCGTGGAGAGCGACAACGTCATCGTCTTCTGGGACAAGGGGTATGGCTCGCAAAAGCCGTCGGAGTCGCCTTCGGCCTATAAGGTGGACGAGCAAGACCTCTTGCAGAAGTGCGAGGCCTTCTACGACTTGGAGATTAACCAGTTGGGCTTTGCCGACCCTGCGACCTCCAACCTGTCGAAGTATAAGATAATGGTGCTCCTGAACCACACCACCGACTGGGTGTGCTATGGTGGCGGCTACGACTACCAGATCAGCGCCCTGTGGCTGGGCCCGTCGGCCTGCAAGCCTGTAGGTCATTCGGTGGCTCACGAGGTGGGACACTCCTTCCAGTATATGTGCTTCTCCGAGCACGGCGGACATCGCGACTCCCAGACCGACAACACGGGCTTCCACCTGCCTTGCGGCAACGGACAGGCCATCTGGGAACAGACGGCCCAATGGCAGGCTGCCCAGTCGTATCCCAGCGAGATGTTCAACCAGAGCATCTCGATATTCCGCAAGAGCCACAACCTGGCCTTCTCGCACGAATGGCACCGCTATCAGAGCTACTGGTTGCACTACTTCCTGAGCGAACATTACGACGACATACAGACGGTGGCACAGGTGTGGAACCAGCCCATGACGGGACAGACCAGCGGCAACGCCACGGACTTCAACCAGGCGCTGATGAAGCTGAAAGGCCTCAATGCCAAGGGGCTCTTCCGCCTTTACTACGACTATGCCGCCCGTTGTGCCACGTGGGACTTCGACGCCTGCCGAAGCTATGGCAAGTCGTATGTGGGCGACTTCGACTACCGCTGCGTGGCCTTGGGCGATACTGCCTGGCAGGTGGCGCTGGTCTCCGTGCCCCAGGCATCGGGCTTCAACATTATCCCCCTCGCCGTTCCTGAAGAGGGAACGGTGGTCACCACACGCTTTACGGCGCTGCGTGCCGCGTCAAAACTGGCTCAGGACGACCCTGCCGAGATGATGAACGGCGACGCCCAGTGGGCGAAGACCTCGCGCACCACCTATGTCCGCCCCTCCAACCAAGCCAAGCGCGGCTTCCGTCTGGGCTATGTGGCGCTGCTGAATGACGGTTCGCGCCAGTACATCCAGCAGGACTCGCTCTATTGCCAAGGCTCTGCCGAGGCGACCTGCGAGGTCAGCATGACCGTTCCTGCCGACACCAAGCAGTTGTGGCTCGTCGTGGTGCCTGCCCCCACAACCTATGTTCAGCATAAATGGGACGAAAATGCCGACAATGACGACCAGTGGCCCTACCGCTTCTCGCTTCAGGGCACCACGCTCGGCGGCAGAGCCCAGGTCTATGTGGCACCCGAGATTGACGGTCGCGAGGTGGCCGACGTCAAGCTGACCTACGATGTGTGGCTTCCCAAGCGCGACTCCTACGAGGCCGTCAGCGTGGCAGTCGCTGGAATGGCTCAGGCAAAGCTGTGTACCGCTTTCCAACTGATGCCCTCCGACATCAGCGACAAGATGCAGACGTGGGCAACGTCAGGCCCGTCGGTGGGTAAGATGATGTTCTACCCCATGAACCCCAACACGCAGGCTCGCGTCAATCGTGGCAGCACAGCCAACGGCTACGGACACTGGTTCAATGCCTCGGGCAGCGTTACCGAGTATGCCAACGGCTACCTCTACAGCGAGTTCGACCCTGCCAGCCTGACGTTCTCCATCGGCCAGTACCCCAACAGGCTCTCCGCCTCCACAGACTACACCATCGGCCAGATTCTGCGCTACAAGGCGTCAGCCGACAAAGAGGCACAGGCCCGCTTCGTCTTTCACGTCCACATCACCAACGGCCAGTCTGGCGTCGAGCTCACCGCCATCGACTACACCAACCCCAGCACGGTGGGCATCAGGGAAGTACAGAATGACGGAGAATTTGCAGACAGCGAATCGTCAAATGGCAAATGTTTCGACCTGAGCGGTCGCAAGCTCAACGGCAAGCCAACTACTCGCGGCATATTCATTAATAACGGTAAAAAGAGACTCGTGAAGCAATAAAATCAGAGCCAATCACTTCCCCTTTTACTTCCTAAGCCGACAGGTTCATTACTTCCTCGCGACCCGTCGCACCCTGCCCAGCGACCCGTCGCGTGCCTCCACGCGATACTATCGCCTCGCCCCACGCGACAGCCCCCTCCGCAAAATGCGGTCATTTTGGTCATTTGGTCATTTGTCAAAATCGAAAACAGACATTGTCAAATCCTCCACTATAATATAAATATTCTATTTATATATAGTGAGCAATGACCGCGTTTCCGAAATCGAAAATGACCATT
>JBGUVX010000004.1:0-28531 GCA_045220575.1 Bacteroidaceae bacterium
CGTAAAAAGAGTCACGCACCTGTTACTTGGCGACGAGTACTGCGGCTACATGGTGCCGCAGGTGGAGTTGGGACGGCCCGACACGCCACAAGGCGCACGCCACGTGGCACAGCTGATGGCAGCAATGACCTGCGTGGAAACGGGCTGCCCACCCTCGGAAGTCCCCTACATGGCCATCCTCGAAGGCGTGGACATGGCCTACGGCCTCCACCCGCCGCTTGATGACATCAAGCTATGAGAAATGAAAGAATGAAAGATTGAAAAAATGAAAAAATGAGAAGGCTGCGATTAAGCGAGAGCAATGATAAACTCGTTTGAGTATTGCCGAACCGAGTAAGCAGTGAGAGCAATGTGAGCTTGCTCAAACATTGCCGAGTCGCGTTCGAGGTCGAACGAAGTTCAGCGGAAGCAGGCTCGAAGCAAAGCTTCAAAATGTAAGAACTGACCAGACCATAAGTGGAGAGGCCGGGAGCTGTATGCCCTCGGCCTCTCTGTTGTGCGTTGTCAATACTCTTCGTCCCAGATGTCGTCCCAGATGTCGTCGGAGTCGTCATCGCTGAAACTGACTCCCTTGGTAAAGCCTATATCCTCAGCGCTTTCCACCTCTGCGCCGCCGAAGCGCATCGAGGAGGTCTGAAGAATGTTGTGCTGGCAGGACATGGGCGCGTGGACGGATGGTGCAATATATATCTTTTTCATAGCGGTAGGAATTTTATTTGATAATCACTTTTTTACCATTAACGATGTTCACGCCTCTGGTAGGTCTGTTCAGACGCTGACCTGCGAGGTTGTAGATGGAAGCCCCCTCTTCCGTCTCCCCGAGGGGAGAAACGATGCTATTCGCATCATCGAAGTTGAAGGTGAAGCCCTTGACGCCGCCACTTGCCGGCACTTCGAGGTAAGCCTTGTTGGCTCCGAGGGTAATGGTTCCTCCAGTAAACTTGTAGAAGCCGATAACGCCTTCCAAACGACCCAAAGAGTAGAAGTCGGTCCCATCGCTGAGGTCGAGGCTCATGGGTACCAGCGTACCCTTCAGCAGGTTAGCACTCTCTTCGACTACGGTGCTAAGTCCAGTCGTCATATTTAAGATGGTGCTGGCATCAGCATCCTCATTGACGAGCACCACAGCGGTTTTGGCCGGAATTTCCGTACCCTCGTTGTCCGTTGCCGTCAGCTGAGCATATCCGTTGTTGGCCGTCGCAATGTAGTATGCCTTCGTAGCGCCCGTCGTCGTCACGTCGAACGGCAGGTAGAGCGTAGCGTAGCTCTTGTCGCCCACAACATTGAGCGGGAATGGCTTGGCGAGGGAGACAGAGAAGTTAGCCAAAGACAGCCACTTGCTGGCATCTGTCGTAGTTATGGTGATGGTCGTAGAGGTAGCGGACAAGCCTGAAACCTCGAGAGGAGTGTAAGTGCTGCCGAGGTTGGCAGGAGTGATGGACGAACCACCTTCTGCGGTAAGCGTGTAGGTGGCAGCTTGATAGACGCCAGTCTGTACGGAGTAGCCTGTGATGACATAGCCCGTGGGCGCCGTCAGCGTCAGCGTGGAATTGGTGTTGGCTGCGGCGGGGTGATAAGCCAAATTGTAGCGACCATTCAACGAAGAGAATCTGTTATAAGTTCCATCGCTCAGTGTCATGGTCAGACCTACTACGCCGCTGGCAGCATTGGATGTCCAGGTGAGGCCGCTCCATGAGCCGTAGGTGCCTTCGCCAGATGTTCCGCTGACAATCTTCACATCCTTTGCCTCCAGGTACTCGGGTACATTATATTCCTCCAGTGCGGGAATGAGAGCCACGAGCTGGTCGCGGGTAATCTCGAGGAAGTTGAGGGGATAGTGGTTGTAGTCGGTGTAACCGCCAGCGCTGTTCAGCGACTGGTCCTCGAACAACAGGTAGAGGCTGCCGTTGGCAGGATTCTTGTCCATGGTCACGTAGCGCGTACCCTTCGTCTGCACGTTCAGGAACTCCGTCCAGTTCAAACCCTGGTCGGTGCTGTAATAGAGCTTGAGGTTGGCGTGAGTACCAGTAGTCATCGAATGAATGATGACGTCGGTCTTACCCTCAGCGGTCTCACGCTGGTAATAGAAGATGTCCTGATTGTTAGCTGCACCTGTTTTCACTTGTGAGTTGTTCCACTGCGTGTCAAAGTTGAAGCTGAGCGTCTTGCCGTCGTCGTTCTTGGTATAGGTGGCGGCATTGAAACAGCGATTACCACCTGTACGGATGGAACCGAGCAGTGAGCCGTCGTTCATCTGTATGATCTTGGCTTCGTCGCCACCCTGAACCATCGGGGTCTCGCTGAAGTACCACGAATCGCCACCATCTCTGGAGTAGAAGATATAGTCCTGAGAATTGCTGGTGTGCTCGGTGGCACTGGTCATCGTCTGTGCCGGGATAAGGTACATCAGGATGTCGTCCTCGGGGATATAGAGACCGCGACCGGAAGTGACGAAGTAGTCGTAGAGACCAAAGCCTGCTGCACCTGCGGTGGCGACGTTTTTGATAGCGCCGCTCCAGTAGAGGTCAACGGGCGGGTTGCCCACGCCGCTGCTCCAGGTCACACCATTGTCGGTGCTGACAGACATGCACATGCCTTTCTGGCCGTAGAAGTAGCCTTCGTTACCAGCGGCAAAGAGGCAATAGAGCTTGCCGTCCTTACCCTTGACGAGGCTGGGGTCGCCGAAGCCGCAACGCTTATCATTGCCGCCGCTTGCAGTGGAGCCTTCGCCTTTGGCGATAGTCACGGGTTCGCTCCAGGTCTTACCGCCGTCGGTACTGCGGCGCACCACGATATCGATGACGTGTCCGCCGTTGCCGATATCGGTGTGACTTTGATAGCGTTTGTCGGCTGCTACGACGATGCTGCCGTCGTCAGCCACTATCATGGCAGGAATACGATAGACGCGGCTGCCGTTGTCGCGAGGCAGGAAGGGATAGCTACGGACGTTGAAGACCATCGCACCACGGTCGGCGGGATCGCCGACGGAGGTCAGATCGAGGCTCTGTGCCGTCTGGCCAGCCACCTGATAGGCGATACCTGTCACGGCGGCATCGAGGACAGCACCGAGGGTTGCCGTGCTGCTCACCGTAGCACCAATCCAGTAGTAATGTGTGCCGGCAGTGAGGTTGCCAATCGTGAAGGTGGCCGTTGAGCCGGAGATGGATGCCGTAGCAACCTCCGTCTTCGTGGGAGAGCCTTCGCCTGTGGAGTAGATTTCGGGTGAGTTGTTGTTGGCTTCGTAGAGTTTCAAGGTGGAGATGTTGGCAGCTGAACCGTCCTTGAGGTTAACAGTGAGCGTTGTGTTGGTGGCATCCTTGAAGGGCTTTGCCGTGACCTTCAGCAACATCACCTCGCTGTCGCGTCCTGCTGTCTGCCAGCCCTGCTCCACGGTCACGCCGTCGGCGACGATGGCCAGATTCGGGTCGTAGGCAAAGGTGATGGTATGAGCTGTTCCGTCGATGGTGACACCATTGGCTCCGTCCAAGTTGAAGTCTGTGCTTTCAGGTGTCACGCCGGTTGGCAGGAAGAAGAAACCGTTCTTATACACAGCCGTCAGACCTTTCACATCGCTGCGAGAACAGGTAATCTGAGCAGACTCAGGAGCATTGTCGCAAAGGACTTGCCAAGCCACGAGGCCGGCTGCGTCGAGGTCGATGGGATAGACGGTGAACTCTGTACGGAATGAAGTAGATTCGCCGATGAAGTAGTTGGCATTGCTGTTATAAGCATCTGCAAAATAGTTATTAGCGGTCTTAAAATAGTTTCCACTATCATAGCCTGCGATGACATTTCCTGCAGTAGCAGAAGCCGTGGGGAATTTGTTGGAACCATTATCTACAAGATAGCGTCCGTCGGGCATCTGCCAGGTGTTGACGTCCCAGCTCGTGCAGTTGATGTGCGTGAAGTACACGGGGTCGGTGATGGACGGCTGGACATCTATTGCGCCTGTGAATGTGAGAGGATAGAGATTGTTGTAGAGTGAAGAAGCTGCATATACATAGCGTCCGACATGATTGCTGTTATTAGCGCTTCGCTTAATTTGTAATACATACCATCCCGTAGTCTGCGGATAGCTGGTGAGCGCTGTCTGGCTCTTGACGAGCTTGGCCACGGCAGCATTCGCAGCTGCGCTGGCATCGCCTGTCACCTTCGTGATGGTGAATTTACTATTATCACCGTTCCAATTGAACACAGGAGCAGCATAAGTGTTGTTGACGTGCATATAAGCCGCATTGCTACCATTTACGGGATCTACGGCCATTCGAATTTTGAAAGTATTATCGTTCTGGTCTAACAAGGATATCGGTACGGCATTTTTGCTGAATACCCACGGAGTGGAATTTGACTGTGCAATACCCGTGGGGACTGCAAACATATCAGCACCAACGTTGTAAAGATAGAACTGGTCAGTTGTACCTGTTGGAATAAATACCCATTGATGGTTAGGATTTGACGTGTCAAGAGGCGTAGCACCACTCTTCCCTGTACTCCATAAAGCCGTTGAACTCTGACTGGGATCATAGGTGATATAATTACCTGCTATGTTCTGTAGTGTATAGACTTGGGAAATGAGCTCATAACTCACAACAATTTGATGGTTCACAACATCAACGGATATAGAAGGAGAGAAACCAAGTTTTTTGGGTGCCGAGAAATCACTGGCAGATGGTGTTACGCCGTTAGCGAAGAAAAAGGTTCCACCATTGTAAACGCTCTTAAGACCATAAATACTGCTCCCACTATATGTGACTTGAGCATTTTCAACCCCATCTATTACCACAGACCATGGTTGAAGACCATATAAAGAAAAATCTACGGAATAGAATTGAGCCACAGGGAATTTGTTTTGGGCAGTTTGACCAATATACGGTGTTGCATCTTTACCACAGGGAATAAGACTATATCGATTCCCTTGGTATCCAGATGTTACGACAGAATAATTAGGAGTGCTTGAACTTCTATATATAATGTAGTTCTTCTCTGCTTTTGAGTTGCTTGCTGCTCCTGTTTGTCTTACATAATGTCCATTTGCACTACGCAGATAACCATCAACACCTCTTCCACTTGAACTTCCTTCCTTTTCAAAATAAACTAATGAAAGAGCTATACCATCTGTTCCGGTGGGAACCTCATCAAGATACAGGGAATAGTTGTTGTTATTAACAGTAACATCCTGTGCATAATTCTTGATGTATTTTCCATTCACATCAGCATCCGAATAGTTGGTATTGGTGTCACTGTTAATATCAACCCATTTAACTAAGTACCACCCTGATACTATATCGACAGGCCTCTTAAGGCCTTTCTCCGTAGGGCCGACTTCGTAAATCTTAACTTGCTTAGTGCCTCCGGTACCTGTGGTATAGCCCCACAGCTTATTGCTGCTGCGATCAAGACCACGAACGGTGCTTTCTGCGTCAGGAGCAGAAGGATAAGCTATACCATTAGAGAAGTTTAATGACCAGACACCGGCTGATGCTTCCTCTGCGACAGAAGCGATGGCTTGATTATAAACAGGAACACCCCAGTAGCGATTGGTGTAGTAGTTCTTAATCTTCCATGTGCCATCGCCATTGCTGATGAGATAATAGACGCTGCTTTCATTACAGGTGTTGCCATTAGGGATGGCGTAGTTCGTCCCGTCGTCATTGATATAAGGAAGCGTAGAATTACCTCCGGCGGCTTGGCTTTGCAAGATATACGCCTTTCCGCTGACAATGTTACTTTCGTCAGTCACTTGGCTACCCACAGTTACTGCTACCTGAGCGTTCAACTGTGTCACTGCTCCTACTGCCAGCAGGAGCAAGGCTGTTAGTTTTTGTTTGAGGTTCATAGTGCTTAGTTTTATTTGATGAATACTTTCTTTCCGTTGATGATGTTCACGCCCTTCTGAGCCTTGCTCATCTTTTGGCCAGCGAGGTTGTAGATCACCTTTTCATTGTCCAATTTCAATTGTCCATTATCAATTGTCTCAATGCCCACAGGCAGCTGTCCGCCAGCCTTCACGAACCAATCGAGAATTTGCTCGCGGGTGACGGTGACGAAGTTGATAGCGTAGCCGTTGCCGGCGCTGTAGGACTCGTCCTCGAAGAGGATGGCTACGTTGCCGTTGGGTAGCGTAATCATCGTGGAGTAGCAGGAGCCGTTGGGCTGAATGTTATAGGCGCTCTTCCATGTCTGGCCTGCGTCGAGACTCATGCTGAGCTGCAGGCTCTGGCGAGCGCTGGTGTTGATATAGCTATGGAGTATGATGTCGGGCTCCGTGTCGCTTTGACGGCTGTAGTAGAGGATGTCGGCATTGCAGGCATTGCCCCAGATATCGCCGGTACGGTACTGCTCACCCCAATGGAAGGTGACGGTGCCGTCGTCGTTCTTGGTGTAGGTGGCAGTATTCCAACCGCGGTTGCCGCTCTGACGTACGGAAAGCAGCAGGCTGCCGTCGTTGAGCTGTTCCAGTTTCGACTCGTCGCAGCCGCTGTAGGCAACAGCATTACTCAGTCGCCAATGGTTGCCGTTGTCGGTTGAATAGAGGATGTAGCTGACGGTGCCCAGACTGTTCTTACAATTGGTGGTGAACATGACGACGCCGTCGGTGGTGGTAAGGCCCTTGCCCGATGTCGTAAATATGTTGCTCACACTCAGACTTCCGTCAGAACTATTCTCGTCGTAGAAACCAGGAGAGTCGAGCAGGTTCTTTACGAGAGTCCAGCTCTTGCCGTTGTCGGTGCTCTTGGCGTAGCCGGCTGTCACCATCCCGTAGCCCCAGGTCTTACTGCCAGAGGCCATAATGCATACAAGGTCGCCGTTCGTGGCGCGTGCAAGCGCTGCATCTCCATAGCCGAAGTAGGCGGCGGTGTAGCCGTCGCCAATGGCGATGTCAGCTTTATCAATCCAGGTGCGACCGCCATCCTCGCTACGCATGGAGATGACATCAATCTTATGGTTGCCCAGGTCGCTGTTGCTATTGTAGCGCTTGTCGATGGCAATGACGATATTACCGTCCTTGTCCAGCATCATGGCTGGAATGCGGTAGTAGCGGCAGTTGTCGGTGGTGGGCTTGAATACGAACATCTGTTGGTCGAACACCTTCATGCCCTGACGGCTGGGATTGCCGACAGAAGTGGCGTCGAAGGATACGTCGGCCGTGCTGGTATAGTCTATGGTGCTGAGGGCTGGCTGTAGGATCGCGCCAAGGGTGGCATCGTCCTTCACCGTAGCACAAAGCCAGAAGCGATGCGTACCGGCAGCGATGTTATCCACCGTTAGGCTCGTTGTGGAAGCAATTTCTTCGGTGCTGGCGACTGGAGTATCGGGGATATTGGCAATGAACTCCGTAGCACTTGTCTCGTAGAGGTACAGGCTGCTGATGTTGGCCATTGTGGCCGCATCGAGGGCAAAGCGGAACGTCGCCTTCTGCAAAGCCTGTGATGGAGTCACATCGATACGCAGCAGCAGAGCATCGGCATTGCCGCGTCCTGTGGTCTGATAGCCGCGAGTCACTGTGACATCCCCGTCGAAAAGAGCAATCTCGGCAGGAATGTCCGTGATGCTGACAGGATAGAATGCCCAGTCGTTGTTGCCATTGATGTCGGTAGGAACCGTTGTGGTCCAACCCACGACAGTAGCATCACCCAGACTCAGGTCGTTGGCATTGAGAACAACGCCGGTGCTGACGGTCTGTAGGTAGAAATGAGCATCGGTCCCCGCAATCTTCTCGATGGTGATGGGCACGGAAGCATCAGCCACGACGGGCACATTTTCCTTGTGTTCGAAAGCACCGAAATAGTTGCCGAAACCGTTCTGCACATAGTAATTGCCTTCACCGGCATCGGAGAGGCGCACAAGATACTTGGCAGCCTTCGTTGTCAGGCCAGCAGGAACTGTGGCGGTATTATACAGCGTGTGACTATTGGCATTCTCATAAAGATAGCCATGAGGATTGCCGTTGTTGATACCGCGGTCGAACATCACGTACCACTTTCCCAACTCCAGATTATCGGCAGCAGTGGTGCTGACATCCACCATCTTACCTGCCAACTCTGCGAGCGGTTCGGAAGAGAGCGGAGCATCGACCTCGAAGATTTTCATGGTCTGAGCCGCATAATTGCTGGTCTTGGTGGTCCAACCAACAAGCTTCTGCGATGATCGGTCGATGCTGAGCACAGACTCGTCGGCAGCCTTGGCACTGGGGTGGGCAATGCCGCTCGAGATGTTCAGGCTCCACGCACCAGCCTCAGCCTCGATAGAGGGCGTCAAGTTGTTGCTATAGACGGGCACACCCCAGTATTTCCCGGTATATTGGTTCTTGATGCGCCACGTGCCATCGTCGTTCTTATAGAAATAATACACGCTGGCGGTCGTGGGCTGGTTGCCTGCATTCGGTACGGAATAATAAGAACCTGCATCGACAATATAGGGCGTACCGCTGGCCTGAGACTGCAGCACATACTTTCCGCCATCCACGATATCGCTTTCCTGTGTTATCTGAGTCCCCAGTCCAACTGCGGATTGGGCACCCACGTGCAGGGTGAAAGCCGTAAGCAACCACAAAATCGCTCCTATTGTTCTTTTCTTCATATTATTAGATCTTTAATTCAATTCCTTGTCGTCATTACGATATATTGTATATCGAGGTTGTTCACTTTCAGCTCGTCTTCACAATCTTGGTAGCTTCCTGCTCGGCATTGCGACGGTCAGTCTGCGTAACCACACGGGCTGCCAGTTGCAGGAAGGCGTTACCCGTAGGACTGGCGGGGTCGAGGACGGCAGGCGTACCGGCATCGCCATTCTCGCAGACGCTCTGTACCAGCGGGATTTGGGCCAGCAGCGGTACGTTCATCTCCTCGGCCAACTGCTTCACGCCCTCGCGACCGAAGATATAGTAGCGGTTGTCGGGCAACTCTGCCGGCGTGAACCAACTCATGTTCTCCACAAGCCCCAGGATGGGCACGTTGACCTTCTCGTTGGTGTACATATTGATGCCCTTACGTGCATCGGCCAGCGCCACCTGCTGAGGTGTCGAGACAATGACGGCACCCGTGATGGGCAGCGTCTGGACGAGTGTGAGATGGATGTCGCTGGTGCCAGGAGGGGTGTCCAGGATGAAGTAGTCGAGGTCGCCCCATGAAGCCTCGCCGATGAGCTGTTTCAGGGCATTCGAAGCCATGCCGCCGCGCCACAGCGTGGGGGTATCGGGGTCTACGAAGAAACCGATGCTGAGCATCTTCACGCCATATTTCTCGACTGGCATGATGAGTGTCCTGCCATCCACTTCCTCGCTGTAGGGTCGCTCATCCTCGACCTGGAACATCTTGGGCATGGAAGGTCCGAAGATGTCGCAATCCAACAAACCCACACGATGACCGAGACGGGCCAGGCCGATAGCCAGGTTGGCAGCAACGGTGCTCTTGCCTACCCCACCCTTTCCAGAAGAAACGGCGATGATGTTGCCCAGATGAGCATAAGTCGGAGTATCCTGAGTGGCCTGAGAAAGCTGAGGGACTTTGGTGTTTACCTCAACCTCCACTTCCTTGCCGACATAGGCATGGATGGCAGCTTCGGAGGCTTTTACCAAGGATTTCAGGAAGGGATTGGTGGGTTTATCGAAGATGAGGGAGAAACTGACATGCAAGCCGCTGATGCGGATGTCATCCTCCAGCATCCCCATCTCTATAATGTCCTTACCTGTGCCGGGATATCGCACGGTTTTGAGTGCATCAATAATTAACTGAGGATATATTGTCATTTAGGTTTGAGATTTATTCTATGGTTTATGGGGCAAAGATAGGAAAAAAAACTGAATGAAAGAAAAAAGCAGGTTATCAATTGACAACCTGCCTTCAATATCTTAGAGGACTACGCGCGTCCAGCCGTGTATGTCTGGCTCTATGCCGTACTGAATGGCGATGAGCTTGTTGAACAGTTTGGTGCTGATGGGACCGGGTTTGCCGTCCTTGCTGAAGACGTAGCTCTTGCCTGTCTCAGGGTCATCGATGCGCTCGATGGGCGAGATGACTGCAGCCGTTCCGCAGGCGCCAGCCTCTTCAAAGGTTTCCAGCTCTTCGAGTGGAATCTGTCGACGCTCTACCTTCAAACCAAGGTCTTCGGCCAACTGCATCAGGCTCTTATTCGTCACCGAAGGCAGAATGCTGGTGCTCTTGGGGGTAACGTAAGTGTTGTTCTTGATGCCGAAGAAGTTTGCAGCACCGCACTCGTCGATATATTTCTTCTCCTTGGCATCGAGATAGAACTCACAGGAATAGCCCTGTTCGTGTGCCCACTTGTTGGCACGCAGGCTGGCGGCATAGTTACCACCCACCTTGTAGCAGCCAGTGCCGAGGGGAGCCGAACGGTCGTAGTCGCGTGTGATGACGTAGGGATTCGTAGCAAAGCCGCCCTTGAAGTACGGGCCCACGGGAGTTACGAATATCATGAACAGATACTCCGAAGAGGGATGTACACCAACCTGAGCACTCGTGCCGATGAGCAGAGGACGCAGATAGAGCGTGGCACCGCTCTCGTAGGGAGGAATCCAGCTTTCGTTCAGCTTGATAACGCGGTCTATCATGGCGTTGAACATCTCTGTAGGAACCTCGGGCATTACCAAGCCGCGAGCCGTAGACTGCATGCGAGCTGCATTCTCCTCTGTGCGGAACACGCGCACCTTGCCATCGGGACAACGATATGCCTTCATGCCCTCGAATGCCTCTTGTCCGTAGTGCAGACAAACGGCAGCCATGTGCATGGGGATGGTTTCTTCACTGCACACTTCTACTTCACCCCACTTTCCATCGCGGTAGTAGCAGCGTACGTTATAGTCGGTCTTGATGTAACCAAACGAAAGATTCTTCCAATCAATGCTTTCCATAATCTTTTTATCCTTAAATGTTCTAAATTCGGCTACAAAGATACGATTTAGTGAGCGAAATGCCAAATTTTGGAGCAGCGAATGCAAAGATAGGCTTGCATAATCTTTGCTGAGTCCGTTCTCGCGCGCGTGCGCATTCCTTATTTATTATATTTAGTAGGGAAACGGGAACAGACATAGGGAATTCCCCACAAGGGAATAGGAAAATTACATTTGCAAGGCGAAACGAAATGTCTAATTTTGCATCATCAAACCTTTAAAACATACAACTATGAGACGTTACATGATGACCCTGATGATGGCACTGACAACCTGGACGGCTGCAATGGCCATGGATTACGAGACAGCACGCGAGCAGGCTTACTACCTGACGGACAAAATGGCGTATGAGCTGAACCTGAACGACCAGCAATACAACGATGCCTTCGAAATTAACCTTGACTATCTGTTGTCGATAAACACAGAAGCCGACTTGGCAGACTCTCGTTACCTGACATATCGCAACGAGGACCTGCGTCACATCCTGCACGCATGGCAGTGGACCACGTTTATCGCCACAAGCTATCTGTTCCATCCCCTGTGGTGGCGAAACGGAGGTTGGTACTTCCCCGTTTACGACTACTATGCACACTCCTATTACTACTACCATCGCCCCAGCATCTACTGGAGCTACAGAGGAGGACACGGTCGCTTCTACTACACGCATGGATTCTACTACAGTCGCAGACCCGTATGGAACGGAGGCCTGCGTGGAGCACACCGCTCAATGGTAGGATATCACAAGCCCAGCCACGGACATCACAACCCCGGACATGGACATCACGACGCTGGACGCGGACATCACGGTGGACTGATTGAGCACCATGACAGACCTGGAACTACGCTCCACCACGGAAGTGGCAGAGACGGAGGAAACCGTCAGCACGATGCAGGACGCGGACATGACAATGCCGAACGCATCCACAACAACGCTGAGCGTATCCATCAAAATGCTGAACGCATCCATGAAAACGCAGGACGCATCCATAATAATGCTGATCGTATCCATGAAAATATTGGGCGTAGTCACGCTAACACGAGCAGCAACAGCAGAGGTTACTCCATTGGTTCGAGAAGCGGAAACATGTCCAGCACTTCGAGGGGTAGCGTATCTAACGGTTCGAGAGGACACAGTTTCTCTGGCGGTTCTACGACAAGAGGAGGTTTCTCCAGCAGTTCGCGAGGTGGCAGTTTCTCTGGCAATTCGAGAGGCGGAATGTCTGGTGGTTCAAGAGGAGGCTTCTCCGGAGGTAGTGGCCGAGGCGGCTCTTCGCGCGGCGGACGTCGTTAACGAAAGAAATAATAGTACCAATACGTGGCACCAAAACGATTGCGGCACTCCATCTCCCGTTCGTCTTTGGTGCCACTCTTGTCAAGTAGATGACAGAACTCCTGAAAGTCAACATTGAGCACACTGTCCTCAAGCACAGGCTGTGTTTCTGGATAGAGTTGCTGACGTAGCAGTAGAGCCTCGCGATAATGGCGGGGCAATGCTGTAGAGAGCGTATCGCCTTGAAGAAGGAGGTCGGAGAATTTGTTCAGGTCGCGGTCGAGCAGATAGGCCGCCAACAGATAGTTGCGCATTGCGGGTTTGGCCTTTGGCATCTGACTGGCGACCTCAAGAAAGAAAGTGGCAGACGTCTTGGGACCACGTTTATAACCCAGATGCTCGCCCACGGCACGCGGGAGGTTAAAGAAAAGCGCCGTATCAGAAAGTTGAGGAATAAGTCCCTCACTACCATAAGGCTGGGCATAGGCAAAGAGACGCTCGCCCAGTTGGTCTGTTTTGTCCAAGGCCATTGCTGTCATTGCCGTAAGCTGACGGGAAGGCTGGCGCTCGTAACGTGCCGATGACAACACCCGTTCGTACTTGTGGCTGGACAAATAACGGGCAGCATGCAGGGTGCGATGGAGCGTAATGTCTGTATTGCTCATGGAAATATTGACGAAGGCAAAAACCAACATCAGTAAGAGATTGGGCCAGGCATAGGTGAAGAATGTTCCGTTTTCCTTGCTGGAATCCCCATAAGCCCTTGCCAAGAGCAACAATAAAACATAGGAAAAAGCTGCCAGTAATATCCAAAACAACGAAGGAACTGAACCAGCATCGCCAAACTGCGGGAAACGCCAATGTGTGAGCACACCTAAAAGCATGAATGGGAGGAACCACACACAAGCTTTCATGCGCAAGGGAAGCCAAGTCAGGAAACGGCTCAGGAACAAGCCAAGCATCGTCAGCAGGAAGGTGGGAAGGAATGCTATCCATAAGGGACGATAGACAATGGCATCCTCAGAGGCTTGGAACTGAACCTGCAGCACTAAGTCGCATTGAAAGACATATAGATAGAGGAAGGAGAAAAGCACAAAATAAGTGGCACAGAGGATGGGAATCCTCTGTGCATAGATACGTATTCGTGGAAGTGAATATTGCATTACTCCTTACAACGACGCAGAACACATGCGCTGCGAGCAGGCAGGTACAACTGCAGCCAACCCTTACCGTCGCGAGACAGGTCGGCATCCCAGTTCGTGAAGTGACGCACTGTGTCGTCGTTCAGACCATTACCACCGTACTTGGAATCATCGGTATTCAGGATATAGTCGTAGGAACCTTCCTTGACCATGAAGCCGTAGCCATCGTAGCTGCGGTTGGGACTGAAGTTGAAGAAGAACAGCAGGTCACCACGCTCGTAGGCCAGAATTTGGTCACCATCGTTATGCCAAATCTCCACGATTGGAGTCTTTTGTATGCTTTTTTCCTTCTTCAAGGTCTTCAGCATGGCTTGGTCAAAGTCGCCTAGGAAGTGGAAACAGAGCTCTGGATTATCGACAAGATTCCACTGACGACGGGCATATTTGTAGCTCCAGCCGTTACCCTCGCGTGGGAAGTCAATCCATTCGGGATGTCCGAACTCATTGCCCATGAAGTTCAGGTAACCGCCATTGATGGTAGAGGCTGTCAGCAGGCGAATCATCTTATGGAGCGCGATACCACGGTCAGCAGTATAGTTCTGGTCGCCAATCTTGAAGTGCCAGTACATATCGGCATCAACAAGGCGGAATATGATGGTCTTATCACCCACCAGTGCCTGGTCGTGGCTCTCGCAATAGCTGATTGTCTTCTCGTCGACACGACGATTCTTCACTTCCCAGAACATGCTTGAGGGCTTCCAATCTTCGTCACGCAATTCCTTGATGGTCTTTATCCAATAGTCGGGAATGTTCATTGCCATGCGATAGTCGAAGCCATAGCCGCCATCCTTGAAGGGTGCTGCAAGACCCGGCATTCCGCTTACCTCCTCAGCAATGGTAATCGCATTTCTATTGACCTGATGAATCACTTCGTTTGCCAAGGTCAGGTAGCAGATGGCATTGTCGTCCTCGTGTCCATTATAGTAGTCGCCATAACCGCCGAAAGCTTCGCCCAAGCCGTGGCTGTAATAAAGCATTGAGGTAACGCCATCGAAACGGAAACCATCGAAGTGATACTCTTCGAGCCAGAACTTACAGTTCGAGAGCAGGAAGTGCAGAACCTCGTTCTTGCCATAGTCGAAGCAAAGGCTATCCCAAGCGGGATGCTCACGACGGCCACCCTCATAGAAGTACTGACAAGGATCGCCTGCGAAATTGCCAAGGCCCTCAATTTCGTTCTTCACCGCATGGCTGTGTACGATGTCCATGATGACAGCCAAACCTGCCTCATGAGCGGCATCGATGAGTTCCTTCAGTTCCTCGGGCGTACCGAAACGGCTGCTGGCAGCAAAGAAACTGGATACATGATAGCCAAAGCTTCCATAGTAGGGATGCTCTTGGATAGCCATTATCTGAATGCAATTGTAACCGTCCTTGACGATGCGAGGCAGGACATTGTCCTTGAACTCACGATAGGTGCCAACCTTCTCTGCATCCTGTCCCATACCAATATGGCATTCGTAGATGAGCAAGGGATTGGTCTCGGGCTTGAATTTCTTGACTTTCCAATTATATGGCTCTGGAGCCCATACCTGAGCGCTGAAGATTTTGGTCTGCTCGTCCTGAACGACACGTGTAGCCCATGCAGGAATGCGTTCGCCCTGACCACCTTCCCAGTGTACGCTGAGCTTAAAGAGGTCGCCATGTTTCAGGGTCGTCTTAGGCAGCTTGATTTCCCAATTCCCGCTATTGCGAAGGCGCTTCATGGCATACTTGGTCTTCTCTTGCCACTTGTTAAAGTCGCCCACCACATAAATCGCCGTGGCATTGGGAGCCCACTCGCGCAGAACCCATTCCTCCTTCTCATTACGATGGAGTCCGAAATAGAGATGACCGTCGGCAAAATCACACAAGGGGATTTCTCCCTTATGTGTCAACTCCTTTATCTTATCAAGGGCATGCTGGTGACGCCCTTCAATGGCGCTGGCATATTCTGCCAGATACTTGTCATTACGAAGCAATTTGAGCATCGGCTCCTGGGGTTCGACTACCTTCTTGCCTTTGGCCTTCGCCTTTGTGCTTGACTTAGTTTTTGTCTTCTTCGTAGAGACAACTTTTTTTGATGTTGCCATATACTATAATTATTTAATTAATTTGATTCTTGCTCAGTTTCTTGCTCTATATCGTGAGTAAATACAGTCTTTCGTGTTTGGTTATTCTCGCGGACAATGAAGTTGCCATCCTTCATGTCTCGATGGAATTCGCCCTCGTAACGGACACCATTCTTATCTTCCAGAACACCATGTCCTTCCTTCATTCCTTCTTTGAAGAAGCCCTTGAATTTATCGCCCTCCACCTCGCGGAGTACGCCTTCTCCCTCCATGAGACCGTTTTTCCACTGGCCCTCATAGGTGTTGCCGTTGCTCCAGGTGTATTTGCCACGTCCTTCCTGCCTGTTGGCTTTCCACTGTCCATAGTAGGAAGAACCGTTTTTCCATGTAAAGGTACCCATGCCATCCTGATCGCCATTGAGATAATGGCCTATGTACTTATCGCCGTTGGCAAAGGTAGAGATGCCTTCTCCAGTACGTTCTCCGTTGACATAGACTCCCTCGAAGCGGTCACCATTCTTATAAGTATAGATACCACGTCCATGAGGCACATTGTTGAGCCATTCACCCGTATAGATATCACCCGATGAATAATGATAGGTGCCGTGTCCTGTCATCTGATTATTACGCCAATCGCCTTCATAGCTGTTGCCGTCATTCCAATCAAACTTTCCGCGTCCTTGCTTCACATCGCCCATCCACGTTCCTTCGTAGTAGGCTCCGTTGGCATAGGTATAAGTGCCCAAGCCTTCGCGTTTGTCTTCTTTCCAGTTTCCTTTGTATATGTCACCATTATAGTATATCATGGTGCCCAGTCCTTGCTGGCAGTCACGATACCAAAGACCTACATATTTATTGTTATTTTTGAAATAATAGGTTCCAGTACCATGCTGATGATCCTGCAACCATTCTCCCTCATACTTCTCGCCATCGGTGAACGTATAGACGCCATAGCCTTCACGCTTTCCCTTCACGTACTTGCCTTGATGGACGTCGCCGTTGCGGAATGTGGTCGTTCCTGTCCCATAGGGTTTGCCACGGAACAACTCACCTTGGTAGACGGCTCCATCTGGGAATGTATATGTGCCGATGGTTATGCCCTGTGCAAAGGCACAATTGGAAATTGCCATTTGGAAACTGACAATTAACCCGAATATCATTAATATGTGTTTTTGCTTTCTCATTCTCTCAATTTATGGCTCAAATTCGCTACGAAAGCGCAGAGCGATTGCTTGTTTTTAAGAACTCCTCTGCCTTTTGCAGGTCTTCAGGAGTATCAATACCTATAGTTTCCACATTGGTTTGTCCGACGCGGATAACATATCCATGATCGAGCCATCGCAACTGTTCCAGGCTCTCAGCTTTCTCCAGTGTGCTTTGTGGCAGACTTGTGATTTCGCCCAGTATCTCCGCCCGATAGGCGTAGAGACCTATGTGCTTGAAGAAAGTGTGACGGGAAAGCCATTCCTCTTGAGGTACTCCTCGGAGGAAAGGAATTACGCTGCGACTGAAATATAAGGCACGCCCATCGTCGCTAACTACCACTTTCGGCGAATTGGGATTCTGTAGAGCTGACAATCCGTCACGAGCCTCGAAAGGCTTGACTAAAGTTGCAATCTGGGTTGTAGGGTCATCAAAGCATTGCTGCAATGCCAGAATTTGGCTGGGCTGGATAAAGGGTTCGTCGCCCTGTATGTTAATGACGACATCTGCCTGTATTCCAGTCTTTTGGTAAGCTTCATAACAGCGGTCGGTTCCGCTCTTATGGTCTTCTCGTGTCATGATGGCACATCCGCCAAATGCCTCAACGGCATTAAAGATACGTTCATCGTCAGTTGCCACAAAGACATCATCCATTATGCTTTTTACCTGTTCATAGACACGCTGGATAACAAGCTTGCCACCTAACTGAGCCAAAGGCTTTGCTGGGAAGCGCGTCGAAGCGTATCTTGCTGGTATGATTGCTATAAACTTCATTCGAATGCCCAATTCTTTATTATGAATTAATGTAGTATCAGTAGTTCATTAAGTCGTTCATCGCAGGTTGACGAGTTTCCTCACCTACCATTTCAATGATTTCGCCATCCACGTCGTCGTCATATTCACTGCTGCACAAATCGAATCCGCTTGGGAAAACGAACTTCTCTTCTGGTGAATAAGGCAGACGTTCGTCGGCAAATACTTTTTGCAGGAACAAGGCACAGATGGGCAACGATGCTGCAGCACCCTGTCCGTATGCCATGCTATTGAAGTGAATGTCTCTTTCCTCGCCACCAACCCATGCGCCAAAAGTCAGGGATGGAGTGTATCCAACGAACCATCCGTCAGAGTTGTCGTTCGTGGTACCCGTCTTTCCACCCATCTGGGCACGAATGCCATATCGGTTACGCATACGGCTACCCGTACCACCGTTCATCACACCCTGCATCAGGTCAACCATCTTGTATGCAGCATCTTCGCTCAACACTTCGCGGGTGTCGTTCTCGTCGCGTTCGTTCTTGCGCACCTGCAAAGTGCTGACCTCTGCCAGGATATTGCCATCGGAATCTGTAATCTTGGTAACGAAGACAGGCTGCACACGCGTACCTCCTTTCGGGAAGGTTGTATAGGCAGTTACCATCTCCAAAACGCTCACCTCACACGGACCAAGTGACAGGGCCAATGATGGTTCTATCTTGCGATTCTTGATTCCGAACTTATGCAGATACTTGACAAAGAGAATGGGATTCAGCGAATTAAGCAGGTAGGCAGATATCCAGTTATTACTCTGTGCAAGTCCCCACTTCAGCGTCACCATCTCCCCATATCGGGCACGGCTGCCGTTGCGAGGCGTCCAGTTACCATAAGTACGCTGTTCGTTGGGTGCTACATCACAAGGAGTCCAACCATTTTCCATCGCCATAGCATAGAGGTAGGGCTTGATGGTAGAACCAACCTGACGACGTCCCATGCTTACCATGTCATATTGGAAGTGGGCATAGTCAAGTCCACCAACGTAAGCTTTCACATATCCACGCTGATTGTCGATACACAGGAAGCCCGAACGCAAGAATCCTTTGTAGTATTTGATGGAATCCATCGGGGTCATTAGCGTATCGATGTCTCCATGCTCCGTATATACCGTCATCTCCACAGGCGTGGCAAAGGCCTTGTCAATATCCTCTTCGTTGTAGCCGTCAGCCTTCATCTGAATGTAGCGTCCACTCTGGTGCTTAGCACGAGTGAGCAAACGCTGCACATCCTGTTCCGACACGCTGGCACCGTATGGCGCTTTCTTCGAGCCCTTGCGTTCCTTATTGAAGGCAGGTTGTAGCGTTCCGACTACATGCTGCAGCATAGCCTCTTCGGCATATTGCTGCATGCGGCTGTCAATCGCTGTATACACCTTTAAACCATCCTGATACAGGTCATAGGGCTGACCAGTCTTTTTGTTTATGTTCTTGTTACACCAGCCATACAACGGATCATTAGACCATGCCAGAGAATCCTCATAGAACTTCTGACCCTGCCACGAAGCGTAGTTGCTACGTTTGGGTTCCTTGGCTGTCAGGATGGTACGTAAATATTCGCGTAGATAGGTCGCATGTCCGTCTTTGTGGTCTTGACGATGGAAATTGAGTTCAATAGGCAAAGCTTTGCACGAATCCACCTGTTCTTGTGACAATTGTCCTGCCTTCAACATTTGATCCAATACTACATCGCGCCTACCACGAGACTGTTCAGGACGGCGAACGGGATTGAAGAGTGAAGGATTCTTACACATGCCAACAAGCAACGCACATTCATTAATAGTAAGGTCTTTGGGGTCTTTATTAAAGTATGTCTTGGCAGCCGTCTTTATGCCAACTGCATTGTGCAGGAAGTCGAAATAATTGAGGTACATCGTGATGATTTCCTCTTTTGTATAATAGCGTTCCAGTTTGACGGCAATCACCCACTCTATGGGTTTCTGCATGGCACGTTCCCAGATATTCCCTGCTTTTGCGCTATACAATTGCTTGGCCAACTGCTGGGTAATAGTGCTGCCGCCACCCGCCTGTTTCTGGCGCAGTAGAACGCGTTTTATCACGGCACGAAGGACAGCCCGAAAATCAATACCGCTATGTTCGTAAAAGCGTTCGTCCTCTGTGGCAACAAGTGCGTCGATGAGAATCGGCGAAATCTCATCGTAACTTACGAAGATGCGATTAGCCTTGCTATAGCTCCACGTTCCCAGGAGCACACCATCATCAGAGAAAACCTGACTGGCATATTTGTCAACGGGATTCTCCAATTCTTGCAAATCGGGCATATAGCCGATTGTTCCGTTTTCGATGAGTGCAAATATAGTCACCACGGTGCCCACCATTCCGAAGAACAGGACCCACAGAAATATCATTAGTTTCTTACGCATTTCAGCATATACTTTGAAGCAAAGACTTTGAAGTGTACAAAGTTACAAAGAAAAGTTGAAAGTTGAAAGTTGAAAGTTGAAAATTTATACTTTATTATAACTATATTGGCACAAATATTGCCTATCCGAACAAAAAGAAGTAAATTTGGTGCACAAAACATAATACACCCATATCAAGTATGGAAAAACGTAGTTTGGTAACGATTGCCGATCACAGTCGTGAGAAGATTGAATATCTCATCCAAATGGCCGAAGAATTCGAGCGCCACCCCAATCGCCGTCTGCTCGAAGGCCGAGTAGTAGCCACCTTGTTTTTTGAGCCCAGCACCCGCACCCGCCTGTCTTTTGAGACCGCTGCCAACAGACTTGGTGCGCGGGTCATCGGTTTTGCCGACCCGAAAGTGACCAGTGGCACAAAGGGAGAGACGTTGAAAGACACCATCATGATGGTATCGAACTATGCCGACATCATCGTTATGCGCCACTATCTGGAAGGTGCAGCTCGATATGCGAGCGAAATTGCCCCCGTGCCCATCGTGAATGCAGGTGACGGAGCCAACCAACATCCGTCGCAAACTATGCTCGACCTCTACTCTATCTATAAGACGCAGGGGAAATTGGACGATCTGGACATCTATCTGGTGGGCGACCTGAAATATGGCCGAACAGTACACTCGATGTTGAATGCGATGTATCATTTCAACCCCACCTTCCACTTCATCGCGCCAGAGGAATTGGCAATGCCTGAGATATATAAGCAGTTTTGCCGTGAGCACAACATCCGCTATGTGGAGCACACCGACTTCAATGCCGATGTTATCAGCGGTGCCGACATTCTTTATATGACTCGCGTACAGCGTGAACGCTTTACCGACCTGATGGAATACGAACGGGTGAAGGACCGCTATCTCCTGAAGTTGGACATGCTATCGAAGGCGCGTCCCAACATGAAGATTCTACATCCCCTGCCTCGCGTTAACGAAATAGAATATAGCATCGACGAGAATCCGCATGCCTACTATTTCGAGCAGGCTCGTAATGGACTTTATGCTCGTCAAGCCCTGCTCTGCGATGCTCTGGGCATCACCCTCGACGATATTCGCAACGACAAGACGATTATAGGTTAAGGGTTATTGGTTAGAGGTTAAAAGATTATTGATTATGAAAGAGAAACAATTATTGGTGGCAGCCATCGAAAATGGCACAGTAATAGACCATATACCGTCTGAAAAGTTGTTTGCTGTAGTCAACCTGCTGCATTTGGACCGCATGAAGTCGGCAGTAACCATCGGTTACAATCTTGAAAGCCAGGAATTAGGGAAGAAAAGCATCATAAAGATGGCCGACAAGTTCTTCACCGATGAGGAACTAAACCAATTGGCTGTCATTTGTCCCAATCTGACGCTTTGCATCATCCACGACTACGAAATAACAGAGAAACGCACAGTCACTCTGCCCGATGAGCTGAAAGGTATCGTGAAATGTGCTAATCCCAAGTGTATCACGAACAACGAGCCCATGAAGACTCATTTCCACGTGCAGGGTGACAAACACGGTGCCCTAAAGTGCCATTATTGCAACACCATCATTAATCTGGACGATGTTCAGCTTGTAGAGAACTAATTACATTCCCAATAAATACATAATTTAGAATGAGAAACGACGAAACCGTATTCAAATTGATTGAGGCAGAACGCCTGCGCCAAACGCGTGGTATCGAGCTTATTGCCTCAGAAAACTATGTCAGCGACGAGGTCATGGAAGCTATGGGTTCCATCCTCACCAACAAGTATGCCGAAGGATATCCCGGCAAACGCTATTATGGCGGTTGTCAGGTTGTGGACAAGGTAGAGCAACTGGCCATCGACCGTGTCTGCCAACTCTTTGGTGCTGAATATGCCAACGTACAACCCCACTCTGGTGCACAGGCCAACGCTGCCGTTTTCTTGGCAGTACTGAATCCTGGCGACACGTTCATGGGTCTGAATCTCGACCACGGAGGTCACCTCTCTCATGGTTCTCACGTCAACACTAGTGGTATTTTATACAACCCCGTAGGCTACGACTTGAATAAGGATACTGGTCGTGTGGATTACGATGAGATGGAACGTCTGGCTTTGGAGCACAAACCCAAGCTAATCGTAGGCGGTGGTTCCGCTTACAGCCGCGAATGGGACTACAAACGCATGCGTGAGATTGCCGACAAGGTTGGTGCCTTGTTGATGATTGACATGGCTCACCCTGCAGGTCTCATCGCTGCTGGTCTGCTCGACAATCCCCTGAAATATGCCCACATCGTGACCAGCACCACCCACAAGACCCTGCGCGGTCCCCGTGGAGGTATCATCCTCATGGGCAAGGATTTCCCCAACCCCTGGGGCAAGACCACTCCAAAGGGCGAGGTGAAGATGATGTCTGCCCTGTTGAACAGCGCTGTATTCCCTGGTATTCAGGGTGGTCCTCTGGAACACGTCATTGCAGCCAAGGCTGTAGCCTTCGGCGAGGCGCTGCAGCCTGAGTTCAAGGAATGGGCAAAACAGGTTCAAAAGAATGCGAAGGTACTGGCCGAGGAACTGATAAAGCGTGGCTTCCACATCGTCAGCGGTGGTACAGACAACCACTCTATGCTCGTTGACCTGCGCACTAAGTATCCTGAGTTGACAGGTAAAGTTGCCGAGCGTGCTTTGGTTGATGCCGACATCACGGTTAACAAGAACATGGTTCCCTTCGACAGCCGTAGCGCTTTCCAGACCAGTGGCATCCGCTTAGGTACTCCCGCTATCACCACCCGTGGTGCAAAGGAAGAACTGATGGTGAAGATTGCCGAACTCATCGAGCGTGTACTCAACGATCCTGAGAATCAGGACAACATTGCAGCTGTTCGCAGCGAGGTCAACGCAATGATGGAGAAATATCCCCTCTACGCCTATTAATAACAGGTATTAATAAAAAGAAGTCGGGCATCTCACCAATGTGGAATGCCCGATTTTTTTTTGTTTAATATGACTAAGGTATCAAACTGCAGGTGAGGCTGTTATGGAATCGTTAGTAGCCAAGGAGTCGCGAAGGGCTGCAGCCGCTTCTGCACGCTGGCGTTCGAGAGTCTGTCGCAATGTTTCGGCCTGGTCGATGAAGTATCCGTCAGGGTGTGTTGCCATATAATGTGTTACGGCCTCAAGCGAACGAGTGCTCTTTGCCTCCACCCAGTCCAATGAGTCGATACGCGTCAAGGCAACCTTGGCATAGGGACTCGTGGGATGCTGCTTGGCGAAGTGCTGCAGGTCAGCTTTCGTGCCGCTGGCAATCAAGTTCTGCCATTCTTTCTGCTGGGCAGCAACAACCGTCAGACGTTTACGCACCTCATCGATGTGCTTGCTGTTGGGGAAACGGGCGATGAAGTCCTCGTAGAAATCAGGATTCGAGCACTCCTTCAGGATTTCATAGGCGTGCTGCTCGCGTCTCTGTTCTGCTCGATAGTCATAAAGATAGAGTCCTCCGATTATCAGCCCCAGCAACAAAACCAGTACCATAAACCAGAGATTCCGACGACTCAAGCGTTTTTTCTTCTTTTGCTTCTTGGGAGGTTCTTGTGTGACAGGAGTCTGCTCCTGTGGTTGGGTTTCTGTTTCAGTTTCTGGCTCCACGGGAGCTCCACATTCGGGACAAGTCCTTGCCATCGACGAAATGTGACGATGGCATTTTGGACACGTTATCATTGCCATAATGTTATTTAATTACGAATTACGAATTACGAGATACGAACTATGAATAACGAAATACGAGTTACGAATTACAAGATACGATTGAATATTAATACAAAGTTACTGTTTTTTTCGTAATTCCTAATTCGCAATTCGTAATTATTTACTATCTTTGTCAAAAATAAATCATTTTTACTATGAAAAAAACATTCTTCAGCCTCTTCATGGCTACGCTGCTCATGTTTGCCCAATCGGCAATGGCAGCCCCGAAACCCGGTTCTTTCACTATTGGCGATAAGACATTCCTACTGAACGGAAAACCCTTCGTAGTGAAAGCTGCCGAAGTCCACTACCCTCGTATTCCCCAGCCTTATTGGGAACAGCGCATCCAGATGTGCAAGGCATTGGGTATGAACACGCTTTGCATCTACATCTTCTGGAACTCGCATGAGCCCCAGCAGGACCAGTTCGACTTTACGGGTAATAACGACATCCGTGCCTTCGTGAAGCTGGCACAGAAGAACGGAATGTATGTCATCGTGCGCCCTGGTCCATACGTTTGTGCCGAATGGGAAATGGGCGGTCTGCCTTGGTGGTTGCTGAAGAAAAAGGACATCCGTCTCAGGGAGCAAGACCCGTTCTTCATGGAACGCCTCGAAATCTTCGAGAAGAAGGTAGGCGAACAGATTGGTGACCTTACCATTGAAAAGGGCGGTCCCATCATCATGGTGCAGGTGGAGAACGAATATGGTTCGTATGGCGAAGACAAGCCTTACATCTCGTCCGTGCGCGATATAATAAGGAAGAGCGGATTCGATAAAGTAGAACTTTTCCAATGCGACTGGTCGAGCAACTTCACGAAGAACGGTCTCGACGACCTCACTTGGACGATGAACTTCGGTACGGGTGCCAACATCGACCACGAGTTCCGCAAGCTTGGTGAACTGCGTCCCAACTCTCCAAAGATGTGCTCCGAGTTCTGGAGCGGATGGTTCGACAAATGGGGCGGACGCCACGAGACACGCGGCGCAGAGGCAATGGTGGACGGCATCAGTCAGATGCTCGACCGCGGCATCAGTTTCTCGCTCTACATGACCCACGGAGGCACCAACTGGGGGCATTGGGCAGGTGCAAACTCGCCTGGCTTTGCTCCAGACGTTACCTCTTATGATTACGATGCACCCATCAACGAGGCTGGCCAGTTTACCGATAAATACTGGAAACTGCGTGAGGCTATGCAGAAATATAGCGGCGAATGGAACCCCAAGGAAAACAAGTGGGTTGGCTCGAAGAAATTGGCTAACACACCAAAGGAATACCCCACCATCGCCATTCCCAAGTTCGAGCTGACCGAGTTTGCTCCGCTATTTTGGGGTTGCGACAGCATCGCCAAGATGGGCGGACTGATGACCTTCGAGGAAATGGACTTTGGCTGGGGCTCGATGATGTACGTGACTTCGTTGCCCGAAATCCCCGTACAGAGCATCATGAAGCTGGACGCTCACGACTATGCTCAGGTGTTCGTCAACGGAAAGTTCATTGGAAAGGTTGACCGCGTGAAGCACGAGCAGACGCTGAAACTGCCTGCTGTGAAGAAGGGCGACTATCTGATGATTCTTGTAGAGGGCATGGGTCGCATCAACTTCGGTCGCGCCATCAAGGACTTCAAGGGTATTGTCAGCGATGTTATTATTACAGCCGAAGTTGACAACAACGAGACTACATGGAAACCCCGCCAGTGGATGAAGATTCGCCTTCAAGACGACTATGAGACAGCCCTAAATGCTTTGAATTGGCGTTATCGGGTCAAGGAAGTTATACCTCATTTGCATGATGGTAAGTGCGAGGAAGTGATGCCTGAGGGCATTGGCTACTATCGCGGTTACTTCGACCTGAAGAAGGTGGGCGACACGTTCCTTAACCTTGAGAACTGGGGCAAGGGACAGGTGTATGTCAACGGACACGCTATCGGTCGCCATTGGTATATTGGTCCCCAGCAGACGCTCTATATGCCTGGTTGCTGGCTGAAGAAGGGAAGGAACGAGGTGATTGTGCTCGACGTGATGGGACCTCGTGGTGAGAAGACCATCGAAGGCCTGCAGAAGCCCATCATCGATAAACTGAACCTCGAAGGTCCACAGACCCATCGTGCGGAAGGCCAGAACCTCGACCTCTCAGGCGAGAAGCCCGTCAAGGTGGGTTCGTTCAAGGCAGGCAACGGCTGGCAGGAGGTGAAGTTCGACAAGCCCGTAACAGGTCGCTACATCTGCATCGAAGCCCTCAACAGCCACTGGAACCGCGAATACTGCTGCATCGCTGAGTGGTACATGCTCGACGAACAGGGTCAGCGCCTCAGTCGCGAACCTTGGCAGATAGCCTACGCCGACGATGAGGATGTGGAGAGCGGCAACAAGAATGCCGACAAGATATTCGACCTGCAGGAATCAACCTACTGGAGCACGAACCGCGGCGTTCAGTTCCCCCACACCGTCATCATCGATATGGGGCAGGACAAGACAATGTCTGGCTTCCAGTACCTGCCTCGCATGGAGGAAGGTGCCCCCGAAAGCATCAAGGACTACCGCATCTACGTGAAGAGCGAGAGTTTCAAGTTCTAGGACCCTCCCCTAACCCCTCCCTTGCAGGGCGGGAATGGTTACTTTAACAGATAATAGGTAGGTGAACAAAAATAAAAGCTTTCCCCAAAAACATTCTATACTCCCCCTACAAGGGGGAGCTGGGAGGGGGTCTTTATGAACTACATCGGCATTATCATCGGCCTTGCCACCTTTCTGTGCATCGGCATGTTTCATCCCTTGGTTATCAAGGCCGAGTATCATTTTGGACGACAGTGCTGGCCAGCCTTCCTGCTGGCTGGCATTGCCTTTCTTGTAGCTTCCCTATTCGTTGCCAATGAGTATGCGAGCATAATCCTTGGCGTCATTGCTTTCTCCTCATTTTGGAGCATACTGGAGGTTCGCCAGCAGCACAACAGAGTCAAGAAAGGCTGGTTCCCCATGAACCCCAAGCGCAAGCAGGATTATTTACGATAACGGAAGAGAAAGGTTTGGAGGAGGCTGCGGGTGGCCAAGTATGACAGGAAGGCGAGCCACAGGGCGTGATTAGCATATACGCTGCCGAGTAGGAACCACAGCGCGAAGAAGACAATGGCGCTGACGAGCATGGACAGAAACATCCGGCTGGTCAGCGTCATTCCTATATATACGCCGTCCCAGACGAAGGCTGCAAAACCCACCAAGGGTACGGCAACGACCCAAGGCTGATACGGACGGGCAAAGGCGACAACCTCCTGTTGGTTGGTGAGCAACGTAAGGAACCACGAGCCACAGACGGCATAGAGCGCGGTGAAGGCCAGCGCAAGGCCGAAGCCCCAAAGGAACAGGCTGCGAATCGTCTGTCGGAGCCCTGCCCTATCCTGCCGTCCCACATACTCGCCGCATAGCGCCTCGGCGGCATTCGCCAGTCCGTCGGTGAAGTAGGAAAACACGATGAAGAGTTGCATCAGCAGCGCGTTGGCGTCCAGTGCCAGCGTGCCCATCCTGCTGCCTGCCGTCGTAAAATAAACCGTAACGGCCACCAAGCAGAGCGTACGAAGAAAAAGCCCCCCTCCCAGCCTCCCCAGCGAGGGGGAGGAGCTATTGCGACACACATTACTCCCCCGTTTCTTATTTACAACCCAACTTCGGAGGAATGACCTCCCCCATCGGGGGGAAAGAAGGGGGGCTCCCAAGCAACCTACATAGAGCCCCACGACGGTGCCGAGTGCCACGCCCTTTACGCCCATGTGCAGGACGAAGACGAAGAAGCAGGTGCACAGGATGTTCAGCAAGTTCTGCAGGATGGCCATGCGCATCGGTGTTCGTGTGTCCTGCATACCAATGAACCAGCCCGAAAGCGCATAGCTCGCAAGCATGGCTGGAGCGCCCCAGATGCACACGTGGAAGTAGTCGCCTACCAGACGAGCCGACTCCGCCGAAGGCTGCATCAGCCATAGGGCAAGGCGTAGCAGGGGTGTTTGTAACAGCAAAAGGCACAGGCTGATGAACAAGCCGAACGCGAGGCTGTGCATGAGTCCTTCGCGGATGCCCCGTTCGTCCCCCGCCCCATGAGCCTGCGAGACGATGCCCGTAGTGCCCATCCTGAGGAAGCCGAAGAGCCAATAGACCATGCTGAGGATGGTAGAGCCAATGGCAACGGCAGCAATACATTCCGCCCTTCCCATGTGCCCCACGACGGCAGTGTCCACCAGTCCCAGCAAGGGTACTGTGATGTTCGTCACCACGCTGGGCAGAGCTAGACGAAGAATCTGTATATTGAAAATTGAAGATTGAATATTGAACGTCGAGTTTCGCATAAGACTTAATATAGCCCTTGACTAACTACAATTTTCAATTTTCAATCTTCAATTTAATTGTCGGGGCGACCCGACTCGAACGGGCGACCGCCTGGTCCCAAACCAGGAACGCTACCAACTGCGCTACACCCCGATTGCTGTCCTTTGTTCTCGGAAGCGGGTGCAAAGGTAGTGAAAATCGAGCGCTCCACCAAATATAATGAGCAAAAAATTATCTTTTTGTGATAGAAATACATGCTCACGGCATGATATTTATGGTGCAAAGAGATAATTTATGGCCAATGTGGTCATAAACTGCATCGCAGTTACTCATTATATTTGTAGGAGCCGAGATGCCTCCTACCTTCGACGACAGTCAGAGGTACAAAATCGAGTGCAGTGTTCCTTCGTCCGACCTCGCCCGTCGCATCCTTCGACACATTACTAATCCTTCCCCACACGCCATACTATTCCTTCGCCTCACGCATTACTATTCCTTCGCTCCAACGTCGGCTCGCCCCTTGCCAGACAACACAAGGCATCGCAAAATCTATGTTTTTGTGTCTATTTATCAGCAAAAAACATCTGCATTCGGCCTACTTATTTGCCATTCGGCTACAAGGGACCTTCCAAATGAGGTTGTGATACCGA
>JBGUVX010000005.1:0-85090 GCA_045220575.1 Bacteroidaceae bacterium
CAGTGAGTTGAGCAAACTTCGAAGCTATTTTTATTCCTATTTTATGTTAAATTATGCAGGTGCGCCATCACTTGCGAAACTTTAGTAATTATCTTATGCAAACAGGATAATTATCCTATCGCCATTGGATAATTATGTTATTGTAATCGGATAATTATCCCATCGAAGTCGGATAATTATCCTCTTTCATCAGCGACACGTCGCAGAGAGGAATACGACACGTCGTTTTATCTTTAACGGCCCGTTGTCTTTCGCTAAACGAAGGGAGTCTACAAAATTTGTTACGCTTTCATGGAGCAAGGGAGTGGAAATGAGCTCAAAAAGGTATGCTCAAATCATGAAAAAAGTCTCAAATTGTGTGCATTTACTGTTAATTTCAACCCATGACAAAAAAAAAGTAAAAAACGCACTGCCATTTAACAGATTTTAATTATCTTTGCAGCCATTGAGTCATACGCATACGCACGTACATAAATATATGAATCTGAAAAAGAAACTTATCCTTTTCTGCCTCCTCCTCATGGCCAGCGCCTCCCCCGCCCTGGCCCAGTTTGAAGGTACCACCAGAGAAGAAAGATTAGGAAGAGACGGAACGCCACAAAAACAAGCAAACATCCGCAACTTCAACCAATTCTCAGAATTCTTGACCCAATATAGTACAGGAGGACATTTCGAAACTGACCCTACCAAATGGCCATGTGATTCAATATATGAATGTTGGAGAAGAGCCTATACTGGTGCACCCTTTTCACACAAATTTTTATACACGAGTGGGGCAGACATGCTTGACTCCATGGCCATACATGCCACACAGAAGACAGAAGCAGAGCGTCTGCTTTACTTTCAGGATTTGATGCAAATCTATGACGATCGAATTCGTCGCAATGACAGTCTCAATTCCATAGAAACTGAAGACAGATTTAAATCCACACGTTCGGCAGTCATGGTCAAGAGAGCGGACGTGTATTGGCACACAGCACCAAAGGTGAAAGGTTCTGGATATACTGCCGAGAAAGCTTATAACAATTTTGTTCAAGCATTTGATGCCGTTCGCAAAGAAACAAATGCCGCAAGCTCTGAGATTGCCCCAGCCTATCTAGTAAATTACTTTATAGCATGCCGAGAATTATATGAGACCGACAGCACTCATACTAAATACTTGGAGCAGTTTTTAACTGACTACACAACCTGTTTGGAATCATGTGACAAGATGATGGCCGCATACCAAGATGACGATAAAGCACAATGGAGGAACTATGCGGGTGCATACAATATCATTCAAATCCACTATAACAATTCTGGGGCTGGTACAAAAAACAATCTTGAACGATTTTATGGACCACGCATCGAATCCATCAAGGACAACCAGACTGCACTAAAAACCGCCATTAAATTAATGAGCAATAACGACTCCCTACTTACGTCTAATGTATATTTTAAAGCATGTCATTACGCATACAATAAAGAACCAGACTTCCAGAATTGTATTGGTATGGCAAATGAAGCCAAACTGAAAAATAAAAGAGACTCAGCTTTATTTTATTTTAACCAAGCCGATGAAGTATCAAAGAATCCAATAGAACACTTCAATGCAAGAAAAATGATAGGACAAGCCATGGCTTCTGAGAAAGCGCCCGTTGCACCATCAAAAGATGAACTTGAAGCGATAAGACAAGCATCAAAAGAAGAATATAATGCAATTGTAAAAGAATTCAATGACGAATATGATTCGTGGAGAATCCGTCAAAAAATTGCTGCTGATAAAATGCAGGAGGCAATTGACTATTCAAAACAAACAGATGTTCCAGGACAATACATTGCGCCTGTTTACTATTTAATGGCTCAATGTTATAGGAAAGCCAGAACAAGGCAGTCCTTAGATCGAGCTGAAGAATGCTTGGAATTAGCGATGCAGGTTTATCCGGCATTTGGATCAAACGATAATCGCATGCAAGTCGAATATAATTATATCGACAATGCGAGAGCTAAAGTTGAAGAAGAAGAGAGGAAAAATGCAGAAAGGATGAGAGATAATGCACAACGTGCAAGAGCACAAGCCGCATATGATGCCTACATGGCAAAACAAAAAGCCGAAGAGGAGTTTTGGGGAAAGAAATAAACATATTAATGAGGAGAATAAGGTACACTACTATATTATTTGTTATGCTCTTTTACACAATTGTAGCATACGGTCAGGCTGGAACGGATTCCGTGGCAGCCCCGACCAGACACTCCATTAGTCTGCGTGCCGACTCTATTTTTGCAAGTCTCAAACCTGCCATCGACTCCACTTATTTATTTGATCGGACAAAAGCGATGCGCGGCTTTGGTACACGATTCTCTTTCCATACCAATATGGTCGATTGGGCTATGACACTACCTAATTTAGGTGTAGAATATGATTTGCGTCGAAGCAGTTATAACCTAAATCGCAATCGTCGTTCGTTGTTCTTCAACTTCAAGTATAACGGTTCGACAATGGAGAACCACCATCCCAAATTCGTATTCAATTACATGCAAGTTCGCGGTGAATACCGTAAGTATTGGCGTACAGGTAACATCGGACGTGAAAATGTATATCCTGAGTTCAAAAGAATTAACCTACATAGACCCGACTCCCTTTATAAAGATACATTCCGTGTTTCATATCCTTCTGGAGATACTATACGTTGGAAAGAAGCCTATCTTGATGAAGAAGGCCAACGCATAGCGGAACAGTATAACGGAGACCCCAATCGCAGTTGGTTCTACAACCATTGGCACAAATGGCGTCGCCGTATCTCCACACGCACCATTACCGAGCCCCGCAACTGGCGTGCCTATTTCATCGGTTTATATGCTATGGCAGACAAGTACTCTTTCTGTTTTGGCAAGAAAGGTAATCAAGGTACAGGGATTGGCGTGGGAATGAGTGCTGGCTGGAGCATTCCACTTTTGCCCAAGCGATACCCTAAGATGGGTGGTCTCGACCTTGATCTCGGTGCCAGCGTAGGATTCCGCATGGTTCGTAACGAAAAATACCGCTATAACGAGGAATTCCGCGATTACACATTGGCAAAAGCCGCTAATGGTTTTAAATTCGTGCCATTCCCCCTGCTCGACGAAGTTCGTATTGCATTAGTATACCGGTTCCGTTCTATTGGCAACAAGGTAGATTTGGCTCTTGTCGACAAATACAAGAAGACCATTGATCGTTTCGAGGAAAGAAAACAGAACAAGATTCACGAACTAGATAGCCTGAAACATGTTTGGGAAGGCAAACAAGATACTATCCGATACAACCAAAGAGTACTCAACGACTCACTTAGCTTCTGGCATCCCTATCACAAGCGTCGTCTGAAGAATGCTTGGCTGCTGAATCCCGATACCATTTTCCACGATCGCGACTCTGTGCTCGAACTTGAGCTATTCCCCGATAGTGTACAGGCACGCAAAGAACGTGCAATTCAAGCTGCGAAGGATGCTAAGCTGAAAGCTAAGCAGGATAAGGAGAATGCCAAATTGAAGGCTAAGCAAGACAAGGAGGCAGCGAAGGAAGAACGCGAAGCCGAAAAGGCAGCGAAGAAGGAAGAGGAAAAAGCTGCCAAAGACGCTGCAAAAGCCGCTAAGAAAGGAGAATCCCCAGAAGTCTCAGAAGATACGGAGGGTTCAGAAGCCCCAACGACTCCAGAATCTGAGGAGCAAACCACAGAAAGCCCAGAATCTACAGAGACCTCTGAAGATTCAGAGAGCCCAGGAGCTGAGGAACAGCCTGCTGACACCCCTGAGGACTCAGAAACCCCAGCAACTGAGGAGCAGCCCACTGAAGCCCCAGAGGACACAGAGACTACAGAAGACACTGGTACCCCAGAATCTACTGAACCCACAGAAGAAAAGGAAGGAGGTGAAGAATGAAAAGATTTAGCCTCATACTCCTGACCATACTTATGGTGGCAGCCTGCAAAATGGAGGTTGAATACTGCAATGTTCAACATCCTCACCGCGGACAAGTTAAGTTCAGCTTCAACTGGGCATCCGAATACACCCATCGTCCAAAATACATGGATGTATTGGCAGAGCGTGTCGTAAATCACACGAATCCCTCATACCTGTTCGAAACCACGACATTTGCATCAGGTAATGATAGCACAAGAATCTTGGAAACGCCCGATTCCATCGACTCTTTGCAATACGTCAACCCTGCAGACAAAAACCACCACATCCTGCACTTACGTGCTGGTGAATACAATTTCCTTGCCTATAACGGACATCGGGAGGGAATCAGCATGAATGGTGACACTATTACTGAAGCGGTAACCAACGAACTTGACTCGCTGGGACCCGAATATGCCGGGTGGCGCGATCGCAACCCCTATAGCGGATATATGGTAACTGCCGACACCATGCACCTATTCAGTGCTAAAGGCCATCTCGACATTCCGCTTGACGTCGTTTCCGATGCCCTCTACCCACTCTACATAGTTCCATTAACGCCACAGCCCCTTACCCAAGTGGTAAACATCAACTTTACCATGAAGCCCAAAGAATCAGGCATTGTAGTTGAAGATATCACCTGCTGTATGAGTGGCGTTTGCAATTCCATGCGTATCAGCACACGCGAAGTATTCTATCGTAACCAGACCTACAAGGTTCTATATAAGCCAAGATTCAGTCAAGATCCCAAGTATGCATCCTCCTACAGTGTTCAAGGAAAAATCCGCGTGCCTGGTATTTTGCCAAGTCCTTCATACACGTCTATTACAGGCCCTGGTGTACTGCAGGTTAACATTCATATCCGTTATACGGACAGCAACAATAAGGTTCATCACCGCATATTGGAAGGCAGTATTAATCTCCGTAAAACAATTGAAACGACCCCCTCGCTCCATCTGGATGAGGAAACTGGTTATGCTAAACAGACAAAATCTGAAATCACACTCAATATAGATAACATCATGGGACTGACCTATGATAAGATTGAAAGTGAGGCAGACGTGAACATAGACAAGTGGATAGACCACACTTCCATAGGTATAGACTTCTAACCGAGAAATGAAAAGATATACATTATATATTATATATAGTATAGTGATGCTCACCCTGGCGGCCTGCATCAGCGATCGCTATCCCACTATTCCTGAGCCTATTGATGATACTATGCCCGATTTGCTTTTCGGCGATGAAGACACAACGGCTTACCGTATTGGTATCTATCCCACCTTTGCGAACCCCACATATCACATCATCACACGTTCAACAGGTGTATTCAATGACTGGGATAATGATTCTGTGCATTGGAAGGAAGCACCTTTCTATACTTACGCATACTGTTCGGAGAGCGGTAAAACAAATTATCGCGCTACAACCTTACCTGAATGTTTACTGTATGATGATACCTTGAGAATTGTAGATGCACAGGGAGCCGTGAAATTCTGGAACGGGAAAGCTTTTGTAGACCGAAACTATTCTAATATAAAGGAACATGTAAAATACAAGTACAAGTTCTTCACATTCTACTGTGATGAGCTTAAGCCTGTTATAACTTCGACACAGAGCACCCTTACCGCAGCAATGCGACTCGATGGTTCAAGTGACCTTATACACAGCTTTGCCTATCACCCAGACAGCGTATTAAACAGCATTTTGGAATCCCTTCCCGTTCATGATGCTGTATACGAAGAAATGAAGAGTATTGGACAAACGCTTTTATATAGTACAACATCTGGAAGCCGTGCTATCAACCCCCTATTCCACCTCAATCACATGCTCTCACGCATTGACATCCGTGTACAAGGCCAAGAGGCGGAGAAAACCGACTACTCTTTCCTCAATGTAATCATTGACACCATCATTGTCGAAGCGCCCAAACAAGTCACCTTAAAGGTTGCAAACGATAGTTGGACAGAAGTAACCTACAAAGGAGAAGTGGAAGCTGGCACATTATTGACACCCTATAGTAAAAAAGAAAAATACTACCTGACAATAGAAAATGACAGCATACACAATACCACATACAGCAACAACTTACGCAACAATGGAAAAATAGACATCAATTACGATGATGTCAGAAACGATTGGAAGAACAAAGTTCTGAATGACCATCCAGAAGACACTTGTTTCTTCCACGTGGCAGATATTGACGAGCATTCCTTGTGTAAACCCTTGCTTGTACCGCCAATGTCAGGCTATAACATCGTCATGAAAGGGCGTGCGCTAAATATAGCATACGATGCCACTGTCGGTAAGTGGACACTTGCCAAAGGCGACAACGGAGAATATTTCCGTGAGATAAAGTCTAGTGCCTATTTGGAATTCCGCGATAGTTCTGGGCAACCCATGAATTTCCTACCTGGAAGACGCTACGAAGTCACTATTTATGTCTACAATAGCGAAGGTGGCCGTATCAAAGCCTCCGTCGTAGGCGTGGATGAAGAACAGTGGATAGACGAAAACAGTTCTAATCCTATCGTCATAGACAATGAATTAGATGAAGGCAAACACTAAGTCTGAATAAAACAGAAAGATAATGAACCATACACACAATCACCTCCTAACAATCATGTTTGCTGCTGCAATGCTGACCGCTTGCAGCCAGGCAGAAGACATGCCCCGTATCGAAGACAATCAGTCCTCCATACGCATCATGCCCGCCGTAGGAGGACAGGACTTTATCGTAAAAGAGACACGTGCTACCGGACCGTTTGAGAAATTCAGTGACACTCCAGCAAAGTGGCTCAATGCCGATTTTTACACCTTTGCCCTGCAAACAAAGAATCATTTGGGTGGGACTGCAGACTTCACGAAAGTAAGTGATGTCATGGACAACCAACTCATGCACATACTTGACAAGGACGGCAACGTGGCATTCCTTGAACGTAAAAGCGGCGTTGACACCGAGGTTTATCGTTATTATAGTGACTGGCGCTCCTATCGTTACAAGTTCTTCACCTATTTTACCGATGATGCGACTATTGGAGGAATCAATAGGTCAGACAAAGACAAGATTACACTTCGGATTAATGCTATTAACGGACACCAAGACCTTATGCATGGATTTGCTTATCACACCGACAGTGAACTTCAGGCTTTGGTGGACGCCATGGACGAAGGACAACAGAAGGACATTTTCACCGCTGGCAGAAACGGAAAAGATTTCCTTTATAGTGGAATGTCTGGTAACCGAAACATCCATCCCAAATTCCACCTCAATCACCTGCTATGCCGCTTCGACGTTAGCGTTCAGGGTATGACAGGAATGAACAACAAGTATGGTTTCCTGCGAGTTTTAGTAGATACAGTTGCCATACAAGCCCCACAAACTGCAACCTTAACCATAGCCAATGACAGTTGGGACGATGAAGCCACCTACCGCGCTGCTGTGGACAATCAAGAAATCCTCGTATGGGACAAACCCACGCAGGACTATTACCTTGACATCCTGCAACAGGACATGACGAATGGAACCTACGAACCAGGCGTGGATTATAGTGTACTGCAGTCACACCTCGCAGCTAACGGACTGCTACCCAACCACAACTTCCACCAAGTCAACTCAACCGATGCACAACCGCTCTGCGAAACGGCCCTGCTGCCTGTAACAACCGACAGTATTGACATTACACTGAGTTACCTTTACATCTTTGCCCATTACGACGAAACCAAACTAACGTGGACAGTCAACGATGACGAAATCAGGAATCGCGGACGATGGCCGACACACATCCGCTTGGGACTACCGGAAGGACAGAAATTTATCCCTGGACACAAGTACAGTATCTTACTGCGCATTTATGGACCAGAAGAAATAACAGCAACCGTTGTGGGACTGGACGATGAACAATGGATAGACGAAACAGACAAACAGCTTGAGATATCCGACTGATGATTGTACGAAATATAAACATATTATCCATGCTTAGGCATAGTGGGATGCTGATGATACCGGCAGTCCTCGCCTCGATTATAACCAGTTGTAGCGAACAGCTAGAACTGACGGGGGGGAACTACATAGACTCAACACGCATCGAGATTCGTCCTACCGTAGGCCGTCAGGATCTTGAACTCACCGAAACACGTAGCGTGGGACCTTTCGACAAGTGGAGTGATAACCCCACGCTATGGCTTAATGCGGATTTTTACACATTCGCCCTGCAAACAAAGAATCATTTGGGCGGTGAAGTCGATTATCGTAAAACCAGCGATGTCATGGACAACCAACTCATGCACATTTTGGATAAGAACGGTAAGATTGCCTTCTACGACAGGAAAGGTGGTGTTGATAGCCAAGTACACCGATACTATAGTTTTTGGCGCAACAGACGATATAAGTTCTTTACCTATTTCACCGACGACGCCACAGTGGGTCCGCTTGTACGCACACAAGACAGCATTAAAGCAGAGATAACGATTAACGGTCGACAAGACCTCATGCATGGTTTCGCCTATCACACGGATGCTGACTTAGATGCACTTAGAAACAGCATGGACGATTCAAACGAGACACGAATATTCACCGATGAAAGTGCAGGAAAGGGAAAGGAATATCTTTATAGCGCTTTGGCAGCAAATCGTGGTGTTCACCCACAGTTCCATCTCAAGCACCTGCTTTCGCGATTTGATATCTATGTGGAAGGCGTAGTAAATGATCGGGCTGAAGACGATGAAAAAGACCGTTATTCATTTATGCAATGTTTCATAGACACACTGACCATAACATCACGGAATCATGGATCTATAGTCATTGCCTCTGATAATTGGGATGATGAAGAAAGTTATAACAATGCTTATGAAACGCGGCAATTAGTTGAATGGGATAGAACACGTCATAACTATCTTCCCACAATATTTGACAATCGCGCACTCAACGGAGACAACCCTTTGCCCAAAGTTGATTTCGAAAGGTTATGGCAAGAAATGGTAGACTCATCACTCGTCGACATCTCGAATGTACACTACCATCAAGTAACATCAACGAAACCGGCACAATTGTGCGAAAGCATACTTCTTCCTGCTGTGAATGATTCATTGGAACTCAAGATGGCCTATAAGTACATGTTCTACAACTATAGTTCAGAGTTTGGCAGATGGAAAGTGGACATTGAAAGGACACGCAACAACGGTGATTTTGGTGACCGCAATGCACACAGGATAGCACTGCCCGATGGCGCGCCATTCATGCCTGGTAGAAAATACAGTATACGCATTAGGATATACGGTCCATTGCAAGTATCCGTCGATGTCATCAATGGTGATAGTTGGAAACCAGGTGGACAGGAAGACCTAAATACAGACGATATGGATATTATCATCAGATAAACAATAAATAAGAATAAAAACTTTAGTATTAACCATTTTATGTTTCACTTTTAATTAAATCAACTATGAAGAAAAATTTTCTTTGGGTAGCTCTCGCAGCTATCGCCATGGCAAGTTGTACCTCTGATGAGGTTTCAATCGCCGATCAGCAAAAGCAGGAAGCAGCAGCTCAGGGTCTGATGCCTATCAATCTGAGTTTGTCTACTACCACTGCCAGTGTTTCTGAAACTCGTGGCACAGGTACCGTAGGTGACACTACGGGTGTTGCTAATGCAAATGCTTTCAAGTATGAGGACATCTACGTGTTGATGATGGACGTTACAGCTCCCACATGGTCTTTCAGTGACTGTGGCGGTTCTCTGGGCAAACAGTTCGACAACACCTTCTTCTGCCGCCCCGAACTCAGCGCAGCTGGTGTTTACTCTCTGGAGTACAATGGCTTTACAGGTGATGCAGGTGGTGCTTTGAAGTACTACCCCATGAACGACGAGCATGAGTTCTTCGGTTATTACATTGACGATGCTGCCAATGCCAGCAGTGCCGTAATTGGATCCGATGATATCAAACTGGACTTCACATTGAACGGCAAGCAGGACATTATGGCAGGTAAGGCCTCATACGAGGATACACAGGAGACCATTACCAAGTTCTCCAACAAGACCGCACGTAAAGGTTGGACTCCCCGCATCAACATGAAGCACCTGTTGACCCGTTTCACCTTTGAGGTTGTAGCTGGTGACGATGGCCGTGATAGCCTCTTTATTGACACTATCGCAATCCAGTCTTTCAACAAAGGTACCCTCACCGTTGCCAAGAAAGGCAATTGGGATGCCAACGACCTGATTGTATGGGACGAGAGTGTTGCCAAGGAGTACCTTTACCTCGACACTTTGTCTGCAACACCTGCTGATTTCGTTAATGGCAAGCCTGCAACCGTACCCATGGATACCATCAAGATTGGCACCAAGGACAGCCATTATAATGTGGGTGATGCTCTGTTTGTACAGCCTGGTAAGACTTCATACCAATTATACTTGAAGTTACACCAGTGGGCAAAGGGTAATGCTGGTGGTGTTGTAGAACAAGTCCAAGATGCATACATTCCCGTAGCAAAGGGCGATGCTTCTGCATTTGAACAAGGCAAGTCCTACCACATCAAAATCACCGTTTATGGTATGCACGAGATTAAGATCGAAGCAACGTTGCAACCTTGGGAATCTGCAGGAGAGATTCCTGTTGACACAGACATGTCTGAATAAAACACATCTAAACAAGATTATAATTTAGACCTAAACGACTATGAACGTTAAAAGTATCGGTGCATTTGCTCTTGGTATGCTCATGCTCGCCAGCTGTACATCGGAAGATCTCAAACTTACCGGTGGACTGAACGAGAGCTCTGAATATATCCCTGGCAACAGCACATACGAAATACGCTTGCGTGGTCGCGAAACAGCAACCCTAACCCGTGCAGCCATCTTGGGCGACTCATCTGTAGCCGTACTCGACAGCATGGGTATCTTTGCTTTGGCTCGAGAGAAACAAGGAACCAATCAGGCAGCTTACGACATCCAGTGGTTTCACGACACCCGGAACTGGAGTTTCTGCATCATGAATAATGTAGCCGCGAAGATGGAGCATGGCAATATTACATGGAAAGAAGATACTGTTTTCTTCTACCCCATCAGCCAGTTCTACAACTACGACTTCTATGGCTACTATCCATACACGGACGACATTACCCGTTACGACAACAGCATTGTTGCTCACTACACCATCGACGGCACAAATGACATCATTTGGGGCCGCGCCACAAGCGACGAGGATTTTGCCTATAGCGCAAAATACTACCGTACTTATGGTAATTTAGCAAAACATCCTGTTGTTCAATTAAAGCACCTTTTGACCCGTCTGACATTCAGTATCGAACCAGGCGAAAGTGCATACGGGAATGGCGACTATACCGATGCAGAAAAAATGAAGGTTAAAAGCATCCAGCTCTGTGATGTCTATACCCATTTGGACGTACGTGTTGCCGACCGTGAGAATATCGATGAAGCAGACTGGAGCAATCCCGATTGGTACGTTTCCGATTACGATGCTCGAATCTCTACACGCGATGGCCTCTTGGATACTTTGATCTTGCGCGAAGAAAATCATGACGTCATGAGCACAGTTCAAGTGCCCTTGCACGATTGGGTTGTTAACACCAACGCTGGCAAAGGTTTGCATGTAGGTGAAAGCGTAATGCTATTCCCCGCTGAAGAGTACATGGTAAGGGTGGTAGTGCTGGACGAAGAGAATAGGGAACACGTCAGTGAGATTCCCTTAACCTTGCAATCCGCACTGGCTCCAACCAATCCAGAGAAATTCAGACGTGGATACTCCTACAATATACGTGTAATTGTTCATGGGCCACGTGCCATCGCCCTACAAGGCCAACTGGAGCCTTGGAACGAGGTGGATGGTCCCGAACTCGAATTGTAATACCCTATAACATCTGTGAGGGGGAGAAGGTCTCCCCCTCACAGATTAACAAAAAAGAGAATGATGAAACGCCTGTTATTACTACTTACACTATCTTGGATAATCTCCACGGCAACCCAGGCCCAGTTGGTAGCCTTGAAGACGAATGTGCTGATGGATGCAGCGCTTATGCCCAATTTGGAGGTGGAAGTGGCTACAGGAAACAAAACAAGCATCACGCTGCAGACCTTTGGCAGTATGTATGTAATGGGCCAAAATGTTAAAACACTCGGAATTGCGCCCGAATTCCGCTACTGGATTGGCGGACGTCCCATGATACATCTTTTCGTAGGAGCAGGAGCCATGGCCACAACCTATAACATCAACTGGAAAGGTAAAAACTTCAAGGGAGATGCTGTCGGCGTTGGATTGGAGTTCGGATACGTGAAGCCACTGAGCAAACGCTGGAACATGGAAGTTTCAGCAGGCACCCAGATAGCTGCCTACTACCAGCACATGTGGTACGATGGTGACAGCTACAACCCCAAAACACATCGCAAAGACAATCGAGGAGCAAAGATGCTGCCCTATCGCTTAGGGCTCACCTTCTCCTATATCATAAAATAGCCCCATGCGTAGGATTCTCAAATATATATCTTTAATTGCACTTCTGTTTATAGGTGTTGGGACTAGTTTTGCCCAAACCAAAAACATATATCTAAAATTTGCAGGCGAAAAAGAAGGTCTTGCTAATATTGACGTATATAGTTTTAGATACGAATTAGAAGCAAACAAAGCAATAACAAGGCTAAGGACAGAAGGCAGCCTTGACAAACAGCATGACAATTATATTTCCAAGGCACAAACAGGAAGAGGAGCCAACAAAGGACGTACGAGAATCAATGTTCCCAATAATGGATGGGTGATTTTTGACTTACTTGAGCAGCAATTTGTTATGAGTGTTGCTTCGGCAAAAGTTGTCGACAATGAATATATTTTTGAATTAAAGCAGTCTGGCGAGGACAAATACCAAAGAATGGATGATAAAGTAAACATTCGAGGACGCCAAAAAACAGATAAGAAAACAGTTCCAGGTGAAGGTTCTACATGTAATGGTTTACTTTATGTTAAACCATATCCCGTAATTATTGATAGCATTTATGCACATAATAATGCCCGATTTGTCCTATCTCCTATTGTGGTTTCACGTAAAAACCCCAAGGACACCATCGGTTTTCTACCACCACGTGTTATTGATGGAATAGACTACGATCCATCCCAAGTTCGTTTTACAGGCTTTGACCAGACAAGAATAGGAAATAATTTATTTAATGTAAACGATTGGTATTTCAAAAATAAAAATATCATTGGAGAAGAGCCTATGTCTAACTTTTTCAACAAGGGCATGAAGACTCGGGAACAAGATACAATTTACTTCCAATGCAAGATCAGTCCTTATGATGATAAGAATCCATGGAAAATTATAGGGCACTGCTGGTACGAAGACTATAACACTGTTTACTACGAAAGAAATATCTTATTATACGCTGGGTATACCACCAAACCCTCACAATTCCTTGATTGGCGTTCATCTATTCCCGAAGAAGAATTGGATGCACTACATTACAGCATTGATGCGCGTACCGAAGCAATCACCACACCCATGGAATTGAAACTGGACTTCAAAGTGGGTGAGGCAACTTTGAACTATGCCGATAGCGCAACCATGGCTAACTTAAATAGTGTAGAATCACGAATCAATAGTATTCTAAATAATGATAATGCGGAATTTCACGGAATCTCCTTATGTGGTTATGCATCACCGGAAGGCAGTGAAGCAACGAACAATAGCCTTGCGTTAAAAAGAACACAAACGGTCAGAGACTATTTAGCTCAAAGATTTGCTCATAATTTGTATGTCAAGAGTGTTGACTACAAAATTGTACCATGGACGGATGTTGCCGACACGTTAGCAGCAATAAATGCAGAAGGGTATGCAGATATTGCTACGGAATTACGTGAAATATGTAATCTAAAATCAAGTTTAAACGACCAATGGGGTATAATAAAAAGTAAAAGCTGGTATGCCAATACTATACAAAAGGATTCCATACTTGACAAGATGCGTCGCGTAAGAATTGAAACCGAGTATGTAGAACAAAAGGAGTTGACATCAAAAGAAATATTTCAAAGATTTGAAAATGAGGCTACAAAAACACCATTCAAGGAAGGTTCTGCTCCTGCATACCAGTATTATCAGTTGATGACCTATCTATATGACAATCAAGATTGGGATGCATTATATGATGTTGCAAAAGTAGTATACAACATTAGTAAAGACGCAATCAAAGGAAAAGACGATGGGAACCAATTAGTAGATATAACCGAGCGTTTTACCACGGTAGTTGATACCATAATCCCCATTAAAGTGGAAGTGAGGGATTCATTGGGTAAAAAGGCATATATAACAAAGGATTCTATTACGTATGTAAATAAACGAGAACCCCTTATTAGGCCTCATGCGCTGGCTCCCTACTACATCGCCAAATGTAAACTACAAAAGGGAGAAATCACCGCAGCCGATACCATGCTGCTCAAAGATTACTTAGATGACAGTAACCAAGGTCTTTACTACGCTAAACCAGATTTTGATGGTGAATTGCATTATTGGAATGAGGAAGCGATTGTTATCACACAAATATTAATACATTGTGCTATTGAAGACTTTAACAGAGCACGATATTTAGCACTCTATCACTTGCCAAGGGACGGTAAATATGAAACATTCCAATCGTTCCTGAAATTCTTGTCTTGTGACGAAGACGAAGATAAAGAGCATACCAGAAGACTTATAGAGGAAACATCACCTAACAACTTTGTTGTTGCAAACTTGACAAAGGAGGTTATTGATGGCGAAGTGGGTTTTGTGCGTGCCTTGAAGGAATTAGAGGAAAACAAAGAGGCATTCATGAAAGAAGATACACTAGATGCTACCTATTATTATCTCTTAGCCATATGTAAATACAAAAAGGAGAATCCAAGACAGGACTATGAGGTCTATTATTATGATAGTAGAACAGCATATGATCCCAACCCTGAAAGTCTGATGAATTGGGGAGCTCCAATGTTAGAGGCTTTTAGACTTGATCCTAAATGGGTTGAATTCTTAAAAGAAGATGGATACTTTAACGATGCTTACCGATCCATGATGCTATACTTCTGGGAACGTATGAAGGATGGTGTGAGGATGGCAGACATAGCACGCGAATACGACGAATTGGCAAAGAAATATTTTGCGACGAAGCAATAGCAAAACAATGAAACGGTTTGGACTGATATTGACGATATTACTCACGCTGACGAGTGTGCCGATGAGGGCGCAGTCGGAGCGCGACTCTATTGATACGCATGAATGGGCGGCAAAGGTAACTGGTGAAGAAGGACAGTTACAACCGCGATATTTGCCCAAAGGAGACTCTACGGCTCAATCCTATATTAAGGATCTGAAGTGGTACAACCGATTCCGAGTGGGATTGGGAACGGCATACGCAGGACAGCACAACAAAGAACAGAATTCGTACAGTATCCCAGTCAATGCGACACTGGCCTATCAGTTCTCACCAGTTCACGCTTTGCAAGGAAAATTGTCGTATGCAGAGCTTCATCGCAAAAGCGGACCTACTTTGCGTAGCGCCAGTATGGAGCTGGATTACTTTGTGAACTTTACCAACTATTCTCGTGGTTTTTCAGTTAAGAGGATAGCCACATTCTCGGGATTTGTCGGTATTGGAGGACGTCTGAATACAAATACGGATATTGGAGTGAGGGAGAAGTCTCCATACGGTGTTCTTGGTGCTGACGTAACCATAAACTTAGGCAATAATGTGGGCATTTCTCTGCAGCCTTATTTAGGTGTCATTCGCGATCAACCATATCTGTACAAGAAAAAGAACAACACATTCTACGAATTCATGTATGGTATAAACGCCAATGTACAACTCGACTTTATGCCTAAGCGCTTCGAGGGACGTGACCTGACAGCATCGACATTCTTTGTTGAGGCATCACAAGGCGTAACACTGCCGCTGAATTCCTCACAAGGTCTTGCAAATGATAAGACTCTTAATAAGAGCGCCACTGTTTCCGTGGGTTCTGCTTACACGTTTGCCTTTGGTTATTGGCCTACAAAAATCGTAGGTATGCGACTTGCCATGCATGCTCAGGACTATTTCTGCAACAGTACAGAAGTTCCTGCCAAGATAGTATCTGGACAACAAGTTAACGCACCTTACACGACACGAGAACGCGGTTCATTTGTCGGCGGTAGACTGGAAATGCTATTCGCCCCCTTCAATGTAAGTGAGAAATGGCGTAACAACAAACATTTCGACATCAACCTTTCCGGAGGTATGGAAATGGGAAAGTTCGGTGAAGCTGGGCAGGGCCTGCTTATCCGTTATTTGGGCGCAACGATGGGAGCACAGGTACTATACAAATTACCAAAGACAGACAATGCCATGGTCTTTGTAGAGCCACGCTATACCTGGATGTTCTATAATGTGCCCTATTCAAACGCAAATAAGAAGAAAGGGTATAAGGAACACTTCGCCATGATATCTGCAGGTGTGCGATTGAGTCGCGACATCCGCGGAAAGCATGAGACCACAGACAGCACCCAAGTGGCAAAAGAAAAATACAAGGAACCGGGACGATTCTTCAGCTCTGTAGCTTGGGGCGACATGCGAATGTTCAGTCGCAGCATAACCTACAGCGGAAAACATAAGTTGAACAACAGTGTGGTGGGAACTTTTGGTCGAACCTTCAACTCATGGGTCACGACCTTGCTTCAGATTGACTATGCCCAGAAGCATACAGCTTCTTATCAACCCTACGACGTAACTGTAGGCACTGGCATAAAGCGTTATAGTGGCATGTGGGACATTAACTACCATAGCCTGTCCATTCGTCTAATGTACCAATTGCGGTTGAACAATCTAATGGGTTACCACCACACACGCCAGCGATTCCAACTCAGCGTACTGACAGGCCCTGTGTTCTGTGCGAATATCAAGGGAAAACGACAGCTATCCAAGGGCGAGATGCCAGGAGGAGCCAACCCCCATTTGGCAAACCACATCACGGGTACACGCGGCTCTATGTCATGGGCCGGTGCATTGCAAGCACGCTACTACGTCAAGGATAACTGGTCCATCTTCGTGGAGCCCATGGGACAGTTTAATACTGGCAAATACTTTGAACGAATCTACATCTACGACCATATCGGAGTAACGTATTCGTTTTAAGAAGAGTTTAAGGAGTTTAAAAGGTTAAGGGATTAAAGAGGGAGATAGAGGCTTATCTTCCTCTTTTTTCGTGTTTTGATGGGAATGAGACAAAAATACAAGTCTATGGGACATGAGACAATAAATATCATATAGAGATTTCATAACTTTGCCCTCGTAAAACAAAAAAATACGCAACAATAATGGATACGGGAAAAGTAAAATTACGCGAGAAGGTAGGTTACTCGATGGGTGACGTAGCCGCCAATCTGGTTTTCCAGATGATGATGATATTCCAGTTGAAGTTCTATACGGACATTTTCGGACTGGATGGTGCAGTGGCTGGTTCTGTACTGCTGGTGGCACGTATTGTCGACGCATTCGTTGATCCCGCTGTGGGCATTCTAACCGACCGCACCCAGACCCGTTGGGGCAAATATCGTCCATGGGTTTTGTGGACTGCCATCCCCTTCTGCGTATTCTATGTTTTAGCATTCTGGAATCCGGGTATCGAGAATAAGAGTCTGGTAGCGTTGTATGCAACCATCAGCTACGTCCTGTTGATGACGATGTATTCCTTCAACAATACGCCCTACTCTGCCTTGGGTGGTGTGATGACTGGCGACATACGTGAGCGTACAAGCATAACCAGTATACGTTTCGTAGGAAGCACCATTGCACAATTCGTAGTGCAGGGTCTAACACTTCCTTTGGTCTCAAAGTTCGGAGGACAGGACGAAGCACGCGGATGGTTCTATACCATCAGCCTCTATGCAGGAATCTGCCTTGTATGCTTCATCGTTACATTCTTCTCTGCACGTGAGCGTATTGCACCTCCTCCACAGCAAGAAATGAATGTAAAGAAGGATGTGAAAGAACTGTTAAGCAACGTACCTTGGCGCTCCATGTTCGTGCTGACATTGTTTGTATTCATCACGCTGGCCATGTGGGGCTCCGCCATGAGTTTCTACTTCCAGAATTATGTGGACCAAGAAGCATTGTTTGATTTCTTAGGTCGCATGGGATTGGTACAGCCCGAGGGAGAAGGCAATGCCTTGCTTTCCACCTTCAACCTGATTGCCCACAGCAAGGCGGATGCTTACTCCATAGGTTTTAGCTTATTTAATATGGTAGGCGCCTTGGTTCAATTTGCAGGTGTCATTCTGCTGTCCAATTTCCTGGCCAACCGCTATGGCAAACGTCTCACATTCATCGTGTGCCTGAGCTTGACAGCCATCTTCACAGCACTGTTCTGGATGCCAGGCCCACAGGATGTAACCTCGATGTTCATCCTTTGTATCCTGAAATCTTTGGCTTATGCTCCCACAGTGCCTCTACTTTGGGCCATGATTGGCGACGTAGCCGACCATATTGAATATGTCAACTACCGCCGTGCCACAGGCTTCTGCTTCTCCGGTGTTGTCTTTGCCCTGAAAGCAGGCTTGGGTTTAGGTGGAGCCTTTGCAGGTCTCATCCTCTCTGCCTTTGGCTACGTTTCAGTCACAGGAACCAAGGTTATACAAAGTGCATCAGCCATCGAGGGGATACGCCTTGTCTCCAGTCTGGTACCTGCCCTGTTATTTGCCGTGGGTGTTGTAGCCCTGTTCTTCTATCCCATCAGCAAACAGTTCAACGAAAACATGCAAGCAGAACTTGCGAAACGTAGAGCGAACCAAAAGTAACCATATAATCGACACATAAGTTTCTTTTCATCACATATTAGTTAGTATTATCCGGAGCCATCCGTGCGCGAGCATAGATGGCTTTTTTATGTTTTTTACCCGAATGAGATAAAAAATAAAGAAAAAGCGACACCTTTATGATACATAATTGCGCATATACGTGTATCTTTGTAACGTGAAAGAGACAATCCTAACAATAAAACACATGAAAAAGATCTTAATCATGCTTGCTACATTGTGTCTGACAGCTTCCACATGGGCACAATTTGGCACCATCTCACCACTACACGTGGATGGGAATCAGCTCAAAGACCCTCACGGCAACACCGTTGTGCTGCATGGGTTCATGGACACCCCCAGTCCCTACTTCAACAATTGGCGATGGGGAGGCAGTTGTGATGACAACACCGTACAGCCCTGTATCGACTACTTCGATAAAATATTCAAGGCTGTTACCGACACGACGCAGGGAGCTTACTGTAACCTGTTCCGCCTGCATCTGGACTGCTGCTGGACTAACGACCCAAACAAACAGAGCGATGGTAAAGAGAGCGGCGAAGCAGACATCTCACGTTTCAGTGAGTCACGCCTGAAGAAGTACCTAAAATCGTTATACTTCCCCATTGCCCAAAAGGCTATGAAGCGAGGTCTTTATGTCATCATGCGTCCGCCAGGCGTATGCCCTGGTAATCTGAAAGTCGGCGACTACTATCAAGAATATCTGATGACCGTGTGGGACATCGTTACCCAAAACACCAACGTGCTCAAGAACGCCGGCTGGCTGAGCATCGAGCTGGCTAACGAACCCGTCAGCATTAAGGATGCCAATGGCAATAGCAGTGCTAAAGCTATGCACGACTACTTCCAACCCATCGTGGACAAGATCCGTGCCAACGGTTTCACAGGTATCATTTGGGTTCCTGGAACGGGATGGCAGGCCAGCTATGCAGATTACGCCACATATCCCATTACAGGGTACAACATCGGCTATGCCGTCCACGACTATACAGGGTGGTACGGCTGTAGCGATGACCATTGCGACCCAGACGCACTCATCAAACAGTTCCATAATCAGGTTCCCGTCGTGGATACCAACCCCATTGCAATTACTGAGATTGACTGGAGTCCCGTAGACCCCAATCAGGAAGGTCACTACAACGAACACGGCGATTGGGTTCAACCCAACATGGGCACATGGTCGACAGGCTCCACTTCAAAATGGGGTGTGGCATACAAAGCACTGCACGACTACTACGGAAACATCTCCATGACCCTCTCCGGCTCACACTGCTACTTCGACTGGGACACCTATGCAAGTTCGGGCTACAAAACCGTTGTTCCAGCATACGGAGGTGAACCCGAAGCCTGTGCTAAGGCCTGCTTCGACTGGTATGCCGAGTGGTCTAAGGTGAAGCAGCCCCGACCCGAATTCAAAAATCAGTGGAGCGCAGACCAAGGTAACGGCAAGTTCCTCAACCCAATCATCAACGCTGATGCACCCGACCCGGATATCATCCGCGTGGGCGACTGGTACTATCTGGCCACCACAACCTTTACCCATTTCCCCGGCACGACCATCTATAAGAGTCGCGACCTCGTGAATTGGGAGTTCTGCTGCAACCCCTTGGCAAAAATCGCCGACAGCGATGCCTACAACCTGAAGAATGGTAAAAACCATTACTCCAAAGGTCAATGGGCACCCAGCCTAAAATACTATAAGGGCAAATTCTACCTCAACTTCATTGCATACGAAGACGATGGTGGTGACTTCATGCTCACCGCCACTAATCCCGAGGTTTCTTGGGCGATGGAGAAAGTTGACGGATTCTACTACGACTCAGGTTTCCTCTTCGAAGACGATGGGAATGTCTATGTAGCACACGGCATCAATCACATCACCGTGTCACAAGTAGATCCCAACAATAAGTTCAAATCCAAGAAGGATGCCACGGTTATCGTTCGGGATGACAGTGGTCTTGAAGGCTGCCACATGTACCACATCGGCGACTACTATTACATCTATGCCACCTATGGAGGTACGGAAGGCTCACAGACCATTTTCCGCGCCACATCTCCCTTCGGTCCCTACGAGGAGCACGACGGACGTGTATTCGAAGGACAAAAGATTCACCAAGGCGGTCTTGTCGAAACACAGACTGGCGAATGGTGGACTATCCTGTTCAAGGATGCAGGAGCCATTGGTCGCGTGCCATATCTGGAACCTGTAACATGGAAAGACGGATGGCCAACCATCGGTAAGAGTGGCCGCGATGTATCAGAAAAGGGAGCGGCATACGCCAAGCCTAACGTGGGCATAGGATGGCCCAAGACCTACCTACCCACCAACGATCCATTCGTTGGAAATGTGTTGGACAAGCAATGGGAGTGGAATCACAACCCCGACAACACGGCTTGGAGCAAGCAGAACGGCTGGCTGCGTCTGAACACCACTGGCATTTCCCAAGACCTGATGCAGGCCCGCAACTCGCTTACCCAACGCATCCAGAGTTTCGACCCGGCAAATACCTCAGCGAGCAAGGCTGGCTATAGCTATGGCACCATTAAGATGGCCGTCGGCAACATGAAGGACGGAGACATTGCCGGTTTGGCAGTCTTCCAAGACCCCTATGCCCTGATTGGTGTGAAGATGGTTGACGGCGTTCGCCATCTCTATGCAGCTCGATGCGAATACACCCAGATGAACTGGTCAATCGGTCAAGACGAGACCATCGCCGCCCAAGAAAAGCTGGGTGAAGCCATTGAGAGCGACACCATCTACCTGCGTGCTGCTGTAAACTTCGGAACGGACATCGCCAAGTTCTACTATAGTTACGACAACAAGACATGGACCAAGTCCGACATTGAACTCAACATGCGCTTCACCCTGAAGATATTCGTTGGTCAGCGTTTCTATATCTTCAACTATGCCACAATGCAGAATGGTGGTTACGTCGACATCGACTGGTTCACGACAGAAACCGACTTCACGGAAGAGAAGTTCTACACCGCAGAGGCTCTTCGCGATATGGAGACCAGCATGTTGTCAGAAGAAGATTTGAGAATATCCTCCCTATCGTTTGACCCGGAGGAAGTAGAAGTACGTCCTGGAGAAAGTACACCTGTTCATATATATGCAACTGGCAGATCAGGCTACGTCCGCGACGTGACCGAATACGCCACGCTCACCGCAAAGCCGACCAATGCCAAGATTGCAACATACGAGAATGGCATGGTTAATGGTATCGCACTGGGTAGCACCAAGATTGCCTTTACATTCGTCGATGAATACGGCACAAAACGTATCAGGAGCTTGAAGGTGACGGTTACCAATGAGGTAGGCATACAGCAAACCGAGGACGACAAAGCTACCGTCATCGCAACCCAGTACTTCACCACTGACGGACGTGCGCTGAATGCCCCACAACGTGGCATCACCATCGTGCGCCAGCAACTGAGCAACGGACAATACAGGAGCAAGAAGATTCTTCGCTAATCCCCCTACCCCATGCATCGGATCTCCCTGCTGTTCTTATTATTATTGACAAGTTTGGTCGGCACGGCACAGAATTACCAATTCTATGCCGCCGACCAATTGTCAAGTTCCCTGATAACCGACATCGAACAAGATGCCAATGGACTTATCTGGATAGGAACAGAGCATGGCCTGAATCGTTTCGATGGATATAAGTTCATCTATCGCACGTCATTGACCAACGAGGAGGAGAACCACTCGACGATAGTCACCTCGCTGCTCTCCGACAAGGAACAGCGCTTGTGGGTAGGTACAGCCCGTGGACTGGTGCTTTTCAACAAGGCAACCAGTCGTTTCACCTCTGTCCAATTCCCCAACAACATCCTGCCACGTGTCAGTTCGTTGCTACAAATGGCCGACGGCACCTTGCTGGCCGGAACCTCTGGATACGGTCTCTACCAGATAGATACCGAATCTATGAAGGCCAATATCCTCACCGACTATGCGCCGCAGGATGAGAACAGCTTTTTCAATCACACTTTCCAGTCTTCCGACGGTTGTTTCTGGGCAAACGGAGTCAACGAACGTATTGTCTGTAGGCAGAAGAAGGGACGTGTTTCGTCCTTCTCCTCCCACTGCGGCACAGTAGTCAGTTTCTTCGAATTGGCCGACAAGACATACGCTCTGTGCCAACACGGCCTGGTGCAACTGGATGCCCTGCGCGGCGTCATCTTCGAACCAACTCAGAATCCCTCTTTATATTACACATGCAGCGCCACCGACCAACAAGGCAATTTATATATAGGAACACGTGGCGACGGCCTCTATTGGATTCCCCGAGGCAAGCATGAGGCCCAGCGATTCCAGCTCATGGTCAATGCCTTCGACCTCAACCATGCACGCATCGAATCCATCTTTGTCGACCAGCAGGGAAACCTCTGGATAGGTTGCCATCAGAAGGGTTTGCTCATGGTGCCCCTCCATCGGCGTCCATTGTTCCAGACGTGGGACTTCGCGACACAGCGCCACGAGACAGGAACCTGCGTATCCTCCATTGTCCTTGGCGAAGACTCCACCTTCTGGTGCACCGTCCAGGGTAATGGGGTTTATGGTTTCAACCACGAAGGCCAAATCATCGCCCATCCCCAATCCCCACAGGGTGTCGAGATGTTGTACCGCGACAAGGACAGCCAATACTGGTTGGGCACGACCAATGCGCTATGGCGTTACACGCCGGAGACTGGAAAAAGCGAACTCACCACGCCCATCCAAGGCGACCGCGTGAATGCCATGGCCGACCTCAACAACGGAACGCTTGCCATCTCCGTGTTTGGCGACGGTCTATACATTATTAATAAGGCTCATGGCGAGCTCGTACAGAAGCTCACCATGTACGACACCGACACCGTGGGACGCGGAAGGATTTCCAATGACTGGATTTACACCCTCGATACCGACCAGCGTGGCCGGCTATGGATAGGCACCACGTCGGGTGTCTGCTGCTACGACCCCGCCTCACGCTCCTTCCGCAAGGAAGGCTGGGAGGTCCTGGCCGACCACGATGCCTGCACCGCACTACGCATCCTGAAGAATGGCGACGTGCTGTTGGCAACCGAGAAGGGCCTGCAACGGTGGACCACCGACAAGCGACTTATTCCTGAAACAGGCACAGAAGACCTAAACGGCCTTACCATAAATTACATCGCAGAAGATGCCAAGGGAGAACTGTGGTTCAGCACCAACAACGGCATCTGGCATTGGCAGCCCCAGCAAAAACGCTTAGTGGCTTTCGTAAGTTCCAACGGACTCCAGACCCGGGAATTCGTATTAGGTAGCGGACTGCAAACTGCCGATGGACGAATCCTGTTAGGCACGGCTGATGGCATCACAAGCTTTCTTCCCGACAGTCTGCGTGTGAGCCGTCCCACTACGGCCCAAGTCCATCTGACGGGTATGGTCATCTCCACGCAACGAGCCAATGCCGACACGCGAAGCAACGGCATACAGGTCATGAAGGCGCCGCTGAACATCTGCCATCACTTCCATCTCAGCTACGTTGATGCCAGTTTCCAGTTGGAGTTCTCATTGCTCGATTTTGTCGATGCTTCCGACGTTATTTTCGAATACCGCATAGACGACGAGGCACACTGGCAGGCCACGGAACGCGGACAAAACACCATTAGCTTCAGCCACATGGCACCGGGACGCTACAAACTTCAGGTGCGTGCCCTGCAGGCCGGCTCCTATACCGACGTCCAAAGGTACATCGTGGAGATTCATCCCCCTTGGTGGCGTTCCACCTTCGCCTATCTCCTCTATAGCCTGCTGCTCATCGTCCTGCTGGTGTACGTTACACTCGGTTATCGCCGGCGCATGCGCCGTCAGTTGGACGAGGACAAGATGCAGTTCCTCATCAATGCCACCCACGACATCCGCTCACCGCTCACCCTCATCTTGTCGCCGTTAGAGAAGCTTCGTTCCCAGACATCCGATGAGACCAGCAAAGCAGAGCTCGATATCATCCATCACAATGCCCAGCGCATTCTGTCCCTTGTAAACCAGATTCTCGACATACGCAAAATCGACAAACAACAGATGAAGCTCCATCCCGTTGACGTCGATCTCACCGCTCTCTTTGGAGCCATCTGCCACATGCATGACTTCGCGGCAAAGGAGCACAATATTACGTTGCGCTTCCTGCATCCCGAAGCCCCCATCCACGTGACAGCCGACCCGCAGCAAATCGAAAAGGTCCTGGCCAACCTGCTTTCCAACGCCTTCAAGTTCACGCCCGATGGCGGAGAGATTACGGTAGCGTTGTCAACGCAGGACGAACAGGTGCAGTTCACGGTTACAGACACCGGTCCGGGCGTAGCGCCTGCAGCCATTCCCCACATCTTCGACCGCTTCTACCAAAGCAATCAGGCCAATTCAGTTCCCGGAACAGGTATCGGCCTGCACCTCTGCCGCATGATTCTGGAAATGCACGGCGGAAGCATCAGCGTACAGAACCGCACCGATGGGCAAACTGGCTGTTGCTTCACCGTCAGCCTACCTGCAAATTCCTCGATTAATCCGTATAAATCTGTCGAACAGCCCACGGCAACACCCAGCGTGGCAAAGACCGATGGAAGCACCATCTTGATTGTCGACGACGATACGGAACTGTCGGCATACGTGGCACGAGAGCTTGCCCCGCACTATCGCAGCATTACCGCCGCCAACGGTCGCGAGGCCCTACAGACCCTGCTTACTGCTCCTGAAGGCAGCATTGCGGCAGTCATCTCCGACGTCATGATGCCGGAAATGGACGGATTCACCCTGCTCCGACTCATCAAGACCAATCCCCGTGTAGCCCACCTGCCTGTGGTGATGCTCACGTCAAAGACCGATATCGCCAGCCGATTGGAAGGACTCGACCGTGGTGCCGATGCCTATCTGGCCAAGCCTTTCACCACAGCCGAGGTGACAGCCACCCTGCACAACCTGCTGGCTCAGCGTCAACTGCTTCACGGAAAGTATTCCGGTGCCCATAAGGCTGGGATAGAGCGGGTGGAACTGCCCGAACAACGCGGCAACGACGAACTGTTGATGGACCGAATCATGGAGAGCATCAACAAGCATTTGGCCGATAGTGAGTTCAGCGTCGACCAACTCTGCTCCGAAGCCGGCATCAGCCGTGCCCACCTGCATCGCAAGATGAAGGAGATGACAGGACTTCCCGTCACCGAGTTCATCCGCAACATCCGTCTCGAACAGGCCGCTCGTCTGCTGCGCGAACAGAAACTCAACATCACCCAAGTGGCGTACACGGTGGGCTTCTCGAACCTCGGTTATTTCTCCACCGTATTCCGCAAGCATTTTGGTATTGCACCACGCGATTATATTCAACAATCCCCCAACGAAAACGAAAAATGAAACATTTGACTCTTCTGCTGCTGTTGTTCATCAGTACAATAGCACGGGCTCAGAACCCCATTGTGCAAACATGCTTCACGACTGACCCCGCTCCGCTCAACGTGGGCGATTCCGTTCTCTATGTCTTCACGGGACACGACGAAGACAAGGCCGATTTCTTCTGGATGCAGGAATGGCGCATCTACTCCACCCGCGACATGGTGAACTGGACTGATTTGGGTTCTCCCCTTGCCATCGAGAGTTTCAGTTGGGCCGACGACCGTGCCTGGGCAGCCCAGTGTATCGAGCGCAACGGCAAGTTCTACTGGTACATTTGCGTACACTCCAAGCTGTCGGGAGGCATGGCTATCGGCGTGGCTGTGGCCGACCGCCCCGAAGGTCCCTATCGCGATGCTTTGGGTCGTCCGCTTTATGAGAATGGTTCGTGGGACCACATCGACCCCACGGTCTGGATTGACGAGCAGACGGGTCAGGCATGGCTCTTGTGGGGCAACCCACGCGTCTATGCCTTGGAACTGCAGGAAGATATGATACATGCCAAGGGAGATGTTCATCTCATCGACATGACCGAAGAAGGCTTCGGTGCTCCTCCCATGCGGGAGCGCGAGAAGGGCAAACAATACCGCGACTCCTACGTCGAAGGCCCCTGGCTGATACAGCGGGGAGGCCGCTGGCTGCTGCTTTATGCCGCAGGAGGCGTGCCCGAACACATCTCCTACTCTTCAGCCGACAGTCCGCTGGGCCCGTGGAACTACGAGGGAGTCATCATGCCCATGGGCGGCACGGATTCCTTCACCAACCACTGTGGCGTAGTCGACTTCAAGGGTCATAGCTATTTCTTCTACCATACGGGGCACTTGCCTGGTGGCGGCGGCTTTGGCCGTAGCACGGCAGTCGAGGAATTCCAATACACCGAAGACCATAAGTTCCCCACCATCACCCCCACTCGCGAGGGTGTGAAGCCCATTGCCCAGTTCAATCCCTATCGCCGTGTCGAGGCCGAGACAATGGCCTACTCGCAGGGACTGCACACGACGCAGAACAACAAGACAGGCGTCTATGTTTGCGACATCCACAATGGCGACTGGCTGAAGCTGCAGTCTGTTGACTTCGGCACATACGGTGCCCGGCGTTTCACGGTTCGTGCTGCCTCTGCCCTGCGCGGCGGAAGCATCGAGTTGCACGCCGACAGCGTGAACGGACTCTGCCTCGGTTCCGTGGAGATAAGCGGCACGGGCGGCTGGGAGGAATGGCGCACCTTCGAGACCTTCCTGCCTCGCATTGTGACTGGCGTCCACGACCTGTACCTGACGTTCCACGGGCGCAAGGGTCCTCTGTTGTATAACCTCGACTGGTGGCAACTGGACGAATGCAAGGGACTGAACCTTCCCATGCTGCAAACCCACTATACCGCCGACCCTGCCCCACTGGTGGTGGGCGACACGGTGTACCTCTATGTCAGCCACGACTCACATCCCGATGAAATCAAGGATGCACGCGAGCGCCACTCGGCAGGTTTCTTCATGTACAACTGGTTGCTCTACACCTCTACCGACATGGTGAACTGGACCGACCACGGCCCCATTGCCTCCCTCGACGACTTCAGTTGGCGCAGCCGTGACAACGGGGCGTGGGCCGTACAATGTGTCAAGCGCAACGGCAAATACTACCTCTATTGTCCGCTCCACGGGCACGGCATCGGGGTTCTGGTAGCCGACTCTCCCTACGGCCCCTTCAAAGACCCCATTGGCAAGCCTCTGGTCTGGCAGCGCGAGCATTGGGACGACATAGACCCAACGGTGTTTATCGACAAGAGCGGACAGGCTTGGATGTACTGGGGCAATCCCAATACCTATTATGTACGCCTGGGCGAGGACATGATTTCCACACAGGGCGAGATTACGAAACTCGACTATCACATCGACCACTACCAAGAGGGCCCCTGGCTCTACGAACGCAACAACCATTGGTATCTGGCCTATGCCTCTACCTGTTGCCCCGAAGGCATCGGCTACGCGATGGCCGACGCTCCCACAGGCCCCTGGACATGTAAGGGCTACCTGATGGCTCCCACACCGCGCGACCGAGGCAATCATCCCGGCATCATGGACTTCAAGGGCCGCAGCTATCTGTTCGGTCAGGACTACGACCTCTTGCATTTCGAGACGCGCCAGCACTTTGAGCGCCGCTCGGTGAGTGTGGCCGAGATGACCTATAACGCCGATGGAACCGTGCAGGAGGTGCCTTACTGGCTCGACTTGAAAGAGCTCGCTCCCGTAGGAACCCTGAATCCCTACCGCAGGGTCGAGGCAGAGACGATGGCCTGGGGCTATGGGCTGCGCACGGAAAAGACAGGTCAGTGGAACAACCTCTATGTCTATAATCTCGATGCAGGTGAGTACATTCGTCTGCGTGCCGTAGATTTCGGCAAGAAGGGTCCCCGTTCGTTCTCGCTCTCGGCAGCTGCCGCAGAAGGGGCATCGGCCACCATCAGCCTGCACCTCGACGAACCGGGCGGCCCGCTGTTGGGCACCGTCAGCATTGCCTCCACAGGCGCTGCCGACGCATACAAGCTGTTCACTACCCCCATTGCCAAGAACGCTGCCCAGGGCACGCACGACCTCTACCTGCGCATCAATCAGGCAGCAGGCGACGTACGTCTCGACTGGTGGCAGTTCAAGAAATAACGAATGAAGAGTATAAAAGTAAAGTAATATAAAGAAGAACGTGAGATGAAACGTATATGCTTGCTACTTGCCTTGCTCATCGGCGTAGCCAACTTCCGACTTTCGACCTTTAGCTTCCAACTTGCCGGCTTAGCCGCACAGGAGGCAGATGACAACGGCCCCACCATGGGCTGGAGCTCGTGGAACACCTACGGCGTGAACATCAGCGAACAGCTAATCCGCCAGCAGGCAGCAGCGATGGTAAACAAGGGCCTCAGCGATGTGGGCTACAAGTACATCAACATCGACGACGGCTATTTCGGAGGCCGCGATCCCGAGACAGGCCATCTGCTCGTCCACCCCAGCCGTTTCCCCAACGGATTAGCGGGAGTGGTCGATTACATCCACGGGAAAGGCCTGAAGGCTGGCATCTATAGCGACGCGGGCCGCAACACCTGCGGCAGCATGTTCAGCGGCGACCCCATCGGCAAGGGCGTGGGAATGTACGAGCACGACCAGATAGATGCCGACTTCTTCTTCAAGGAACTGGACTTCGACTTCATCAAGGTCGATTTCTGCGGCGGCTCGTACTATCACAACGAAGACCACCTCGTGCTGAACGAGCGCGAGCGTTACACCGCTATTGCCAATGCCATAAAGAACACGGGCCGAACGGACGTACGCATGAACATCTGCCGATGGGCCTTTCCGGGCACATGGGCCGGCGACGTGGGTTTCTCGTGGCGAACCACGGGCGACATCAACTGCAGCTGGGAGAGCGTGCGCGACATCATTCATGAGAACCTCTACCTGAGCGCTTACTGCCGCGACGGGCACTACAACGATATGGACATGCTGGAGGTGGGCCGCACGCTTAGCACCGAGGAGGACAAGACCCATTTCGGTATGTGGTGCATAATGTCCTCGCCGCTGCTCATCGGCTGCGACATGAGCAACATCAAGACGGTGCCTCTGTCGCTGCTCAAGAACAAGGAGCTGATAGCCCTGAATCAGGACCCTCTGCACCTGCAGGCGTATGTCTGCCAACGGTCCGACAGCTGCTATGTACTGGTGAAAGACATCGTGGAACTGAACGGTACGAAGCGCGCCTTTGCCGTGTATAATCCCAGCAGCAAGAAGCAAACCGTCGAGGTCGACTTCTCGCTGATGGACCTTGCAGGAAGCGTCACGCTGCGCGACCTCTACAAGAAGAGCAACGCAGGCGTTGCCGAGGGCACGTTCACGGTAAATGTTCCTGCTCACGGAACCCGCATATATACCGCTGAGGCCGAAGTCCGCCTGGAGCGCACGCTCTACGAGGCCGAGACGGGCTACAACAGCGTCTATCAGGAACTCGACTGGTCGCAGAAATGCGCGACTTACGACGAGAAGTCCGCAGCCTCGTGTGGCTGCAAGGTGGGCTATCTGGGGCAGAACGAGAACAACGACCTCGTGTGGACAAACGTCTACAGCCAGGAGGGCGGTCGCTACAAGCTCACGCTGGGTTATCTGTCGGGCGAGAACCGCTCTGCCAAGCTTAGCGTCAACGGCAAGGCCGTGAAGAACCTGACCAACCTGAACTCCGGCGGCTTCGACAAGCCCGGCAAGCGCGCGGTGGAGATAACGCTGAACGCTGGCATGAACACCATTCGCTTCAGTAACTCCAGCGGATGGATGCCCGATATGGATTACTTCCTGCTGGAATCGCTGGAGACCAACGGAGTCGGAAACCTTACGTCCTCCAAGCCCCAGAAAAGCAAGGCTACCTACGACCTGAGCGGACGCAAGACCAGAAGCCACAGCCGCCAGGCGGGCATCTATATCGACGCTAACCGCAAGAAGATACTTTCCCGTCCTTGACACACAATTGTGTGCCAAGCGAAGGAATACTATTCCTACAGCCGATACGACGTGTCATCTCTCTTGACACACAACTGTGTGTCAAGACAAAGAAAGCGAGGCCCCGAGGGACCTCGCTTAACGCTGTCAGCGGAACTACGGTTCGTCTCCCGTCTGTTCCGCTGACATCTCCTTAATACTCATCCTCGTTGAAGAGGAAATCCTCCTTTGATGGGTAGTCGGGCCAAATATCCTCGATGGTTTCGTAGATTTCGCCCTCATCCTCAATCTCGTTCAGGTTCTCAATCACCTCCAAGGGGGCTCCGCTCCTGACGGCATAGTCGATGAGTTCTTCTTTAGTTGCTGGCCAGGGAGCATCCTCGAGCTTCGAGGCCAATTCCAGTGTCCAATACATATCTTTTTCGTTTGTTTTTCGTTTTCGGCGTGCAAAGATAGTACACTGAAATGAAATAATCAACGATTTTGCCAAATATTTTCTTCTACCCCCTGTAAAATGTTTATCTTCTTGGCCAAGACAAACAAGTAATCACTTAACCTATTGATATATTGCAACAAAACGGGGTCTGTCTCCACCCCATCGTCTATCGAATAGATGCGTCTTTCGAGCCTGCGGCAAACCGTACGGCACACATGAGCCAAAGCCGCAGGATGCGAGCCGCCGGGCAGGATGAAGCCTTTCCACCCGCCACACAGCGCATCGGCCTCATCGATAGCACGTTCCAAACGGTCCACATCTTCGCTCGCCACAGCATGTTTGGGCACGCGGTCGATGGTGGCCAGTTCACAGCCTACGGCAAACAGGTCGTTCTGAATCCGCACGAGTTCATCGCGGTCTTCCTCGTCCGACAGTTCCGTCACCAACAAGCCAATCAGGCTGTTCAACTCGTCCATCGTGCCATAAGCCTCCAGCCGCGAATGGCTCTTACTTATGCGCTGGCCGCCCACCAAACCGGTGGTTCCATCGTCACCCTTGCGAGTATATACGTTACTTTTCTTCATATCACCAATTAATTTTGTAACTTTGTTTCTTTAAGTGAGGTACTGAGAGGGCAAGGCCCACGTCGTACAGGTCGAAGGTAACACGAACCGCAGGGTCGGACTTAAGCTCCTGCCACTCAGGGCGATGGCGCTGCAAATCGATGAGCGCAACCATGCGTCCCTGTCCGCCCTCGAACGTGACGAGAGGCGTCTCGCAAGCCTGCAGCCGAGCCCGTCGGCACCCTTCGTGGAGGTAGGGATGAAGCTCCGCCGGAGCACTGACAACGGTAGGTTGCCAATGGTTGGCCAGCCGGAACATCAGCCTTCGTACGGCAGTCCGGCGCGGATGAAGCATCCTCTCCCTCAACGGGTATAGCCAGTCGTCGGCATAATATCGGCCTGGTCGGCACAACACCTGCGTCACCAACTGATAGGCGAACGGCGAGTGCACGCCATTGCCCCCTGTGTACCACAGGCGAGCGAGCGCCACCAACGGATTCCTCACACCCAGCATCGTGTTTTTTTACCTTATTATATAATAAATAAACGCAGTTTGCGTTACATTATTATATAGGTAACCGAAAATTTAAGGTAACAAGATATGGAATACAGAAAACTTACGCAAGAAGAAATTGCACAGCTCGAGTCGCAAAGCTGCTCGGCTGAAGACTGGTCAGCCATCGAGGTACACCCCTCGATAAATCTCAAGTACCTGCGCCACGTGCGCCTTTCCGGCCACTGCAGCATCGGCAAGTTCGAGAAATCCTTTACCATGCCTGGCGGAATGCACAAGCATTCGGGCATCTTCCACGCCACGTTGCACAACACCACGGTAGGCAACGACTGCTGCATCGAAAACATAAAGAACTACATTGCCAACTACGACATAGACGACGATTGTTTCATCGAGAACGTCGACATCATCATAGTCGACGGCTCCACCAGCTTTGGCAACGGCACGGAAGTATCCGTCCTGAACGAGACAGGAGGCCGCGAAGTCACCATACACGACTGCCTGACAGCCCAGGAGGCTTACATGCAGGCCATGTATCGCCACCGTCCCATCCTGACGGAGCGCATGAAGCAGTTCGCAGCGGAAATCGTCGAGAGCCGCCGTTCGGAACGCGGACACATCTGCCACAACTCCACCATCGTGGACACAGGCTACATCAAGAACATGTACCTGGGCCCCTGGAGCAAGATAGAGGGCGCAGGACGACTGAAGAACGGTTCTCTCATGTCGCGCCAGGAAGCACCCGTCCACATCGGCTACGGCGTAATTGCCGAGGACTTCATCGTACAAGACGGTAGCCAAATCGAAGACTGCACCACCCTGCAGCGTGTCTATGTCGGACAGGCCTGCACACTTGGGCACGGGTACTCGGCAAGTGATTCGCTCTTCTTCTGCAACTGCCAGGAGGAGAACGGCGAAGCATGCGCCATCTTCGCAGGACCCTTCACCGTCACCCACCACAAGTCCACCCTGCTCATTGCCGGCATGTTCTCCTTCATGAATGCAGGCAGCGGTTCGAACCAGAGCAACCACATGTACAAGCTTGGACCTATCCATCAGGGCGCATTGGAACGCGGAGCCAAGACGGCATCCGACTCCTACATCCTTTGGCCGGCACGCATCGGAGCCTTCTCCCTCGTCATGGGACGCCACTCCAGCAATCCCGACACCTCGGCCCTGCCCTTCTCATACCTCATCGAGAAACGCGGCGAGACTTGGCTGGCACCTGCCGTAAACCTGCGTTCCGTGGGCACTATCCGCGATGCACAGAAATGGCCGAAGCGCGACAAACGCACAAAGGAGGGACAGTTGGACCTTGTGAACTTCAACCTGCTCTCGCCCTACACCATCGACAAGATGCTGCGTGGCTTGGACGTACTCCAGCGCCTGCGCGACCTGTCGGGTGCCACCAGCGACACCTACACCTACCAAAGTGCCAAAATCACCCACTCGGCATTGGAACGCGGCATTTGCCTCTATCGCATAGCCATCACGAAATTCCTCGGCAACTCCCTCATTTCGCGTCTGGAGAAGTCCGACACCCTGAAGCCCGAAGGCGAGTACACCCTGGGCGAAGGCGACTGGCTCGACCTGTCCGGACTTATCGCCCCCCACTCCGCCATCACCCAACTGATGAACGATGTCGAGAAGGGACTGGTGAACAGCCACAACGAAGTCATCAGCCGACTGAAGAGCATCCACGCCCTATACTACGACTACGAATGGGCCTGGGCATACCAGTTGATGCTGCGATTCTTCAACTTCACTGAGGAAGACCTTACAAAACACGAAAACCTTATATATATAATAAAGGAATGGAAAAAGGCCGTTGTCGACCTCGACAATATGCTCTATCAGGATGCCCACAAGGAATTCTCGCTCTCTACGAAAACGGGCTTTGGATTCGATGGAAACACCAGTACGGCAGAGGCCGACTTTGCCGAAGTTCGCGGAGAATTTGAGAGCAACCCCTTTGTAACCGCCGTTCAGGAACATATCGCCACAAAAAGCGCCCTTGGAGACAAGTGGATTGCCCGGCTTTCATAGAAAAACACACCAAAAACATAAAAAACTTCCCTCTTTTCTTTGCGATTAGAGGGAAGTTTGGTATTTTTACAGCGAAAAACCTTAATGAAACCTTTATTTACTAACCTAAAACTAATCACAATGAAGAAAATTTACTTAATGCTGGCCATGTTGGCCGGTTTCTTCGGCGGGACTACGGCTTTTGCACAGTCGCAGTATGCTTATGCAGTAGATGAGGACGATCCCCTGATTCTGGATGCCTCTCAGTTGAGCAGTCCCTGGACAGACCCCGACGAGGGTAAAATTGAATACCTGATTGATGGTGACGGAGGTACTTTCTGGCACTCATCGTGGCATTCCAATCCCCCTCACAATGTGATGGGTAGCCACTATCTGCAGGTAGAGCTGACAGAAGACTTCATCGACGAGTACGATGACGGTATGTTGATTGCATTCAAGATGCAGCGTCGTAACACAAACAACAACCACCCCACCAAATGGGCAGTCTATGGGACGAACGATGAAGAGCTGACGACCAATTACAACGACCCACTTGCCGACCAAGACGAATGCGAGTTTCTGGCAGAATTCGAGACTCCTCTCGGTGCTGCAGCAGAGTGGGTTATCAGTGCCCCCTTTGACCCCATGGGCTTCAGGTTCCTGCGCTTCTACGTTACAGAAACCAAGTCAACAAACGGTGGTGAATCTAATGCCACATTCTGGCACGCTGCCGAGTTCCAGCTATATCCTGCTATTAAGCAGAGCGATTGGGCTCAGGCCATGGCAGAGTTGGAAGACATCGTAAGCAAATACACCGATTACTACGATGAGGAATACTTCCCCGTAGGTGAGAATCCCGGCGACTTCAACGAAGACCTGGTTCAGGCATTCTTGGATGCTTACGAAGCAGCCGACGATGCTACTTATATGGATGAGGGCGATATTGAATCCGATGAAATCAAGAAGTTGGGCGAAGACCTTATCGCTGCCTATGACACCATCTGGACTTCACGCGTGCCCATCGTTCTGGAAAGCGGCTACTATCGCTTCCGCACCGCTGTTAAATACTATCAGAATGTAAAAGACCCCGTATCAGAAATCGAAGAGCCTGTTTACTCTGACAAGTACATGCGCGCCGCGTTGGATGCCGATCTCGGCAAGATTACCGGACGCTGGGGAACCCCCGACGACATGATGATGGATGCTTCTGCCCTGTGGAAGGTAACCAGAATGGAAGATGGTCGCTACGACCTCTTCAACATGGGTTACGACATGCGCATCGATACCGTTTCACGTAGCGCCACAGTTACGCTGTCTGAAGATGCCGTTGCCACATGGAGAATCAATGCCGTTTACACTAACGACGACGACGAGACCCTCGTCAACATCCGTATTTTGGACGATGACACCTTCGACTACCTGCACCAGTGTGACCATAACGCATCAAACGGTGAAGGTAACGCCTCTGGCAGCAGACTCGTAGGTTGGACCGCAACCTTCGACCTTCCCGCACGCTGCCCTGGTGCTTCTGAATGGATTCCTGAGCTCGTGTCCGACGATGAAGCCGAAGAAATCATCAAGAACTTCGCTCCCTACAAGGACCGCGAGGCCATGTTGGCTTCCTATGACTCTATCATGACCAATGCCAAGACCAACCTGACTCTGGCCAAGGACATGAAGCGCATCGACCTCATCACCAAGAATGAGCAGTTGAGCAGTCCTTGCTCCGACAGCGCTGAAGGCCAGCACATCGAGTACCTGATTGACGGCGATGCCAGCACATTCTGGCACACCGACTGGCACAGCAACTACACTGGCACCGTTCACAACGGCCTGCACTACCTGCAGGTACAGCTCGATGCCCCCGTTGGCAAGGACATCTATCTGGATGTTACCCGTCGTGATAATGCCGACAATGACCATCCCACGAAATGGGTAGTATTCGGCGGCGCTGACCCCGAATCAGTGGAAGATGACGATTGGACCGTAGTAGATACCCTCAGCACCCCCTACGGCGCAAAGGGCGAGCGCGTAAAGAGCGCATACTTCAACCCACAGGACTTCACCACACTCCGTATTGCTCCCATCGACTGCGCTGGTGCAAGCTATGGTTTCCGCACATATTGGCACTCCGCTGAAATACAGCTCGCCTACGAGGAGCCCAATCCCAACGCACAGGCTAACTTCATGGGTGAGGTAGTAACCAACTTGGAGAACATCATCAATGCTCAGGCAGATGTTGACAGCGTTACCGTTGAGATGTACGACGCATTGAAAGACGCTTACGATGCATTCATGGCCAAGTTCGTAGATCCTACCGTTCTGCGCGACTACCTGTCAAGCGTGAAGGGCTTCGAGGAGAAGGTTGTCGTAGGTACCGATCCCGGCTTCTGGACTTCCGATGCTGATGCCAAGGCATTCAAGCAGATTTATGACAACGCTGTGGCTTACGACGAGGCTGGTGCATACGTTGCCGACAAGAGCAATGGCTTCATCGACCAGTTGAAGGATCTCGTTGAGAAGATCAACTCAAGCACTATTCCCGTACAGACTGGCAAGTGGTATCGCATGCGCTTTGCTACCGAAGAGTTCTACGAGGAACACGAATGGGACAAACTGCCTGGTGGCGAAGGTATTGAATACAGCGAACAGATTCAGGCCCGCACAAGCGATTACCTGTGGGGTAAGTATGCTGCTGCTGGCGACTTTGAAGTTGACAGCGTAGCAAGAACCGACGGTGAGGAAGGCTATGTTGCCGTATCTCATGTTGTTGAACTCGAGAACGAAAAGTTGGGTATTGGCAGCAGCATCATGTTCTTCAACGACGATGACCTCACGAACAAGGATATGAGCTACTGGCGTTTCATCGCCCTTGGCGACACCGCATTCATCATGCAGAACAAGGCTACGGGCATGTTCCTCAACGCACAGCGCGTTGCCCTCTTGAGCGCTCATCCCAGTATGTTCCAGACCGAGCCCGCTGGCTATGGAATGAACTACATCAAGGCTTGCAGCCTCAACCGCAACGACTTTGCTAACAACGACCAGGACTTCCTGCACGCTCAGGTTCAGTACAACCTTCTGGTTCACTACAACCGCAATTCCGATTGGGACAACAAGCGTTGCCGCTTCTATCTTGAGGAGGTTGGCGATGTAGAGCCTGACTTCGACGGCACCACCGTTAACGTGCCCATGAGATATGGTTCTATCAACACCTACTGCTTCCCCGTAGAGATGACTCAGATTGATGGCCAGGGCTACCAGATGTGGGGCTTGGACAGCGCAGATGGCAACACCCTGAACCTGATGCCGCTCAAGAGCGTTCAGCCAGGTCGTCCCTTCATCGTTATCTATGAGGACACCGCATCATACAATGCAGAGGAAGAACCCGAAATGGTTCCCATGAAGAAGGGCTACGACCTCATCTTCAAAGCTCAGGATACTCGTCTGCTGAAGGGTACCTTCGAAGGCACTACCATCAAGATTGGTTCTATCGTTGCCGACGGTAACAAGTTCTCTGTAACGAAGGCTGCTTACAATGTTTCTCGCAACAGCGCATTCATCACTATGGGTGATAGCGAGAGCGAAGGTGGCTTCGACAGAAAGACTCCTGTAACAATCGTCCTGACAGAGAATGAGGATGCCATCCAGACCGCTTTGGCTAACGTAAGCAAGGCTGGTGCCGTTTACACCATCGATGGTCGTCTGGTATCGAAGAAGGCTACCCTCAACGACCTCAACAGCTTCGGCAAGGGTGTCTATATCCTGAACGGAACAAAGGTTATTGTAAAGTAATCCCATGAGTCCTTGGGTCTCATAAGACTCATAAGACTTAGTTAAAAAAAGGCGCTGCGATGAAAATCGCGGCGCTTTATTTTGCAGTATCAAAAATTATATTTACCTTTGCCAACAGAGACCATTAGAAACACAATTATTAACTTTTTTAACTACTAACTAATTATTTATGAAGAAGCTTTACTTTTTCTTAATGTTGCTGTTCTCCTTGGTAGGAGTAACACAAGTGTATGCACAGGAGACGCCCGATGAAGTGGAAATCTCTGTACAGCTCAGCAATGGTAAGTGGGTAGCTTGGAACGGAAGCGAAAGTAGCCCATGGGCTCGTTCCTGGTATTCCACTACGACACCAGCGATTTCCATCTGCACCAAGAATGGTGGAATGGAGACAATCGACATTCGTGGCAACAAGTTCAATGGTGCCAACAACATGTCCACCTGGGGCGATGACAAAGACGACATCATGTTCTTCAGTAAGTTTGGAAGTGCCGATGCCATCTACGAAGTCATGGTAGAGAAGGGCTGGTACATCAAGTACGTAGGCTTCGACTTCAACTGCGCCAACAACAAGAACCAACAAGACGGTAGCATCACCGTAAGGTTTGATGACGGCGAAGAAGCAACCAGCACAGCATTGGACGACGACCAGCATGTGGAATGGGAAAACGAAGACGAGACCGTCTACAGCATCAAGTTCACGGTAGTCAGGAACGAAGGCACCTATAACTTCGCCCGTACCAGCAACTTTGTTGTGATTGTAGGTTACCTCGGTCCGAAGATTAGTGCAGCCGAAGATGTACAGAGTATCTACGAACAGTACAAGAAGTACCTTGAAGAGGACGCTATCCCCGTAGGTACGCTGCCCGGTCAGTATGACGAAGAGGCCTATGATGCCTTCAAACTTGTCATGAACACATGGGATGAGACCTACCTCATGGGAGACTACATGGACATGGAAATTGATGAAATCAAGGCTGTAGGCGAGCAAATCATCGAAGCTTTCGAGGCATTGATGGCAACTCGCGTGCCCATGACGCTTGCCGATGGCTATTACCGCATCCGCAGTGCCCATGAGTTTACCCTGACCGTATATGACGAAGAGTCCGAGACCGATGTGACCACACACCCGCTGAAGTACATGAGCGCTAAGTTGGGCACCACCATCAACGCCATCTACAGCACACCCGAAGACCTTGCCACCTTCGCTCCCGCCCTTTGGAAGGTTGAGAACAAGGACAACCAGTTCGACGTCATGAATGTATGTTACGAAGTACGCTTCACGGCTGCCAAGCCCGTTACCCTGAGTGCAGAGAGCGATAGTCTGATTGCCCTCGACCCCGTAAACACCGAGAACGGCGAGACCCGCGTCAATATCCGTTTGGCTTACTCCGAAGCTAATGCCTACAACTACTTCCACTGCGCCGGTTGGAGCAGCTCGCAGACCAACAACATCACCCTGTGGAGCAACAACGACCCCGCCAGTGCCTCAGAATGGGTATTCGAGCCCGTAAACGAAGAGGAAGTACAGCAGGCTATTGAGGCATACGCTGAAACCAAGGCACACGAACAGTTGCTGGTAGCTTACGACACTCTCGTAACAGCCGCCAAGAGAGAACTGGCTTCGGCTCTCAACCTGGAGAACGTGAAGATGACGGTGAACACCGAACAGAACTTGATTACCGATGCCGAGCAGTTCAGCAGCCCCTACTCCGACTCCGCAGAAGGAACAGACTTTGGCGCACTGCTTGACGGCAATACTTCTACTTATTGGCATTCCGACTGGCACAATGGCAACCAACCCAACCACACGCACTACCTGCAAGTGGGTCTGGTGAACGCTGTAGATGGTGACATCGCCATGACCTTCACACGTCGTCCTGTTACCAATGACCACATTACAGTCTGGAGTGTATTCGGCAGCAACGATGCCGAAGCAGAAGACGCTGCTTGGACCTATCTGACCTACATCACCTCACCTTATGGAAGCAACAGCGAGACGCTGACAAGCTTACCTTTCGACACAAAGGGTAACACGTATCTGCGCTTCTACATCGACGGCACCACAACAGGCCGCGGCTATGGTCACATGAGTGAGTTCCAGTTGAATCCCGCATCTTTGGATGCTGAGCAGACCGTAACCTACCTTAACGAGGCTATTGCCCTCAACAACCTTGTCGGCGAACAAAGCCTGCTGAGCCGTGACGAAATCGGTCAAGCCCAGTTCGATGCCCTGATGAATGCCTACAACGCCTTGCTGGCTAAGTTCGTGAACACCGAAAGCCTGCGCCGTGCTCTGGCTGACACCAAGGGAACAGAAGAGCTCATTGTCGTGGGTACGAACCCCGGCCAGTGGTCAAACGACAGCCAAGCAGTTCAATTCAAAGATCTGTACGACGAAGCTGCCAATTACTATGCCGCCGGAGCATATGAAGAGGAGAAGGTACAGGATTACGTGAACCGTCTGACCGCCATGAAGGAAGATATCTTGAAGAGCGCCAATGGCGTGAAGACAGGCAAGTGGTACAAGATTCGCTTCGCCAGCGAGGAAGACTACGATGCTCACGAGTGGGATAAGGTAGCTGGAAATGCCGATATCATCAAGGCTAACGAAGGTGATTTCGTACAGAGCCAGGCTCTGTGGAGCAAGTACATTGCTGCTGCCACTCTGATCTCAGACTCCATTGAATATACAGTAACTGTAGCAGATACCCTGCAACCTCGCAAATCTGCCCTCTACACGGTAAGTGAAGCTGAAGGCTCAGAGTTGGGACTGGGTAGCAGACTGTACTTCATCGATGAAAGCGAGCTGACGAATAAGGACATGATGCTGTTCCGTTTCGTGGCTGTTGGTGACAGTGGCTACGTTATGCAGAACAAGGCTACTGGTCTGTTCGTAAAGGCAAGCGGCACTACTGGCGCCGTTACGCTGAGCGCTCACCCCACCCTGTTCAACACCAGCGCACTGGGTTACGGATTCAACCTCATCGCAGCCAAGACGCTGTCGACAGGTGCAAGCCAGAACTACCTGCACGCTCAGGTTTCTGCCAACACCCTCGTAACTTGGGACGCTACTACGCTGGCCACCCGAAGCGCCCTCTACATTGAGGAAGTAGAAGATGCCACCGAGTTCGTAGCCGAGGTTAACTTCCCCGCCATTTACGGTGCACTGAACAGCTTCTGCTTCCCCGCAAAGCTGAAGGCCAACGATGGTCAGGCTTGGACAGTAACTGCCGTTAAAGACAACGAAGTGTCGCTGGCTAAGGTTGGCAACAACGAAGTTGCCGCTGGCCGTCCCTTCATCTTCGTTACTGGTAAGCTCGATGATTACATTGAAGGCGAGCCTGCAGAAATGGTTAAGTTCAACCTATATGTTGACGAATTTGCCAAGGAAGCTCAGGCCAACGCTCTGCTGAAGGGTACCTACGAAACCATCGTCATTGACAAGGGTGAAATCTATTTCAGTGGCAATAAGTTCGTGGTTAACCCCACCGCCAAAGATGCCATTATGGTTGAGTTGACCCGCGTGGCTGCCAACAAGGCATACATCTCTGGCGAAACACCTCAGGATCCGAAGGCTGACGTAACCGTCGTTTGGGACGAGGAGGCTGAAGATGGTATCCTAACCGCTTTGGAAAATGTAAGCAAGGCCGGTGCCGTTTACACTATCGATGGCCGTATGGTTTCGAAGAAGGCTACTCTTAACGAAATTTCGAACTTCGGCAAGGGTATTTACATCCTAAACGGAACAAAGGTAATAGTAAAGTAATCCTATGGGGCCTTTAAGGCTCATGAGCCATTAATCGAGGAGCGCTGCGATGAAAATCGTGGCGCTTCTTTCATATTTTTCTCTTTTCACTTTCCACTTTTAATTAAATTTCGTATCTTTGCCCAAACAAGTACTAACTAAACATAAATACCATGAAGAGAATCTACCTTTTCCTCTTAATGATGCTATCCTTTATTGGGAGCAATACCGTAAGTGCTCAGGACATTGCTACTGGACTGGTACGTGTAAAGAGCAAGCGCACGAATTACTATCTGTCCACGGCAGCAGCCGGTTCGGCTACGACGAGTGCAAAGGACCTGAACACCCTTAATCAAGTATGGATACTTCAAGCTTCGGGCAGCGGATATACGTTCCGCAGTGCCAATACTGGCGAATACCTGCAAGCCGACTATGCCAAGCCCGCACCTGGCAAGGCCACGCTCTACATCCGCAAGAGCCCCAATGCCACGGGTTCTCAGACATTCTACAACATCTCCTCGGACAGCGGTTTTAGTGGAAAGTTCCTTAACACGAACACAGGCCACGGACTTTTCTCCTACTCTATGGACGATGGATGTGACTGGTATCTGGAGGCTGTGGAGAACTTCACTGAAGACGAGATTAAGGAACGTATCCTCAGCACCCTGCCATATACCGGAGAGCTGAAGGACAATGCTTACTATCGTATCGTAAGTACTTACGACCTCTATTTAACTGAAGGCAGCGATGTATCGACAAAAAACCTCGACGAGGAGAACTTCTCACAATGCTGGCAACTTCACAAGAGCGGCACAGGATGGGTTATAGAGAATGTGCTGACTCAAAAGTACATCGGTCATCAGACAGAGACCAGTGCACCATATCACATGGCTTCAGCACAGACTGTGTTCAACATTAACCGTGTAGATGATGGCTGGGACTATCGCTTCACCATAAAGGTAGGAACCGAATGGGGTGGCCTGCACGATGCCAGCTCACAGGGTCACAAAGTTGTTTACTGGAGCACAGATGCCACTGCCAGCGAATGGCATTTCCTGGAAATCGCCCTTACCGAGGAAGATATCGAAAATGCCCGTGCCGGGCAGAGCGCTTACGAAGAACTTGTGGCTAACAAGACCAAGATACAGTCAAGCCTGAATAAGCTCTTTGAGGACAAGGCTTGCACGACGCTGAAGGCCGAGATTCAGGCGCTGAGCGACGACCAACTGGCCGAAAACGAAGACTTTGCAGCCTTGAATGCCGACATAAAGGCTATGGTATTGAAGGTAAAGAACGATACATGGCAGCAGTTCACCAACAAGGCTGGCGACTACACAGCAGGCTATGAGAAATTCTTCCGCGTGGCCGACTATAAGATATACAGTAACTATCAGGACATGGCCTCGAGCAAGAACTTCCAGATGTCTAATCCTTTTGGCCGTCTGTCGAATCCCACAGGTATCGTGGCCAACGCGGGCGACATTATATATATATATGTGGACGCCAATGCCAAGTCTGGCAGCGAACTCATGCTGGAATCCGTCAGCACCGATGGAGTGTCGGGTAATCACCCCACAGGCGAACAGACAACATTGAAGGCTGGTCTGAACCTGTTCCGCTTCTCCGAACAGAAGATGCTCTACATCTTCTACCAGATGGCGTACACAGGAAGCACCGTGACCAGAAAACTGTCTCTCTTCCCCGATATCCGCATCCACATCGAGGGTGGACAGCTCAATGGCTACTGGGACGCTACACGTGGTATGACCAATGCCGACTGGAAGCTTATGCAGGAACACATGCTGAAGGCTCCATTCATCAACATGAAGACCGAGCGCCTCGTCTTCCAGATGGACACCCCACTCGTACTTGCCGCAGAGCCTAACGAAATAGAAGGTCTGATGCATATTTGGAATCAAGTATGCGCCAACGAGGACCGTTACATGGGTGTCGAAGACTTCGAGGGTAAGTATAATAACATTTGGAACGTATTCTCGGGCGCAAGTTCGTACATGCACAGCACGAACTACGGCACATGGTACACCGAAAGCACCATCCCCACCGTCATGAACTACGACAAGATGCGTCGAGCCGGTAACATCTGGGGACCGAGTCACGAGATTGGCCACAACCATCAGGCCAGCATCAACGTCATTGGCGGAACGGAAAGCACCAACAACATGTTCTCGAACATCAACACCTTCGAACAGGGCATCGCTGCCAGTCGTCGCGACGGTCCCACCGAGAACTTCAAGCAACTGGCTGCTGGAACGCCTTGGACAACGCGCGACATCTGGCTCACCACTTCGCTGTATTATCAGCTCTATCTCTACTTCCATGCCCAGCACCACGATGACCAGTTCCTGCCCAACCTGTTCCGCAAGATGCGCAAGAACCCCATTAACAAGGGCACATCGACAAGCAACGTAACCTATGTAAACAACGAAGGAAATACCGTAACCGGCACCATCAACGTAGCCACAGGTGCTAAGGATTATCTGCACCTCGCCAAGATGATTTGCGATGTGGCCGAAGCCGACCTGTCAGAGCTGTTCGAAGCCTACGGTATGTTCATTCCCGTTTCGAGGGTACACGTGGGGGACTATGCCAACTATCTGGTAACGACCACGCAGTCCGAAATCGATGCTGCCAAGGCTTACATGCAGAAGTATGAGAAGAAACTGGGTAACATCATGTTCATCGACGACCGTGTCATCACACATCCCGCCATTACGGACAATCCGTTTGAAGCCATAGCCGATGCCAGCGGCAACCGTGTTCCGCACAGCGACGAAGCCAAGAACCAGTTCCTAATGAAGAACTCCAATTCCACATACGTTGGTGGCGACTACATGTCATATACGCAGGATGCAGAACAGTCCACCGATGACTGGTATAAGCTATCTTCGAATAAGAAGACTATGATATTCCAAGGTACCAACTATGCCGGACACAAGTTCTACGACCAAGATGGCAACCTCCTGTGGGCAACAAATGCCAAATCCGTAACATTGCCCGCATGCGTTACTAACGTAGGCATGGATAACGTAACAGTCATGACCGCCAACTACGACATGACCGACACGCCCTGTACCAACGAGAAGCCAGATGCCATCAACGGCATTTCTGCAGACAACAACGGCAAAACCGACATCTACGACCTCACAGGACGTCGTGTCACGAAAGCCGTCAAGGGCCTGTACATCATTAACGGCAAGAAGGTCGTAAAATAACAACAGACGAGAGAACGAGATAACATAATAAGGATTAAAAACTGACAACTATGAAAAAGTATGTTTGCGACGTTTGTGGCTACGAGTACGACCCCGCAGTAGGTGACCCCGACAATGGCATTGCCCCCGGCACGGCCTTTGAGGACCTGCCCGAAGACTGGGTTTGCCCCCTGTGTGGTGTAGGCAAGGATGAGTTCAGCGAAGCCTAAGCCATTCGTCACCCAAAGTAAAGCTCCGGCTCCAACAGCGAGTCGGGGATTTACTTTGTTCGTATGTTTGTGTCAGCGTGTGGCGAAGAACTTCCACAACGGAGCCACCATCAGAGCCTGCTTGAAGCCGTCACGCTCCAGAATGCGGCGTACCTCGTCCAAGAGCACCAGATGTATGGTGATGTCCTCCGTGGGTTCTAAATGCTGTCCGTCGATTTGCTCCACGCCTTCGGCCAGAAAACAGTGCGAAAGGTTGGTGCACGCACTGGCGTTGGGCGAATATGCCCCCAGTTCGGTCCACTGACCGCCCCCGAAGCCTGTCTCCTCCAACAGTTCGCGACGCGCTGCCAGTTCGGGTTCTTCACCTGGCTCCACCACACCCGCCGGAATCTCCCATTCCGTGCTGCCCAGTCCATGCCGGTACTGCCGTTCCAGAATCATGCGACCGTCCGTCGTTATGGCAATGACGTTTATCCACGTTGGGTATTCCAATATCCAATACTCCGGGTTCTCCACGCCACTGGGCAGACGGACAACATCCTTTCGTGCCGTAAGCCAGGGACGCTGGATCAAGTATTCACTCTTCACAATCATCCACGGCTGTGGATCATTCTTCAATAGTTCTTTCTCGGTCATTGTAGAAGGGGAGCTAGAAGGGAGTTAAAGGGACATTACTTCTGCTGCGTCTTCAGCCAGTCGATGAAGGGACGCAGCACCTGTGCCGAGGGTTCGGCCATCTGTACAGAGAGGGAAATATCCTCGCCCAGTCCGCTTAGAATCTCGAACTGGTATTCCGGGGCATGGTCAAAGTCGGACACCTCAACCTTCTTTCCCGAAAGCAGCGAGAGTGCGGTCCGGGTCATGGCTTGCAGTTTCATCAGCCAGGGACGCACATCTTCGTAGAAGAGTCGGTCGCTCTCCACCGCCGAATGTTTCATCTCGGTAAGCACACGACAGGCACGCTCGACTTCCGTCAGTTCCTTCTGCAAGGATTCCGGCTGCGGACTTCCTTGTTCCACCGAATGCTTATAGTCCTCGACCAAGGTCTCCAGAGCCTCTTTGTCGAAATACCGCAGGTACGCTGCCACGCGCTGCAAGGCCTCTGCCCTATCCTTCCCCACCACTGCCGGGAGCGCTGCCAACCAGCTCTGCCGGTTGTCGTAGGTCTTGTGGTTCCAAGCATAGTCAGCCACGCTGAAGAGAGCTATCTTCGAAACCTCGCCCTGCTGCATGGGGTTGATGATGAGGGTGTTGGTACCCTGCAGGGTAGCCTCCAGACGCGCATTCCCGTCGATGTGCTTCTCGTCGCTGAAGTTGGTGTACATGTCCATCGGGAACAGTTTGGTCACATCGTTGTCGTTACAGGGATAGTTCCACCACCAGGCCGTCTCGCGTCCCAGCCATCCGTTAGCCGTAGCTAAGTCCTGTGTATTGGGCACCGACCAGACGTTTCGACCGGTAATATAGACATCCACCTTCCTGGGTGTCTTGCCGAGTGATGCAAAGAAGCGCTCGCCCACCTCAGGCTTCACCCATGAGAAGGCGTAGAGCTGCGGCACGAACTGCAATGGTTTCACCGTATCGGCAGGAGCCGCTCCCGACTGGTTCCACCGGGCATCCAGTCGGTACTGCAGTTCACTCACTCGCTGAGCATTCAGTTGCAGCGTAGGTTCGTCGGTGGGCACGCCCACATCATCCACAAACAGCCCGAACTGGCGCACACCGAGGTCGTACATATTGCCGAATTTCGTCATCACGCGGTCAATGACGTCCTTGCTATCGGGATTGGTAAAGGCCGTACCCGGATGAATGGCCCAGATGAAGTTCACTTTCGAAGCATGAGCCACCCCTACGATATCGCGCAACATGTCCTGTGTCAGGTAGCCAATGCGCAACTGCTCGGGCGTGATGTCGGTTGGATACGGTTCGCCCCAGAATCGGGTGTGATAGGGATCCGACTTCGCTCCGTACATATACGTATTCATCTTGTAGCGCGCCATGAAGCGGAACAGATCCTTCGTCACCTCGGCATTGTAGGGCACGCCATAATACCCTTCTATCACGCCGCGCGTACGAGTGTCGGCATAGTCGTAGAACCGCACGCAGGGCAAGTTCTCGCAACCTTGGTCCAACATCTGCTCCACGGTGGCCAGTCCGCAAAAGACGGCATCCGTGTGTTCGCCCACAACGACGAACTGTGCCCGTCCTCGCTTATCGGCCGTTAGGCTCACGATATGGCGGTCATATTTCGGCAGACCGAACACGTCGCGTTTCAGCCCCAGTTTTCGCGCCTGCCGATTGGCCAGACCCTTCGAGCCATTGATGCCCAACAGTACATTCGTTGCATCCTTCACCAGGCGATGCGAAACTGTCACCTTCCGTCCGCCGTCGCTCAACACCTCCTTGGCCCGTGCTATCGTGGCTTCATCGACACCATTCTCCGCCACGATGTTCACCACGGGAGCCACACTGGCCGAACCTTGCAGGAGTTCCTGCGTCTGGGGTATGGGATAAATCACATAGCGCTGCTGAGCCCAGGCCGCAACGATAGCCATCCACAGGAATACGGGCAGTAGGATGAATCTTTTCATAGCAGTAGACTTTGGGATTACGAAGGACAAAGTTACGCATTATTTCCTCATGTTCCAAATTTAGTTATCCCGAAGAAGCGGGAATGTATGGAAAAAAGATGTTTTTTCTTTTGGTTATCTGCACGAATTAGTGTAACTTTGCCCATAGAATGGTAAAGAATAAGAAAGTTAGCAAGCCCGTTGCCCCTCAGCGTCCCGTCAGAAAGGAGGAGAAGGAAAAGAAAGAGCGCAAGCCCCTATTGTTGTCGACCACATTGATAATGTTTGTGGCCGTATGGCTGTGGGCCTGGCTTTGGTACGGCGACGTATTCCGAATTGCCCGCGAATACTCCTTTTGGGCTCCCGATAGGACTTTGATGTACTACATGGAAGGACGGCCTTGGGGCGCACTCTGGTGGGTCGGCTTAGCCCTACTCCAATTGTTCCGTTGGCCCGTGGTGGGAGGTGCGCTATTGGCCCTGTTTGTGAGCGGGTCGACATGGCTTATCGGATATTGCCTTCGCCTCCGCGGATGGTGGCGCCTCCTACAGTACATACCTGCAGCCCTTTTCCTGCCCACCATTGCTTATATCGGTCTCGACCTTTTCTTCGAGACAGAGACTGGCCGCATCATGGGCATTCCCTTGCTGTGCTTCGCGGTAATGCTCCTGTTGGCACTGGTCATTCGTTCGTTCAGTCACACCCATAAGTTTCCACCTATCCTGGGTACTCCCAAGGACGAGACACCCCGCCAGAATCACATTCAGTGGGTAGCGGCTGTTGCCTGTGTCATACTGGCCATGGGCATAAGCCAGTGGCTGCGACCCGATGTCCGCGTAACCACCCGTATGCAACGGCAGATGCTGGAACAGGACTGGCGCGGAATGGCCGAAACAGCACGCGCCCGTGCCGAACTTTCCTACCGCCCCATTGCGGCATACTATGCCATAGCCCTCGTCCAGTCCAACGAACTGACGAACCATCTGTTCGACATTCGTATGGACTATGACATGCCCTACATGCACAACTTCAGTGGCACAGGCTCCAACATTGCCAACTATTATATTATGGACTGCGACTTCTATGCTGGTTTGGTGGCAACAGCCATCCATCACGGCGTGGAGCACATGACCATGAACGGCCCCACCCTACACTGCCTGAAATTACTGACGAAATGTGCCCTGTTGAGAAACGAATGGGAGGTTGCCGAGAAATACCTGTACATACTGCGCCGAGTACCCTTCGAAGGCAAATGGGTTGATAAATACGAAGCCATGCTACGTAACCCGGAAAAGGTTGATGCCGACCCTGAGTTCCATCTGATTAGGCTGACGGAACCGATTCACGACAACTTCGAGAACTTCCTTACGCAACCTGCCTTCCTCGGATACAATGCTGCATTAAACGAAGGACGTAGCTTAAGCGCATTGAACAATTCGCTGATGGTACATCTGTACAGCAAGTCGATGCCCTACTTCATCGCCCGATGCCAACCCATTGCCGGCACAACGCCCGCACAGAGCATCGCAGAGGCACTGACCCTGCTTTCGGGTAAATACCCGGAAGTTCCTCAGATGTTCCCGACATTGGAATACCATCGTCCCCGTCTTGTCTCGTTCCTCCAGCAGGTACGGCCCTACATCACAGACTTCGACACACGTAAAGCCAATGCCCGTGACCTGTTTCCTCAATGGAAGGGATACTATCCTTATTACTACTACTTCGGAAACCTGAAAGCAACCAAAGGCCACATCGAGGAGAACAAAGGCACAAGCAACCAGGGCGTGAACTAATGGATAATGGGTAAACAATTGAATGATATGTATAAATATATTTACGGTCTCTGCCTGATATGCGTGCTATGCGTGGGATGCAAGCCCAAGAGCTACACCGTTCCGACCCAATGGACGGAGGCAGACAGCGTAGCCCCCATCTATCCCGACTACACCAACATCATCATCCCATCCAATATTGCCCCCCTGAACTTTGCACTACGGGAACATGATGCCCAAGCTCTTGTCGTAGAGCTGAAAGGCGAAAAGGGAGAAGCCCTTGTCTGTGGCGGTGGGAAAGAGCTGAAGATAGACATGGACACCACGGAATGGCGCATGCTGCTCGACAAGAACCGCGGGGCGAACATACAAGTCAACGTCTATGCCCAGTTACCTAACGGATGGGTTAAATATCAGTCCCATACGCTCACGGTGGCAGAAGAAGACATTGACCCATATCTTTCCTATCGCCTCATCGAACCTGGCTACGAGCTCTATCGCCAGCTTGGCCTCTACCAACGCAACCTGACGAACTTCGAGGAACGAGCCATCTACGAAAACAACCGGGTATTCTCCGACGACGACAACCACTGCATCAATTGCCACAACTATCAGAACTACTCAGCCAAGCAGATGCTCTTCCACGTGCGTGCCCAGCATGGCGGAACCATATTTGTACGCAACGGAAAGGCTGAAAAGATTCAAATCAAGGGCGACAGCATCCTGACCGCCGGGGTCTATCCCTCGTGGCATCCCACCCTCCCGCTCGTGGCTTTCAGCACCAACAAAACGGGGCAGGCATTTCATCTTTACTATCCTGAGAAGTTAGAAGTGCTGGACACAGCAAGTGATTTGCTACTCTACGATGTGGAAAACAACGAGGTTGGCCTCATCCTTAACGACACCACACAGCTCGAGACCTTCCCCTGTTGGTCACCAGACGGAAAGTGGCTTTACTACTGCACCGCCATCGAACCACTTCTGGGCGAGAATGTACCCGACTCTGCACTTGATGCTGCCCACGTATCCAAGTACCAACAGTTCCACTACGACATTCGCCGTATGGCATTCGATGAGAAGGCACGCAAGTTCAGCCCATCAGAGTTAGTAGTAGATTGTGCCAGCCGCAGCCGCAGCGCATCCTTCCCACGCATCAGTCCCGACGGACGCTATCTGCTTTTTGCCGAAGGCGATTATGGACAGTTCCACATTTGGCATTTATCAAGCGACCTGTTTGTCAAGGACCTGCAAACAGACTCCATCTACGCCCTGACGGAAGCCAATAGTCCTGGTGTCGACTCCTATCACACATGGAGCTCAAACGGACGATGGATTGTTTTTGCCACTCGTCGAATGGACGGCAACTACACCCGCGTCTTCATCACATACTTCGACAAACAAGGACACGCCCATAAAGCTTTTTGCTTACCCCAGCGCGACCCCGAACAAAACATGTTGCTCCTGAAGAGTTACAACGTGCCGGAACTAACACAAGACGCCGTTGAAATAAGCGAGAAGGCGCTACGCGAGTGCATCTATGAAACAGATGGTAAGCAAGCAAATTATAGAAAGAAGAACTAAATAATCATTAGTAATCATTAAATCATTGAGCTATGAGAGTAATCATTGAACCCGACTACAAAGAGTTGTCACGCTGGGCTGCTGAATACGTAGCCGCACGCATTAACGAGGCAAAGCCCACAGCTGAAAAGCCTTTCAAATTAGGTTGCCCCACTGGTTCTTCACCTCTGGGCCTTTACAAGCACCTCATCGAGCTGTACAAAGCCGGCAAGGTAAGTTTCGAAAACGTCGTAACCTTCAATATGGACGAATATGTAGGTTTGCCCGAAGAGCACCCCGAAAGCTATCACAGCTTCATGTGGACCAACTTCTTCTCCCACATCAACATCAAGAAAGAGAACGTACACATCCTGAACGGCAATGCTAAAGACTTGGCAGCCGAGTGCGCAGCTTACGAGCAGGCTATCAAGGAAGCTGGTGGCATCGACCTCTTCATGGGCGGCATCGGTCCCGATGGTCATATTGCCTTTAACGAGCCTTTCAGCTCACTCGCCAGCCGCACCCGTGTGAAGAGCTTGACCACCGATACGATTATTGCCAACAGCCGCTTCTTCGACAATGATGTAAACAAAGTGCCCAAGACCGCACTGACCGTTGGTGTCGGCACTGTTATGGATGCCAAGGAAGTGCTGATTGTATGTAACGGACACGGCAAGGCTCGTGCCTTGCAGCACGCTATCGAATGCGCTGTATCACAGGAATGGACCATCAGCGCCCTGCAGATGCACCCACATGCAATCATCGTATGCGACGAAGCTGCAACCGATGAATTGAAACACGGCACCTACAAGTACTTCAAAGATATCGAGAAGGACAACTTGTAATTTGATGGAAGATAATCCTTATACAAATAACAATAAGAAAGCCGCTCGTTTGAGCGGCTTTCTTATTAGAACAATGTATTCTCAATTATCTTACCCATCTGCCAGATGCAACGGATGTCAAGTTTATCATCAAGAATCATGACGTCGGCATCCTTACCACGCTGCAACGTACCCTTGCGGTCATTAACATGCATGATGAGTGAAGGCGTCTCGGAACACATTCGGACTGCATCTTCCAAAGGTATCTCCGCCAAATTAACAGCGGTGCGGATAAGGCGGTCAGTCGTAGCAATGGAACCTGCCAAAGCCGAGCGGTCGTTCAACTTGGCTACACCATCCTCGACAATAACACGTGGGTCGAAGGCCGCTGCATCAGCCGGTGCTGCTGCTACAGCCAAGGCATCGGTAATCAATGCCATACGCTCGACACCCTTAATCTTATAAGCCATACGCAGGATAGTTGGCGGCACATGTATGCCGTCGGCTACGCACTCGATAGTCATATCATCGATAAGATAAACACTTTCCACCGTACCTTCGTACTTATAACCCTGCTTGTTATGGAAACCAGGCATGGCATTATAGAAATGAGTGACGTGTGTGAAACCTGCTTCAAAAGCCGTCTTCACGTCACTATACTCGGCATGAGTGTGAGCAATAGAGGGAAGAATACCTTTCTCGGCGCAGAACTTACCGAACTGCATAGCACCTGGCAATTCGGGAGCTGCATCCCAACGCTTCAAGCAAGGGCTATTCTCCACAATGGGAATGTACTCATTGGGATCAGGGTCTTTCAGCCACTCGGGCATCTGAGCGCCAGCCTTCATAGGATTGAGGTAATGTCCTTCGAGGTGTAAGCCCAGGATTGGAGAATCAGGTTCTGCCATCAGTTTGCTACAAGTGGCCACAGCCTCTTCAATCATAGGTACGGTGCTACTGGAGAGCGTAGGGAAAATGCTGGTAGTGCCATGTTTGGCATGTGCCTCCACGGCTACACGGAAGGCATCTTCTGTACCTTCCTGAAAATCGCGTCCGCCGCCACCATGAACATGCATCTCTATACCACCAGGCACCACATACATACCTTTGGCATCGATGATGTTGGCTCCGATTATGGCCAAATCACAGTTCGTTACTTCCAGAATTTTGTTGTCGCGCAGGATGATGCTACCATCCTTCAGCCAACCCTGTGGAGTCAGTATGCGACCGTTGATAATCTGTGTTAACATAGTTTTATGTTTTATGGGGCCAAAAGGGCTTTTGGGAACTCATTGGGATTATACCATACTATATACTACATCCATAATGTCCTTGCCAAGCTGGTCGGCCTCTGCCATTGTAGCAGCTTCGCTGTAGACACGGATGATTGGTTCTGTGTTAGACTTACGCAGGTGAACCCACTTGTCGGGGAAATCAATCTTGACACCGTCAATATCGTTAACCTCTTCGTTACGATAGAGTTCCTTCACACGAGCCAAGATGGCATCAACGTCCGTATCGGGAGTTAGGTCGATACGGTTCTTGGCTATTTGATAGGGAGGATAGGTGGCCCGCAGTTCACTTGTCTTCATGCCACGTTTAGCCAGATAGGTAAGGATGAGTGCTATGCCAACGAGTGCATCACGACCATAATGGGCAGCGGGATAAATGACGCCACCATTACCTTCTCCACCGATGACAGCATGCGTGTCCTTCATCTTGGTGACAACATTTACTTCACCCACGGCTGCAGCATTATATTCACAGCCATACTTGCGGGTAACATCGCGCAGGGCACGAGTCGAACTGAGATTTGATACCGTGTTACCAGGCGTATTCTGTAAAATATAGTCGGCAACAGTTACCAATGTGTATTCCTCACCATACATGGTTCCGTCCTCGCAGAACAGAGCCAAACGGTCTACGTCTGGGTCTACAACAAATGCAATGTCGTAACCACCCTTCTGCATAAGGGCTTTGATGTCGCTCAGGTTCTTCTCCAACGGCTCAGGGTTGTGCTGGAAGTCACCTGTAGGCTCACCATACAAGCACGTAACAGTCTTTACACCCAGTTGTTCGAGTAACTTAGGCAGGATAACACCGCCTACGGAATTTACCGTATCAAGAGCAACACGGAAATTCGCCTGTTTGATAGCCTCGACATCCACTAGAGCAAGATTCTTTACAAGGTCAATATGCTTTTGGTCATAGCTGTCATCCTGTATGTAGTGACCTAAATGGTCCACATCAGCATACTCAAAGTCTTCGGCTTCGGCAATGCGCAGCACCTCCTCACCCTCACGCTTGTTCAGGAATTCACCCTTTTCATTCAATAGTTTCAAGGCATTCCACATACGGGGATTGTGGCTGGCAGTCAAGATGATACCACCACACGCACCTTCCATTGTAACAGCAATTTCTGTAGTAGGTGTAGTTGCCAAACCTATGTCGACCACATCAAACCCCATGCCCATGAGGGTGCCGCATACAACATTCTTAACCATCTCACCAGAGATGCGGGCATCGCGACCCACAACTATTTTGTTCGACTTCACCCACGTAGTACGACGAATAAGCGTCGCATAAGCAGAAGTAAACTTTACAATGTCTAAGGGGTTCAGCGTGTCTCCTGCACGCCCCCCTATCGTTCCACGGATTCCAGAAATTGATTTGATTAGTGTCATATTTTGTTAATTTAAGGTATTATGCATGTGTATATTCCATATGTAAGGGCAAAGATAATGAAAAGAGTGCGCCGAACAAAATAAAAATCAAATTATTTTCCTTGCACAGATGAGAATTAATCCCTATCTTTGTGCAAATTCATAACCAAAGACATTAATATACAGCATGAAAACAAGGAATCTTTTCTGCGCTGCCGCCCTCCTTTTGGGTGCCAGTACAATTACAGTTCACGCTCAGGAAGCAGACAACATTATCACCGTGCAGACAATGAAGCCAGGGGCCGAAGTGCAACCCACAATGTACGGAATCTTTTTCGAGGACATCAACTTTGCAGCCGATGGTGGACTCTATGCCGAACTTGTAAAGAACCGTTCATTCGAGTTTACGCCTGACCATCTGCTTGGTTGGCAAGCCTTCGGCAAGGTAGAAATCAAGAATGACGGTCCATTCGACAAAAATCCACATTATGCACGTCTCTCCAGCATGGGACATGGCGACTGGTGGACGGGTCTTGTGAACGAAGGTTTCTTCGGTATTGGCGTAGAAAAAGACAAGGAATACCGTTTCTCCGTTTATGCCCGTGTTCCTAACGGAAAGACACAAGTGTTGCGAATCCAGCTCATTGAGCCTTACACACAGGGAGAGCATCAGGAATTTGCTTCTACAGACATTAAGGTAACCTCACACGACTGGCAGAAATACACAGCCATCATCAAGAGCCCGAAGACTGCCGAAAAGGCCCAACTTCGCCTATTCCTCTGCGACGAGAACGGTCGTTCTGGTTCTGGCACAATGGACGTTGAACACGTCAGTCTCTTCCCTGTAGACACTTGGATGGGACACGAGAATGGCATGCGCAAGGATTTGGCACAGGCTTTGGCAGACATGAAGCCTGGTGTCTTCCGCTTCCCTGGTGGGTGTATCGTTGAAGGGGTCACCCTTGAGAACCGCTACAACTGGAAGAATTCAGTTGGTCCTGTTGAGAACCGTCCTCTGAACAAGAATCGCTGGGAATCGACATTTACCTACCGATACTATCCCGACTATTTTCAGACCTACGGACTCGGCTTTTACGAGTTCTTCCTGCTGAGTGAGGAAATCGGCTCTGAGCCTCTGCCCGTGCTGAACGTAGGTATGGCTTGCCAATACCAGAATTGGGACCGCGAAGCTGCCCATGCTCCCGCCACCCTTGAAGGTCTGCAACCCTACATCGACGATTGCCTCGATCTCATCGAGTTTGCCAATGGTTCTGTCGACACCAAGTGGGGCAAATTGCGTGCTGACATGGGGCACCCTGCACCTTTCAACATGAAGTTCCTCGGTATCGGTAATGAGCAGTGGGGCGAATTCTACTTCAAGCGCGTGAAAATCGTGGCTGATGCCGTGAGAAAGGCTCATCCCGAGATCAAGATAATCGGCACTAGCGGTCCAGACTCTGAAGGTCATGGCTTCGACATCGGTTGGGAAGCCATGAAGCGACAGAAGGCCGACCTTGTCGATGAACATTTCTACCGTCCCATCTCCTGGTTCCAGAATGAGTGGGAACGCTATGACCTCTACGACCGCAAGGGGCCGAAAGTCTTCGCTGGAGAATATGCCTGCCACGACCGAGGTAAGAAGTGGAACCACGCAGGAGCCAGTATCTACGAAGCGGCCTTCATGACTGGTCTCGAACGCAATGCCGACATTGTGCACATGGCCACCTACGCCCCCCTCTTCAGTCACGTTGACGGTTGGCAGTGGCGCCCCGATATGATTTGGTACGACAACCTACGCGTTGCAAAATCCGCCAGCTATCACGTTCAGGCTCTCTATGCCCAGAACAAGGGCACCAACGTGCTGCCTGTCAAGAATAGTAACTTCCCTGCGAAGGGTGAAGACGGTGTGTTGGCTTCGGCTGTTTGGGACAATAGCAGCCAAGAGGTCATCGTAAAGGTAGTCAACACCTGTAATCAGGCCCGTACCATCAGCATCGTCCTTGAGGGCATGAAGCAAATTACCGACGCAAGCGTCATAAAACTCGACCTAAGCAACTTCGACGGAGAAAACACGGTGGACAATCCCACCCTCATCGAGCCCAAGGAAAGCAAGGTTGATAACCGTAATGGCCAAAGTGGAAACGCCATCCTCTTCAGTCTCCCCGCCAAGTCCTTCTATATTTATAAAGTAAAGAAATAAGTTAAAAATGGGTAAAAAGTTTGGAGATGTAGTTTTTTCTCCATAACTTTGCCCTAACGATAAGTGAAAACACACAGGATTCCGACGACTTCGCGCCGTCGGGATTCCTTTTTTGACTATCGAAAAAGAAGAGACTTACAATTGCAAATAGTAAATAGTTAAATAATAAATCATTATGGCTTACATGTCACAACAAGGCTACGACAAGTTGGTAGCCGAATTGCAGCACCTGGAGAGTGTGGAACGCCAAGCCGCCAGTGCTGCCATCGCCGAAGCTCGCGACAAAGGCGACCTTAGCGAGAATGCCGAATACGATGCTGCCAAGGAGCATCAGGCAAAGTTAGAAACAAAGATAGCATTGCTAAAGCAGACCATTCTTGATGCAAAGATTATTGACACGAAAACATTAGACACCAGCAGTGTACAGATTTTGGCTACCGTTGGTCTAAAGAATGTCAAGAACGGCATGCAGATGAAATATACCATCGTCAGCGAGAGCGAAGCCAATCTGAAGGAAAACAAAATCAGTGCAGGAACCCCCATTGCACAGGGACTGCTGGGCAAGAAGGTAGGCGACATTGCCACCATCAAAGTGCCCGCAGGTATGATAGAATTGGAAATCACCAGCATAACATTTGACCTATGACCATTTTCTCAAAGATAGTAGCAGGTGAGATTCCCAGCTACAAGTGCGCAGAGGACGAGCAGTTTTATGCATTCCTTGATATCAACCCTCTGGCAAAAGGCCATACGCTGGTCATCCCCAAGCGTGAAGTAGACTATTTTTTCGATCTCACAGACGAAGAGGTTGCCGCCATGCAGGTTTTTGCCAAGCACGTAGCACAGGCCATCAAACAAGTGTTGCCTTGTCGCAAAGTAGGACAGGCCGTACTTGGTTTGGAAGTTCCCCATGCCCACATTCATCTGGTTCCCATGCAGAGTGAGGGTGATTTAAACTTTGCCAACCAGAAGAAACAGTTTACCCCCGATGAGATGCAGCAGATAGCTGATTCCATCCACGGAGCTTTCGAGAAACTTTAGTATCCAATCGCTATGGAGCAACACAACTACTGCCTCATACTGGCAGGTGGCATCGGCAGCCGTCTTTGGCCCATGAGTCGCAAGAGTCGTCCCAAGCAATTCCTCGACGTCTTCGGAACAGGCCGCACTCTGCTACAAGATACGTACGAGCGTTTTGCACGTTTCATGCCGGCTGACCACATCTACATTTCCACCAATGTAGACTACTTGCCCTACGTATACGAGCAACTTCCGCAGGTAGACGACAAACACATTTTAGAGGAGCCCTTGCGACGCGGAACATTGGCCAGCGTAGCATGGGGGACAGTCTTCATCAAGACTTTCGATTCTAAAGCCAACATCGTTGTTAGTCCTGCCGACCAGTTGATTCTGAACGAAAAGCGTTTTCAGGAAGACATCATACGTTCCCTCGAATTCGTGGACAAGGGCAATCGTCTCGTTGTCATGGGCATCCACCCCACTCGCCCCGAAACTGGTTATGGTTATATCCAGATGAGCGAGAAAAAAGCTGAAGATGAACACTTTAATCACGTCAAGACTTTTACAGAGAAACCTGAACGCCAGTTTGCCGAAATATTCCTGCAAGACGGAAGTTTTCTTTGGAATACTGGTATATTTCTCTTCAGTGCTGATGCTATGCTCGACAACATTTATCGGCTCATTCCTGAGTATCGGATAGAATTACCAAAGATGATGGCTGATGCCAAGATTGACGATCCTAAGTTCCTGCCAGAGTTCTTCAGTGTTCTCCCCAAACTGAATGTTGATATGGGCATCATGGAGAAGAGCGACAACGTCTTCGTTTACGAGGCTCATTTCGGATGGGCAGACTTGGGGACCTGGAACACCATTGATGTCTACCAACCGTGTGACGAGAATGGCAACCTATTACTAGACTCAAAAGCCAGCCTGCACAACTGCAAAGGTAATGTAATCCGTCTGCCTAAGAACCAAACGGCAATCATCGAAGGACTGCAAGAATTTGCCATCATACAAGAAGGAGATGTTCTGATGATTTGTCCCAAAAATGACCTCGCCGCGATGCGGCGCATGATGACGGAAGCGCAGACGCAGTTAGGTATCGAATAAGATACAGATTTATAAAACCTTAAACGTATCACTATGAAAAGATTGTCTCTTCTCATCAGTTTGACATTCATCGTCATCTGGACTTCCGCACAAGGACTACCCGAAGACGGATGCATTCGATAGTCTTATCGAGTTTCCAACATAAAAGTCTTCAATAACTTATGACGGGCATCACTGACGCGAAGCGTTAGGGTGCCTGTTTCTTTTGTACTACGCACGATTACCACCAATTGTCCATTAAACAACTTCATGGTCGGCTGTTTGAAGGATTCCAAACTGGTGGCATCACCATTGCAGACGGCCTCGAAACATCCAGCGCCCGTAACTTCGAACGTCAGTTGGTCGTCGGCTTCAGGAATGAGAGTTCCATTCTTGTCTGTCAACGAGACGGTAAAAAATGCCAAATCCTCTCCGTCAGCTTTCAACCAGTGATTCTCATGTTCCTCATGCTGAGTCCAAACATCGAGTTGCAAACGGGCAGGCTTTCCCGCAGTGCGCATCACTTTTTCGCCGGCCTTCAGTCCCTGCTCGTCATATACAACCACTTTTAATTCTCCTGGTTCGTACTTCACATCGTTCCACCTAAGTCTATACCTATCCAATCGAGTATTATCTCCCCGTTCCAGGATCTTCGACCTCTTCCCCATCGACTTTCCGTTCACGAAGAGTTCAGCACTGGGATAGTCTGTATAGCAATAAACAGGTGTGACCATGCCAACGCGTTCTTTTCCCCAGGTCCAATGTGGCAGAAGATGTATGGTATGGTCCAGTGTATTCCAATGCGAGCGATAGAGGTAATAGCGGTCCTTAGGCAAGCCCGCAAGATCACAAATACCAAAATAGCTACTACGCGAGGGCCAATATTCATCGTAGGGAGAAGGTTCACCAAGATAGTCAAAACCCGTCCATACAAACTCGCCAATGACCCAATCATTATCGTCCTGCCAGCACCAATCATCATCAGGAAGATTAGACCATGAGCAATGATTCACGTCATAGCCCGAACACTGCCCTTCGTAATGATGCTGACGGAGTTGTGAATTAGGCCTATCAACCGCTTCCACCACTACTGGGAAATGATAGACACCACGACTGCTCACAGTAGAACTTGTCTCACTACCCAACAGGAATCCATGTGTCAGTGTTTCGTAGGCTTTCTGGTACTTATTTAAACGATAATTTAGCCCTGGCACATCCATCGCTTGCATAAAACCGCTGGCAAGGGCATTATCAACGCGATCGCAGCCTTGTGTGACGGGGCGTGTGGGGTCAAGAGCATGACAGATTCCCTGCAGACGGATGGCAATCTGTCGACCGTCCTCGCTCCACTGCTCTGGAATCTCGTTGCCGATGCTCCACATAACGATACATGGATGGTTGCGGTTCGCCAATACAAGATTAGTTATGTCGCGGTCACTCCACTCGCGGAAGAAGCGGGAGTAGCCATTCCTGCACTTAGGATAGTTCCACATATCAAATGACTCTGCCATTACCATCATGCCCAGCGAGTCGCATATCTCCATCTGCCATTGTGAGGGCATATTGTGGGAAGTGCGAATGGCATCACAGCCCATTGCCTTCATTATCTTTATCTGACGGATGAGAGCTGCTCGATTAAGGGCGGCACCTAAAGGGCCGAGATCATGATGCAGGCAAACACCTTTGATTTTACGGGTCACACCGTTTAATTGGAAACCATATTCACGAGAGACACGCACGGTACGAATACCTGTCTTTATACTCTTTGTATCGACAATAGAGCCGTCCTCACTACTGAGGTTCGTGGTAAGTTTATACATATATGGAGTCTCAGGTGACCATAACTGCGGACTGTCCAGACGGAAAGTAGTTCGGAAACTGCCATCACTACCCAGTTGGAGGTTTTCTGCTTTAGCAGTCAAAGAACCATCTGGTGCTGTCAATTCAAATCCTCCTAACATCTTTTCTTTCATACCCACAGCCTTTGCCGAAGCTTCTACGAGTGTTTTTCCTCTCTCTTCACCAATACAGCGGAAACAAATACTCCAATCATCAAGATGAGAGCGATGCGTCAGTATTAAAGTCACAGGACGATAGATACCAGCACCAGGGTACCAACGCGAACTCTCCTCAACATTTTTGAGGTCTACCTCAAGGAGGAGATTACAAGGCTGTGAGGTTATGAAGTCGCGAGGTATCTCCACTCGAAAAGCATTGTAGCCATAAGGCCAATAGGCCACCTGCCGACCGTTGATTCGCACTATAGGTTCTGCCATAGCTCCGTCAAAGACCAGTTCTGCCCTCTCATACCCCTCAGGAATCGATATAGTGCGTTTATAGTGTCCCTCACCTATCCAAGGGAGCGCACCACTGCGGCCACTCTTTTCCGTTGCTTCCCGTTCACCGTTCTGTACAATGGCTACACGTTGCAAATCCCATTTCTTGTCAAACGGACCGGCAATGGCCCAGTCATGGGGAATCTCCACTTGCTGCCAATCCCCTTTAATTTCATCACGACAGAATTGCCATCCGTCACTTAGGACTGTTTCCAGACGCTGGCACCACGATACAACTGCAAAGTGCAGAATAAGAAGCGTAAAAAAGAATCTTTTCATCTTTATATAGGTTTTGTGGGACGAAGATAGTAAATATTTCTCAATTTTTCCTTATCTTTGGAGCAAATAAACTCAAAATACCATGAATATAGACTTCAAAATACCTTACAAAACGAAGTGGGGAGAGAGTGTTTCCGTACAGTTGACGTGTCGTACTAAGACGGGTAAAGAAAGTACCGAACATCTTTTTCTTTCCACACTTGACGGCTATTGGTGGAGTTGCAATTACACTCTGCCGACAAATATCGTAGAGGTCGAATACCAGTATAGTATCGAAGAAGGAGACAGTGTGGTACGTAGTGAGTGGAACATGCTTCCCCGTACACTTGCCCTACCCCAAGGCCGCCATCGCATACTGGCAATTGATCATTGGCGAGACAAACCAACAGAACAATACTTCTACACCAGTGCTTTTACCGAAGCCTTCCTGCACCATACGCCCAAACCCTGGCCTACATGCGAGGCTGAGAAGACGCTGACATTACGTGTATTTGCCCCAGAGGTTCCCCAGGACCATACGTTGGCCATACTGGGCAACCAGCCGTTACTAGGTGAGTGGCAACAGGGTCGCGAGGTGCACTTAGTGCCTGTTGGTCCAAATGAATGGGCTACGGTACTCGACATCACACAAGTCAAAGGCACGTTGGAATACAAGTATATAACCATTGACACAAAAACAGGCCTGCGAACCTGGGAACTCCATGACAATCGCTTGCTCGAACGTCCCAACATCGAAAGCGACATGGCCGTAGTGGTCGAAGACAGTCCCGTTCACCTACCTTTGGCTCCCTGGAGAGGAGCGGGCTGTGTCATTCCTGTCTTTAGTCTGCGTAGTGAGCACAGCTATGGAGTGGGCGATTTCGGGGATCTTAGTCGTATGGTGGACTGGGTATCCATAACTGGCCAACATGTTCTACAAATCCTGCCTATCAACGACACCACACTAACAGGACGCTGGACGGATTCTTATCCTTACAACGCCATTAGCATCTATGCGCTGCATCCAATATATGCCGATTTAGAGGCCCTGCCCCCTTTACAGGATTCCATCCTGCAAAAGGAGTATCAGGAACAGAAAAAGAAGTTGAATGCCTTAACTCACCTCGACTACGAACGAGTCATCGAAGTTAAACGCAGTTACCTACGCCACCTATTTCGACAAGAATGGAAGAACGTAAGCAAGACTAAAGCCTACAAGAGCTTTTTTGCTCGTAACGAGGAGTGGCTTGTACCTTACGCCGCATTCTGCTATCTACGTGACAACTTAGGCACACCTGATTTCCGTCATTGGGGGAAAATGAGTACCTATAAGGCTTCAGAGGTGCGGAAACTGACTAAAAAAGGTACGGAAAGTGCCGATGAAATCGACCTGAATTGCTATATCCAGTTCATTCTTCACGAACAGTTGAGCCAAGTACAGCACCATGCCCGCAAGAAAAGTGTCGTATTAAAGGGTGACATCCCCATCGGCATCAGCGCAACCAGTGTCGAGGCATGGACCGAACCGCATTACTTCAACCTCGACGGACAAGCTGGAGCCCCACCTGATTACTTCAGCCAGAACGGACAGAATTGGGGATTCCCCACTTATAATTGGGAGGCAATGCTGGCCGATGGATGCCGCTGGTGGCGTCGTCGTTTCGAGAAGATGGCCGAATACTTTGACGCTTATCGCATCGACCATGTACTGGGATTCTTCCGCATCTGGGAAATTCCGCAGGATAGTGTGCACGGACTGTTAGGACACTTTGCCCCTGCCCTACCCATGAGCATTGAAGAGATTGAGAGCTACGGACTGCCCTGGCGCGAAGACACTTATACCCGTCCATACATTACCGATCGTATCCTTCATCGCATATTCGGCGACGATACCTCTGACGTACGTCGTCTCTATCTCGACTCCTGCGGCAACGGGCGTTATGCCATGAAACGCGAATTCGACACCCAACGCAAGGTACAAGCAGCCTTCGCTACCAAGAGCGACGCACGAAGCGAGAAGATTCGCGATGGCCTCTATCGCCTCATCAGCAATGTATTGTTCCTTCGCGACAAACATAAGCCAGACCATTTCCATCCCCGCATCGTAGCCATGCATGATTTTCTGTTTGAGGATCTTGGCGACTGGGAGAAGGAGGCCTTCAACCGTATACACGAGCACTACTTCCACCAGCGTCATAATCAGTTCTGGTACGAGGAGTCCATGAAGAAACTACCCACGTTGGTAGGTGCGACACGCATGCTCGTTTGCGCCGAAGACTTGGGCATGATACCCCAGTGCGTACCTTGGGTTATGGACAAGCTGGACATATTAACTTTAGAGATTCAGACCATGCCTAAGAAAGGTTGGGTACAATTTGCCAATCTATGGGAGAATCCCTATCGCAGCGTTGCTACCATCACCACCCATGATATGCCAACCCTACGTCAATGGTGGGACGAACAGCGTGAAACCGCCCAACAATACTACAACCAAATGCTCTACCACGAAGGACAGGCTCAGCATCCTATGGCGGCAACTGTAGCCGAGGAAATTGTCAGCCGGCATCTTGAGTGTCCCTCCATGCTTTGTCTTCTGAGTTTACAAGACTGGTTAGCCATCGATGAACAGGTGCGTAATCCACGAGTAGAGGACGAACGTATCAATGTTCCCGCCAATCCCCGCCACTACTGGCGATGGCGTATGCACCTCACCATCGAACAACTCATCAATAACACGGCATTAAATGAGAAAATCCGCGGTCTAATAAAAAGCAATGGAAGATAAACTAAAGAAGCGGCCCGAAAGGGTCGCTTCTTGGTAGCGGGAAAGGGACTTGAACCCTTGACCTTCGGATTATGAATCCGACGCTCTAACCAGCTGAGCTATCCCGCCATCATTTTCGTAAGAACGAAGCACTTCTCGCGAAATGCGGTGCAAAGGTAGGCAGAAAATCCGAATCTGCAAAGAAAAGGCGCGTTTTTTTTTACTTTAACACCTTTTTCCTTTATTCATCTCCATTTTATTGCTATCTTTGCACTTCAAAAATATCACGCGCACACACGTATATGCGAATCATAAAGCGATTAGACCTATTTATTCTAAAAGCATTCCTGCAATTATTTGCAGCGACATTCTTCGTGTGTCTGTTCGTGTTCATGATGCAGTATACGTGGCGATACATCGACGAACTGATAGGTAAGGGACTATCCGTGGAGGTGTTGAGCAAGTTCTTCTGGTACATGGCACTCAACTTTGTGCCTGCCGCTCTTCCTCCCGGTGTATTGTTGGCCTCTCTTATTACCTTTGGCAACATGGGTGAGAAATTAGAGTTGCTTGCTATGAAGGCAGCGGGAGTGCCACTACTGCGCATTCTTCAACCCCTGATTTTAGTAGTGGTGGTTCTTTGTGGTTGCAGTTTCTACTTTCAGAACAGTATTGCGCCGGAGGCCACGAAAAGGCTGGCTGCCCTAATATGGTCGATGAAGCAGAAGTCGCCCGAACTCGAAATTCCCGAAGGGGTTTTTTATAGCGAAATTCCTGGGTATAACATTTTCGTAGAACACAAGGACAAAGAAACGGGCATGTTGTATGGCGTAATGATTTACAGCAATGCCAATCTGGAAGACACACAAATTGTGCTGGCCGATTCTGCACGCCTGCAGAGCACAGCCGACAAGATGCACCTGATGCTGACCTTGTACAGCGGAGAACGCTTCCGAAACATGGACAGCCGCAGCGCAAATATGATGAAAGCCCAAGTGCCCTACATGCGTGAGACCTTTACCCATGAGGTAGACCTCATAGAGTTCGACGGTAACTTCAACATCACGGACGCCTCGCTCTTTGCCGGAAACGCACAAACCAAAGACTTACAAAGCATACGGGTAGGTATCGATTCCCTGACCCATCGAATCGACAGCGTAGGATCTGCCGTTTACAAAATGGAGCTTAGGGGAAGACTGGAACGTGATTTATTGAGAAAAAGCCATGAAGATTCGGCACGCATCGTAGCAGAGGTGGACAAGACCGTTCCTTTTGACACGCTGTACAGCAAGCTCAGTCACGAGCAACTACAGTCGACCATACGAACCGCCACATCGAAAGTGCGACAATTGCAGGCCGAATATGAGTTTCGCCGTTTGCTGACAGACGAGGACAATCGTATGCTACGCATCCACAAGGTAGAAGAGCACAAGAAATTCACCTATTCCTTAGCCTGTCTGCTCTTCTTCTTCATTGGTGCACCACTGGGTGCTATCATTCGCAAGGGTGGACTGGGAATGCCTGTTATCATCAGCGTGAGCATTTTCATCTTCTATTACATCATCAATGTCAGCGGCGAAAAAATGGCCAAAACCGGCATTTGGTATATCCCCTTTGGCGTGTGGCTCAGCAGTATGGTACTTGGTCCTCTGGGGGCTTTCCTAACCTACAAGTCGAACCAAGACTCTGCAGTCTTCAACATCGAGGGCTACCGTATGTTCCTGATGAGGCTGTTCGGACTGCGTGAATCGCGCAAACTCAATCGCAAAGAGGTTATCATCAACGAACCCGACTATCCTGAGCTGTGCCGTCAACTGACGCAATTACAGACCGACTGCAGAAACTACGCCGAGGAGAAGCATCTCATGCGAATGCCCAATTACAGGAAGATATTCTTTGAATACGAAAAGGATACAGTTGTCGCAGACCTTGACGAGCGGCTTGATGCCATCATTGAGGAATTGCACAACAGCACGGACACACGATTAGTGATGATGCTCAACGAACTGCCCGTCTTGGTGCCCGATGCCCACACCCGTCCCTTCGACAATGCCCGATGGAACATAGCAGCCGGAATTGTGTTCCCCATAGGACTCTTTTTTTGGTTCCGCATCTGGCGCTACCGCCTGCGCCTTTGGCGTGATATGTCCGTCATACAGGAACAGGCGCAACACATCATACACCGAATAGAAAAACTAAACGAAGCATAATGAGTGAGAACTTAAGAAACATCGAAATGGCCATTGAGGACTTCCGACAAGGGAAGTTCGTCATTGTGGTCGACGATGAAGATCGTGAAAACGAAGGTGACTTCATCACAGCCGCCGAAACCATTACACCCGAGAAAGTAAACTTCATGCTGCAAAACGGACGTGGCGTGCTCTGCGCTCCCATCACAATCAGTCGGGCCGAACAGTTGCAACTACCTCGTCAGGTGGAGGAAAACACTTCGATGCTGGGTACGCCGTTCACTGTTACTGTTGACCTGCTGGAGGGCTGCACCACTGGTGTGAGCGCCCACGACCGCGCCGCCACCATACGCGCACTGGCTGACCCCGACCGCAAACCTTCGGACTTCGGAAGACCAGGCCATATCAACCCCCTCTACGCCCAAGATAAGGGTGTCCTGCGCCGTGCCGGACACACCGAGGCAGCTATCGACCTCGCCCGTCTGGCTGGCCTGCAACCGGCATCAGCCCTCATCGAGATTCTAAATGAGGACGGCACAATGGCTCGTATGCCTCAACTGCAGGAAGTGGCAAAGCGGTTCGATATGCGCATCATCACTATCAAGGACCTCATCTCCTACCGCCTGCAACGCGAGTCGCTGGTGGAAAAAGGCGTGGAGGCCGATATGCCTACAGAACACGGCCACTTCCGCATCATACCATTCCGCCAGAAGAGCAACGGACTGGAGCACGTAGCCCTGTTCAAGGGTGAATGGCGCGAGGACGAACCCGTATTGGTACGTATGCACTCCAGTTGTATGACAGGCGACATCTTCGGCAGTCGTAGATGCGACTGCGGCGAACAACTGCACAAGGCAATGGAACTCATCGAGAAAGAAGGCAAAGGAGTCGTTGTCTACCTCAACCAAGAAGGGCGCGGCATCGGACTGATGAACAAGATAGCCGCCTACAAATTGCAGGAACAAGGCGACGATACCGTAGATGCAAACATACATCTGGGATTCCAACCCGATGAACGCGACTATGGTGTGGGAGCACAAATCCTGCGCAGTCTGGGTGTGGGCAAGATACGCCTCATTACCAACAATCCCGTAAAGCGCGTTGGACTGGAAGGCTACGGGTTGGAAATCGTCGAGAACGTGCCCATCGTAATCGAGCCCAACGAATACAACCGCCGCTATTTGGAGACGAAGAAGAACCGAATGGGACATAAACTTTAATTAAGAATTAAGAGTGAAGAGTTAAGAAAGGGCGTAATAACGTGATAACGTGATAACAAAATAACGTAACAAAAATATAATAACATGAACACATTATCCGAGAGAATGAATCGCCTGTCGCCAAGCGCCACGCTGGCTATGAGTCAGAGAAGCAGTGAACTGAAGGCACAGGGAGTAGACATCATCAACATGAGCGTGGGCGAACCCGACTTCAACACGCCAGAACACATCAAGGAGGCCGCCATCCAAGCCGTACGCGACAACTGGAGCCGTTACTCTCCCGTTCCTGGTTACCCCGGCCTTCGTCAAGCCATCGTAGACAAGCTGAAGCGCGAAAACGGGGTGGACTATACTCCAGCTCAGATTCTCTGTTCCAACGGAGCCAAACAAAGCGTGTGCAACACCATCATGGCACTTGTGGGCGAGGGCGACGAGGTCATCATCCCAGCCCCCTACTGGGTAAGCTATCCCCAGATGGTGCTGCTGGCCGACGGAACTCCCGTGTACATCGAAGCCGGCATTGAGCAAGATTTCAAGATTACGCCTGAACAGCTTGAGGCAGCCATCACCCCAAAGACCCGCGCCCTCATCCTGTGCTCGCCCAGCAATCCCACAGGTGCCGTCTATAGCCGCAAGGAACTGGAGGCTCTGAAAAACGTATTGTTGAAGCACGAGCGCGTTATCGTCATTGCCGACGAAATCTACGAGCACATCAACTACATTGGAGAGCACGCATCAATGGCACAGTTCCCCGACATCAAGGAACGAGTAGTCATCATCAACGGTGTCAGCAAGGCATACGCTATGACTGGGTGGCGCATTGGTTTCATCGCAGCCCCCGAATGGATTGTGAAAGCCTGCAACAAACTTCAGGGCCAGTACACCAGCGGTCCGTGCAGCGTCAGTCAGAAGGCTGCCGAAGTGGCCTTTGCCGGTCCTCAAGAGTGTGTCGAGGAGATGCGCCAGGCCTTTGAGCGCCGCAAGAACCTCATCGTGAAACTTGCTCGCGAGATTCCCGGTCTGGAGGTCAACGACCCGCAAGGTGCCTTCTACCTGTTCCCCAAGTGCAGCAGTTTCTTCGGCAAGCGTGATGGTGAACGTGTTATAAACACCAGCACGGACTTTGCAATGTACCTGCTCGAGGTAGGTCATGTGGCAACAGTCGGCGGTGACGCCTTCGGCAGTCCCGAGTGCTTCCGTATGAGCTATGCCACCAGCGACGAGAACATCGTCGAGGCTATGCGCCGCATCAAGGAGACTCTGGCACGTCTCAAGTAAAAAAGGAAGTTAAATAGGAAGTGAAAGGTGAGAGGTGAGAGGTGAGTGAAGTGAATAAGACAAGACTGATAAGAAAACTGTTCGTTCCGCGACTGCGCCAACTGGACCAATACGCAACAGATGCCGAGTTCCTGCAACGCAAGGTGCTAATCCGTCTTTTGCGTAAAGGAAAAAACACCAAGTGGGGTGCGGAACACGACTATGGTAAGATTCTCTCGTACGAGCAATTTGCCAAGTCGTCGCCCGTCAACACCTACGAGGAACTGAAGAACTACATCGACCGTATGCGTCACGGTGAACGCAATGTATTGTGGCCAGGGCAAGTCAGGTGGTATGCGAAGTCGAGTGGTACGACTAACGACAAGAGCAAATTCATTCCCGTCAGCAAGGACGGACTGAACGACACTCACTATCGTGGCGGAGCAGATGCCGTGACTTGGTATCTCCATAATACACCCAAGAGCCGGCTCTTCGATGGGAAAGGCCTCATCCTGGGCGGCAGCCATGCTCCCAACTACAGTCTGCCCCACTCGTTGGTAGGTGACCTCAGCGCCATCCTGATAGAGAACATCAACCCGCTGGTGAACCTGATTCGCACACCCAAGAAGTCAACAGCCTTACTCAGCGACTTCGAAGTGAAGCGTGAACGCATAGCCCGCGAGGCCATCGGCAAAGACGTGACCAGCCTGAGCGGAGTGCCCTCCTGGATGATGTCGGTTCTGAATTGTGTGTTGGAAATCTCCGGCAAGCAGCACATCGAGGAGGTTTGGCCCAACTTGGAAGTGTTCTGGCACGGCGGTGTGGCCTTCACGCCCTATCGTAACCAGTACAACCACATCATCACCAAACCCGATATGTGCTACATGGAGACGTACAACGCCAGCGAGGGATTCTTCGGTTTACAGAACGACCCGACAGACCCAGCCATGAGCTTGATGGTGGACTACGGCATCTTCTACGAGTTCATCCCCATGAGCGAGCTGGACAGCGAGAATCCTACGGTGATTCCGCTGTGGGGTGTAGAGAAAGACACGAACTATGCAATGGTCATCAGCACTTCAAGCGGTCTGTGGCGCTATATGATTGGCGACACCATACGTTTCACAAGCCTGAACCCCTACAAGTTCATCATCACGGGACGTACGAAGTCATTCATCAATGCCTTCGGCGAAGAGCTCATCGTGGACAATGCCGAACGCGGATTGGAAGTAGCCTGTAAGGCCACAGATGCTGAGGTGAAGGAATATACCGCAGCGCCCGTCTTCATGAACGAGCAAGGTCAGTGCCGCCACCAGTGGCTCATTGAGTTCTATCGCGAGCCCAGCGACCTCGAAGCCTTTGCCCGCCGATTGGACTTGGCCCTGCAAACCCTGAACAGCGACTATGAGGCCAAGCGCTACAAGGACATCACCCTGCAGCGGCTGGAGGTCATCTCTGCCCGACCGGGTGTGTTCGACGAGTGGCTACGCCAGCAAGGCAAGCTGGGCGGTCAGCACAAGATTCCCCGCCTGTCGAACGATCGGAAGATTATCGAACAAATAATGGGGATGAAATAATGAGGGAATGAAATAATGAAAGAATGAAGAAATGAAAAAATGAGGGAATGATGAAACATATAACATACTATATCAGGAAGATTATGGGAGGGAATAAATCACTTTTATTCCTGAGCCTTTTCATTATTTCATTCTTTCATTTTTTCATTCTCTCCTGTGCCAGCTTAGGTTCGCCAGATGGCGGTCCCTACGACGAGACGCCCCCAAGAGTCGTAGAATGCAGCCCCGAGAATAAGGCCACTGGCAACGACAAGCAAAAGATAAGCATTCTCTTCAACGAGTATATCAAGATGGAGAATGCCAGCGAGAAGGTCGTGGTCTCGCCTCCGCAAGTCGAAATGCCCAACATACGTGCCGTGGGAAAAAAAGTGAAGGTTGACCTCTTCGATACCCTGCAGGCCAATACTACGTACACCGTTGACTTTAGCGACGCCATTGTAGATAACAACGAAGGCAACCCATTAGGCAAATACACCTACTCGTTCAGTACAGGTCCCACCATCGATACAATGGAAGTATCGGGAACCGTCCTCACTGCCGACAACCTGGAACCCGTGAAGGGTGTTCTCGTGGGACTATATGCAGCTGACAGCACCTTCCACGACTCGCTCTTCACCTCGAAGCCCCTCATCCGCGTAGCACGCACCAACGGCAGCGGACAGTTCACCATCAAAGGTGTCAAGGACGGTAAGTACCACGTCTTTGCCCTCAAGGACATGGACAACAACTACTTCTTCAGTCAGAAGAGCGAGGTTCTGGCCTTCGACACAGCAACTTACACCACCCGACAGCGGCCAGACATCCGGCCCGACACCGTGTGGGTAGATACAACCACCATCGAAAAGATACGTATGGTGCCCTTCATCCACTACTACCCCGACAACGTGATATTGCGAACCTTCCTGGAGGCTGGGCAGGACAAGCACAGGCTGAAGGAGGAGCGTAAGACGCCCGAATCGTTCACCCTCTTCTTTACTGCACCTATGGACTCGCTGCCTCACATCGAGGGCTTCGGCTTTGATGCCAGCAAAGTCCTGTTGCCAGAGCCGTCGCAGCACAACGACACCATCACCTACTGGATTACAGACACACTGGTATCATACCCCGACACCATCAGTTTCGCAATGACCTATCCCGACACAGACACGCTGGGCATAGACCAAATGCGAACCGATACGCTGGAGTTGGTGGCAAAAGAAACCCACCAGAAGCAGGAAAAGGAACGCATAAAGAAATCAGAGGATTGGGTGAAAGCCCGCGAGAAGAAGATAAAGAAAGCCAAAGAGCCCCTGCCCTACGAAGAGAATCCCTTCGAGGTCACTTATATGACGGTACAGACCAAGCCCTCCAACACACTCGACCCGAACCAGAATGTCACGTTCATCTTTAGCGAGCCCGTCAGCGAGGTTGACACCAGCCGTATCCGCTTCTATCAGGTGATAGACTCCGACTTCGTAGCCAAGCCCTTCCTGTTCGAACCCGTAGAAGGCACCGTTCGCGAGTTCCGCCTCTATGCAGAGTGGGAGCCGCAGCAGAAATACCGTTTCGTGGCAGACAGCCTCACCTTCCTGAGTGCGCTGGGGCATCGTGCCAAAAGCCTCAAGAACGAGCTTCGCGTGCGTTCTTTGGACGAATACGGAGCAATCTTCATCCACCTCATCGGTATAGAGGAAGGCGACTCCTCCGACTATGTCGTGCAACTGCTCAACAAGAGCGACAAGCCCGTCAACCAACTTGTGGCACAGGACGGCAGGGCCGACTTCTTCTACCTGAAACCTGGCGACTACTATATGCGGCTGTTCATCGACCGCAACCGCAACGGCGTATGGGACACTGGCGAATACAGCAGTATGCTCCAGCCCGAGGAGGTCCACTACTTCCCCCGCCCCATTCCCGTGCGTGCCAAGTTCGAGGTGGAACAAGACTGGAACTTCCGCAGCATAGACCCAGCAAAGCAAAAGCCCAAGGAAATCACCAAGCAGAAGGCCGACAAGGAAAAGACCATCAAGGACAAGAACCGCAAACGCGAAGAAGAAAAACGAAAGGGAAAATAATTAAACCCAACCCCAGAACCAAAGTCTAAGATGTTAAAAGGTTGAATCGTAATTCGTAATTCGTAACTCGTAATTCGTAATTGGCATGAATCGCATAGCACTCCTACTCATTCTTTCATTCTTTCATTCTTTCATTCTTTCATTTTTCACCTGCCAACGCCTACGCCCAGTGCCCTGTGGAGAACACCGCTTTCCAAAGCGGAGAGCGCCTGGAGTACAAGCTCTACTTCAACTGGAAGTTCATCTGGAAGACCGCAGGCAGCGCCAGTATGACAACCCAAGCCACCACCTATCAAGGCAAACAAGCCTTCCAGACCGACCTCATCACACGCACCGTGAAGATGGCAGACCGTTTCTTCCAGATGCGCGACACCCTGCGTTCCGTCTACACCACCGACCTCGTGCCACGCTTCTATCGCAAGGGAGCTATGGAGGGAGGCAAATACCGCGTCAACGAAATCTCCTATAAATACCAAGGCGGGCAGACGAAGCTCCACCAATACTATCGTCACGGCGACGGGCGCATCAGCGAGGCCGACAACACAGCCACAGGTTGTGTCTATGATATGGTGTCAATGGTAATGCGCTGTCGCAGCTATCGTTCCAGCGACTTCACCGTAGGCCAGCGCGTCCCCTTCCAGTTTGCCGAAGGTGCCAGCATCAAGACCGAGCACCTCATCTATCGCGGCATCAAGAAGTTCAAGGTAGATGACACGAAGACGACCTATCGCTGCCTTGTATTCTCGTATATGGAGCGCAACAGCAAGGGCAAGGAAAAGGAGATTGTCACCTTCTACATCACAGACGACGACAATCACATCCCCGTCCGCCTCGACCTCAACCTGCGCTTCGGCACTGCCAAGGCCTTCCTGCAAAAGGCAACAGGCCTGCGCCACGCCGAGACCAGCATCGAGTAACACCATCTTATATAGAAAAAAACAGGAAAAACCCTCACTTCAGTATGTGTCGGACTTACGTCCTTTCAAGATGCGAGGCTTTCGTTGATGAAGATTGCCTGTTGCTTTCTTCCCTTTGAATCGATGAGTCCCCATTTCAGGGAGTCATCCTCTCCAACATGCATTTCGATTGCATTGAGAAGGTAGCAGGCATCTGTTTTTCCTTTTGAGCAAGCTCCCAGATAAAAACATCTACCATTCATCTTTGTCTCTTACAGAGTCTCACATACTTCGTGAGCAAACGCTCGGCCTTTGGACGCTTGCGTAATACAATGGAGCAAGAACATCGCTTCCGCTAAAAAACATCTTTCAACCTAAACCTTAACGATCGCTCGGCCCGAAGGGACGCTTTCATAGCGTAGCGGAGAAAGAACCTTATCTATTATCTGTGTTGATTAAGGGGAATAGAAGATTTTGATTTTTTAGGTTCGAAGAACCGAGGTTTTTGCCATTAAAGAGATTGAAAAGCTGAAAGTTAATGGGATTAGTGAAAATCTTATCTGCAAGCTGGCTTGTAAGGAAGATTTGCGCTGATACCGTTAGTACTCTGGTAGGAGTACAATCTCTTTAATGGGGTTTTTGTGGTTTTTTTCCTGTGTTGGGAAAGGCAAGGCGTGGGGGGAGGGAGAGAGAAAGAGAGCCGGGCTGGGAAGCCTGGCTCTCTAAACTATCTAATAATACAACATTCATAACAAATGTTGCGGGGTGGAGAGGGGCGACCGTTGCAGGCCGCCCCTGCCCCATTCCTTACACATGTCTTTATTCGTCCCAGTCGTCATCATCACCGCCCCATACATCCCAGCTGTTGTCCTGCTTGGTCCAGCCGGCATCAGTTGCTGTAGTATTGAACAACTGTACGGAGCCCTCAAGGATGGAACAACGGAGCTTAATGTTTACAACAATCGATTTGGGTTGCAAATATGTCTTTTTCATAGTAGTGTCCTCCTTCCGTTTACTTTACCAATACTTTCTTACCATTCACGATATATAAGCCGCGAGAGGGCTTTGCTACACGGCGACCGCTGAGGTCATACCAATTGTCAGATTGTAAATTGTCCAATTGTCCAATCTCTTGGATGCCAGTCTCATCGCCCCAGTTGATGATGAAGCCCTTCACGCCAGCAGGAGTGTCAACGTATGCACGATTTGCGGCCAGGTTATTGCTGTCCCAATGATAGAAGCCTACTATGCCGTTCTTAATGCCAAGCACAAAGTCATTTTCGCCATCAATGGTTGTTGCTAAATATGTTCCTGTGAGGGCGGTTCCAGTAACGGGCGTTGCGGCATAGCCAGTTCCAATGGTCAGGGTTGCACTAGCAGATGTTCCCTTCAGCAGGACAGGTGTGCCCGCTGTAACTTCACCTTCATCAACAGCTGTCGGTATGAGCCAGTCACCGCTTTCTTCCAATGTATAAGCCGTTGTTGTAGCGTCGCTAACCGTATAATTGAAGGGAACGCATAGTGTTGCGTAATTATATCCATCATTTCCATCGTGGAGTGCAACAGTTACACTTGTTGCTTCCTCTACAACCCACTGAGCAGCATTTGCAGTTTCATCCGTACCACCAATCAAAGTCAAATCCTCATCAGTAGTATCGACCGTATAGATACCTGTCTTAAGATAAGAGGCCCAGCTACCAATTCCGTTACCCAAGCAAATGGCAAATGCAATCTGACCAGAAACGGTGCCTGGGAACCAATGAATATACTTGTCGGGGGCAGATGTCATGTAAACCACACCACTTCCGCTGTTTTTACTTGCATCAACCCAACCGAAACCTTTACCTTGGTTGTACATATATAAATTCTCTGTGTTGTCTTTCTTTAATATTCCTATAACGGTAGATGCTTCTGTTGCATTACCATTTGCATAAACGTACCTATTCGTATCATTAAAACCAGAAGACATTGCTGTAGCTTTAAGGTACTTACCAGTAGCCACATTCTTCAAACGGTAGAAGCCAGCAGCGGGAGTATTCAAGGAAATATTATCCCTAATTTCTAATAGAGCATCATACAAAACTTTATAATATGAGGTAGCATGGGATGCAAGTGCAGTACCAGCGCTGCTGATATTAGCGCGTGCCTCTTCTGCTGTTCCACTACCATTCCATGTATAGTATCCAATTCTACTATCAAAAATCACCTTATTCAATTCATTATAAAGGGCAACAAGAACATCCTCGTCACTGGCAAAGACAATAGTGGAACCTTCATCATTGTGGACAGAACCCCATTCTGTCTTACTACAAGTACGGAGGAATTTGTACGTATTGTCATGATGGAAATAGATGTTCATATTCTCCTTCATGCGGAGACAGATACCACCTGAATTAGCTTCAACATACCAATACTGATTCGTAAAGCTTGCGTCAGCAACAAACTGAATATTGTTATTTCCACCGTTGCCGCCAGTCACGACACTTGTGTAGGTAAGATACTTGTCCTCACCATTGGTCTGGTTGATAATCTTGAAGCCGGTATAAGGGTCACCGATGAATGCCCAAGCGGCATCGGGGTTGAATGGGGTGCTGCTCTCAAGTAACTCTACATCACCTGTAGCTTCATCGTTATATGCAAGATACTGGCTACGGATGTTCAGGTTATAGTAGACAGGTGAATCTGTATTAGCAGTATATTGCAGAACACCATCTTTTGGTGTAGCTACAAACTCCAAATTTGTATTTGCTGCACTTTCATCATCGATGGTAACGCCCTCTGTCGCATACGTGAAGAAATAATCACGATGATATTCTGTTGGCAAAGTATTATATGTGCCCTTGTAAATGTTGATAGGATCGGAAGTGAAGAGCGTATTGGCACTCTCGTCCTTCACCACATAGGTAAGCGTATGAGTAAAATAGAATTCCACAAGGGCTGTAGCTGCCGCTGCGTTGAAAGAACCAGCCTCTGTTATCAGCGCACTATTGCCACCATCATTGGCTACATTATACAAGAACACGTCGGGAGTCTTGCCTGTAGAAACGCCAAACATTTGGCCACCAACAGTAACGATGATGGGCTCATTATTAGCAGAGGAAGCCGTAGAAGTCCCAAATGTAACAGGACTTGCAGCAACCTCGGCTGTGAAATTCTCCGTTAGAGAAAGCTTGGTGCCATTGACGTATGCAAACTTACCCTCACCGACGCTGTAGAGATAATACTTACCGTTATCTGTCTCGTCATCGGTCTCATCATAGTAGATGAAGGCAAACTGCTGTTTAACATCACTTGCCATAAATGCCAAGCCCAATTCATATGTAGAATTAACATCTGTAGCGCCAGAACCTACAGCCCATGTACCGCGATTGTTGCGGATATTGTAGCACTTTGCGCTGTTTAAGTCACCAAGGCTGATGGCATAGCCACTCTTCAGCGTGCGGATTACCTTGATGGTGCAGTCGCTTTCACCAATGGTACCCTCGGTTGAATAATCATAATAGGTCGCAGCCTTTAAAGACGACGGAATTTCAGGTTCACTATTTGCTTCCTGCTCCTTTGTCACACTGTCAACACTACTAACCTTTGTCGTTCCATCGGATTCGTAAAGTTCATAAGTTACATTTATTATTGGAGTTGTAGCTGAGAGAACTGTCACGCTAAACAATGGGAAGCAAAGGAAGTTACCAGTACCAGCATTTTCTGCCTGAATATTAATTGTTGCAGTTTGGGCATCAAGTCCTGTTTTCGTAATTGTAGTTGTACCAGGGGCAGTAACATTGTTTGCAGTCGGTGTATCGCCAGCAGGTGTTACAGTAAACCTTCTGCCTGAAGATGTACTAATAGCTGTAATTGAATAGCCTGTAATGATATATCCATCTGGAGCAGATATGGTAATTGTATGTGCATTAGCATCCGATGGATTAAATGCGATTGTATACTTATAATTATCACCGGAAAACCATGCAGCACGAACAAAGGCTGCATCACCAGTCACTGTGACACCTGCCATACCAGAAGTGGCGTTTGTTGTGAAAGTGGTACCTCCTGCTGCATTAGAGTAAGTACCATACTTGTGCTCATTAGTAGTCGTTACATCACCAGTGGCAACAGTGTTAGTTCTGTCACTGATTACTACATCTTTAGCCCGCGAGGCCGTTACGCCCAATAATAGCGTAAGAAAGAGAAGAATTAGTTTTTTCATAGTTGTTAGTTATTTTAGTAAGTTTGTTAGTTCATGGTTTTTGCTCTGAGCCGCTGCTCATGAGGCGGTTGCGCCCGCTTTGGGGCACAATCACGTGACAAATATAGTGAAAATTTCGTTCAGCACAAAGAAAAAGACAGGATATTTTCGTTTAACCGCTTACTTTGTCCTTTTTTCCTTGTTAATCGCTGGGAAGCAGTCAACACTTGTGTTGTTTGCAGATTGTAATGAAGACAAAAACATGAATAACTCTTTTTGATGGTTGTAGAGTGTAATAAGACAAAAACCTGAATAACTCTTTTTGATGGTTGTAGCTCCTGCTGAGCTCTTGTGCCGAGTGCTATGTCTTTTTCTCTAAGAACGAGTTCTTAAGCCCAAGTCATAACCCTCATCACATAACCTTCGTTATTCCAACCATCAAAAAGCAAAAACACCGGTTCTACGAACCTAAAAAACATTTTTCAGCCTTGACATTAACGATAACCATAACGATAACTTTTGCTCGGTGCGTGCAACGCTTGGCTTGTCCAAGAACTGTTTTCTATGCTGGTTTCAAGGGAATAGATAAATCTGTTATTTAGGCTTGGAAAGCCGAGGTTCTTGCTCCATCGTATTACGCAAGCGTCCAGAGGCCGAGCGTTTGCTCACGATGTATGTGATGGCTTTGTAAAAGACAAAGATGGGAGGTGGATATTTTTGTCTGGGAGCTTGCTCACAAGGAAAAATAGAGGCCTCCAATCTTGAAAGGACGTAAGTCCGACACATACTGAAGTGAGGGTTTTTCCTGTTTTTTTCTTTATAATAATCTGCATACACACAATGATTTTCGAGTGAGAGGTGAGAAGTGAGAAGATGAAAAAAGTGGAGGAATATTTTGTATTGTGATTAGTTATTCGTAATTTTGTGGCGTAAATATACAAAAATGTAGTATTAGACAGGAAATACGCCATTAAACCATCAGAAATGTAAGATAGAAATGGAGGACTATTCTGACTATTCGGCACCAGAACTGGTGAGGATGCTTGGCAGTCGTTTTAAGGACTATCGGCTCAGAGCGAATATGACGCAGAAAGAGGTGGCAGAGATGGCCGGGCTTTCTGTGCTGAGTGTCTATCGTTTTGAGAATGGAGCGGTTACAAACATCTCGCTCAGCACGTTCCTGCTGCTGATGAAGGCGGTGGGGTGCATCAACGACCTGAACGAACTGATGCCAGAACAGCCAGAGTCACCTTATTTGTATAAAGAGGCCAAGAAGATTCAACGCATAAGGCATAAGCGAGTATGAGTGAAGTATTAAAGGTTTTGCTATGGGGACAGGAGATAGGTCGTTTGTCGTGGCATGATGCCAGAAAGACCACCTTCTTTGTCTATAATCCAGAGTTTCTGAAAGGTTCTTTGGACGTGGCTCCGATTGCTGCCTCCATCCATCATCCATTGAGCACACGCGCTATCTTTGGCGAGGCTGGACGCATTTATCAGAAACTGCCGTCGTTCATTGCCGACTCCCTGCCCGATGCATGGGGAAACCAGCTCTTTGAGCAGTGGCGAAAGAGCAACAAACTCACAGAAAGGAGTGTGACTTCGTTGGAGAAGTTGGCTTTCATCGGCAAGCGTGGTATGGGAGCCTTGGAGTTTGTGCCTGAGATTGAGCGAGGTACAACGAACGATAAGGTTGACATCAAGGCTTTGGCAGACCTAGCGGAAAAGATTGCTATCGAGCGTGAGAATGTGAGCATCTTAGCAGACGAGTCGTTGACTTTGCAGTCGCTGATAGCCGTTGGAACCTCAGCTGGGGGACGTCAGCCCAAGGGCATTATTGCCATGAACCGTGAAACTGGCGAGATTCGCAGTGGTCAGGTGGATTTGGAAACGGGCTTCGATTACTATATCCTGAAGTTCGGTGATAAGATGCGCTCATCTGCTGAGTTGGAGCAAACCTATTACGAAATGGCTTTGGCTGCTGGTATCAGCATGATGGAGTCGCGTTTGCTTGAGGTGGATGGGACAAAACATTTCCTCACCAAACGGTTCGACCGCAATGAGACGGGGAAATTGCATACGCAGACATTGGCAGCGATGGATCCTGAAGCGGATTCCTATGAAAAACTTTTCGCCGTATGCCGCAAACTGCATTTGCCTGAGATAGATTGCCAAGAGCTCTTTCGGCGAATGGTTTTCAACATTTTAGCCAACAACACCGATGACCATCATAAGAACTTCACGTTCATTATGAACCGTCAAGGCACGTGGCGGTTATCACCGGCTTACGACTTAACCTATATCTTCGACACAGGCGGTTATCTGCCCAATAAGGAGCATTGCCTGATGGTTGGCGGCAAATATCAGGATATCACCCTCGAAGATGTGATTTCGTTTGCAAACGAGAATGGCATCCGTGGGCCTAAGTCCATCATCCGCAGAGTTGCAGCGGCAGTTGCATCATTCAGGGCATTGGCAGAGAAGAATGGCGTATCCGATGAATGGACGGGCCGCATTGAGGCCACCATCATCCGTCATCTGAAGGCATGGGGAGAATGGAGCGAGGAAAGTGACCCGAAAGAATGGCTCATCAATGGGCATTCGGTTTCTGGCATCCGCATCGAGCAGGCCTATAAAGGCAACTTTCATCTCCTTGCCACTATTGACGGCAAAGAGCGTAAATACGTCATTGGCAAGAATAAAGAGGAGTTCCGGTTGATAGAAACGACTGGTATTGCCAATCTCACCGCAGAACAGCTCAAGGCAATGGCAGAGCGCTGTTTTAAGCTAAAAAGTGAGAAGTGAAAGGGGGAGAAGTGAGGCATTGAGTGCGTGCCTGCAGCTTTCTTCTATTGCGCTGGCTATTCATGTAGCATTTGGCATCACACTACTGACGATAGGTAAAACCGCGTTTTTAACTTTCAAAAGTAAAAAAGTCGAGCGAAATTCGTTTTTCTAAAGTTAAAATTATATCTTTGCCGTCGAAAACAAATAAAAACATTGCTGTATGGATAGACTCTTCAGTACTTACGGACGTTTGCTGGCTGCAACCAACTTGCATTTCACCCGTTACCTCTATGAGCAAATCAACTGGGACAATAAGCTTATTGTGATTAAGGGGGCCAAGGGTGTGGGCAAGACAACGATGATATTGCAGCATATTCTTCGATCGTTCCCTGATAAAGAAAAGGCTCTCTATGTATCGTTGGACAACGTATGGTTTGCCAACCATTCTGTGCTGCAGTTAGCAGAATATCACTATACGCACGGAGGAACTCACCTTTTTCTGGATGAAGTGCATAAATACAAAGGATGGCAGCAGGAAGTAAAGAATATCTACGATTCGTATCCTGGTATGCATATCGTTGTGACAGGCTCATCCATGCTGAAGTTGGAGGAATCGCTCGTAGGTGATTTGTCACGTCGTCACAGACAATACACATTGCACGGACTGTCCTTTAGGGAGTATCTTCAACTGGAGGAAGTTGCAAAGTTGCCAGTTCTGACTTTGGAAGAACTGCTGAAGAACCATTTTACCACAGCATCGGAAATAACTTCAAAGGTAAAAGTATTACCCTACTTCGAGAAATATCTTGAACGAGGCTATTATCCTTTTTACCGAGAGGAGGGTGATGGGTTCTTCGACCGCTTACAGCAGATTATCGACACTATTGTTACATCTGAGATACCGTCAGTAGCCAACATAGAATATGACTCTGTATATAAAGCCAAGCAACTGATGGCTATATTGGCAGAATGTTCACCATATACGCTAAATATCAGTTCGCTGTGCAAGACACTCCAGTCATCGAGAAACAACGTATTGAAACTGATTGACCTCATGGACAAAGCAGCCTTGATGCGACGTCTCTATACTGCCTCTGAAGGAATGAACATACTGACGAAACCAGAGAAGATACTCTTCAATAATACCAATCTTATGTATGCGCTGGCTCCACAGGCTGAATCTGGAACTATGCGCGAGACCTATCTTTCCTCACAAACTGGTGTAGCCCATCAGTTGAGTATGCCAACGCAAGGTGATTTGGTGGTCGATGGAAAATGGCTTTTTGAAGTTGGTGGGAAAAACAAAGGGTTCTCACAAATCAAGAACGTTGAGAATAGCTTTGTTGTCAGCGACAAGATAGACATAGGCCACGGGGATAAGATACCTCTTTGGCTTTTCGGATTACTCTATTAACAAATGAAAAAGTGGCACCCACGATGCCACTTTTTCATTTGCTTTAGTATGAATCTCCATTCACATCGCAGCTATTCATCGATTAAGCTTAGGCACCGCCTACATGAGCGTGTCTCGCCTACTCAACCATAGCCCTTTTCATTCCAGTCTTTAATAACCGAAGGGGACAAAAGTTAAAAATGTGTGCAATCGGCAGATTAAAGTATACTTTATTTTGCCGATTGGTGTGTTTTTACCCACTCTGCGGCAGAATAAGACAGGGATTTCGGTAGTCATTAGTCAATAGTCAATAAGAGAAAAAAAGAATGGGATTTTACCTCATTATATAATATATATTATATAATGGAGGTTTTTACGAGTTCAAAAATCCTTATTGACTATTGACTATTGACTATTGACTGCGTCAAGCTGTACTATTACAAAAACGGCACCATATAAACAGGCACCATCAGCGTCTGTTGGTCTTTTACTAAGTCCTTGGTATATACCAGATAACGCCACAATATCCTGGACGAATAAATGCGGCAGAACTCATCCAGCGAAACATGTGACTTACTGTTCGACGACTTCACTTCTACAGGACAAATCTTTGCTCCGCGAGACAGCAGGAAATCTGTCTCATAGTAGTGTTTCTCGTCACGTGGCCAAGTGTGGTAGAAGAGTTCATTCCCTGCAGCCACCAGCATCTGGGCAACAAGATTCTCATATACATAGCCAAGATTGGCGGGTAGTTTGTCACCCAAAAGCTTCTCGTAAATGATGTTCTCCGTAAAGCTCTTGTCCCAGAACGCCAGCGTGATGAACAGCCCCGTGTCGCAAACGAACATCTTAAATTGGTCTTTGTTCTTCGTTAGTCCCATACCTACCTGCGGGTCGTTCACGTGGTAGCACATGTTTACCGTCTTGCTGTCCTCCAGAGCCTTTAGCAGTTCCGTCATTTTCTCTTCGTCCACCTTGCCTACAGCCGCGTATGGCACATATCGTATTGCATTTCTACTCAGTTGTCCGGGGATGGAGCGGAACATGACCGACGCGCGTCCTGAGGGGTCTATCTTCAGAAAGTCATCCTCATACAGTTTAAGTATGCGCCGCTTTACTTGATCCACTTTGCTGAAGTTGTTGGTGTCGAGGTAGGCATTTACAGCCTGTGGCATACCACCCACCAGCATATATAGCCGTAGGTTGCGTGCCATTTCCCTATGAGCCGGGCCAAGGGCGTGCTGCTGTTCCCAGAACTTGCGTAGCAGCGGAACTGTTGCTTCGTCGCCCAATGCCCAACGGAATTCTTCAAAATCCATCGGATTCATCAGTATTCTGTCCTCTTCGCTGGGAATCGTGATACCATCGGTATTCTTCTTTATACTGATAAGAGAACCTGTTTCGATGTAGTCGTAACGCCCATCTTCCACCAGATATTTGATGGCCTGACGCGCCATCGGACATTTCTGCACCTCATCGAAGATGATGACAGATTTCCTTGGTTTCAGTGTTACATGATATGCTGTCTGGAGATACAGGAACAGATAGTCCAAATCCATTAGGTCATTAAACAAATCCTTGATGGCCTTCGATGCCTTGTTGAAATCTATCAGCAAATACGACTCGTATTCGTTCTTGGCGAAGGTTTCCACAATGGTTGATTTACCGATGCGCCGTGCGCCTTCAACGAGCAACGCACTCTTACCGTCCGATTCCTGTTTCCAGTTCAGCAATTGAGCGTAAATCTTTCTCTTGAATAGTCTTTCTTCCATAAAGTCCTCTGTTTCTGCTGCAAAGATAGTAATTATTTCCATTCCCCACAAGTTTATTTCATGAAAATTCGCCATTCCCCACGAGTTTTTAATGCGAGAATCCGCCATTCCCCACGAGTTTTAGGCGTGTCATTTGGTGTCAAGGTCAAAATGTCAAAATCGTTTTTCCAACTTAGATTTTAGTCCACTATAATATATATATTATAGTGAGCATTTCTTGATATTCCGAAATCCATTTTGACACAAATGACTTTGACACTTTGACACCGAAAATCTTCCACACAAAACCAAGTCGTTTGGGGAAGACAAAAACCAGAATAACCCTTTTTGATGGTTGTAGCTCCTGCTGAGCTCTCGTGCCGAGTGCTATGCCTTTGTCTTTAAGAGCGAGCTCTTACGCCCAAGTCATAACTCTCATCACATAACTCCGTTATTACAACCATCAAAAAGCAAAAACATCGGCTTTCCAAGCCTAAAAAACAATTTCAACCTTGTCAACTGTTTTCTATGTTATTACAAAAGAATAACAGTTTTTTAGGTTCGTAGAACCGCGGTCTTTGCTCACGAGGTATGTGATGGCTTTGTAAAAGACAAAGATGAGAGGTGGATATTTTTGTCTGGGAGCTTGCTCACAAGGAAAAATATATGCCTTGCATCTAGAAAGGACGTTAGTCCGATACATACTGAAGTGAGGATTTTTATGGTTTTTGTTAAGCCAAACACAGGGTCTTGCAGGTGAACCGTATTTATAGGCTGAGGCATAGCGTTGTCTGGCAGGGGGTGGGCTGACGTTACGGCGGAGGAATAGTGTCGCTGGGGCGGAGGCATAGTGTTCCTACGCTTGACACACAGCTGTGTGACAAGGGAAGGATTAGTATGGCATCAAGCCACGCGATAGTAATGCGTGTGCCATAGGGATAGTATCGCGCCGCCCCACCCGACAGGTCGCGTGCGTCCAAACGACGCTTCGCTGTCAGTACAGGCTGGTTTGGAGTTGGAGGTGTTTATCCGTTCTGCTTTGAGTTGAAGTACAGTCGGACTATTTCTATCTTACTATTGTCATAACGATAGAATATTCGACAACGGGGATGTGTAGAATCGTTGCTTAAAGAAGGCATCTACTTGTTCTTGGGGAATGGCGAACTCTTCTTCCTCGTCAGCTTCGCTCAGCAGCTTTTCCAAATCCTCCTTTGTTTCAGGCTCTTTGTCGTTGAGCATGTGAAGGACAAAATAGTTGTGTTTGGCCAGTTCGGGCCAGATTTCAGGTGGATAAGCCTTCTCGCAAAAGGCCTTGGATTCGGCATATTGTTCGGCAAATGTCTTACCATTAGGGAAACAGAAGGAATACAAACGCTCCAACTTCTCAGTATTCTGTTCATTCCTGACAGAATCGACAATGCTCGTACGCATTGCATCTATCATTGCTCCAGTATAGTATGCAGTTGCAGGTTCCTTGGTTTCCATTTTATTTGTCTTAATTGCTGCAAAGTTATGAAATAAAACGGTACGAACAAAATAATCGACAAAGAAATCGCGGCCTCTGGATGAAGCCGCGATATTGTAATAT
>JBGUVX010000006.1:0-33303 GCA_045220575.1 Bacteroidaceae bacterium
GTGGCCTCGACTCGCCAATGCCACAGATGAGCAGCGTCGTGATTTCTATCTCTCATACGGAGGCATTCACTGGCCTCAAATCGACGAAGACCTTTGTTTCGAGGGTATGTTTGAGGATAACGGCATGCTTTATGCCGCCGAGGACAACGCCCCCGAATATACCGCAATACCACACTAAATTCAAAAACTAATCGCCCATGAGCAGATAAACATACAAAGACATACAGACAGAAGCGTCCGCTTAGATTCTTGTTTCTGAAATTCGCCAAAATCAAAGAAACCTACAAGAGTAAAAAGCCTGGATGCTCACGCCGATGGCGTGGGCTTTTACTCGTTAAAGTAGGTTGGGTGTTTGGCGATACCTCAGAAACGTAGACGAAGTGAAGTCCACGTTTTCTTTTTGTGCGTATTCATAATTAATAACTAAAACACATAAGTATGAAGAAACTATCAGAGTTATTCCAGAATTCACCCGTTTGGGCGTACGTGCTTATACGCATCCTTATTGGGGTTGTTGTGATGGCAGTCATAATAGGTTTACTCTACTGGTTGGATATGCAGCCAAGATATGGAAAAGCGATGAAAGGGTTAGTATTAATCCTTGCTGCGCTTATCTGGTTCTGCCAGAAGATTTACCATGTTTTCTTGAAAAATAAAGAAGAGTAATAAACTATAATAATAAACATAAGACAATGAAAAAAACAATGAAAACAGTGTTGGCGGGATTGTTTGCCGCCGTCCTCCTCGTAAGTTGTGGGACAAAGTTGAACGAGCAAGAAAAACAGATGGTTGGTGCGTGGAGCATTGCTGGTCAAGGTGAGGATGACACGACCGATGATGGCTACAAAAGAACTAATACCATCGAGAGTATGTTTGAGTACTACGAAGACCATACGCTTGAGATAACAATAACCTACCGTGAGCGAATATGGGTAAATGAACCTGATTACAATAATGTTGTAACCATTACTTATGCTATTACTAACAAGGGTACGTGGAGCATATCGGGACATGAACTTACGGAGAAAATAGAACAGTCTGATATTCAAATAAATAAAATAAGCACAGCGACTAAAAAAGATCAGGACTTCGACTATATGCGGAAACTGAAAATGGAAGCCGAAGATGAGATTCCCGCATGGAAAAACGATTATCTCGGTTCTGAGAAGAATCATATCATCAGCTTGACTGATGAGAAGTTCATAGGTCGTGACGGAGAAGGAGAGGAGTACGAGATGGTAAGGGTGAGATAACATCCTGCCCGCCATGTCTTGTTCGAATAAATCTTCAACGTGGCATCAATGTTATCCGCATGAAGGACGGAAGCACTCGTAAGGTTATCCGCCGATAGCAGAGGCCTTACGGGCATTCACGAGCAGAAGAACCGCACTTGTCACTCGAAGGGTGGCAGGTGCGGTTGTCAGCGTTTTAATGCCTTTGCTTCTTTTGTCGTTTGGGTAATCGCGTTAGTGCGAGGGGGCGATGTGGGTGGTGAAGGCTTGCTGGGTGTTGCTGAAGTCGATGTGATGGGGGGTGGGGGAGAAGGCTGCCTCTATTTCCTCGTAGGCAATGTGGCGGAATCCTTCGATGTCTTTTTCTGTTTTATGATGTAGCCTGGCTCCTTCTGAAATGCGGTCCACAATTAGCAGGGCACATGCTTTGGCTCTTGCAAGTTGGTCCTCGCTGGCGTGCCACAGGGCAGGACTTTCGGCCAGTGCCTGCAGCAGACACGATGGTTTGTTGTTCTGTATGACCGAAATGGAGCTGTGGCATTCCCATACGACGATGGCGTTTTTTGCGAGGAGCTCGCGTTGGAGGCGTTGTTCTATGGAGTCGAGACAAGCGGAATTCATGGCATTAGTCAGGTCGGCGGCGATGAGGCGGCTGTCGTTGCGCATGTGTGGGTCGCGGCGCATGATGTGGAGCAGGTAGGTGACTTCGTAGGGTGTGGCTTTGGGCTTGTTCTCGTCGGTAGCCAGCGTCATACGCAAAACATCGTAGACGAAATCGGTTTTGTACATAGCCCCATATTCTTTGCAGGCACGGGCACAGTATCCGAAATCGCTCAGTTGCTGCAGTTCGAGAGCCAATTGCGAAAGATCGCCGTTTTCGGTCCCAAACTTCATTCCGTATGCCGACCCCTGTATGGAGAAGTCTATGAAATAGTCGTACTTGGTCTTGTTGTAGGGTATGAAGTCTGGACTTATGGGATGCAGGCTGAAGAAGACGCTGTCGGATGATATTTCGTCTTCGAACCGATAGGCTTCTGGCTCATCTTCCTCCGTAACTGGATAGTGTTGATACGCATAGTAACCAGCGAAAATGCACAGCACCAGCAGTAAAAATATGCCTATTAGCCGGGAAACACCATTCCGCCCCTCGCCTCCCGAGCGGCTGTATTCATCCTGCGATGAAAATACGCGGAATCCCGACTTCTCGTTTTTCTGGTAGGGCATAGGATGGAAATAGGGTTATAGCCAGCCGGCTTGCTTGTACCACTGGACGGAGCGGCGGACACCTTCCTCAAGCTGTACCTGCGGCTCGTAGCCCAAGTCGCAGCGGGCTGGTTCGATGTCGCATTGCCAGTTGCGCTGGCTCAGGATATGATATTTGTCGAGGTTGAGCGTGGTGAGCTTGCCCATCCATCGGTTCACGGTGCCGCTGATGGCACACACAATCCACAGGAACCATAGGGGTGCCTTGATGTGAAGCACCCAGGGATTGCCCAGCTCCTGCTGCAGCAGGTCGCTGAAGGCGCGGCTGTTGTACACCCGCCCGTCGCTCAGGAAATATCCCTTGCCTACGGCATTGGGGGCGTCGAAAGCTTTAAAGACGGCCTGCACCACATCGTCGACATAGACGAAGGTAATGTCCTGCGGCTTATACCCCACGGCAAAGTCAACGTGTTGCTTGATACTCTTGGCCATGATGAAGTAGTCGCGCTCGCGTGGACCATATATTCCTGTTGGACGCAGAATCACGTAAGGGAAACCTTGGGGGGATTTACCATTTACTGTTTGCTCTTCGCCATGAGAATTTAGGCTTTGCAGGAACTGCTCGGCCTGCCATTTGCTTTCGCCGTAGGCCGTGTTGGGCACTGGCGTATCGGTATCCCGTATGGGCTCGTAGGGGTATGGCTTCTCATGTATGGCACCGAAGATGCTGAGCGACGAGACGAAGACGAAACGACGGGGCACCATGTCTTCGGCAATCAGAGCACGCACCAGATTCTTTGTCCCCTCGGTGTTGGTCTTAAAGAAGCCTTCTCGCTTCAGGCTTTTGGTAGCTCCGGCTGCGTGAACGACGTAGTCCCAGCCTTTGCCGCCCATTGCCTCCTTGTATTGGCGAAGTTGTTGGCACAGGAGTTCGTAGTTGCCCAAGTCGAGTTCGGCAAATCTGAGTCTTTCGTCCTTCAGATACTGACTGCTACTGGTGCTGCGCATTCCTGCCCACACCTCAAAGCCCCGCTCCAGCCCTTCGCTGCAGATAAAACTCCCCACGAAGCCTGAGGCTCCCGTCACAAGGATTCTATTAAATTCACAATTCATAGTTCACAATTCATAATTTCATGCAAAAATAAGAAAATGTTCGCAATAATCATTATATTTGCACATTGAATTACGAAATAATGCAAAAACACCATGGGCAAGGGAAAGAAGAAAGGTGCCAAGCGCATCACGAAGAAACAGATGGAAGAACGGGTGATGGGACTTTTTGAGGGACGCCCCACACAACGCTATGAACTGAAAGAGGTGTTCCGACTGCTGGGACTGGACACCCATCCTGCCAAGATGCTTTGCTACGATGTGCTTGAAAGCATGCTGGCCGATGACTTCATTACTGAGAAGCCCAAGTACTGCTACGGACTGAAGCAACAGAGCCAGGTGATGGAAGGAATCTTCACACGTAAGGCAAACGGCAAGAATACCTTCCTGCCCGACGAAGGCGGACAACCAATATTGGTGGCAGAGCGCAACGCACTGCACGCTATGGACGGCGACCGCGTCCGTGTGACCATGATGGCTCGTCGCAGGGGACATGTTCGCGAGGGCATGGTGACGCAGATACTGAAGCGTGCCGATAAGACGTTCGTGGGACGATTGGAGGTTCACCACGATCTGGCCTACCTCATAACCGAAGACCGCACGCTTGCCAACGACATACTGATTCCGCGCCGCAACATGAAGGGTGCCAAGCAGGGTGATAAGGTGACGGTGAAGATACAAGAATGGCCAGCCGAAGCCAAGAATCCCATCGGCAAGGTGATAGAGGTGCTGGGACAGGCTGGTGAGAACGAAACGGAGATGCATGCCATCCTGGCCGAGTTCGGATTGCCCTACCACTATCCGCAGCAGGTGGAAGATGCCGCCAACCGTATCAGTGAAGAGATACCCGAGGAGGAGATTCGTCGGCGTGAGGACATGCGCGACGTCATGACTTTCACCATCGACCCGCGCGATGCCAAGGACTTTGACGATGCCATCTCCATTAGGAAAATGGTAAATAGTAAATCGTCAAATTGTAAATTATATGAGGTGGGTGTGCACATTGCCGATGTGTCGCACTATGTCACCGAAGGCAGCATCATCGACAAAGAGGCCCAGAAGCGTGGTACCAGTGTGTATCTGGTGGACCGCACGATTCCCATGCTACCCGAGCGCCTTTGTAATAACATCTGTTCTCTCAGGCCTGATGAGGACAAACTGACCTACAGCGTCATCTTCCTGATGGATGAGGAGGCAGTGGTGAAGGATTGGCATTTGGCTAAAACCGTAATTCGTTCGAACCGTCGCTTCATCTATGAGGAGGTGCAGCAGGTGCTTGAAGCTCATGGCGAGGCCAGCGAGGAGGATTACAAGAACCCTGGCGACCATATAGACCCGGAAAAACCAGAATATGAGCCAGCAGAGAATTTTGCTGAGGAACTCATCATCCTCAACCGTATGGCAAAAGCCCTGCGCCGCCGTCGTTTTCAGGAGGGCTCCGTTGACTTTGATCGTTGTGAGACACGTTTCGACATTGACAAGGATGGCAAACCGCTGGGCGTATATTTCAAGGTGGCCAAGGATGCCAATAAGCTGGTAGAGGAATTTATGCTGTTAGCCAACCGTACTGTGGCTGAAAGCATAGGGAAACGCGGTAAGGGCAAGGGCCCCAAGGCCAAAGACAACTCAAGCAAGGTGTTCGTGTATAGAATCCACGACCAGCCCGATCAAAACAAACTCATCAATCTTTCCGAGTTCGTCGTGAAGTTCGGCCTGAAGCTGAAGCCTACAGGTTCAAACCAGATGGTGGCACAGAGCCTGAACAAGATGCTGCATGATGCCAAGAATACCAAGGCCCGCAATCTGGTGGAGATGGTAACGCTACGTGCCATGATGAAAGCCAAGTACAGCACCGAGAACATCGGGCACTATGGACTGGCCTTCGATTACTACACCCACTTCACCAGTCCTATCCGTCGTTATCCCGACCTGATGGTTCATCGCCTACTGTACCGTTATGCCGAGGGCGGTCGGAGCGTAATGAAGAGTAAATTCGAGGAACAGTGTGAACATGCCAGCAGCATGGAACAGACCGCCGCACTGGCCGAGCGCGCTAGCATCAAGTACAAGGAGGTGGAGTTCATGCAGGATCGCATCGGTCAGGAGTTCGACGGCACAATATCGGGCGTTACGGAATACGGCTTGTACGTGGAAATCAACGAGAACAAATGCGAGGGCATGGTGCCCCTGAGAGACCTCGATGACGATTACTACGAGTTCGATGAGAAACAATATTGTCTCTGGGGACGTCGCACTCACCGTCGTTATTCATTGGGCGATGAGGTCCGCATCAAGATTGCCAGTGCCAACCTCGAACGCAAACAACTGAATTTTACGATTGTACGAGAGTAATGCGAAACTCGCTTCAGCAATGAAAAAAGCACCGAACCCATTTGGATTCGGTGCTTTTGAGTCGGGATGACAAGATTCGAACTTGCGACCACACGCCCCCCAGACGCGTACTCTACCGGGCTGAGCTACATCCCGCTCTTTTTGCCTTAGCGAGTGCAAAGGTACAACGATTTTTTGTTATGACCAAACTTTTTTGTAAATTTGTTCGCTGAAAACTTATTTTATGGCAAACGAATATATTGATATCAAGCGCGCACAGACAGTTGGGACAGAGATTAGTCTGCCTGCAAGCAAGAGTATCTCGAACCGCGCACTCATCATCAATGCACTGAGTGGTAGCGAGGAGAAACCGCAGAATCTGTCGGATTGCGATGATACGCAGGTGATGATTGCTGCCCTGCGCGATATGCCCGAAGTAATAGATATTGGTGCAGCGGGCACTGCCATGCGATTCCTGACGGCCTATCTGTGCGTCACTCCCGGAGCACACACTATTACAGGTACGGAACGCATGCGTCACCGTCCTATCGGTATCTTGGTTGATGCACTTCGACAGCTTGGTGCCGATGTGCAGTACGAAGGTGAGGAGGGATTTCCACCGCTTCGCATTGTAGGACGTAAGAACTTGAAGGGTGGTAATGTGGAGATGGCAGCGAACGTAAGTTCGCAGTTCCTGTCCGCATTGTTGATGATAGGCCCCGTGCTGGAAAAGGGGCTTACGCTAAAGTTGAAAGGGCACATCGCAAGTAAACCTTATCTGGAGATGACAATGCAGATGATGCGCACCTTCGGTGCCGAAGTGGAGTGGGAGAGTGGAGATTCGATTCGGGTGAAACAAGGAACTTATAAGCACACACCCTACGTGATAGAGAACGACTGGAGCGCTGCCAGCTACTGGTATGAGATAGTAGCGCTGACCGAGGACCCGAATGCTTGGGTGGAACTGCCTGGCTTGTCAATGGACAGTCTGCAGGGCGATAGTTGCGTAAGACGGATTTTTGATGTGCTTGGCGTCGGAACAGAAGAATGTATATGCGCCAGCGGGCAACGGGGCATACGTATCTTCAAACAGGGAGAGGAGACGGACTATCTGACGTGCGACTTCACAAATTGTCCCGATTTGGCGCAGACCGTGGCGGTGACGTGCGCCCTGAAGGATATTCCCTATAGTCTGACAGGCGTGGAGAGCCTGCGTATCAAGGAAACCGACCGACTGGCGGCCTTGCGTAACGAATTGTACACGTTGGGCTATCGGTTGGATGACTCGGACTGCAAGTTGGAATGGGGCGGATTCTATTCATCGGAGGAGGATGGAATACCTGTCATCCATACATACGACGACCATCGTATGGCAATGGCTTTTGCACCGGCGTGCTGTTGCAGACCGATGATACGCATTCTGAATCCAAAGGTTGTGAGCAAGTCGTATCCCACGTTTTGGGACAATCTGGAAAAAGCAGGTTTTAGGATATGCAGTTAGCAATATATGTTGTCGGCATCCTGTTGCTGTTGGGATTGGTGGCTGCAGTCGTTGGCTGGTGGCGTTATCGGCATGAGCCCGAAGAGGAAACTGCGTTGAATCCATTGGATATGGAATGCTGCGGGCAGCATGAGGTGTGTGAAAAGGAAAGTCTGCTGTCGGCATTGAGTAAACAGATAGAATACTACAACGATGAGGAACTAGACTGTTTTAAAGGTCGTCCGTCGGATGCTTTTTCGCCCGATGAAACCGAAGAATTTCGTGAAGTGCTATACACAATGCGTGAGGATGAAGTCGCAGGTTGGGTGCGTAGCTTGCAGTTGCGTGGTGTGGAACTCCCCGATGACGTGAAGGACGAGGTGCTGATGATTATTAACGATCGAAGGAACCGATAAAGGCAATAATTCTCGCGCGTGTACGTTATATAAAGAGGATAATGAGAATTTGAGAAAATGAGAGAGACTTGTCAAAAGAAAAATGGGATAAGATGGCAGTTGCTGTCATATTTCCTCATTCTCTTATTTGCTCAAGTACTCATAACTGCTTGTTCTACGAAAAAAAATACGTCGGCTACCCGTTTCTTTCACGCTACGACGGCTCGTTTCAATACGCTTTACAACGGACAAGTAGCTTATGCCGAAGGCGTTGAGGCTCAGGAAAACGGACATCAGGATGATTATACCAGTTTCTTGCCCATGAACCTGAGTACCAACAAGAGTACGGCCAATATGGGCAAGGGCAGTTTCGACAATGCCATCCTGAAATGTGAGAAAGCTATCAAATTGCATAGCATTAAAAGACGTCCTACGACGACAGGCAATAAGAAAAAGACTCCCAAGCAGAAGGAATTCTTGGCTCGAAAGGAATTTAATCCATACTTGAAGCATGCTTGGCTAATGTTGGGAAAGGCGCAATTCAATAAGGGCGAATTCATAGAAGCGGCTTCAACATTCAACTATGTTGTACGGCTCTATTCCACACAACCCGAAGTCTGCAGTGTGGCCAAGGCATGGCTCGCGCGTTGCTATGTGGCCCTTGAGTGGCCCTACGATGCAGAGGACGTCTTGGACAAAATGCGTCGTGATAGCATGTCGACAGAGGGGCGGCGCGAGATGATAGCATCACGGGCTGCCTATCTGATAGAGACGGGGCAATATTCCGAAGCAATCCCGGAGGTGATTCAAACCATTAAGAATACCCCTCATAAGATTCAGCGTGCGCGTTTGAACTTCTTGGTGGGACAGTTGCAGCATGAGGTGGGGCTGGAAAAGGAAGCATACAAGTCATTCTCGAAGGTTATCCGCAGCAATCCGCCATACGAACTGGCGTTTAATGCGCGCATCATCCAAACCGAAGCGCTATCGGGCACGCAGTATAAGCAGATGATAAAGAAACTGCAACGCATGGCCAAAAGCGACAAAAACAAGGAATACTTGGATCAAGTGTATTATGCAATAGGAAACATCTACCTGAATGCGGGCGATACCTTAAATGCTATCGGAGCGTATGAGAAAGGTGCTGAGGAAAGTACGCGGAATGGTATTGCCAAAGCCGTTCTGCTGCTGAAATTGTCACAAGTTTACTGGGAACGTGAGAACTATGTTGATGCCCAGCGCACCTATGCGGCCTGTATCGGTATCCTGAACAAAGAGCATGATGCATATAAAGAGGCGGAGGCTCGCTCCAAGGCTTTGGATGAAGCCGCTCCGCCTTTGGGCGTAATTAAACTGCAGGATAGTTTGCAGGCATTAGCCAAGATGCCGGAGAAGGATTGTCTGGCAGCTATTGACCGCATTATCGATGCCTTGAAGAAGAAAGAAAAGGAAGAAGCCAAGAAGGCTGCTGCCAATGGAACAGCCAATACGGGCGGGACAAATACAGGCACACAGCAGACGAATAAAGCGAACACGCCGAATATGCCTGCGACATCGAACTCCAAAGGCGCTTGGTATTTTTATAATCCACAGACGGTGATGACGGGAAAACAGGAATTCCAGCGTCGGTGGGGTAATCGCAAGAATGAGGATAACTGGCGTCGTTCGAATAAGACTGTGGCGGCGGGTGGCGAGTTCGAGGACTATAACTACGATGAGAATACGGACTCGTTGGAAGCTGTTGCAGAGGCAGAGAAGGAAGCCGAAGAACAGCGTGTTCGTGACTCGCTGGCCAATGACCCGCATCATCGCGAATATTACTTGGCACAGATTCCTTTTACGGAGGAACAAATGGCTGCCTCGAACCAGTTGCTGGAACCCGCGCTCTTTGAAGGGGGCATAAAGGTAATGGAGAAGATACAGAACTACCCATATTCTCTACGGCTGTTATTGCGTTTGCTCAAGGATTTTCCAGAGACGGAGAAGAAGGCCGAAACATTCTACCATCTGTTCCTGCTCTACGGACGCATGGATAGCACGGAGAGGGCACTGGTGTTCCGTGATTCGCTGATAGCGGCTTTTCCCGAAGACAAGAATGCGATTCGTTTGGCCAATCCTAACTACGAGATGATTGCCAGGTATGGACGTCACATGGAGGATTCGTTGTATGCTGCAACGTACGAAGCCTACAAGGACAATCGCTACGAGGAAGTGGATAGTAATTTCAGATTCCACACCGAAAATTTTGAACAGGGTAGGCACAGGGCCCGCATCATGTTCATCCAAGCGATGAGTTTGCTTTATACTGGACATAGGACGGAATTCTTGGACCTGCTCAAGGAAATTGTGAAGAACTACGGAAAGGAAGAAATTGCTGAAATGGCAGGTTACATTGTGAAGGGATTACAGGATGGACGGTTGCTTTCGGACGATAAATACAATTCAAGCGATATCTGGAAACGACGTCGGTCGGACTGGGTAAATGGTGATTCGACACAGGTCGCCGATACTTTGAGTGCTGAACGCTACTCGACATTCAACTTCGTACTGGCTTATCCAACCAACAGTCTCGACGAAGATCAGTTGCTGTACGAGATGGCGCGTTACAACTTCACTAGTTACATGGTGCGTAACTTCGAGATAGAGGTGCTTGAAGACAATGGTTTGTCCATGATGTGCATCAAAGGCTTCCTCAGTTACGACGAGGTGCACGCCTATGCGCAGGCTCTCTATGCCGAACCTCACATGCTGAAGGTGCTCGAAGGCATCCGAACCTTGCTCATCAGTGACGAGAACCTTGCCCGTCTGGGCACCTCATTCAGCTTCGACGAATATAAAGAGTTCTTCGACCGTCAGTTCGTTCCGCTGGATATTCCCGAAGACCTGCGCATCGATGACTTGGATCTTCCTTTTGTCGATCCCGATGATGTGCAGCCTGAGGCTGATATCGAAGAAGATGCAGAAGATAATGACGATTTTCCTTATGGTTTTTAGCCTATGAGTACATACAAATTGCTTTGGGTAGACGATGAAATAGAATTGTTGAAGGCTCATATCTTGTTCCTCCAGAAGAAGGGATATGAGGTTGATACGGTGACGAATGGATTTGATGCGCTGGAACAATGTGCACAGACATCCTATGACCTCGTTCTCCTTGACGAGAATATGCCAGGTATCAGTGGGTTGGAGACACTATCCCGCATGAAGGAAATGTTGCCAGCCACCCCTGTTGTCATGGTGACGAAGAGCGAGGAGGAGAATATTATGGATCAGGCCATTGGTTCCAAAATTGCCGATTATCTTATTAAACCCGTTAATCCTACACAGATATTGCTGACTCTGAAGAAGAATATCCACCAGAAGGAAATTGTCACAGAAGTATCCCAGTCGGGTTATCAGCAGGATTTCGGTAAAATCGGTATGCAAATGGATGATGCACGCACTTTCGACGATTGGGTGGAAGTGTATAAGCGTCTGACCTATTGGGAGCAGGAACTCACTGCGGCAAATAGCCAGATGACAGAAATGCTCATTATGCAGAAGAACGAAGCCAATCTGGGATTTGGAAAATTCATCCGCAAAAACTATATGAACTGGATTGAGGGAGATGATACCCGTCCCTTGATGAGTCCCGATATTTTTAAAAGTCGTGTTTTTCCAGCCTTGAACAATGGCGAGAAGGTATTTCTGCTTGTTATAGATAATTTCCGTTTTGACCAGTGGCGTATGTTGTCAGGCGAGATTGCCGACCTGTTCAATATCGAGGAGGATCTCTATTGTAGCATCTTGCCCACGGCCACTCAGTATGCTCGGAATTCTATCTTTTCTGGATTGATGCCAAACATCATTGCTCAAATGTTCCCTGAACTGTGGGTTGACGAGGATAGCGAAGAAGGGAAGAACCTGAACGAGGCTCCACTCATCAAGACCCAATTCGACCGCTATCGGCGTAGAAATACCTTTACTTATCATAAAATAAACGATTCGGTCTCTGCCGAGAAACTGGTTCAGCAGTTACCTTCATTAGCTGGCTATGACCTGAATGTAGTAGTGCTGAATTTCATCGATATGCTTAGTCATGCCCGAACGGAGAGCCGGATGGTGCGAGAACTTGCTAACAACGAGGCTGCATATCGTAGCATCACACTCAGTTGGTTCAGGCATTCTGCAGTAAAGGATCTGTTTCGAGCCTTGGCCGCCAGTGACTATACCATTGTTCTTACCACCGACCATGGATCTATCCGTTGCAACACACCTATTAAAGTGGTGGGCGACAGAAATACGAATACCAATTTGCGCTATAAGTTAGGAAAGAACCTGAGTTACAATCCAAAAGATGTCTTTGAAATTCGTGACCCGTTGAAGGCACAGTTGCCGGCTCCCAACCTCAGCACATCGTACATCTTTGCCCTTGGCGATAGCTTTTTTGCCTATCCCAATAACTACAATTATTACGTATCCTATTATAAAAACACTTTCCAGCATGGGGGAATTTCCATGGAGGAGATGCTCATTCCACTTATCACCTTACATCCTAAGAAGAGGTAAAAATGAAGAAACTTTTAACTTTCAACTTTCAACTTTCAACTATTCAAGAGGCTGCTCGTGAGTTTGTTGCAGCTATGGGTAACCAAACTGTCTTTGCTTTCTATGGTGGCATGGGAGCTGGTAAAACCACGTTCATCAAAGCTGTCTGTGCAGAGTTGGGAGTGACGGAAGACGTGGTGGCATCGCCCACGTTCGCAATTGTCAACGAATACGCAGCAACTTCTCGCGACCTTGTAACCTCAAAAATTTATCATTTCGATTTCTATCGTCTAAAGAATCTTTCTGAAGCGTATGACATGGGATGTGAGGATTATTTCTATTCAGGCAATTATTGCTTTCTGGAGTGGCCAGAACTCGTTGAACCCCTTCTGCCCGAGGATGTTGTCTGTGTGGAGATTGATGTGCAAGAGGATGGTTCCCGTACCATTCGGATGACTTTTGAATAACTTTAAAATGATATTTCTATGAATGTACTGTTAACTATCGTGGCAGGTCTGTTGCCTGCAGTAGTCTTAATTTTTTATATCTATTTGCTGGATAAAAATCAACGCGAACCTCTGCCTTGGATTCTCAAAGCCGTTCTCTATGGTGTGCTTTGTGCAGTACCTGCTGTTTTTATTGAGGAACTACTTTCCCTTGTACCCATCCCCGAAGGCACATTGGGAAGCGCCCTCTATAACGCCTTCGTAGTAGCGGCACTTACCGAGGAAAGCATGAAACTCCTTTTCCTTTGGTTGTTACTTCGCAAGAACCCATACTTCGACGAGCGCATGGATTGTATTGTCTATGCAACATGTGTTAGTATGGGTTTTGCTGGATTGGAGAATGTTGGCTATCTGTTTGATAATATAGATAATCTGGCCTCTGTCGCTGTGATGCGTGCCATGCTCAGCGTGCCCGGTCACTTTTTCGATGGTGTGTTTATGGGCTACTTCATGTCACTATATTACTGGGGGAAATCTGGTAAGCGTCGTCAGAATTGGCTACTGATACTGTTAGCTCCAGTCGTCTTACATGGCGTGTATGACGGATGTTTGATGGCTATGCCGTTATCAGAAAAGGTAATGGTTGTTGCCCTGTTGCTGTTTTTGGCACTTGGCATTTATGTGTGGGTGGTTGGCCATCGACATATTTGGCGTGTGCTGGCTCGTGACAAGAAACACATGCACTTTGCTAACCCCCTGCACCAGGAGGGTAGTTATAACAAGAATGAACATGACGCTGCGCCGTTTAGTGAGTCCGCCGAGATGGACGATGAGAAGAAAGCGCCCTTTGCGGATGCGTTAGAAAACCTTGTGACAGCGAAGGGAGTTGAAGAAAACGATGAAGTGGACAAAGAAGAGGAGGTGGGTACGAACGATTTGACTCGGAACCAAGGAGTGTTCAGTCGCCCCTTCTCCTTCGAAGGACGTATTTCCCGCAAGGAGTTTGCTTATTCCTATTTAATTTATATTGTTTGGTATCAGGTGCTTGATGTTGCGTTAAACAGTGATGAGGTGCCGACGGGAATGGCACTCTTCCTTATCCTGTCTTTTTTACCTATGATGTGGTTCATCACAGCGCAGAGTTGTAAGCGGTGCCACGATGTCGGGCATTCGGGATGGTGGCAACTGATACCTTACTATTTCCTGTTCTTGTTATTCCAAAAGGGGGACCCAACCTCCAACGAGTACGGCGATAGCCTTTGAGCTTTATTGCAGCAATAAGAAAGAGAGCGTGAAATTACGCTCTCTAATCTTGTTCGTAGTAAGTTTGTCATCTTATTCGTCCACCCCTTCGGCGTAGTCCATTTCGCCTTCGACTATCCAGCGTAGGTCATCGGGCGAGAATTCACCCATTCCGTCCTTCTTGGCCTGTTTAGCCATGTGTTGCGCAATGGCCTCAATGTCAATGTCGATGTAACCATCTTTGTCGGGCTCGCTTTCCAGAATACCGCTTTCTGTATAGTATTCGACGATAACATCCAGAAAGTAGTAGAGCTCATCGTCTGAGAACTTCTCTTTCAGTTCCTGCGGCAGATTCTGCTTAATGAATTCGACGGTGCGTGCATCGTCCTCAGCATCCTGCAGCAATTCGTCTTCAAAGTTTGCCATAATAGAATTCTTTACAGATTTGCTATTTTCGAATCGTAAATTAAATCAACGCATTGATTTGCTGTTGCAAGGCGGCTTTTGTCTGCAGACCTACCAAACGCTTCACCATTTCGCCTTGGGTATTGAAGAATACAATTGTAGGAATGCTGCTCACTTGGAACTGCATGGCCAGTTCGTCGTCCTCTTCAACATCGCACTTGCCGATGTTTACACGTCCTTCGTACTCTGTGGCCAGTTCTTCGATCGTGGGAGCCAGACGTTTGCAGGGACCGCACCATGTGGCCCAGAAATCAATAACCAGAGGTTTGCCAGTGGCAAGGAGCTCTTTAAAGTTCTCGCTTGAAATGTGTAATGCCATATTAGTTAATTTTATAGGTTAGTGATTCTTGCTTATCCAAATACTCAATGAGTTCCTTGGTCACGTTTATTTTGAACTTTGATGAGGTGACTTGCAGGTTTATGTTCTTCTTTGTTTCACGAATATGGAAATTCATCTGTACTTTGCCTGGATTCTCTTTGGCGTAGTTCGCTAATGCGAACACCGTGTCCTCTTCCAGGTCCTCAAGCCAGAATGAAATGGTAATGTCGTGGACGAGCCCCTCCTTGACATTGGCCAGGAAATCAATAGCTTCGATGCGCAAATCAAACTGTGATGGATTGTATTGTCGGGGTTGTACGTTGGCACTGATATAAATTGAGTTCCCGATATCCATAAAACTGCTCCATTTTGCCCAGTCGTTGCCAAATAGTGCTAATTCGCCCGCTCCATCGTAGTCCTCAATGGTGACAATGCCGTAAGGTAATCCTCGTTTGGAAAGTCCCTTGCGAAGATTTGTAACAATTCCTCCGAAATTAAGTGCTTGTCCGACAAGAGCTGACTTGTCTGCAAGAGCGTTCGTTCTCACATTGCATACCTTTTGCATGATGACCGCATATTCATCCAAAGGGTGTGCCGATAGGTAAATGCCGATTTTCTCTTTCTCTTTGTTTAGTCGTTCCAGGGTGCTCCACGCTTCGGCTACAGGAATGGTGGGGACAGTGATGTCTACGGCATCCATGTCTCCAAAAAGTGAGTTGCGTGCCTCCAGTTCAGCTTGTTGGTATTGTATGCTAAACTTAATAAGAGTGTCGATAAAGACTTCTCCCTTGCTGTTTGCAGCGAAAAACTGTTCTCGGCTTACTTGGTCGCCAAAGTCGTCGAAGGCACCACTCAAAGCCAATGCTTCCAAGCCGTTTCGCTTAATCGTACTGATGGGTATGCGTTTGGCAAAGTCGAAGATGTCTTTGTAGAGGCCATGAGCATCCCGTTCTTTGACTATAGCATCTACGGCGCTGATGCCCAAACCGGATATTGCATCCATGCCGAAGCGGATATTGCCCTCTGGGTCTACACTGAACTTATGTCGGCTATAATTGATGTTAGGTCCGAGGGTTGCGATACCCATGTCCTTGCATTCGTTCATGAATTTGGTTACCTCCGCAATATCTTTGGCTCGGCTCATTACACCCGCCATGAACTGAGCAGGATAATTGGCTTTTAGGTAGGCCGTTTGATAGGCAACCCATGAGTAGCATGTGGCGTGGCTTTTGTTGAAGGCGTAGGAAGCGAATTTTTCCCAGTCGGCCCAAATCTTTTCCAGAATTTTGGGGTCGTGGCCATTGGATTTTCCCTGATTGATGAACTGCGGCTTCATGTGGTCCAGCTTGTCCTTCAACTTCTTACCCATGGCTTTTCTCAGGGTGTCACTTTCACCTCTGGTGAAGTTTGCCAATTGACGCGAGAGTAGCATGACCTGCTCCTGATATACCGTAATGCCGTACGTGTCCTTCAGGTATTTCTCCATGCAGGGTATGTCGTATTCTACCGGCTTTCGCCCTTGCTTGCGATCGATGAAATCTGGGATATAGTCCATAGGCCCCGGACGGTAGAGGGCATTCATGGCAATAAGGTCTTCGAAGGTCGTGGGCTGCAGTTCTCTCAGGTATTTTTGCATACCCGCCGATTCGAATTGGAATGTTCCAACGGTTCGTCCGTCGCAATAGAGTTGGAAGGTGGCAGGGTCGGAGATGTCGAGTTTGTCAACATCCACCTCAATGCCTAAACTGTCACGTATGTTCTGTTGGCATTCCTTAATCTGGCTGAGCGTCTTCAGCCCCAAGAAGTCCATCTTGATGAGGCCCGTGTCTTCAATAACCGAACCCTCGTATTGTGTACAAAGTAACTTTTCACCCGTTTCCTTGTCATCGGCGGTACTGATAGGTACCCAGTCGCTGACATCGTCGCGACAAATGATGACACCGCAGGCGTGTACACCAGTGTTGCGCACATTGCCTTCCAACTTTTTAGCATATCGGATAGTGTCTGCCAGTATGCGGTTGTCGGAACTCTCGGCTTGTTGCAGTTCAGGTACGATGCTGATGACATTTGGCAGATTCATCTTCATCGCTTTACCATTGACCTCTGGCATGCGGTCGGGGATGAGCTTGCAGAGCCCGTTCACCACGTCAAGCGGTAACTGCTCAATGCGTGCTACATCCTTCAGTGCCATTTTGGTGGCCATTGTACCATAAGTGATGATGTGTGCAACTTTTTCCTCTCCGTATTTCTGGGTTACCCACGAGAGCACTTTGCCGCGTCCGTCATCGTCAAAATCGACATCAATATCGGGTAGCGAAATACGGTCGGGATTCAAGAAACGCTCAAACAGTAGGTCATATTTGATGGGGTCAATTTGGGTGATGCCCAGACAGTAGGCAACAGCGCTTCCAGCAGCGCTTCCACGTCCTGGACCCACACTGACATCCAGTTCATGGCGTGCAGCGTTAATGTAATCTTGTACGATAAGGAAGTAGCCAGGGAAACCCATTGACTTCATGACGTGAAGTTCAAAGTCGAGTCGTTCTTTTACTTCGTCGGGTATTGGATCTCCATATATTCGTTTGGCTCCGATATAGGTTAGGTGGGCCAGATAGTCGGCCTCTAATTTCAGCCTGTACAACTTTTCTGCACCACCCATCTTCTTGATTTTCTTCTGGGCGTCCTCTTCGCTCATGACCACATTCCCATGCTCGTCTTGCGTGAATTCATCGAATAACTGTTGGTCTGTAAAACGCTGGTGGTATGTCTCCTCTGTGCCAAACTCCTCTGGTATTTCGAAGTTAGGCATGATGGGGGCGTGGTCAATGTCGTAGATTTCTACTTTGTCCAGTACCTCGCAGGTGTTCTCCAATGCTTCTGGTACATCGGCAAAAATGGCCTCCATCTCCGCCTTTGTCTTGAACCACTCCTGCTTCGAATATAACATGCGGTCGGGGTCGTTCAGGTTATGGTTGGTAGCCAAACAGATGAGGCGGTCATGAGCCTCGGCATCGTCCTCGTCGACAAAATGCACGTCGTTTGTACAAACGAGTTTGATGCCGTATTTCCTTGACATCTCGATGAGAACTTTATTCGCCTGCTGTTGTAATGGGTATGTGCCGCGTTCAGCCCTTTGGTTGGGATTCCTCACCTCGTGGCGTTGTAGCTCCAGATAATAGTCTTCACCAAACACCCGTTTGTACCATTGTATGGCTTCCTCGGCTCCTGCCAGATATCCTTTGATGATTTTATGGGGAACTTCGCCTGCAATACAAGCTGAGCAGATGATGAGGCCCTCGTGATATTGTTCTAAGTCGAAACGGTCGGTTCTCGGTCTTCCATAGAATCCGTCTACCCACGACCGCGACACTAACTTGATGAGGTTTCGGTAACCTTTTAGGTTCTTGGCCAACACAATGAGGTGGTAACGCACATTGTCACCAAGTTCCTTTTCTTTCGATTCTTTGCGGTTCGGGGCTACATACATCTCACAGCCGATAATGGGTTTGAAAGGCTCCAGCCCTTGCTCTTTGCGCTCCTTGTTTAGTTTTTTGCATGCATTGGTGAACTCCTTGATACCCATCATATTCCCGTGGTCAGTGACAGCCATGCCACGCATGCCGTCGGCTGTGGCTTTTTTCAGCAGCTTGGAGATGCTGGCTTGGCCATCGAGCAACGAGTATTGCGTGTGGACATGTAGATGTACGAAGTCTGTCATGATGCCGTGTGATCTGGAAATTGGGTATAAAGGTACGCTTCTTTGTTGAGAAACGCAACTAAACGAGTGCTTTTTGTTGGTTTGTGGAATAAAAAATGGCTTTTTGTGTACACTTTCTTTGATTGTAAAAGAAAAAATGTTAACTTTGTACGGTGTAGGGGCTATAGACTCCTACTTGTTATATACCGAATGGGACAAAGACTTAGGAAATTACGTAAGATACGCAAGATACGACTGCATCGTGAAGGCACTCATATCCTTATAGTCTCTGCAATTTGTTTGGCTGGTTTGTGTGCCGCCTTGCACTATTGCTTCGAGTCACGAGTCCCGTTTATTGTCGTAACTGTTATCAGTTCGCTAGTTTACACCTTGATTGTTAATTTCTATCGTTGCCCAATCCGCAAGTTTGAGTTCGATACAACGGATATTGTGGTGGCTCCTGCCGATGGAAAGGTGGTTGTCATAGAAGAAACGGACGAACCAGAGTATTTCCACGACCGACGACTGATGATTTCTATTTTCATGAGTCCTCTGAATGTACATGCTAATTGGATTCCAGTTGACGGGCATGTGAAGTATGTGCGTCACTACGACGGCAATCATCGTGCTGCTTGGCTTCCCAAATCCAGTATTGAGAACGAACGTAGTACGCTGGTTATCGAAACTCCCAGTGGGCAAGAGGTCCTCGTGCGTCAGGTGGCAGGAGCAATGGCTCGTCGCGTTGTAACTTATCTGGAAGAAGGCTCGGATTATGAGATTGACGAACACTTGGGCTTTATCAAACTGGGTTCGCGTGTTGATGTCTATCTGCCGCTGACGGCTGTTCCCCAGGTTGCCCTTGGCGACAGAACCACGGGAAATGAAACCGTTATTGCAAAATTGAAATGATTAAGAAGCATATTCCAAATTCGCTGACTTGTTGCAATTTGATTTGTGGCTGTATGGCTACGGGGGCAGCATTCCACCAGCATTACTTTTGGGCACTGATTATGATTTGTGCAGGTGCCGTGTTTGATTTCTTCGATGGCATGGTGGCTCGTCTGTTGGGGGTCTCGTCTCCCATTGGTAAGGAACTGGATTCATTGGCCGATGTGGTCACCTTTGGCGTGGCTCCTTCAGCCATTGTCTTCGGTTTGTTCTGCGAGGTACACTATCCGGAATTGCTGGTTCCTTTCATGAAGAATATTCCCTATACGGCATTTCTGATGGCTGCATTCTCAGCTTTGCGACTGGCCAAATTTAATCTCGACGAACGTCAGACTTCTTCGTTCATAGGTTTGCCTACACCTGCCAACGCCCTTTTCTGGGGCTCGCTTGTGGTTGGTCAGCATGCGTTTTTGGTTTCGTTGAAGTTCAACGCCATATTCCTATTTCTATTCATGCTCCTTACGTGCATGCTACTTGTGGCAGAGGTTCCTTTGTTCTCCCTAAAGTTTAAGAATCTTTCGTGGGAACACAATAAGGTTCAGTTCATCTTCCTTGCGGGCTGTCTGCTGTGTTTGCCGCTGAAAGCTACTGCGCTGGCAGCCATGATAGTGTGGTATGTCTTCCTTTCGCTTGTGGTTGCCCGTCGCAAGTGTTGAATCATTTTTTCATCTGCTCATGAGTTTCCTTGGATGCCTTTTCGCGGCATTGTTTATCGTCCTCTTTATGGTTCTGTCCTTTGGCTTGAGCCTGATAAATGCTGTGTTACGTCTGTTCGGAATCCGTTTGCCCAAGGCGGGACAAAAGGGAAATGCTGAGGTCCGCTCTGAGGCACAGCCGCAGAAGAAGCGTTTTGCCGATGACGAGGGCGAGTATGTAGACTTTGAGGAGGTTTGAGTCTTCGTGTGCACATACGCTCACGTATGTGTGCGTTTCATTAATAATATGAAGCGCCATAGGAGCAAAAATCGTGTAGAAATTTGTTTTTTCTCTTGCTTTGCGCTATCTTTGCAGTCGGTTTCGGCTATGCCCCTGTAGTTCAATGGATAGAACTACGGTTTCCTAAACCGCCAATCCGGGTTCGATTCCCGGCGGGGGTACTTTTTTGAGGATTAGAGATTAGAGGAATAGGGATTAGAGATATAGGTAATTAATTAATAAAGAGTAAAAAGATGGAGATTAAGGAGCTGGACAGCGTGGTTGTCCGTTTCTCAGGTGATTCCGGCGACGGTATGCAGTTGGCCGGAAACATTTTTTCTACGGTATCGGCTACCGTGGGAAACAGTATTAGCACCTTCCCTGACTATCCTGCCGACATACGTGCCCCGCAGGGGTCGCTGACGGGTGTTAGCGGTTATCAGGTGCACATTGGTGCCGGACAAGTGTACACACCAGGCGATAAGTGTGATGTGCTTGTGGCCATGAATGCTGCTGCGCTGAAGACACAGTTGCGTTATGCCAAGCCTACGGCTACGATTATCATCGACACAGATGCCTTTGGCCCCAAGGATTTGGAAAAGGCTCAGTTCACGACTGACGATCCCGTCCGTGAGATGGGCATCGACCCAGACCGTGTTATTGCCTGCCCACTGACCACGATGGTGAAGGAGAGCCTGAAGGACAGTGGTATGGACGTGAAGGGTATGCTCAAGTGCCGCAACATGTTTGCTGTTGGCTTGGTGTGCTGGTTGTTCGACCGTGACCTCGAAGTCGCCTTCAACTTCCTTCGGGAGAAGTTTGGCAAGAAACCTGCCATTGCAGAGGCTAACATCAAGGTTATCCAGGCTGGTTACGATTATGGACACAATACGCACAGCAGCGCCATGAATGTCCGTCGCATTGAGACCCGCGATAAGAAGCCAGGTCGATATATGGACATTACGGGCAACAAAGCTACAGCATACGGTTTCATCGCAGCTGCCGAAAAGGCAGGTCTTAAACTCTATCTGGGCAGTTACCCTATTACTCCCGCCACGGATGTGTTGCACGAACTGTCGAAGCACAAGTCGTTAGGCGTGACTACCGTGCAGTGCGAGGACGAGATTTCGGGTTGTGCATCGGCTTTGGGCGCTTCGTTCGGTGGTGCCTTGGCAGTGACCTCGACCAGTGGTCCTGGTATCTGCCTGAAGTCGGAAGCCATGAATCTGGCAGTCATTATGGAACTGCCCTTGGTTGTGCTCGATGTGCAACGTGGCGGACCTGCTACGGGTCTTCCTACAAAGTCGGAGCAGACAGACCTTTTGCAGGTCCTTTTCGGTCGCAATGGTGAGAGTCCTATGCCGGTAATGGCAGCTCTGAGTCCTGCTGACTGTTTCGATGCTGCCTATGAGGCTTCAAAGATGGCGCTGGAGCACATGACGCCTGTGGTGCTGCTCACCGATGCCTATGTGGCAAATGGTTCGGCTGCTTTCCGCTTGCCCGACCTTAGCCAGTATCCTGCCATCAATCCTCCCTACGTGCCCGAGGAACTGAAAGGCTCTTGGACTCCCTATCAGCGCAATGCTGAGGGCGTGCGCTATTGGGCTGTGCCTGGTCGTGAAGGTTTCACCCATATTCTGGGCGGACTGGAGAAAGACAACCAGACGGGTGCCATCTCCACGAATCCCGAGAACCATGACTTGATGACTCGTCTGCGCCAGCAGAAGGTTGACAATATCGAGGTGCCCGACTTGGAGGTGCTTGGCGACAAAGACGATGCAGAGTTGCTTATCGTGGGCTTCGGCTCTACGTATGGTCACCTCCATACTGCAATGGACGAACTGCGTAGTCAGGGCCGCAAAGTGGCACTTGCACAGTTCCGCTACATCCGTCCTCTGCCCAAGAACACAGCGGAGGTACTTATGAAGTATCCGAAGGTGGTTGTTGCCGAGCAGAACATGGGTCAGTTGGCTGCTTACTTGCGCATGAGCGTTGATGGCTTTGTTCCTGCTCAATACAACGAAGTCAAGGGCCAACCTTTCAAGGTGAGTGAATTAGTTGAATCCTTCAGTAAACTGCTATAATTATGTCATACTCGTTTAATGATTATAAGAAAGGACAGCCTCGGTGGTGTCCGGGTTGTGGCGACCATTTCTTCTTGGCTTCGTTCCACAAGGCTTTGGCTGAGATTGGTACGGCACCTGAGAATATTGCCGTCATCAGTGGTATAGGTTGCAGTAGCCGTTTGCCGCATTACATGGCTACATACGGTATGAACACCATCCACGGACGTGCCGCAGCCATTGCTACAGGTTGCAAGGTTGCCAACTCCAAGCTGGATGTTTGGCAAGTGAGTGGCGACGGTGATGGACTGGCCATTGGTGGCAATCACTTCATTCATGCCAATCGTCGTAACATCGACCTGAACATGATTCTGCTGAACAACCGCATCTATGGACTGACGAAAGGACAGTACAGTCCTACCAGCCCTCGCGGCTTCGTTTCGAAGTCCAGTCCTTATGGCACGGTGGAAGATCCCTTCCGTCCTGCAGAACTCTGCTTCGGTGCACGTGGATATTTCTTTGCCCGTGCGGTGGCAACGGACGCTCCTGGCACCATTGCCATTTTGAAGGCTGCTCATGCTCATAAGGGTGCTGCTGTATGTGAGATTCTGCAGAATTGCGTCATTTTCAACGACGGTACGCACGAGAGTGTCTATTCCAAAGAGGGACGTGCCAAGAATGCCATCTACGTGGAGCACGGAAAGCCTCTGGTGTTCGGCGAAAACAACGAGTTCGGACTCGTACAGGACGGTTTCGGTCTGAAGAAGGTGGAAATCGGCAAGGACGGCTATACGCTGGACGATATCCTCGTCCACGATGCTCACTGTCAGGACAACACCCTGCAGCTGAAGCTTGCCCTCATGGGTGATGGCGACGGATTCCCCGTGGCACTGGGTGTTATCCGCGATGTTGATGCTCCTACCTACAATGATGCTGTTGAGGCTCAGATAGAGGAGGTGAAGGCTAAGAAACCCTATCACACCTTTGCTGAACTCCTTGAGACCAACGACATTTGGACAGTCCAGTGACAATAATTAATTTGTAATATCAACAGCCGTGAGTTAAGATAAGAACTCGCGGCTGTTGGCGTTTTTGTCCAGCTGATTAAATAATTTGGCTGAAATATTTGCATGTGCATTAAACAAATCGTATCTTCGCGACGTAAAAACATGAAAACAATTAAAAGTCATACAAATATGCACAGTTTCACTCGTACGTTAGCATTGCTGGCAGTCGCTTTGCTGCTGCCGACTAAGGGTAGGGCACAGCTCAGTTCGAATCCCGACAAGTTTCTGGGCAATATCACCACCAGTTATCAGGTGGATTACGGACGGGAAAAGTACTACACGCTGTGGAACCAAATCACTTGTGAGAACGAGTCGAAGTGGGGTTCTGTGGAGGGCACGCGCGGCAGCTTCAACTGGGGTTGCGACAATGCCTTCAACTATGCCAAGAACCACGGGTTTACCTATAAGTTCCACGCCCTAACGTGGGGCGCCCAGTACCCTGGCTGGTTTAATGAAAGTCTCTCTCAGACTGAACGCTACGGAGCCATCGTCAACTGGTACGATGCCGTGAAGAAGAAATATGCCACATTGCCCCTTATCGATGTGGTGAACGAGGCCATAGACGGACACCAGCCAGGCAATCCGCTGATGAAGGAGTCGCTGGGCGGAGGCGGAAAGACGGGCTACGATTGGCTCATCAAGGCCTTCGAGATGGCCCACGAACGCTGGCCAGACGCCATACTTATATATAACGACTTCAATACGTTCCAGTGGAACACCGACCAGTATATCGAGTTGGTGCGCACTTTGCGAGATGCTGGTGCTCCCATTGATGCCTATGGCTGTCAGAGTCACGACCTGACGGATTGTAGCTTCGATAACTTCAAGGCGGCAATGGACAAACTGCAGAATGCCCTGAAGATGCCTTTCTACAGCACAGAGTACGACATTGGTACCTACGACGATAACTTGCAGGAACAGCGCTACAAAGAGCAGATTCCCTATATGTGGGAGAAGGGCTACTGCGCCGGCATCACCCTTTGGGGTTACATTTATGGGCACACTTGGACGACCGACGGCAATTCTGGCATCATTCGCGACAATACTTGGGAGGACCGTCCGGCAATGACTTGGCTGCGCAGTTATATGAAGTCGGACGCTGCCAAGAACGCCAAAAGCCCCTTCCCCGGCATGAAGAAGGAAGCCTCCATCTATGTGCGCCCAGCCTCAATGAAGGTGGCCAAGGGCGATGCCCTTCCCGTTATGGTGCGCGTCAGGATGGCAACCAAGACCGTTGAGAAAGTGGAACTCTACGTAGGTTCGAAGTTGGTAGCCACCATGACGGAGGCCCCTTATCAGACAGAAGTTTCGTCGACTTCTACAGGGTGGAATACCCTAAAGGCAGTTGTAACCACTACGGACGGCACTACCTACGACCGCTTGTCGCGCTTCGAGGTTCTCAGTGCCACCACCAAGCGTGAACCTTATGCCGAGACCCTTCCGCAGTTGCCGGGTACAATAAAGATTACGGAGTACGACAAAGGCGCATCGGGCGTTACCTTTAATAATACTACGCGCAGCGTGGCCACAACCAAGGACGGAGCTTGGATGGACTACACTGTAGAGGTTGCAGAGGATGGTCTCTATGCATTCGAGGCCGAGGTGGCAGCGAAGGACGCAGGCGGTGTGTTCCATTTGGCAGAATACGCGCCCGATAACCTGACCTACCTGACGGAGTTCGTTTCGGTACCCAAGACAGGTGGTGCCAGTGCCTATCAGGTGCTGCATGGTACGTTCATTGCGCCGCTGACAGCAGGCCGCCACGTGCTCACCCTGCTAGTTGACAAGGGTGGCTTCAAGATAAAGAGCATATCCTTTGCCCGCTACGAGGAGGACAAGAACATTACGTGTACCATTTCATCCGTTCGACCTGCCACTATCTCAGTGGGCGATACGACAGTCATTTCCGTAACGGCCAAGTCCACAAGCACCACCATCGACCACGTGAGTGTCTATGCCAACGACCTGCTCGTGGGCACTATGACGGAATCTCCCTACAAGTTCAACTTCGTTCCTACAGAGAAGGGCGCATACAGCATCACAGCCATTGCCACCAGCGTGGAGGGCAAGAACCGCATTTCGGTAGCCAAGTCGCTGACGGTGAACGCTCAACGCGTGCCTTATAAGGGAGTTATCACGATTCCTGGAACCATCGAAGCCGAGAACTTCGACAAGGGCGAGGATGGGGTTACCTACCACGACAGCGATGATGTCCGCGAGGGTAATTCGAGCTATCGCTCGGATTCCGAGGGCGTGGACTTCGTAAAGGGCAATGGTGGAGTCTGCATCGGCTATACGGCAGCCGGCGAATGGCTGGAGTACAGCATTGAAGTGACTGAGCCGGGCGAATACAGCTACGAGGCCGTGTTGGCTTCTGCCGCTACGGGAGGCTTCAACATCGGACTGGTTAAGGGCAGCCGAGTGACCACTGTGGCCAAGGTTAGCGTGCCGAAAACTGCCAATAATGGAGCGACCTACGAGACCGTTACAGGTAATCTTACCAAGGAACTGGAAACTGGCAAACAGATTCTGCGCATTACCATCACCAGTGGCGACTTCAAGCTCGACAAGCTGACGCTGATTTGCACATTGAACACGGGTGTCGAGAAAACATACGTCGTAGAGCCCAGCCGCCACAGTCAGGGAGTTTACAACCTTCAGGGCGTGAAGGTCGGCGACGACTACAAAGGCATTGTCGTCATCGGCGGTAAGAAGGTGCTGAGAAAGTAGGCGCAGATAATTAGAGCTTCTCGCCGTAGCAGAGGTCGCCACAGTCGCCAAAGCCCGGAACGATGTACTTGTGCTCGTTCATGCCTGGGTCAATGGCGGCACACCAAAGGGTGGTGTCCTCTGCTACGTTCTTTTGTAGCATTTCCACACCTTCGGGAGCTGCTATCACGCTTGCAATGTGTACCTGATGAGGCTTGCCAGTCTTGAGCAGCGCCTCGTAGGCTGCAACCATCGAGCCGCCTGTTGCCAGCATGGGGTCAACGATGATGAGCGTCTTTCCCTTTACCGAGGGCGAAGCCATGTATTCGGTGTGAATACCCACTTCCGTATGCTCGCGGTTGGTGTACATCCGGAATGCCGAGACGAAAGCATTGTCAGCATGGTCAAAGATGTTGAGAAAACCTTCGTGGAAAGGCAGGCCCGCACGCAATACTGTTGCCAGCACAATGTCATCCTTGATGAGAGATGTGTCGGAAGGACCGAATGGGGTAGTGATGGTCTTTGGCTTGTAATCGAGTGTCTTCGATATTTCGTATGCCATTACCTCGCCGATGCGACGAATGTTGTTGCGGAAGAGCAGACGGTTTTTCTGGTAACTCTTGTCCCTTGCTTCAGCCATGAAATGGTTCATGACGGAATTCTGTTCGCTGAGATTGATGATGTTCATAGGTCGGAATGTTGAATGTCAAATGATAAATTTGTGGCCAAAGTTAGTAAATTGTCGTCATATTTGCCAACTCTACTTCTCAAAAGTAGGTGAAAGACATAAAAAAGATGCTTTCCTATGGTAAAATTTCGATATTCGTGACTCGTATCTCGTATTTTTTTATTACTTTTGTAGCGCTTTGAAAAAGGCTGTTGCGAGAACTTATAAAATCATTAAAACATTAAATCATAAATTCAAAGTTATGGCAAAATTAGATTTAGCTCAGTACGGCATCACCGGCAGCACCGTGATTGCCCACAATCCTTCCTATGAGTTCCTTTTCGAAGAGGAGACAAAGGCTGGTCTGACTGGTTTCGACAAGGGTCAGAACACCGAGTTGAACGCAGTTAACGTAATGACTGGTATCTACACTGGCCGCAGCCCCAAGGACAAGTACATCGTTGACGATGCTCAGAGCCACGACAAGGTATGGTGGACCACCGAGGGTTACAAGAACGACAACCACCCCATGAGCGAGGAGGTTTGGGCCAAGGTTAAGGACATCGCCATCAAGGAGCTGTGCAACAAGCAGTTGTATGTTGTTGATGCTTTCTGCGGTGCCAACGAGGCTACCCGTCTGGCTGTTCGCTTCATCGTTGAGGTTGCTTGGCAGGCTCACTTCGTGAAGAACATGTTCATCCAGCCCACCGAGGCTGAGTTGGAAGCTTTCGAGCCCAACTTCGTTATCTATAACGCCAGCAAGGCTAAGGTTGAGAACTACAAGGAGCTGGGTCTGAACTCAGAGACTTGCGTTGCCTTCAACACCACCAGCCGCGAGCAGGTTATCATCAACACCTGGTACGGTGGTGAGATGAAGAAGGGTATGTTCTCTATGCAGAACTACTACCTGCCCCTGCAGGGTATCGCTTCTATGCACTGCTCTGCCAACACCGATATGGACGGTAAGAACACTGCTGTATTCTTCGGTCTGTCTGGTACGGGTAAGACCACCCTTTCCACCGATCCCAAGCGCCTGCTCATTGGTGACGACGAGCACGGATGGGACGACGAGGGCGTATTCAACCTCGAAGGTGGTTGCTATGCAAAGGTTATCAACCTCTCTAAGGAGAACGAGCCCGACATCTACGGTGCCATCAAGCGCAACGCTCTGCTGGAGAACGTAACTGTTGCCGCTGACGGCAAAATTGACTTCGCCGACAAGAGCGTTACCGAGAACACCCGCGTAAGCTATCCCATCGAGCACATCGAGAAGATTGCCAAGAAGGTGAACGGCAAGAGCGCAGGTCCAGAGGCTAAGAACGTCATCTTCCTCTCTGCTGACGCATTCGGCGTACTGCCTCCCGTTTCTATCCTGACTCCCGAGCAGACCAAGTACTACTTCCTGTCTGGTTTCACCGCAAAGCTGGCTGGTACAGAGCGCGGCATCACTGAGCCCACTCCCACCTTCTCTGCTTGCTTCGGTCAGGCATTCCTCGAGCTGCATCCCACAAAGTATGCCGAGGAGCTGGTTAAGCGCATGGAGAAGAGCGGCGCCAAGGCTTATCTGGTGAACACCGGTTGGAACGGTACTGGCAAGCGTATCTCTATCCCCGACACTCGTGGTATCATCGACGCTATTCTGGATGGCAGCATCCTGAAGGCCGAGACGAAGAAGATTCCTTACTTCGACTTCGAGGTTCCCACGGCTCTGCCCAACGTAAATCCCGCTATCCTCGATCCTCGCGACACTTATGCCAACGCAAGCGAGTGGGAAGAGAAGGCCAAGGATTTGGCAGCCCGCTTCATCAAGAACTTCGGTAAGTACACCACCAACGAGGCTGGTAAGGCTCTGGTTGCCGCAGGTCCTCAGCTGTAAGGCTTAGGACCGAAGGCAACTTCCCTTTGTATACGACAAAGGTAGGTGTCAGGTCCTCAGCTGTAAGACGAGTACATTACTTGCAAATATTCGGCGGTTCCCTTTCATGGGAGCCGCTTTTTTGTGGCGTTCGTTTTTGTACCTTTGACTTCGTCTCGCTCGGCATCCCCGTAGGGGTGACGCTTGCGTAGCGAAGAGGAGCAAGAAGGTACTCCCGCTCGACAAAACCCCAAAAAGGGTATGGCTTTGCCATAAAGGCCGATGGCCTAAATCTGTTGCGCTGCCCCGAATTCTTATATAAATATAAATTCGAGCCACCACAACATATTTCAACCCTTTTTTTGGTTTTGTGCTCGCTTATTCGTACCTTTGCAGGATAATAAAAGGAAAAGGTATGAAACGGACATTGTTCTTGTTGCTGTTGCTCGTTGGAACAGTCAACTTTCAACTTTCAACATTCAATTTCCAATTGGGCGAAGCCTTCGCTCAGTTCGAACTGCCCGTTCACTTTAGTGTAAAGCAGAACAAGCTTTCCGATACGGAGTTCGAAATCGTGTTCACGGGCAAGATAGATGCCGGCTGGCATGTTTATAGCGTGGACATCCCAGACGGAGGCCCCACGAAGGCAGAACTGACGTTGGAGAAGATTCGGGGCGCAAAGCCGAAGGGTTCGCTGCGTCCTATGGGCAAGGTACATCGCGAGATGGACGATATGTTCGGTATGGAGCTTGCCTACATGGAGGGCACGGCCTCGTTCAGTCAGAAGTTCACGATTACGGAACCCAGCTACGAGGTAGCGGGTTACCTGACCTATGGTGCCTGCAACGACGAGAACTGCATTCCACCCACCAACGTAGATTTTAGCTTTAAGGGAGAAGGAAGACTCTCCCCCGAGGGACCCTCCCCCAGCCCCTCCCTTGTAGAGAGGGGAGCAGATACGTCTAAAAATGAGACGGAATCTGATTCTGCAAATGTAACCACTTCCCTCCCTACAAGGGAGGGGCCGGAGGAGGGTCTATCGGGGGGGAGCCCGCTATGGACACCCGTCATTGACGAACTGAAGGCATTTGCCCAGGGAGGGCAGGCCACGGGCAGTTCGGACAAGGGGTGGCTCATGATATTCCTCATGGGACTGTTGGGTGGCTTGGCTGCCCTGCTCACACCTTGTGTCTGGCCCATCATCCCCATGACGGTCAGCTTCTTCCTGAAGCGTAACAAGGACGACCGTTCGAAGGGCATCCGTGATGCTGTGACCTATGGCCTGAGCATCATTGTCATCTATATGGCACTGGGTCTGCTGGTCACCCTGCTGTTTGGCGCCAGTGCCCTGAATGCCCTCAGCACGAATGCCGTCTTCAACATCTTTTTCTGCCTCCTCTTGCTGCTCTTTGCGGCTTCTTTCCTGGGAGGTTTCGAAATCACGCTTCCCAGCAGTTGGAGCAATGCCGTTGACTCGAAGGCTACCAGCACGACCGGTCTCCTCAGCATCTTCCTGATGGCCTTCACCCTGTCGCTGGTCAGCTTCTCCTGCACAGGCCCCATCATTGGCTTCCTCCTTGTGGAGGTGGCTTCTACGGGGAATATCGTAGGCCCTGCCATTGGTATGTTCGGCTTTGCCCTTGCCTTGGCTTTGCCCTTCACGCTGTTTGCCCTCTTCCCCTCGTGGCTGAAGTCAGCCCCCAAGAGCGGCAACTGGATGAACTGCATCAAGGTTTCGCTCGGCTTCCTCGAACTGGCCTTCTCGCTGAAGTTCCTCTCCGTAGCCGACCTTGCCTACGGATGGCACATACTCGACCGCGAGGTGTTCCTCTGCCTTTGGATTATCATCTTCGCCCTCTTGGGTGCTTACTTCATCGGCTGGATTCGCTTCCCGCACGACGAGGACGAATACGACGAGATGGGCGAGGTCATCCAGCGTCCGCGTACCTCCGTCACCCGCTTCTTCTTGGCGCTCATCACCTTTGCCTTCGCCCTCTACATGCTGCCTGGCCTCTGGGGTGCTCCTTGCAAGGCTGTCAGCGCCTTTGCTCCTCCCATGAAGACGCAGGACTTCCTGCTCGGACAGAAGGAAACACTCCATTTCGAGGACTACGAGGAGGGTATGGCTTACGCCAAGGAACACGGAATGCCCGTATTCCTCGATTTCACCGGCTACGGCTGTGTCAACTGCCGCAAGATGGAGGCCGCCGTCTGGACCAATGCCGAAGTGCAGCAACTGATGGACGACAACTTCGTGCTCATCTCCCTGTTCGTCGATGAGAAGACTCCCTTACCAGAGGTAGAAACTATCGATGAAATGGGCGAAATTCGCAAGTTGCGCACCATTGGCGACAAGTGGAGCTATCTGCAGCGCCATAAGTTCGGAGCCAATGCCCAGCCCTTCTATGTGCTGGTGGACAACGAGGGCCGTCCCTTGGCGCCTTCCTACAGCTACGACGAGGACGTGCAGGCCTTCAAGCAGTTCCTCGAAACGGGAATCAAGAACTATGCTAAAAAGTAAAACGACATAATATGGAAAAGAATTTCAAACGAACAACAGTAACTTCGGCTCTGCCGTATGCCAACGGCCCTGTGCACATCGGTCACCTGGCAGGAGTTTACGTGCCAGCCGACATCTATGTACGCTATCTGCGCCTGAAGGGGCGCGACGTCCTCTTCATCGGCGGTTCTGACGAGCACGGTGTGCCCGTCACCATCCGTGCCCGCAAGGAGGGTATCACCGTTCAGCAGGTGGTTGACCGCTATCACAACCTCATCAAGGATTCGTTCGAGCGCTTCGGCATTTCCTTCGACGTCTATAGCCGCACCACCTCGCCTACCCACCACAAGCTGGCCAGCGACTTCTTCAAGAAGCTCTACGACGAAGGCAAGTTCGTGGAGAAGGTGACCGAGCAGTTCTACGACGAACAGACAGGACATTTCCTCACCGACCGCAACATCAAGGGCGAGTGCCCCCGCTGCCACACGGCAGATGCCTACGGCGACCAGTGCGAGCACTGCGGAGCCACCCTGTCGCCCGAGGAACTCATCAACCCCTACAATGCCGAGACGGGCAACCCGTTGGTCAAGCGTGAGACGAAGCACTGGTATCTGCCTCTCGATAAGGATCAGCCTTGGCTTGAGAAGTGGATTCTCGAAGAGCACAAGGAGTGGCGTCCCAATGTCTACGGACAGTGCAAGTCGTGGCTCGACGGTGGTCTGCACCCGCGTGCCGTAACCCGCGACCTCGAATGGGGTATTCCCGTTCCCGTGGAGGGAGCTGAGGGCAAGGTGCTCTACGTGTGGTTCGACGCCCCCATCGGCTACATCTCCAACACCAAGGAACTCTGCGACGCTCACCCCGAACTGGGCTCGTGGGAAACGTGGTGGAAAGACCCCGAGACGCGCCTCGTACACTTCATCGGCAAGGACAACATCGTGTTCCACTGCATCGTTTTCCCCGCTATGCTGAAGGCTCACGGCGAATACATCCTGCCCGACAATGTGCCCTCCAACGAGTTCCTGAACCTCGAAGGCAACAAGATTTCCACATCGAAGAACTACGCCGTATGGCTCAACGAATACCTCGACGAACTGCCCGACCGTCAGGACGAACTGCGCTATGTGCTGACAGCCAACGCCCCTGAGACCAAGGACAACGACTTCACGTGGGCCGACTATCAGGCACGCTGCAACAACGAGCTTGTAGCCGTCTATGGCAACTTCGTCAACCGTGCTCTGCAGCTCACGCAGAAATACTACGAAGGCCGCGTGCCCGAATGTGGCGAGCTGAACGACTACGACCGCGAGACGTTGGCCGAGTTCCAAGGTGTGAAGGAAAAGCTGGAGAACCTCTTGGAGAACTTCAAGTTCCGCGATGCACAGAAGGAGGCTATGAACCTGGCTCGCATCGGCAACAAGTACATCGCCGACTGCGAACCCTGGAAGGTCATCAAGACCGACCCCGCACGTGTGCAAACCATCATCTATATCAGTCTGCAGCTCACTGCCAACCTCGCCATTGCCTTCGAGCCCTTCCTGCCCTTCAGCAGCAAGCGCCTGCGCGAGATGCTGGACCTCACCGAGTTCCAGTGGGAGATGCTTGGTCGGACGGACATCCTGCCCGCAGGCAAGCAGCTCAACAAACCCTCGCTGCTGTTCAGCAAGATAGAGGACGACGTCATTGCTGCCCAGCAGCAGAAACTGGCCGACACCATCAAGCGCAATGAGCTAGAAAACCACAAGCCAGAACCCATCAAGAAGGAGGTCACCTTCGACGACTTCGAGAAACTCGACATCCGCGTGGGCACCGTCCTCAGTTGTGAGAAGGTGAAGAAGAGCAACAAACTCCTGAAGTTCGAGATTGCCGACGGCCTCGCCAACCGCACCATCCTCAGCGGCATTGCCCAGTACTACGAGCCCGAGGACCTCGTGGGCAAGCAGGTATGCTTCATCGCCAACTTCCCGCCCCGCAAGATGATGGGCCTCGAAAGTCAGGGCATGATACTCTCTGCCGTGAACTGCGACGGCACCCTCTCCGTCATCACCCCGCAGCGCGAGGTCAAGCCCGGCAGCCAAGTCGGATAAACCCCTGTAAACCTGAAATATTACAATATCGCGGCTTCATCCAGA
>JBGUVX010000007.1:0-54192 GCA_045220575.1 Bacteroidaceae bacterium
TCTCTTGAAAAAATTAAAGAACTTCAGGTGCCAAGGAAACGACCTTCATGTTTGCTGCACGAAGCTCACGAGCAACAGGACCGAAGATACGGCTACCACGCAACTCGCCTGCATTGTTCAGCAGAACACATGCGTTGTCATCAAAGCGGATGTACGAGCCATCTGCACGACGAACCTCTTTCTTGGTACGCACGATCAAGGCCTTTGATACTGCACCTTTCTTAACATCACTGGTGGGGATTGCGCTCTTCACAGCAACGACAATCACGTCACCGACAGACGCATAACGACGACGAGTACCACCCAATACACGGATGCACAGGCACTCTTTTGCGCCGCTGTTGTCTGCAACTACTAATCTTGATTCTGCTTGTATCATGATTACTTAGCTCTTTCTACGATTTCTACTACTCTCCATCTCTTGGTTTTGCTCATAGGACGAGTCTCCATAATCAGTACGGTGTCACCCTTGTGACAATCATTCTTCTCGTCATGGGCATGGTATTTCTTCGTCTTGTTAACGAACTTACCATAAATCGGGTGCTTTTCCTTGAACTTAGCAGCTACTACAATGGTCTTATCCATCTTGTCACTAACTACGACACCCGTTCTTGTCTTTCTTAAATTTCTAGTTTCCATGTGTGTAGACCATTATTATTTGTTAAGTTCTCTTTGGCGAAGAACCGTCAACAATCGGGCGATATTACGACGTGCCGCTTTGATCTGGGCATTGTTCTCGAGGGGAGAAACGGCGTGATTCAGCAACATCTGGGTATAATTTGCCTTCTCATTCTGAATCATTTCCTGCAGGTCAGCAGTAGACATCTTCTGTATTTCTGCTACTTTCATACTTATGCGTTTTTATCGTAATCTCTTCTAACAATGAACTTTGTTGTCACAGGCAGTTTCTGAGCCGCAAGGCGAAGAGCCTCCTTGGCAATGTCATAAGAAACGCCTTCTATCTCAAAAATGATGCGACCGGGTGTGATGGGGAACACGTAGCCTACGGGGTCACCCTTACCCTTACCCATACGAACGTCTGCAGGTTTTTTGGTGATAGGTTTGTCGGGGAAAATACGAATCCAACTCTGACCTTCACGCTGCATGTAACGAGTCATAGCAACACGGGCAGCCTCAATCTGGCGAGCCGTAATCCAGTGCGTATCCAGAGACTTGATTCCGAAAGAACCGAAAGTCAGCTGGTTTCCGCGCTGAGCGTTGCCTTTGCAACGACCTTTTTGAGGTCTTCTATATTTTGTTCTTTTAGGTTGTAACATGATGATTTAATTTTAACGATTGTTGTTTCTCTTGCGGCGGAAGTTCTTGGGGCCGTTACCGAAGTTACGGCTGCCACTCTCCTTCTGCTGTGTGAAATCAGGAGCAAGATCCTTCTTACCAAACACCTCACCACGGCAAATCCACACCTTGATACCGAGCAGACCAACCTTGGTCAAAGCCTCGGTATGGCAGTAGTCGATGTCTGCACGGAAAGTGTGCAGAGGAGTACGACCTTCCTTAAACATCTCGCTACGAGCGATTTCAGCACCATTCAGACGACCGGAAATCTGCACTTTGATACCCTCGGCACCAGCACGCATCGAATTGGCAATCGCCATCTTGATGGCACGACGGTAAGAAACCTTACCTTCAACTTGATGTGCAATGTTAGTAGCTACGATGGTAGCATCCAACTCAGGTTTTCTAACCTCAAAGATATTAATCTGAACTTCCTTGTCGGTTACCTTCTTCAGTTCCTCCTTCAGTTTGTCGACCTTTTCGCCACCCTTACCAATGATAAGACCAGGACGAGCCGTGCAAACAGTGATAGTCACCAGTTTCAGCGTACGCTCAATGACAATTCTTGAGATGCTGGCATCACCCAGACGGGCATTCAGATATTTGCGAATCTTGCTATCTTCCAGCAGGGCATCACCAAAATCCTTGCCACCATACCAATTTGAATCCCAACCGCGGACAATACCCAAACGATTGCTTATAGGATTAACTTTCTGTCCCATACTTTTTCTTAATCATTAATCATTCTTAGTGTCGACATACAAGGTGATGTGGTTAGAACGCTTGCGAATTCTATAACCACGGCCCTGAGGAGCTGGTCTCATACGCTTGAGGGTTGCGCCCTCGTCTACAAACACGCGGGTAACGAACAATTCGCCATCTTCGGCCTTGCGTTCGTTTTTCTGCTCCCAGTTGGCAATTGCCGAACGAAGCACTTTCTCTACATCTGCAGAAGCTGCCTTTGATGAGAATTTCAGTGTTCCCAGTGCTCTGTTCACTTCCATGCCGCGGATTAAGTCAACCACATATCTCATCTTGCGGGGGGAAGAAGGCACGTCTTTCAGCTTTGCGAAATACTGGGTCTTCAGGGCTGCCTTTCTAGCCTCGGCAGCTAATTTTTTTCTTTTTCCCATTATATTATTACTCTTTTTTGTCTATAAATGACCTGCTTACTTCTTCTTCTGACCTGCATGGCCGCCGAACTTACGAGTGGGAGCGAACTCACCAAGCTTGTGTCCTACCATGTTCTCAGTAATGTAAACAGGAATAAATTTGTTTCCGTTATGTACTGCTACGGTGTGACCCACGAAATCGGGTGAAATCATAGAAGCACGGGCCCAAGTCTTGACAACGGTCTTCTTACCACTCTCGTTCATGGCGAGAACCTTCTTCTCAAGATTTACTTCAATATATGGACCTTTCTTTAATGAACGACTCATAATTTACACTATTAACTTGCCTGGTTACTTCTTGTTAGCTCTCTCAATAATATACTTGTTCGACTGTTTCTTTGGTGCGCGTGTCTTAAGACCCTTAGCGTACAGACCCTTACGTGAACGAGGATGTCCACCAGACTGACGGCCTTCACCACCACCCATGGGATGATCGTGGGGATTCATGACAACACCACGGTTGTGAGGACGACGACCAAACCAGCGTGAACGTCCGGCTTTACCCGAACTCTCCAATGCGTGGTCTGAGTTGCCAACACTACCTACAGTGGCCTTACAAGCGCTGAGAATCTGACGAGTCTCACCAGAAGGCAACTTAATCACGCAGTAACGTCCCTCGCGGGAAGTCAACTGTGCGAAATTACCAGCGGAACGCACGAGCAAAGCGCCCTGACCGGGACGAAGCTCGATATTGTGGATAATGGTACCGACGGGGATGTTCTGCAGAGGGAGAGCATTACCAACTTCAGGTGCAGCCTCAGCGCCGCTCATTACGGTATCACCAACTTTCAGTCCGTTGGGAGCAATAATATAACGTTTTTCACCGTCAACATAGAAAAGCAAAGCGATACGAGCCGAACGATTGGGATCGTACTCGATTGTCTTAACTGTTGCGGGAACACCATCCTTCTCTCGCTTGAAGTCAATGAAACGGAATTTCTTCTTGTGACCACCACCGATGTAACGCATAGTCATCTTACCGACGTTGTTACGTCCGCCAGATGAACGCTTACCGGTTACGAGAGACTTTTCAGGTACTGATGCAGTAATTTCCTCGAAAGTACCTATAATTTTGTGTCTCTGCCCTGGTGTTGTGGGCTTGAATTTACGTACTGCCATCTTTTATTAAATATTGCTATAAAAATCGATTGTATCGCCATCCTTCAGTGTTACGATGGCCTTCTTAAATGCGTTCGTGCGTCCTTTAATGAGACCTGCACGTGTGTAGCGCTGCTTCGACTTACCACCATATACCATTGTGTTAACATCGGTTACGGTAACATTGTAGCGAGCCTCCACCTCTTTCTGGATCTCAATCTTGTTTGCCTCAGGACGAACGATGAAGCCGAACTTGTTCTGCTTCTCTGTTGTCTGGGTCATCTTCTCAGTGACCAGAGGTTTGATAATGTATGCCATATTCAGCTTCTTTACTTGTTAAGGTTGCCCTCAATAACAGGAAGCGCGCCCTCAGCCACAACCATCACATCTGCGTCGAGTACCTTGTAGGTATTCAGGGCAGATGCAGCCATAACATTAGCACGCTCGATGTTACGAGCGGACAAATATACAACTTTATCAGCACCTGGCAAAACGAAGAGGGTCTTCTTACCAGAAACTTTAAGATTATTTAAGATTTCGACGAAAGATTTGGTCTTTGGAGCCTCCAAAGTGAAGTCTTCTACAACCAAAATTGCGTTTTCCTGAGCTTTGTAAGCCAAAGCAGACTTACGAGCCAAAACACGTGTCTTTTTGTTCAGTTTGAAACCATAATCGCGGGGCTGGGGACCGAATACACGACCACCACCTACAAGTACAGGCGAATTGATGTCACCACGGCGAGCACCGCCACCACCTTTCTGGCGACCGAGCTTGCGGGTTGATCCTGAGATTTCACTTCTTTCCTTCGATTTGGCTGTGCCCTGGCGCTGGTTGGCCATGATCAGCTTAACATCCAGATAGATGGCATGATCGTTGGGCTCGATGGCATAGATAGCATCGTTCAGAGACACCTTACGACCGGTGTCTTGACCCTTAATATTTAATACACTAACTTCCATTTTACTTGAGAACGCTAACGATTGAACCATTATATCCGGGAACACTACCCTTGATAAGCAAGAGGTTGTGTTCGGGAATTACCTTAATCACTTGCAGATTCTGTGTGGTAACGCGCTTGTTACCCATCTGTCCACCCATACGCAGGCCCTTGAAGACCTTTGCGGGATAAGAACATGCACCAATTGAACCCGGCTTACGCAGACGGTCGTCCTGACCGTGGGTAGCCTGACCAACGCCGCCGAATCCGTGACGCTTTACTACGCCTTGGAATCCACGTCCCTTAGAGACGCCGACTACATCGACATAAGTAGCATCTGCGAACAGTTCTACGGTGACGGTGTCACCCAGATTCAATTCCGGCTCAAAACCTGTGAACTCGGCCAAGTGTCTCTTGGGGGTAGTTCCGGCTTTCTGGAAGTGACCCTTCATGGGTGCGGAGGTATTCTTCTCCTTTGCTTCCTCGTAGCCGAGCTGAACAGCAGCATAGCCATCCTTCTCGACATTCTTCACCTGAGTTACCACACAAGGACCTACTTCGATAACAGTGCATGGTACATTCTTACCCTCGGCACTGAATACGGATGTCATTCCGATTTTCTTTCCTAATAATCCTGGCATTTCAGTTGTTGTTAATATTAATAATTGTAATTCTTTCTGTTTGGTGTATTACACCTTGATTTCTACTTCCACACCACTGGGGAGCTCCAGCTTCATCAGAGCATCAACGGTCTTTGCCGTGCTGCTGTAGATGTCGATAAGACGCTTGTAGCAATTCAACTCGAACTGTTCGCGAGCCTTCTTGTTAACGAAGGTTGAACGGTTAACGGTGAAAATACGCTTGTGAGTGGGAAGGGGTATAGGACCGCTAACGATAGCGCCACTGACCTTCACGGTCTTCACAATCTTCTCGGCAGACTTATCAACCAGGTTGTGGTCGTAAGACTTCAGTTTGATTCTAATTTTCTGACTCATCTTGTTAATTTACGATTTTACTATTTACTATTTACTATTTACTATTTTGCGGCTGTCGCCAAAGAGTCATTTGCTCGGCGACAGCCTTTGATTCATCTTATACCAGATCTACGCGACCCTTGATTTCCTCCAGCACGGCCTTAGCGATACCAGAGCTAACGGGAGCGTGGTGATCGTAGGTCATGGAAGAGGTTGCACGACCGGAAGTAATGGTACGCAGAGCGGTTACATAACCGAACATCTCTGCCAGAGGCACCATAGCCTTTACCAGGCGAGCGCCGGTACGCGTTGTATCCATACCTTCTACCTGACCACGACGCTTGTTCAAGTCACCGATAACGTCACCCATGTTCTCCTCGGGAGTAACAACTTCGAGACGCATAACGGGCTCCATCAGTACAGGCTTAGCCTGAGCACAAGCATTCTTGTAGGCCTGGATAGCGCAGATTTCGAATGACAACTGGTCGGAGTCAACGGGGTGGAACGAACCATCCAGCAGCTCTACCTTCAGACTGTCCATGGGGAAGCCACCGAGTACACCATTCTTCATGGCACTCTCGAAGCCCTTCTGAACGCTGGGGATGAACTCCTTGGGGATGTTACCACCAGTAACCTGGTTGTCGAACTGCAGTCCACCTTCCTTGAAGTCCTCGTCCACGGGACCAACATTAACGATGATGTCGGCGAACTTACCGCGACCACCAGACTGCTTCTTGTAAACTTCGCGCAGGTTAACGGTCTTGGTAATAGCCTCCTTGTAGTTTACCTGGGGCTTACCCTGGTTGCACTCTACCTTGAACTCGCGTTTCAGACGGTCGATGATGATATCCAAGTGCAGCTCACCCATACCGCTGATTACGGTCTGACCGCTCTGCTCGTCAGTCTTAACTGTGAAGGTGGGATCCTCCTCAGCCAGCTTGGCAAGACCGTTGCTCAGCTTGTCGAGGTCCTTCTGAGTCTTAGGCTCTACGGCGATACCGATAACGGGATCGGGGAAGTCCATAGACTCCAGTACGATTGGTGCATCCTCGTCACAGAGGGTATCACCAGTACGGATATCCTTGAAACCAACACCTGCGCCGATGTCACCAGCACCGATAACCTCTACAGGATTCTGGTGGTTAGAGTGCATCTGGAACAGACGACTTACGCGCTCCTTCTTACCGGAACGTACGTTGTAGGTATAGCTACCAGCCTCAATCTTACCGCTATAGACACGGAAGAATGTCAGACGACCAACATAGGGGTCAGTAGCAATCTTGAATGCCAAAGCTGCGGTCTTCTCATCCTCGCTGGGCTTGCGGTCCTCTTCCTCGCCAGTATCGGGGTTGGTACCCACGATAGCAGGAGTATCCAGAGGAGAGGGAAGGAACATGCAGACGTAGTCGAGCAACTTCTGCACGCCCTTGTTCTTGAATGAAGAACCACAAGTCATGGGCACGAGGTCCAGATTCAGCGTACCCTTACGGATAGCTGCGATGATTTCATCCTCGGTCAGGCTGTCGGGATCCTCGAAATACTTCTCCATGAGGCTGTCATCCTGCTCAGCGGCCTGCTCAATGAGCTTTGCACGCCATTCTTCGCACTCAGCCTTCATGTCGGCGGGAATCTCTTCCACGTCGTACTCGGCACCCATAGTCTCATCGTGCCAAAGGATAGCCTTCATCTGGATGAGGTCAACGATGCCCTTGAAGTTCTCCTCAGCACCGATGGGCACTGCGATAACACAGGGAGTAGCACCGAGCACATCCTTCATCTGGCGAACAACCTCGAAGAAGTCAGCACCGCTACGGTCCATCTTGTTCACATAACCCATACGGGGGACATTGTACTTGTCAGCCTGGCGCCAAACAGTTTCAGACTGAGGCTCAACGCCACCTACTGCACAATATGCAGCAACGGCACCGTCCAACACACGCAGCGAACGCTCTACCTCAGCGGTAAAGTCCACGTGTCCCGGGGTGTCGATAAGGTTAAACTTGTACTTGTTGCCGTTCCACGTCCAGTAGGCTGTGGTGGCAGCTGATGTGATGGTGATACCACGCTCCTGCTCCTGAGCCATCCAGTCCATGGTGGCGGCACCTTCGTGCACCTCACCAATCTTGTGGGTCTTACCAGTGTAGAAGAGGATACGCTCAGAGGTAGTTGTCTTACCGGCATCGATGTGAGCCATGATACCGATGTTGCGGGTCAAATGCAAATCTTGTTTTGCCATCGTCTTAGTACCTTTGTGTGATTAGAAACGGAAATGTGCGAATGCACGGTTAGCCTCAGCCATGCGGTGCATATCTTCCTTACGCTTGAAGGCACCACCCTGCTCGTTGTAGGCGTCCATAATCTCAGCAGCCAGTTTGTCGGCCATAGTCTTGCCACCACGCTTGCGGGCGAAGGCAATCATATTCTTCATTGAGATGCTCTCCTTACGGTCGGGACGGATTTCCGTGGGAACCTGGAATGTAGCACCACCGATACGGCGGCTCTTTACCTCAACCTGGGGAGTAATCTTGTCGAGAGCCTCTTTCCAGATCTGCAGTGCAGGCTTTTCCTCGTTCTGCATCTTCTCGCCCACTAAGTCGAGAGCGGTATAGAAGATTGTGTAAGAGATGCTCTTCTTACCTGAGTACATCAGGTGATTAACGAACTTTGACACCTTAACGTCACCGAAAACGGGATCGGGAAGGATGACGCGCTTCTTTGGTTTAGCTTTACGCATTTTGTTTTGGGTTTTGTGTTTAGGGCTGTATTCTCGCGTTCTTCAGTACTGCCACTGCAGCCTTACTCAACCTTAGCTTACAACCAAAACGGTTTAATTTTTAACTTTTAAATTCTCTCTTTTTACTTCTTAGCAGCCTTGGGACGCTTTGCACCGTATTTCGAACGACGCTGGGTGCGGTTTGCAACACCGGCGGTATCCAATGTACCGCGTACGATGTGGTAACGCACACCTGGCAGGTCCTTAACACGACCGCCACGCACCAGCACGATGCTGTGCTCCTGCAGGTTGTGTCCCTCTCCGGGGATGTAACTGTTGACTTCCTTCTGGTTAGTCAAACGAACACGGGCTACCTTACGCATAGCCGAATTAGGCTTCTTAGGAGTGGTAGTGTAAACACGAACACAAACGCCACGACGCTGCGGACAGCTGTCCAGCGCGGGGCTCTTGCTCTTGTCTACCAACTCGGTACGGCCTTTTCTTACCAATTGTTGAATTGTAGGCATTTTGTTTTGTTTTTTAGTTTATATATTATTATTGTATATTGTCAATTTTTTGTTCACAAACAGGCACAATGCGCCTATTCGGGGTGCAAAGTTACAAAAACTATCTGAAACGGCAATCTTTCTACGCCTCTTATTTCACTTGCGGAAAGCAAAAAATATAACATTTAAGAAATATTAACATTCTGAGCGTGGTTTCAATGGGGGAAAAAGGGAATTGAGTAGCATAATCGACATGGGACTCTTGGTTTACGTGCCACTTAATACATATAATATAATATGGAACTCGCGTGCGCGAGCGCGAGAGAAGATTTTTTAGCCACTAAGATAGGATTATCGGATATTTATCGTATATTTGCAACGAAAATCAAATAGAAAACACATGAAAGCACTGCGCAATCTCTCCATTCTACTATGTTTAGCAACATGCAGTTACGTTCTGGGGCAGTCAACCCAACAGCGAGTCCGTGTAAGTTGTATCGGTAACAGCATCACTTACGGCACGGGACTACAGGATCCCGTTCAAGACTCATATCCAAGCCAACTACAGCGATTGCTGGGGGAAAAATACGAGGTCGGACGTTTCGGCAAGCCCGGTGCTACCCTACTCCGTCACGCCTTTCGTCCATATTTCGAACAGCAGGAATTTCGCGAGGCAATGGATTTTCACGGTGACATTGCCGTCATTCACCTTGGAATCAACGATACTGACCCACGTGCCTGGCCGAACTACCGCGACGAGTTCATTCCCGACTACTCGGCACTTATCGACTCCGTGCGAAAGTCGAATCCCAAGTGTCGTATCCTCATAACCAGACTGACGCCTCTCTCCAGCCGTCACCACCGGTTCCTTTCAGGCACACGCGACTGGCATCGTGAGATTACGCAGACCATCGAGTTGATAGCACAGCGTAAAGGATGTGAGCTTATTTCGTTCTTCGAGCCTCTGCATCACCGTCCAGAACTGTTTCCCGATGGGATTCACCCGAACAAAGAAGGCTACGGCATTATGGCACAGGTTGTGTATAGTGCCATTACAGGTGATTATGGAGGGCTGCAACTGCCTCCCTACTTCACTGACAACATGGTGTTGCCACGCAACCGCAGTTTCCAGATTCAGGGTATGGCCAACGCAGGCGACAAGGTTACCTTACGCATCAACGGTCAGCGTCACTACGCAAAAACAGGTAAGGACGGTCGCTGGTGCGTGACAGTCAATCCCCTACCCTCTGGAGGTCCATACACCCTGACGGTCAGTACCGACCAGAAAGTCATGACGCTGCACAATGTGCTGGCAGGCGAACTGTGGCTGTGCTCTGGTCAGTCCAATATGGAGTTCCAGCTCCAGCAGTGCAATACGGGGCAGGCGGATATTCCGCAATCTGCGAACGACCAGATTCGTCTGCTCAACCTCGAAGCCCGCTGGCGTACAGACAATGTGCAGTGGAATGAGACAGCATTAGATTCCATCAACAAGTTGCTATACTATACCAACCCAAGCTGGCAGGAATGCAGCCCACAAACCTCACCTCGCTTCAGTGCCATCGGCTACTATTTTGCCCGCGAACTTCAAGACAGCCTGCAATGTCCCATCGGCATCATCAACAATGCCATCGGAGGCAGTCCTGCTGAAGCATGGATTGACCGTTGGACACTTGAATACGAGTTTCCGGAGATTCTGCGCGACTGGACACGGAACGACTTCATCCAAGACTGGGTACGAGGCCGAGCCGAACGCAACATGGGACAGGGGCACAACCCTCTGCAGCGCCATCCCTACGAACCTTGCTACCTCTACGAAGCAAGCATTCGCCTGCTGAAGGAGTTGCCTATCACGGGCGTTATCTGGTATCAGGGTGAGAGCAATGCGCACAACAAGGATGCCCATGAAAGACTGTTCCCGATGCTTGTCGATAGCTGGCGGAAAACGTGGAACCGTCCCGAACTACCCTTCTACTACGTGCAACTCTCCAGCCTCAACCGCCCGTCGTGGCCTTGGTTCCGCGACTCGCAGCGCCGTCTTCTGACCAAAATACCCCACACAGGAATGGCTGTCAGCAGCGATGTCGGCAATGCAACCGATGTACATCCTCGCGACAAGAAGCCCATAGGTCATCGTCTGGCCGTATTAGCCCTGCACAACGACTACGGCTATGCATCTGTCGTTCCCTCTGGTCCACTGTTCCGCGCTGTGGAATACAAGGGCAAGGAGGCTTGGGTCAGCTTCGACTATGCCGACGGACTGCACGGCAGCGACGGTCAGCCCCTGCGCACCTTCGAGATTGCCGAGTACGAGGGAGAATTTCACCCGGCAGAAGCCGAGATTGTCGGCAATCTGATTCGCCTCACGAGCAAGGAGGTGAAGCATCCGCGCTACGTCCGCTACGCTTGGCAGCCCTTCACCACCGCCAATCTTGTCAACGGAGCCAACCTTCCCGCCTCCACCTTCCGCAGCGAGTAATAAAATCAAGGGCTGCAAGCATTGCCCACAGCCCTTGATTAGGTTTAATTGGTAATTGGGATTAGAGGCCCAGCTTCTTGGCAGCTGCAGCAGCGCCCTTCTCGACCTGCTTGTTGGCTTCTTCCTGACCCTTGTTGATGGCGCTCTTGGCAGTTTCCTTGCCAGCCTCAACGGCAGCGTCCTTAACCTGGTTGGCAGCGTCGATAGCTGTCTCCTTAACGGTCTTATCAGCTTCCTCAGTGGTAGCCTCTACCTCAGCGGCAGTTTCCTGAGCGGCCTTCTCGACGCACTCACCGGTGCACTCGCCTTCGCACTCTTTCTGACCACACTCGCAGGGAGTGCATTCGCACTGCTCACACTGGCAAGCACAAGAATCTTCACACTCGGCTTTCTCGGTCTTGTTACCACAAGAAACGAAGGAAATAGCAGCTACTGCCATTACCATTGCAAACAACTTTTTCATTGCTTTTAAAACGATTATAAGTTAATAATAAGTGTATAACTGGGTGCAAATATACGAATAAAATCATAATTAAAATTAAATAATGAAAAATATTTCGTACCTTTGCGCAACAAAACAGGATGTGACATGAGCCTAACGGAAAGAGTAAGGGCCACGATGAAGTCGGAAGACACAGAAGGGGCCTTTGAATTGTATGTTACCCGCACACCGGGTTACGTATGGGCACTTTTCTTCAAGGCTCTCCACATTCACCCCATCGCCGTAACCCTGATTTCCATTGTCATCGGGGCGGCAAGCGGATATTTCTTTTACTTCGACGACGTGCGCATGAACCTTATCGGCATGGGACTGCTGATATGGGCCAACTGGTACGACTGTGCCGACGGTCAGTTGGCACGCATGACGGGGAAACGCACGCTCGTGGGACGCCTGCTCGACGGGTTGGCTGGCGACATCTGGTTCTACAGCATCTATCAGGGCATCGTGCTGCGCATCTATTTGGCTTCTCACCCGATATGGGGGCTTTGGATATGGCTGTTGTGCGCTTACGCGGGCTTCATCTGCCACGCCCGTCAGTGTGCGCTGGCCGACTACTACCGCAACATACACATGTGGTTTGCCTTTGGGAACGAGAAGAGCGAGTTTGACACCTTTGCCCAAGAGAACGCCCGCTTCCATGAACTCCGCTGGCGACGTGGAGAATGGTTTGAGAAGCTCTACCTGTTCTTCTATCGCGGCTACACCCACGGACAGGAGTCCCAGACGCCACGTTTTCAGGCCTTCTACCACAAACTGGTTGAGGCGTACGGCAACCGCATTCCTGACGAATTGCGTCGCGAGTTCCGCAAAAAGAGCCTGCCCCTGATGCCCCTGACCAACATCCTGACGTTCGACCTGCGCGTTGCCGTGTTGTTCGTGTCCTTGCTAGTTGGCTATCCCGTAATATTCCCATTGTTCGAAATCATAGTACTTGAACCCATACGATTCTATATGCGCCATCGTCACGAGACGTTCTGCGCAGAATTCCAACACCAATTGCCTGTCCATGAAAAACGATAATCCAAGAATCATAGCACTGCTGCTGGCTGGCGGCTATGGTCTGCGCATAAAGTCGCCCAGACCCAAGCAATTTATTGAGACAGAGGGCGAAAGCATCCTTCTGCACACGATGAAGGCCTTCGAGCGTCATCCGCTTATCAGCGAGATATGGGTAGTGTGCAACACGGAGTGGAACGGATACGTTGCCAGTCAGGCTTCCGTCGGATACATCAGCAAGTTCCGTCGCTGCCTGGCATCAGGCACGACAAGCCACCGCTCGCTGATGAACGGCATAAAGGGACTCATGAAGAATGGCGTTGACGACGACAGCATAGTCCTCGTTCACGAAGGTGTGCGTCCGTTCGTGTCGCACCAGATAATCAGCAGCAACATACTGACCTGCAAGGAGCACGGGAATGCCATAACGGCACTTTACAGCCACGAGTCGTACGCCCGCACCCAAGACGGCGAGAAATCGACAGGTTACGTTAAGCGCGACGAACTGATGCGTGCCCAGACGCCCATCACGTTCCCCATGCACACGCTTTGCCACATTGCCAAGGAGGCCGAGAACCGCGGTATATACGATTCCCAGTCGCTGTTTACCCTCGTAAACGAGATTGGAGGCATAGAGCTCCACATTGTCGAGGGCAGTATGCTGAACTACAAGATTACGCTGCCGCTGGATGTAGAAATCTACAACCGCCTGCGCAACATCAACTACGATTAAGTTTTAGCTTAGAAGGTTACACGGAACGTGAAACGTATGCCCCACTTCTGCGTGTCGTGATGGACGTAGGTGAGGCGATGGACGTATTCCACATGGAATAGCTTGAATATGTTGTGAATGCCGACAATGGCTTCCACGTAGGGCTTGCGCGGATTCATCACCTCGGTGATGGGCACGAATTGTCCGTTATGGTAGGAGCCAGGGAAGAACATCAGCACATCGTCGCCTGCATTCTGGGCCAGGAGCGGGTTGTTGCGGTCGGTCAGCTTACCCCACATCATATTTAGCCCGATGAATTCGCGCCATTTCAGTTTCTTGACCAGCGGAATACGGTTCAGCACCTTGCCGTTCATGTCCCATGACAGGAAGATGGAAGTATTGCGGTCGGTCAGGAATTCCATGTTGCGAACCAAGTTGAACGAGTTCAGCTCCATGATATAGCTCAGGTTGGCGGCAGGCATCACCAAGAACGGGTACGGAACCTTGTTCCACTGCATTCCATACGTGCCGTAGCAATCGATTTTACCCCACGAATGCAGCCAGAAGCGCTTGTAGATGGTCAGTTCCGTGAAGTTGTAGTTATACTGTCCGCCGAGGATGCCGTTTACGCCCGTAGTGTGCTTTATTCCCATGATGGGTGAGTCGAAGTTGGTAGGCACACGGCGTGCCTTCGTGTTCAGGTAGGTTGCACCCGGCTGGAACTCCAGTCCGACGGTAGCCTCCGTGAAGCGAATCTTGTGGGGCATGAAGCCGTTGGGATTGGGAACCAAAGCGCCCGTTGTGGCATCCGTCATGCCATTGTTCAGCGTCTGATAGAAGAGGTGCCCCGCCCCCTCGTTCCACTCGCGACGTAGCTGCGTGGTGAGTCGGAAGCCGTTCTCCCACTCCCAGTCAAAGAGCAGGTTGTAGCGCTCGAAGTAGCTCATGTGCTTCACAGGAGTCCACTTCAGGGCAAAGAATACATTGTCCTTGTCGGTCGGCACGAACTTGTCGCTGGGCGAACATACGTCGTTGGTGTAGGTGAATGTCAGGTTGCGGCAAGGGTACTCACGCGGCAGGTGGTCTTTCTTGTTGAAGGAGTAGGTGACCTCGCCCATGCCCTTCCACCGTTTGTCGCCGAAACCATATTTCACATAGGTCTTGGCAAACCAATGGGGATTGAGCGCTGCCGTTGTCTGCGCTGAGGCACGCAAGCGGAAGCCCTCGACAAAGTTGCTACCAATCATGGTGTTCACAGGGCCGATGTCTATCAGGCTCTTCTTATCCGGGTTGATGGCCGTCTCGACATAGTTCTCGATGAAGGCCTTTCCCACCCAGATGATGTACTTCATTCCCTTGATGTTCTTGATGCGTTCCAGGAACAGGCTCAACTGGTTCTCGCTCTTCGTCAAAGGAGTCGGACGGTATTCCTCCCAGAATTCGTCGTCTCGCATCTGCGCCGAGCTTTCCACCTTCACGTCACCACGAATCTTGAAGGTGCGCTCTGGTATCATCGTGAAGTCGAATCCGCTGTAGCGCACCGTGCGCTCGACCTGAAGTTTCTGGATGAAGGAGGCCAGCTTCAACTGGACAATCATCTTGTTGTCCTTCACCACCTGTTCGCCAGAGGGCAGAGGCTCGAAGTCGAGCATAATGTCCATGTGCTCCACAAAGTTCACGTCGCTGCGGGCAGGGATATTCAAGTGGGCTTTCTTCAGTCGCCATGTGGAATCCGCGAGGATGTAGAGCGAACCCGAGAAGCCGAAGTCCTGAGCATTGTTGGGCGTGAAATCGACCTGAAAACACTCCTGCTTGTCCACCAGCAGGGTATCGACGATGAAATAGCGGTAGAATCCGATGGCTTTCTTCGTCGAAATGGGGCTGATGAAGGGGTACTGCAGCAGTCGGACGTCGTCCTTGTAGATATCAATGTCCGTGAAACAGTCGGCCAGCATGCTATTCACAATGTCGCCCGTGTTGATGAGGTCCGTCACGCCCTCGTTGTGCTGTCCCACCACAATGGTCTTCTCCGTCTTGGGGTCCTTGCGGTAGATTTGGCGGCTCACCTTCTCCTCCACGGTCAGCGGCAGGATAAGCTTACCCGTTTCGGGGCAAGTCTCGACGTGTTCCTTCAGGAAAGGGAAATGCTTGAAATGGTCGTCCTCAAAGACCTTCTCCGTAAACTCATTCAGCGCCAGCGTCATCTTCTCGTACTTCTGATAGGAGAAGTAGTCCTGGGCATACAGGTCGCTCGATTTCTTGGCAGCAATGACCTTGCGCATCATCTCCACAGCCGGGTTGTTCTTTCGGCTGTATTTCTGCTTCTTGCGCACAATCTCCACCTCGTTCAAGGAACTGGCGGTCTCAACCAACTGAACACTCAGTTTCTGCTCCTTGCCATCGGTCTCAACCATGTAACGGTCGTAACCCACAATGGAGAACAGGAGCTGACCCTTTCGGGCCGCAATCTTGAACCGCCCGTTGATGTCGCTGACCACCATCGTTGACTTATCATCGACATAGTAGACGTAAACACCCGGCATGGGTTCGCCGAACTCCTTGTCCACGATGTTTCCCGTAACCATTTGGGCAGCCACCTTCATGACTCCCAGCAACATCAGTACGCTAAAAAAAAATAATCTTTTACCCACGAAACGGCCTATCTATGAATTCGGCTACAAAGGTACGAATAAGTGAGCACAAAAGCAAGATAAAAGCATAAAACATGTTGAAATGTATCACACATGCTCGCATGTAGGCGAGACAGGGCAACATGTGATAGTCCGTAGGACGCGATGAACGCAGTTCATGCTTTTATCTTGGTTTTGTCGAGCGGGAGTACCTTCTTGCTCCTCTTCGCTACGCAAGCGTCACCCCTACGGGGATGCCGAGCGCGACCGCAGGTCAAAGGTACGAATAAGAGCCCGTCGCACACCGTCCCGCAACCCGTCGCGAGGCCCAATGCCATACTATCGCGCAGCCCCACACGACAGTATCGCCTGCCTGCCCCAAGCAATTTGTCACATTGCTACATGCTACATTGCTACAATAAGGGGGTGACAGACACACCATCCCCACCCTCAAACTATGTCTAATAATAATATTATAATGAATTATTATAATATTATTATTAATTATTATATATTATAAATTATAATCTCTACCCTGTAAACTCTGAACTTTGAACACTCTATAAGTACCTTATTGTAGCAATGTAGCATGTAGCAAAGTAGCAAAATTCCGAAGACAACATAGCCCTTCTACGAAATGAGTAAGGGGGGCGCGTCGTTGGACACACCCCCCTACTCTATTTAGATAATGGATTGATTACATGCCGTCGAAGTCGAGAATCGACTTGCGGGTAGCCATCACGCGGTCGAAGTCCTCGCGAGAGCCGACTACTATCTTGTCGAACTCACGCAGACCCGTACCGGCGGGAATCAGGTGACCAGAGATAACATTCTCCTTCATGCCCTCCAAATGGTCTGTCTTACCATTGATAGCAGCCTCGTTCAGCACCTTCGTGGTTTCCTGGAAGGATGCAGCGGAGATGAAGCTGCCGGTCTGCAATGCTGCGCGGGTGATACCCTGCAGAATCTGGGTAGAGGTTGCGGGCACGGCATCACGAACCTGAACGAGCCTCATGTCCTTACGTTTCAGGCTTGAGTTCTCGTCGCGCAGTTTGCGAGCCGTTACAATCATACCCTTCTGCATAGTCTCGGAGTCACCGGCATCGATGACAACCTTCTTGCCCCAGATGCGGTCGTTCTCCTCGGAGAATTCGAGTTTATCGACAACCTGCTGCTCAAGGAAGCGAGTATCGCCGGGTTCATCAATCTGCACCTTGCGCATCATCTGACGAACGATAACCTCGAAGTGTTTGTCGTTAATCTTAACGCCCTGCAGACGGTAAACGTCCTGAATCTCGTTCACAATGTACTCCTGAACAGCCGTGGGACCCTTGATGGCAAGGATGTCGGCAGGAGTGATGGCACCGTCGGACAGCGGCGTACCGGCACGAACGTAGTCGTTCTCCTGTACGAGCACCTGCTTCGACAGGGGCACCAGATACTTGCGGACATCGCCCACCTTGGAGGTGATGATGATTTCGCGGTTACCACGCTTGAGCTTACCCATCGTGACCTCACCGTCGATTTCGGCAACGATAGCGGGATTCGACGGGTTGCGGGCCTCGAAGAGCTCCGTAACACGGGGCAGACCACCAGTGATGTCACCACCACCACCGCCCAGTGCGCGAGGAATCTTCACGAGCACGTCACCAGCCGTTACAGCCTGGCCGTCGTTAACCACGATGTGACCGTTGATGGGGAAGTTATAGGTGCGGATGAGTTCGCCATTCTCGTCAAGGATGTGAGCCGAAGGCACGATGGTGCGGTCCTTAGACTCCGTGACGATGAGCTCGCGCTGACCAGAGATTTCGTCGGTCTCGACACGATAGGTAACACCCTCAACAACATTCTCGAACTGCACCTTACCCGGTGTCTCGGTAACGATTACGGCATTGAAGGGGTCCCACTTGGCAACGACATCGCCCTTCTTGACAATATCGCCTTCCTTGTTGTAGAGCGTAGAACCGTAGGGAACGCTCTGGGTCAGCAGCACGATGCCAGTCTTGGGTTCAACGAAACGGACCTCAGCCAGTCGGCCAACTACCATCTGGGCAGCCTTGCCGTCCTCATCGACAAAGTCGACGGTACGCAGTTCGTCGAAGTTCAGCTTAGCATCATACTTGGCAACAATCATAGCGTTGGCAACAGCGTTACCAGCCACACCACCGGCGTGGAACGTACGAAGAGTCAGCTGAGTACCAGGCTCACCGATGGACTGTGCTGCGATGACGCCGACAGCCTCGCCCTTCTGTACCATCTGACTGGTAGCCAAGTTGCGGCCATAGCACTTCATGCAGACACCATGCTTGGATTCGCAGGTGAGCACCGAACGAATCTCGACGCTCTCGATGGGGCTGTCCTCGATTTCCTGAGCCTTAGCCTCGTTGATTTCCTCACCAGCAGCGCAGATGAGCTTTCCGGTGACGGGATGGATGATGTCGTGTACGGAAACACGACCCAGAATGCGCTCGTAGAGAGAAGAGATGACTTCGTCGCCATTCTTCAGCGCCGTGCATACCAGACCACGCAGGGTACCGCAGTCCTCCTCATTGATGATGACATCGTGAGAGACGTCAACCAAACGACGAGTCAGGTAACCGGCGTCGGCAGTCTTCAGGGCAGTATCGGCAAGACCCTTACGGGCACCGTGGGTAGAGATGAAGTACTCCAGCACGGACATACCCTCCTTAAAGTTCGAAATAATGGGGTCCTCGATAATCAGAGGCTCGGCACCGGCTTTCTGGGGCTTGGCCATCAGACCACGCATACCAGAGAGCTGACTAATCTGTCCCTTACTACCACGGGCGCCGGAGTCGAGCATCATGTAAACGGCGTTGAAGCCCTGGTCGGCCTCCTTCATCTCCTTCATCAGGATTTCGGACAGGTCGTTGTTGATATGGGTCCAAGCGTCGATTACCTTGTTATAGCGCTCCTTGTCGGTGATGAAGCCCATACCGTAGTCTTGCTGGATGGCCTCAACCTCGTCGTTACCACGATGAATGAGGGCCTTCTTCTCTTCAGGGATGATGATATCGCCCAAGTTGAATGACAGACCACCTTCGTAGGCCATCTTGTAACCCAGGTTCTTGATACCGTCGAGGAAGTCACAGGCACGTGCTACACCCACGGTCTTGATGACGCGGGTAATGATGTCGCGCAGATTCTTCTTGGAAATGGTCTCGTTGAAGAAGCCCACCTCGGTGGGAACCACCTCGTTGACAATCACACGGCCTACTGAGGTTTCAACCATGTGCTTGCCGATGGTTCCATCCTCCAACTTGTCACTGACAATGACCTTGATGGGGGCGTGGATATCCACCTTCTTCTCGTTGTAGGCAATGATAGCCTCTTCGGGACCATAGAACGTGAGACCTGTGCCCTTGGCACCCGGACGCAGCTTGGTGATGTAGTACAAGCCCAGCACCATATCCTGCGAAGGCACGGTGATAGGTGCACCATTGGCAGGGTTCAGAATGTTGTGGCTCTGCAGCATCAGCAACTGAGCCTCCAGAATGGCCTCGTTGCTCAAGGGCAAGTGAACGGCCATCTGGTCACCGTCGAAGTCGGCGTTGAACGCAGTACAAGCCAGGGGGTGCAACTGAATTGCCTTACCCTCAATCATCTTGGGCTGGAAGGCCTGGATACCCAGACGGTGCAGTGTCGGAGCACGGTTCAGCAGAACGGGATGACCCTTCATGACGTGTTCCAGAATGTCCCAGATGATGGGCTCCTTGCGGTCAACTATCTTCTTGGCGCTCTTCACCGTCTTCACGATGCCGCGCTCAATGAGCTTACGGATGATGAACGGCTTGTAGAGCTCGGCAGCCATCAGCTTGGGCAGACCGCACTCACCCATCTTCAGTTCGGGACCTACAACGATAACCGAACGGGCTGAGTAGTCAACACGCTTACCCAGCAGGTTCTGACGGAAGCGGCCTTGCTTACCCTTCAGCGAATCGGAAAGGGACTTCAGGGGACGGTTGTTCTCCGTCTTTACGGCGCTGCTCTTACGGCTGTTGTCGAACAGGCTATCGACAGCCTCCTGCAACATACGCTTCTCGTTGCGCAGAATGACTTCGGGAGCCTTAATCTCAATCAGACGCTTCAGGCGGTTGTTACGAATGATGACACGACGATAGAGGTCGTTGAGGTCGCTGGTTGCGAAACGGCCACCATCCAGGGGCACCAGAGGACGCAGTTCGGGAGGAATGACAGGAAGAATCCTCATAATCATCCACTCGGGACGGTTGCGGTCGCGGCTTGCACGGAACGACTCTACAACCTGCAGACGCTTCAGGGCATCGTTCTTACGCTGCTGGGCGCCTTCCTGATTGGCGAGGTCGCGCAATTCGTACGACAGCTTATCCAAGTCGACGCGGCACAGGAGGTCATAGACTGCCTCAGCACCCATCTTACAGATGAACTTGTTGGGGTCAGCGTCTTCCAGATAGGCATTCTCCTTGGACACATGCTCCAGAACCTCGATGTACTCCTCCTCGGAGAGCAGTTCATTCTCCTCCAGGGGACGACCCAGAGACTCAATCTTTACGCCTGCCAATGCACCCAACTGGATGACAACATAGCGTTCGTAATAGATAATCTGGTCAAGTTTCTTGGTGGGCAGGCCTAACAGGTAGCCAATCTTGTTGGGAAGTGAGCGGAAATACCAGATGTGAGCCACGGGTACAACCAGCGCAATGTGACCACTGCGCTCGCGACGTACCTTCTTCTCCGTAACCTCTACACCACAACGGTCGCAGACAATACCCTTGTAACGGATACGCTTGTACTTACCGCAATGGCACTCGTAGTCCTTGGTAGGACCGAAGATGCGCTCGCAGAACAGACCATCGCGCTCGGGCTTGTAGGTACGATAGTTGATGGTCTCGGGCTTCAGGACCTCACCATACGAATTCTCCAGAATCTCCTCGGGAGAGGCCAATCCGATGGTAATCTTCGTAAAATTAGTCTTTATCTTACTTTCTTTCTTAAAAGCCATAGTTGTATTCTTTATAAGTATCCGTTAATCAAGGGTTACACTCAGACCTAAGCCCTTGAGCTCGTGCAGCAGCACGTTCAAAGACTCGGGAATACCAGGAGTTGGCATGGGATCACCCTTAACGATTGCCTCGTATGCCTTACTGCGGCCTACTACGTCGTCGGACTTGATGGTCAGGATTTCCTGCAGCACGTGCGAAGCACCGAAGGCCTCGATAGCCCATACCTCCATCTCACCGAAACGCTGACCACCGAACTGGGCCTTACCGCCAAGAGGCTGCTGCGTGATGAGACTGTACGGACCAATGGAACGAGCGTGCATCTTGTCCTCAACCATGTGACCCAGCTTCAGCATGTATGCCACACCTACAGTAGCCAACTGGTCGAAGGGCTCGCCGGTGGCACCATCGTACAACTGCGTAGAGCAGTAGCGGGGCAGGCCAGCCTTTTCGGTCCATTCGTCCAGGTCGTCGAGTATTGCACCGTCGAAGATGGGAGAAGCGAACTTCACGCCAAGTTCCTTACCTGCGGCACCCAGAATGGTCTCGAATATCTGACCGATGTTCATACGAGAAGGCACGCCCAGAGGGTTCAGTACGATATCGACGGGAGTACCATCTGCCAAGAACGGCATATCCTCCTGACGCACTACCTTGGACACGATACCCTTGTTACCATGACGACCGGCCATCTTATCGCCCACGCCAATCTTACGCTTCTTGGCGATGTAAACCTTGGCCATCTGGATAATGCCAGAAGGCAGCTCGTCGCCAATCGTGATGGCGAACTTCTTGCGCTTCATCTCGGCATCCAACAGCTTGTATTTCTTCAGGAAGTTGATGACTAACTTGGAAATCAGTTCATTGGTATGCTCCTTCTTCGTCCAGCCAGAGAGCTGGATAGCGGTGTAGTCGAGATTGCTCAGGGCTGCAGCCGTGAACTTCTTGCCAGCGGGGATTACGTCGGCACCCATATAGTCCTTGACACCAGCCGAGGTAACACCCTTGGTCAGTTCCAGCAACTTGTCGATAAGGATTGCCTTCAGGTCCTCAACCTTGTTGTTGAACTCTTCATCGATGGCAGCCAGACGGGGCTTGTCCTGCAACTTGGCAGAGCGTGTCTTGATGGCACGTGAGAAGAGTTTCTTGTCAATGACAACACCATTCAGCGAGGGATTGGCCTTCAACGAAGCATCCTTCACATCGCCGGCCTTGTCGCCGAAGATGGCACGCAGCAACTTTTCTTCGGGGCTGGGGTCGCTCTCACCCTTAGGAGTAATCTTACCAATCATGATGTCGCCAGGAACGACACGAGCACCGATGCGGATGATACCGTTCTCGTCAAGGTCCTTCGTGGCTTCCTCGCTGACATTGGGAATATCGCTGGTCAGTTCCTCGTAACCGCGCTTGGTCTCGCGAACCTCCAGAGCAAACTCCTCTACGTGTACACTGGTCATGATGTCCTCGCGAACGATACGCTCGTTCAGCACGATGGCATCCTCATAGTTGTAACCCTTCCAAGGCATGTAAGCCACCAGAAGATTCTTACCCAGAGCCAGCTCACCGTTTTCAGTAGAGTATCCCTCGGTCAGGATATCGCCCTTCTTCACGCGGTCACCCTTGTTACAGATAGGACGCAGGTCGATGGTCATGTTCTGGTTGGTACGACGGAACTTAGGAATACGGTATTCCTTCAGAGCGGGCTCGAAGCTAACGAACTCCTCTTCCTCGGTGCGGTCGTACAGGATACGGATAGTTGTAGCGTCAACATACTCTACCGTACCGTCGCCCTCGGCAGTAATCATGGTGCGGCTGTCCTCGCAAACCTGCTTCTCGATGCCGGTACCCACGATAGGAGCCTCGGTACGCAGCAGGGGAACTGCCTGACGCATCATGTTCGAGCCCATCAGTGCACGGTGGGCATCGTCGTGCTCAAGGAAGGGAATCAATGCAGCAGCGATAGACGCAATCTGCTGCGGAGCAACGTCCATGAGGTTGACCTCCGAGGGAGGAACAACGGGATAGTCGTCGTCCTGACGGCACTTTACGCGACTGCGGATGAAGGTACCATCATCGTTCAGAGGTGCATTACCCTGACCGATAACCTGACCTTCCTCTTCCTCTGCCGTCATATACCTAATGCCCTCGTTGCTCAAGTCTACCTTTCCGTTTTCAACAACACGGTAAGGTGTCTCGATGAAGCCGAGGTCATTGATTTTAGCATATACGCAAAGCGAACTGATAAGACCGATGTTAGGACCTTCAGGCGACTCAATGGGACAGAGACGTCCGTAGTGAGTGTAGTGTACGTCACGAACCTCGAAACCGGCACGCTCACGCGACAGACCGCCAGGACCCAGGGCAGAGAGACGGCGCTTGTGCGTTACCTCGGCCAGGGGGTTGGTCTGATCCATGAACTGTGACAGGGCATTCGTTCCGAAGAATGAGTTGATAACGCTGGAGATAGTCTTGGCGTTAATCAGGTCTGTTGGGGTGAATACCTCATTATCGCGTACGTTCATGCGTTCGCGGATGGTGCGGCTCATACGTGCCAAGCCGATTGCGAACTGGTTGCTCAACTGCTCACCTACGGTGCGGACGTGACGGTTCGACAAGTGGTCGATATCGTCAACTGCAGCCTTCGAGTTAATCAGCTCGATGAGGTACTTGATAATCTCGATGATATCCTCCTTCGTCAACACACGCACACTGGGGTCGGTATCGAGACCCAGTTTGCGGTTGATGCGATAGCGACCCACGTCACCCAAGTCATAACGCTTTTCCGAGAAGAACAAATTGTAGATTACTTCACGGGCGCTGGCATCGTCAGCAGGGTCTGCATTACGCAATTGACGATAAATGTGCAGGATGGCCTCCTTTTCACTATTGGAGGTGTCCTTGTTTAAGGTATTGAAGATAATGGAATAGCCGCTGGTGCTAACATCTTCCTTCAAAATCAGAACTGTCTCAACACCGCTGTCAAGAATCAGTTCGATGTTTTCCTCGGTCAGCTCGCTTTCACGCTCCAAGATGACCTCGTTACGCTCTACGGAGATAACCTCACCCGTATCCTCATCTACGAAGTCCTCTACCCTACTTTTCAGCACACGGGCTGCAAGCTTCTGGCCTTTGTATTGTTCCAGGTTCTTACGGGTAACTGCAATCTCCTCCGTCTGAACGAAGATTTCCAGAATATCCTTATCTTTTTCGAATCCGATGGCACGCAACAGAGTTGTTACAGGCAACTTCTTCTTACGGTCGATGTAGGCATACATGACATTGTTGATGTCAGTAGCGAACTCAATCCACGAACCCTTGAAGGGAATGATACGTGCAGAATAGAGCTGAGTACCGTTGCTGTGGAAACTACTACCAAAGAAAACGCCAGGAGAACGGTGTAACTGGGAAACGACTACACGCTCAGCACCATTGATGATGAAGGTGCCATTATCTGTCATGTAGGGAATCGGGCCCAGGAATACATCCTGAATCACCGTATCAAAATCCTCATGCTCAGGGTCGGTGCAGTACAACTTCAGCTTTGCCTTCAAAGGTACAGCATAGGTCAGTCCTCTCTCCAGGCACTCTTCGATGCTGTAGCGGGGAGGATCAATGTAGTAGTCCAGGAACTCCAACTGGAAATTGTTACGGGTGTCTGTAATGGGGAAGTTCTCAGAGAACACCTTGTACAGTCCATCGTTTTTTCTCAATTCTGGCGGGGTGTCCAACTGCAGGAAGTCATTGAACGACTTGAGCTGAACTTCCAAGAAATCCGGATAGGGCATCGGATTCTTTACAGAAGCGAAATTTACTCTGTTGTTAATTAAATTAGAAGCCATCGGGGTTATTTACGATTTGACTATTTACAATTTACGATTTTGTATCAATTGCGATGTATAGACACAAAAAGGTAAAGAACCCCCTACCAGAGGATTCCTTACCGTAAGTCCTGATTTACAGGAGTTAATCTTACTTCAGCTCGATCTCTGCGCCAACCTCTTCGAGGGTCTTCTTCAGAGCTTCAGCGTCAGCCTTGGGCATGCCCTCCTTCAACGTGCTGGGAGCACCGTCAACGAGGTCCTTAGCATCCTTCAGGTTCAGGCCACAAGCCTCCTTAACGGCCTTAACGACCTGGAGCTTGTTAGCACCAGCTGACTTCAGAACTACGTCGAAATCAGTCTTCTCCTCAGCAGCGGGAGCAGCGGCACCGCCAGCAGCGGGACCAGCAACAGCAACAGCTGCAGCAGCGGGCTCAATTCCATACTCATCCTTCAGGATGGTTGCCAACTCATTAACTTCCTTTACTGTCAAGTTTACCAACTCTTCAGCAATAGCTTTCAAATCTGCCATTTTATTAAAAATTTGTTTTGTTTGTACTTACTTTGTTAATAAATCTTAGGCGGCGATGCATCCGATTACTCGGCCTTCTCGCCAAGAGTCTTGAGGACTCCGTGAATAGTGTTCTGTCCACTCTGCAGAGCCGACAGTACATTCTTGGCGGGAGACTGCAGCAAAGCAACAATCTCTGCGATAACCTCGTTCTTGCTCTTGATGGAACACAGGGCATCCAACTGATTGGCACCAACGTAGCATCCCTCCTCGGCATAAGCACCCTTCAGCTCGGGCTTAACAGCCTTCTTAGCCTTGAGTTCCTTAATCATCTTGGCGGGAGCGTTGGCAACCTGAGTGAACATCACCGCAGTGGTGCCTTTCAATGTCTCATAAAGGGGCGAGAAGTCAATCTCCGAAGCCTCCAAGGCCTTCTTCAGGAGGGTGTTCTTGACGAGCACCATCTTGATTTCGTTCTGGAAGCACTTACGGCGAAGGGCGCTTGTAGACGCTGCGTCCATGCCCTCTACATCTACCAAGTAGAAATGGGGGAATTGTTGCAGGGTCTGGCCCAGCTGTGCAATAACAGCAACTTTATCTTCCTTTCTCATGATAGTCTAATTTTAAGCGGTTTCTTCTACAGCCTTAGGATCAACCTTGACACCGCGGCTCATCGTACTCGAAAGATATATGCTCTTGATGTAAGTTCCCTTAGCAGCGGCGGGCTTCAGTTTGATGATGGTGTTGATAAACTCCTTGGCATTCTCCATAATCTTCTGTGCATCGAAGGAAACCTTACCGATAGAAGCATGTACGATACCAGTCTTGTCGACCTTGAAGTCAATCTTACCCTGCTTAACCTCGCGGATGGCCTTTGCGACATCCATTGTCACAGTACCACTCTTGGGGTTAGGCATCAAGCCACGGGGACCCAGCACACGACCCAGAGCACCAATCTTACCCATGATAGCGGGCATGGTGATGATTACGTCAATGTCGGTCCAACCACCTTTGATTTTCTCGATATACTCATCGAGACCTACATAGTCAGCGCCTGCTTCTTTGGCAGCAGTTTCAGCATCAGGTGTGCAGAGGCAGAGCACTCGTGTAACCTTACCGGTTCCGTTGGGCAGTGATACTACGCCACGAACCATCTGGTTGGCCTTACGAGGGTCTACGCCCAGACGCACATCGATATCAACAGAAGCGTCGAACTTGGTCGTGGTGATATCCTTGACCAGTTGTGAAGCTTCTTTCAAGGTGTATGCTTTCCCTGCTTCAATCTTATCAGCGACCAACTTTTGGTTTTTTGTCAGTTTACTCATTTTAATTGAAGTTTTTAATTATTACCAGGGAACTCACCCTTGACGGTGATACCCATACTTCTTGCTGTACCGGCTACCAAAGTCATTGCAGCTTCAACGGTGAAGCAGTTCAGGTCAGGCATCTTGTCCTGGGCAATAGCGCGCACCTGGTCCCAAGTAATCTCGGCAACCTTGCGACGGTTAGGTTCAGCAGAACCGCCCTTGACTTTTGCGGCCTCCATCAACTGTATTGCCACGGGAGGAGTCTTGACGATGAAGTCATAAGACTTGTCCGTGTAATAAGTGATAACTACAGGCAGCACCTTACCGGCCTTATCCTGAGTTCTGGCGTTGAATGCCTTACAGAAATCCATGATGTTGATACCCTTTGAGCCCAACGCGGGACCTACTGGGGGTGATGGATTTGCAGCGCCTCCTTTAATCTGTAATTTGATTAATCCAGCAACTTCTTTAGCCATTTTTGTAATACTTTAATCTATTGTTATATAAAGCGCCAGGTAGGTAACAACTACACTATTGCTTTTCTACTTGCATGAAACCAAGTTCCAAGGGTGTCTTGCGCCCGAAGATCTTGACAGACACTTTCAGCTTCTTCTTCTCATTATTGATTTCCTCGATAATGGCATCGAATCCAGTGAACGGACCATCCACCACCTTGACACTTTCGCCCACCTCGAACGGGATAATGATATCCTCGGGGATTTCTTGCAGCTCATCGACGGTACCCAGCATTTGGTTTACCTCATGAGGACGCAGGGGCATTGGTTTGGTGTTGGTTTTGGTATCACTCAAGAATCCAAGCACATTGGGGACATTTCTCAGTCGGGGCTGAACCTCTCCCACCAGCTCTGCTTCTACGAAGACATAGCCAGCGAAGCGGTTCTTCTCCTTTACGACACGTTTGCCATTACGGACTGACACAGTTTTCTCGGTAGGAATCAGTACCTGGGATACGTGCTTGGCAAACTCACCACCTTGGTGAATCATTGCCTCGACATACTCCTTTACCTTGCCTTCCTTTCCACTGATGGCACGCATCACGTACCACTGCATTCCAGTTTCAGCCATCTTCCTATCCGATTTTTAGCGGAACAATCCGTAAACGGCCTCCATGCCATGCTGGAAAGCCTGATCAATAACGAAAACAACCAATGCGATGCATAGGGAAGCAACGAGTACGAGCACCGCACTGTTCATAAGCTCTGAGCGTGTAGGCCAAGTGGTCTTATGCACGAGTTCTTCGTATGATACTTTACAGTAATTGAAAATATTCTTGAACATATTCTTGTTTATTTTTGCACGGGAAGAGAGGCTCGAACTCCCGACACCTGGTTTTGGAGACCAGTGCTCTACCAACTGAGCTATTCCCGTGTATAAGTCGAGGGTGGACTAACGTCCAAGCCCTCGACTTGGTTTTAGGTGTTATCGAACAATTAGTCGAATACCTCGGTAATCTGACCCGAACCTACGGTGCGGCCACCCTCACGGATAGCGAAGCGCAGACCTACGTTCAGAGCCACAGCGTAGATGAGCTCTACCTTGATCTCTACGTTATCGCCGGGCATTACCATCTCGATTCCATCGGGCAGGTGAATTTCACCGGTGCAGTCCATGGTGCGGAGATAGAACTGAGGACGATACTTGTTACCAAAGGGAGTATGACGACCACCCTCTTCCTTCTTCAGGACGTAGATAGAAGCCTTGAAGCCCTTGTGAGGAGTGATAGCACCCGGGTGGGTGATAACCATACCACGCTTAACTTCCTGCTTGTCGATACCACGGAGCAGCAGACCTACGTTGTCGCCAGCCTCACCCTGATCGAGCAGCTTGCGGAACATCTCAACGCCGGTGATAACAGACTTCTTGTCCTCACCCAGACCCAGGATCTGAACTTCGTCGCCGACCTTAACAACACCAGTCTCGATACGACCAGTAGCAACGGTACCACGACCAGTGATAGAGAAGACGTCCTCAACGGGCATCAGGAAGGGCTTATCGATGTCGCGAACGGGCTCCTGAATCCAGGTGTCGCAAGCGTCCATCAGCTCCATAACCTTAGCTTCCCACTCGGGTACACCATTCAGGGCACCCAGGGCAGAGCCACGGATGATGGGAGTATCCTCCTCGAAGTCGTACTGAGCGAGCAGTTCGCCCATTTCCATCTCAACGAGCTCCAACATTTCCTCGTCATCAACCATGTCGCACTTGTTCAAGAAGACAACCAGACGGGGAACGTTTACCTGACGAGCGAGCAGGATGTGCTCACGGGTCTGAGGCATAGGACCGTCAGTAGCAGCAACTACGATGATTGCACCGTCCATCTGGGCAGCACCAGTTACCATGTTCTTTACATAGTCGGCGTGACCCGGGCAGTCAACGTGAGCATAGTGACGCTTAGCGGTCTCGTACTCAACGTGAGCGGTGTTGATGGTGATACCACGCTCCTTCTCTTCAGGAGCATTGTCGATCTGATCGAAACTCTTAACCTCAGAGAGACCCTTCTTAGCCAACACGGTGGTGATGGCAGCGGTCAGAGTGGTCTTACCGTGGTCAACGTGACCAATAGTACCGATGTTTACATGCGGTTTGGTTCTTTCGAATTTTTCTTTTGCCATAGCAGTACTTTATAATATTATAAGTGAAAAATGTGTTTCTACTCTCATTTTTTTCGAGCTGCTTCCGAGAGTTGAACTCGGGACCTCATCCTTACCAAGGATGCGCTCTACCACTGAGCTAAAGCAGCGTCGCTTTCTTTTTCACAGTTGAGCGGAAGACGGGGCTCAAACCCGCGACCCCCAGCTTGGAAGGCTAGTGCTCTATCGACTGAGCTACTTCCGCATCTTCTGCGAAGATTCGGTTTATTTGGCTGCGTCTCAGCATAATCAAGCAAGCTTGCTTCTGCGTTCGACTTGCACAAACATTCCGCATCTTGGTGGGTGGTGATGGATTCGAACCACCGAAGGCGTAAGCCAGCAGATTTACAGTCTGCCCCATTTGGCCACTCTGGTAACCACCCGTTATTTTCTTTCTTTCAAAGAGCGATGGGCACAAACCCCTTTCTTTTCTGTCATCTAAAAGCGAGCTTTCGCTGCCTTCGTTGATGACTCCTTGAGCCTCTTGTCGGATTCGAACCAACGACCCCGAGATTACAAATCACGTGCTCTGGCCAACTGAGCTAAAGAGGCAATTGCACGCCGAAGTAAGGCTTTTTGCCGCTAATCGGCTGCAAAATTAGGCATTATTTGCGAAACCGCCAAATGTTTTGACGTCTTTTTAGCGATTTTTCTTATCCTTGTACTTTTCGAGCTGGCGTGTCAGGGTGTCTGCACACTGGTCAACAGCCTCCTCGAATGTATCAGCAATTTTCTGTGCGAAGAGCTCACTACCGGGCACTGCCAGACGCAGGGAAGCCTCCTTGTTCATGGCTGTCTCGGGCTTAACGACTTTGAGGGAAACCTCAGCCTTCTTGATTTCGTCACAGAAACGTGTCAGTTTCGATACGCGCTTCTCAACGTAGTCTTGCAACTTTTCTCCAGCTTCGAAGTGGATAGTCTGAATCTTAATCTCCATGATCGTCTGTTTTATTTGGCTCTTGGATGAGCCTGGTTGTACATTCGTTTTAATTCTTCAAAGGTTGTGTGTGTGTAAATCTCCGTCGTGGCGAGGCTTTCGTGCCCGAGCAAGTCCCTTACTGCTTCCAGATTGGCATCGTTGTTCAGCATGGCTGTGGCAAACGAATGTCTCAGGACGTGGGGCGAGCGTTTTTTCAGCGTGGTCACCATTGAGAGGTAGTTGTGCACCGTCTCGTAGATTTTCTGCGAGGAAAGTCTCTCCCCGGTTTTCAGGTTCACCAGCAGCGCCTTTGTCCTCACCTTGCCTTCGGGCTGCCGTTCCAGCATCTGGCGATAGCTCTGCAATGCATCCCTTAGTTCGTCTCCGAAGGGCACGATGCGCTGTTTGTTCCGCTTTCCGGTCACCTTCAGTTGCCTGCCGTTCAGGTCAACGTCCGTCCAGTCAAGTCCAAAGAGCTCCGAGCGTCGTATGCCTGTCGAATAGAGAATCAGCAGGACGAGCCTGTCTCGTTCCCCATCGGGTGCCCCTTCGAAGTAGTTTCCATCCAGCAGTTGATTCATCTCCGCCTCGCGGACATACATGGGAAGGCTCTTTTCCTTCTTAGGGCCCTGCAGCGAGCGCACAGGATCGGTCTTCACCATTCCTCGCCCCAGCAGGTAGCGATAGAAAGTCTTCAGGGCGCTCAGTTTCTTGCAGACGGTGCGGGCCGTTTCGCCCTGCTCCATCAGTTCCACCATCCAGTCACGCACCAAGTCCGCGTCCGCAGTGTCCCAGTTGGGGTTCCCTTCTTGGGCTGCCATGTAGTGCTCGAACTGTTCCAGACAGATGCGGTAGGTCTCCACCGTCTGTCGCGAGCGGCTACATTCGCTCTCCAGATACGTGAGGAACGGAGGAATCCACACGCCTTCTTACTCCTCTACGCGATTGAGCTGCTGAACGTAAACAGCACGCTCGTGAGCCAGGCGCTTCAGGACAGAGGGCTTGTCAAACTGCTGACGGGCACGGAGTTCCTTCATGACACCAGTCTTCTCAAACTTTCTCTTGAACTTCTTCAGGGCGCGCTCAATGTTCTCGCCTTCTTTTACAGGTACTACAATCATCTTTTTCTTGTTGTTTTTTAGTTGTTTCTATGTTATTTTATCTTATCGTCTACAATTAGCGGCTGCAAAGTTACGAATAAGCAAGCAAATAAAAAAATAAAAATGCGAAAAACTGTCGAAAAGTCTCGGAAAACATATCTCACATGTTGGTCGAGGCTGTTCTACAGTTAAAGGACGAAGGTACAAAACATATAATAAAATGTATTACGCGCGCGAAGGAAATGAAGCAGGCGCATGAGCGATGCGTTGCTCGTGCGCCTGCATTAGTAATGCCTCTGCCTTAGCGACAGTATCGCGGGGGCTATGCGATTAGAGGTTTGCGTTGTCCTTGCCCCAGTCGGCAACGGCAGGGATGATGCCGAGAGAGATAATCTCGTCGCGCATCTTCTGCAGGTGCTCGTAGGAAGCTTGCAGGGCTGCCATTTCCTCGGCAGTTCCCTCGGGCTCAGTGAAGTGGACACCGTCCTTGTCGATAACGGTAGGCATTGCCATCATCACGTTCTTGAAGCCGTAGGCGTTGACGTAGCAACCAGCAGGCCACTTGAAGGGCTCGCCGCCCATAGCGCCCTCAATCATCTTCACAGCCTGATAAGCGGGGCTCTGGAATGAACTGCGACCGCGCAGCTTGATGATGTTGCTGCCGCCCTGAGTGGTCATGTGCTTGATTTCAGCCCAACGCTCGGCGCTGAGGGGAAGCTCGCTGAGGGGCTTGCCGTCGATGAGAGCCTTGCTGGCGAATACAGCCATCTGCTCGCCGTGACCGCCGTAGGTGTAAGCCTGAGTCACCTTGTCCTGCTGAACACCGAACTCCTGAGCCAACTGCTGCTGCAGGCGAGTGCTGTCGAGGGCAGCGAGAGAGGTCAGCTGGTTGGGCTTCAGGCCAGAGTGAATCAGAGCGGTCAGAGCGGTAACGTCGGCGGGGTTGAAGATAACGACAACGTGCTTCACGTCGGGGCAGTACTTCTTGATGTTCTCACCGAAGTCGGCTGCAATCTGGCAGTTGCCCTTCAGCAGGTCCTCGCGAGTCATACCCTCCTTACGGGGAGCGCCACCGGAGGAGATGATGTACTTGGCACCCGTGAAAGCCTCCTTGGCATCAACGGTGTAGGAGAGGTTTGCGCCTGGGAAAGCGCAGTGGCACATCTCGTCGTAAACACCATGAACACCGGGCTCGTAGATGTCATACAGGCAGATGTTGGGAGTCAAGCCCAGCATGAGCACACTCTGAACCATGTTGCTGCCAATCATGCCGCCGGCACCAACAATCACAAGTTTTTCGTCAGTTAGGAATTTCATAATGTGTGAGTTATTAGTTTAAATGTTTAATGGTTTAAGCGTTCAAAAGGTTAATTCGGACACAAATATAAGGAATAATTACGAATTACGGATTACGAATTACGAAATATTTCTTATCTTTGTCGTAATTATGAGCGAAGTGTTACGAATTGCAGAAGGGAGCAAGGAGGAAAAGTATGCCGAATTGCTGCCCCAAATCAAGAGTGTAGTCGAGGATGAGCCCGACCAGATAGCGCGGATGGCCAATGTCGCCAGCATGCTGCACGAGACATTCGGCTGGTGGTGGACGGGGTTCTACCGGGTGATAAACGACGAGCTGGTGCTGGGACCCTTCCAAGGTCCGCTGGCCTGCACTCGCATCAGACGCGGGCGAGGGGTCTGCGGCACGGCGTGGGACAAGGACGAGACACTGGTGGTTCCCGATGTCGATAAGTTCCCCGGACACATTGCCTGTTCGTCGGCCTCACGGAGCGAGATTGTCGTTCCCGTCCACGACGAGGCGGGCAAGGTCGTTGCCGTCCTTGACATCGATAGTGCAGAGCTCGCCACCTTTGACAACACCGACAAAGAATGGCTCGAAAAAATCACAAGAATCCTGTAAAACACATAAGTCCTATAAGTCCTATAAGTCCCATGAGCCCTATTAGTCCCATACCATCCCTGCGCGAGTGGCTTAAAGCCCACGATCTCGCAGCCTACATCTTCCCCAGCACCGACCCCCACTCGGGCGAGTATGTTCCAGACCATTGGAAGACACGCGAATGGATTAGCGGTTTCAATGGCTCGGCAGGCACCGCCGTGGTGACCCTGTCGGATGCAGCCCTCTGGACTGACAGCCGCTACTGGCTGGCTGCCGAGGAACAGTTGAAAGGCACCGAGTTCCAGTTGATGAAGGACAGGCTGGCCGAAACGCCCACCATCGCCCAGTGGCTCGGCTCCGTGCTGCCCAAGGGAAGCAAGGTTGGCGTGGACGGATGGGTGAACACCATCAACAGCGTGGAGCAACTGCGCAGCGAACTGGAGTTCGAAGGGCTGGAGCTGGCGATGGCTCCCGACCCTGCAGCGCAACTATGGGAGAATCGTCCCGACATTCCCCTCAATCCCATCGAGATACAACCGCTGAAGTTCGCGGGCGAAGAGGCCAAGAGCAAGATAGAACGGCTGCGACAGAAGCTTCGCGACCTGCACGTCGACGGCACGCTCATCACCCAGCTCGACGACATAGCCTGGCTCACCAACCTGCGCGGCACAGACGTTCACTGCTGTCCGCTCTTCGTCAGCTACCTCGCAGTGACGATGGACAAAGCAACACTCTACACCGATGCCCGCAAGCTGACAGCCGAAGTTCACCAGTACCTCGCGCAGCAAGGCATAGGGACTGACGATTACAAGAACGTGCAATGCCCAGAAGGGAAAATCGTCATTGACCCCGCAACCTGCAACTCCGCAATAATCCCTTCATCCTTCACCCTTAACCCTTCACCGTCCCTCGTGGCTCCCATGAAGGCAGTGAAGAACGAGGCCGAGATTGCGGGCTACCGAAGTGCCATGCGAAAGGACGGAGTTGCCCTCGTAAAGTTCCTGATGACCCTCTCCCCGCTCCCCCTTAATGGGGAGAGCCCCGCTTCGCTCAATCTTACGGAGATGGGAGTCGACAGGCTGCTGACTTCTCTGAGGGCAGAGCAGGAGGGGTTCCGCGACATATCCTTCGACACCATTGCCGGCTACGGAGCCCACGGAGCTATCGTACACTACGAAGCCACACCCGAAACCGACATCCCGCTGGAGCCGCACGGACTGCTGCTACTGGACAGCGGCGCACAATACCAAGAGGGAACGACGGACATCACGCGTACCATCGCCCTCGGCCCCTTGACGGAAGAGGAGCGCACAGACTATACACTGGTACTGAAGGGACACATCCGACTGGCGATGGCAAAGTTCCCAGCAGGTAGCAGCGGCACACAGCTCGACGTGCTGGCTCGCTACGCCATGTGGCAGCAGGGCATCAACTACCTGCACGGCACGGGACACGGCGTGGGCTCGTACCTCAACGTCCACGAAGGGCCTCATCAGATTCGCATGAACTACATGCCCGCCCCACTCGTTGCGGGGATGACGGTGACCAACGAACCAGGCATCTACAAGGCTGGCAAGCACGGCTGCCGCACGGAGAACACCATGCTCATCACCCACTACTGCGACGGCGAGTTTGGCGAGTTCCTGCAACTCAAACCGCTCACCCTCTGCCCCATCGACACGAGGCCCATCCGACTGGAAATGATGACGCCCGATGAGATAGAGTGGCTCAACAACTATCACCAGCACGTCTACGAGGAACTCTCTCCCCAGCTCTCCCCCGACGAAGCCGCCTGGCTCCGCGCCGCCACAAAGGAAATTAAATTGTAAATTGTCAAATTGTAAATAGAATCATGGCAATCATAAAGACTCTCAAAGGCATGCCAGCCCCCCGCTTCGGACGGCACTGCTACTTCAGCGAAGGAGCGGTAATCGTTGGCGACGTAGAGATGGGCGACGACTGCACCGTCTGGTTCAATGCCGTCGTTCGCGGCGACGTACATTATATAAAGGTAGGCAACCGCACCAACATTCAGGACAATTCCTGCATCCACACCCTCAACGGCAAGGCCCCCTGCATCTTGGGCGACGACGTAACCATCGGGCACTCGGTCACCCTTCACGGTTGCGAGGTGCGCGACGGAGCCCTCATCGGCATGGGAGCCACCGTGCTCGACCACGCCGTAGTGGGCAAGGGAGCCATCGTGGCTGCCGGCGCCCTTGTGCTCAGCAACACCCAGATTGGCGATGGCGAACTGTGGGGAGGCGTCCCCGCCAAGTTCATCAAGAAAGTTGACCCCGAACAGGCGCAGGCCCTGAACAAGACCTATGCCCGCCACTACATCGAGTACAGCGACTGGTTCCGCGAGGCCGACTCCGACCCCTCCAACACCCAAGTCGTCACCCGCAGCGAGGACTACACTCCTTCGGAGGGTTAAGGGTACAGTACCTGGGCATAAAGCTGTTCGTAGTCGATGTCCCTTGACGCACCACTCCACACGATACTAACGCAAGGCACGGAGGGATAGTATCGCTCCGTGCCTTGCCATACTATCCCCCAACCAACAGGGCACTACACCCCCCTGCCGCAAGGTGCTGCAATTGGCTTTGCCACTTGCGTAGCGAAGAGGAGCAAGAAACTATTGCCATAAGTTCACGACCTTCTGTTCATAACCTCACGACCTTCCAGGTATAACGTCACGAACCCTTTAAAAGAAGGCATAGTCGAGAGGTAAAGGGGAAAACCTTCACAGATTCACAGATTCACAGTTTATTTTTTGAACCCCCTCTTTTCAACCTGCGTGGGGAATGTTAATTTATGTTAATATTTATATTTATATATAATAATATTATATATATAAGAATATATAGAATTAGAGGAAGGGAGGGATACCCCCTCGAAAAAAAAACTGTGAAACTGTGAAACTGTGAAGATGGGTTGACGGAATCAGATAAATAAATAGGAAACAAACAAGCCCTTCCACCTGTAAAGCGGAAGGGCTTGTTTCTGTATGTCCCAACTGAATTATGCTGTGGTATTAAGGGATGAGGGACTGGAGGCTTTGGGTGGCCTTGCGGATGAAGTCGTGGGTGCCGCTGCCGTCGTTGACGTACTGCACCACCATTTCGGCATTCTTGATGGCTTCGCTCAACTCCGCAGATTTATTGCTGACGCCCTTCGCCTTGGTCAACAGGGTAAGCAGTTCGCTCAGGTCTTCAGGCTCAGCCAAGTTGCTGGGACGCATAGTGGCAAGAACCGTCTTCAGTGCCTGCGCATCCTCCGCTTCCATAGCCTTAAGCATGCGGGCATAGCCGTGCGGAGCCCAAGCCTTCGGATTTGCCACTCGCTCCTGCGCGACTTCCGTCAGCCGCTTCATTTCGGCCTCGACTTGCTGCTTGCTGAGCGGGCGTTTGGCCTTACCCATATCGAAGCGGAGATAGTGGGTGCAACGCTCCGTCTGCCAGTAGTCGGGCTGGAAGTAGACTTTGTCTAATTGAAAATTGAAAATTGAAAATTGAAAATTATTACCCCGTTCGACTTTCGCCTCCTTCAAATTTGGAGAGAGGGAAAAGACGGCATCGTCCCACGAAGTGATGTCGGGAGTTGCCATCACCAAGGGACCGAGCATCAGCGCGCCCACCCAATGCGGCGAGAACTGCATCTTGTCGGGATGGAAATGAATGTGAGTCTGGTAGGGCATCACGATCTCCACCACGTCGCCTGTCTTCCACCTGCGGCGCGGAATCTCCAAATAGTGAGAGGTGAGAGGTGAGTGGTGAGAAGAAGTGTCCTTTAAGCGCTTGCCATTCAGGCGGACCTCGAAGCCCTTGGTTGCCCAATAGGGAACGCGCAGTTTCATGGCAAACTCGGCACTCCCCTCTATGGTGATACGCGACTGTTCGGCAGGCCACTCGCATTCCTGTTTCAGGACGACGCCCTTCTCGCGCCAACGGGCTTCGGTGGGCAGATAAAGTGCCACCCACAACGTGGAATCATTGACGAAATAGGCAGCTTCCTGATACTTCACATGATTCTCGGCACCCGTTCCACCACAACAGGTGGACTGCGGTGTCTCGTTGCCAAAAGGCTTCGCAGCATTCATGCCAACGGCATACTGGTAGCACACCCCGTAATGCGTAGGATGAAGGGAACCCACAATCTGATTGTAAAGCACGCGCTCGTAGTAGTCCATCAACGATGCGTCGTCAGGAGTATAACAATTGAGTTCCTTGGTCAGTTTCGCCAGATTGTAAGCACAGCAGGTTTCGTTGACATGTTCGTCAAGCACCTGACTGTAGGGCTGGCGGAACATTTCGCCATTCCCCACTCCACCCATCGCATAAACGTAACGCCCCTGAACAAGGTTCCAGAAGTTCTGGGCCAGATTATAGTAATAAGGATTCTTGTTGCCGCGATAGGAACGCAAAGCGCCCGTAATCATGGGGATATGCTGGTTGGCGTGCCGAGTACGGATGTCGTCGATATTACGGCTCAAAGGGTCGAAGAAAGCCGGGGCATCGAAATATGAGGCGGCTTCCAGCAAGCGACTACTCTCTGTGGAATCTGCCACCATCTCGGACAGACGGCTAAGCGACTCTGCCATGCCGCCCACCTCGCCGGCAATGTACATATTCCACATCTCGTAGCGATTACCCGGACGGCTGCGACGCTCCTCGCGGGTGCCTTCGGTCTGGACAAACGTACGATAGTGCAGGCGGTTCCAAACCCACAGCCCCATGTCCTTGGCAATGAGCAGGGCTTTTTCAGAAACCGCGGTTTCATCGATATTTTTGGCAATATCAATGAGTCCTGACAGTTGCTTGTGGATGCTGTAATATGGTGCCCAAACCCACTCCTCATTATTATACGCGCGATAGCATTCAATGAGAATGGCATGTTGGGCAGGAATGGCATTCAGGTAGCCATAGCCATAGTGTTGCCAGTCTTTCTTGTAGTCATCGAAGGCTGCCCAGTTGCCCTTCAGCTCCCTTAATTCATTCTCAGGAGCCAAGTCACGAGCCTCCCAGTAACGTCCCAAGGAATCGTTCCATACAAAAGTACGCTCCTGACACTCACGCAGTTCGTCAACCATGCGGCGAATGCGCTCTCGTAACTGAGCTTTTACATCATCGTCCTGTGCTGAAGCAAAGGCAAAAGCCAGTGCTGACATATAATGTCCTGAACCATGCCCTTTCAGCTTCGTTGTGGGCGAGTCCCATCCGTCTGCCACAGGATAGCCCTCCGTCGGCAGTCCGTAGGTGTCGCGATAGTTGTAGAGTTGCTGGGCAACATCCCACGAGAGGATGGTGCGGATGTCGAGGTCGCGATTCGAGGTCAGGCGATTGCTGCCAATGAGCTGCACATCGCCCAAAGGCAAGGTACGTGCCCTGGGAATAGGATTAGGAACGACATACGGTTCAGCCACTACCCTTACGTGCGCTTTCACGGGAAAACCATTTTCGGTGGTATTGTTTCCCAAGATGTAGCCCTCCACTTCGTAAGTGGAACCCAAGGGGGCACGGGCTTGCTGTTCCTCGACAGAACGCAAGGAATTTTCCCATCTCACTTGTCTAAATTCGCCCATTCCATCGGCAAAATTCACCCATACCTGCCAAGGCAGCCGCGGCACCATACCTTGTGGCACATCGACGATCACAGGCTCCACCTTGCGAATCACATGAGAGCGGGCAAAGCAAGAAGTTGAGAAAAAGACAAATAGAAAAAATGAGAGAAAAAACAGGACGTTTTTCATGACGAGCTAAGTCCTAAAGTGCTGAAAATGACATTAGAGGCACCAGCATTGCTGATGATATAGTCACGGCACAGATTACCACGACTGGCACGAAGTTCCTTGTCAGCTGCCAAACGATCGACAACAGCATTGAACAGCGTCTGCCCCGTTATCTCGAAACAGCCTCCTATCCGCAGCAAGTCCTGTGCCTCACGGAAGTTCTTGTTGTTGGGACCTATCAGAACAGGAACGCCATACACGGCTGCCTCGGGCACATTGTGGATGCCCACGCCGAAGCCACCTCCCACGTATGCCACCTGAGCATAGCGGTAGATACTCGATAGTAGTCCGAAGCAATTGATAATCAAGCAATCAACCTCGCCCACATTTTCCTCCGATGCCTCGGTATAGCGCAAACAGGGACGGCGCAGCTTCTGCTCAATTTGTTCAAGATGGGCTTCTCCAATGACGTGAGGAGCCAAGATGAGTTTCATGCCGGGATGACTGTTGAAATACGGGATAATCACATCCTCATCGGGAGGCCAACTGCTACCCGCAACAAACACCAAAGGCGCAACCTTGCAGAAGCGTTCTACCAACGGAAGTTCCTTAGCCAAACGCGCAATATCAATTACTCGGTCGAAGCGCGTATCGCCAACAATGGTGACATTATCCACGATACCACGACGGGAAAGCAATTCGCGGCTCTGTTCGTCCTGCACAAAGAAATGGGTAACATACTTTAGCACATGAGCATAGGCGCGACCATACCAACGGAAGAATATCTTATTGGGACGGAAGATACTGCTGACGCTGTAGAAGGGAATATGGTAGTGACGGCAGGCCCAGATGTAATGGTACCAGAACTCGTACTTGATGAAGAATGCCATCTCCGGACGTACCAAATGGAAGAAGCGGTAAACATTACTGGGCGTGTCAAACGGCAGATAACAGATAATGTCGGCTCCCGTGTAGTTCTTACGCACCTCGTAGCCCGATGGGGAGAAGAAAGTAAGCAGAATCTTATACTCGGGATGCTCCCTGCGGAAACGCTCCATCAAAGGACGGCCCTGTTCGAACTCGCCCAAGGATGCCGCATGAAACCAGACATAGCGTGCCTGTTTGTCGACTTGCTGCCTCAACTGCTTGAAAGTCCTCCGCTGACCTTTCAGCAACGTCCGCGCCTTCTTGTGGAACGGGCTAATCAGGATAACGATTAACTGATAGAGGTATATGGCAATGGTGTAGAGCATTACGAATTACGAATTACGAATTACGAATTACAAGTTAACCGAGAGTTTCGATGGCAAAGCGCATACGACGCAGCGTTTCCTCCTTACCGAGGAATGCAGCCAGTTCGTACATGTCAGGACCTTGTCCGGCTCCGACCAGACAAATTCGCCATGCGTTCCAAGGACGCAGACCGGAAGCCTCCACCCAAGGATCTACGACAGCCTTCTGTCCTTCAATGCTAAAATCATCGATGGATTCGAGGATTTCTGCGAACTGACGCATCTCGTCAGCCGTAGTTTCCTTCCAGTTCTTACGAATGAACTTATCTTCACGGTCAAACTCCGTGGGAGCTACAAAGAAGAACTTGGTAAGCGGCCACAAGTCGCTAATGAAACTGATGTTACGCTTTTTCTTGTTTCCTTCGCCATCAACGTATTCGATGACCTTCAGTTTCATCATCCTGACAACCTCGGCTTCCTTCTCAGGCGTAGACTCTATGCCTTGAGCCTTCAGCAATTTGTCGAACTCAGGCACCCAAGCCTCCTCTGGCTGCTGCAACAGATACTGGTGATTGAACCAAGCCGCTTTCACATAGTCAAACTTGGCACCGTTCTTTGAGCACTTGGAGAGGTCGAACAAACGAATCATCTCGTCCATCGTCATTACCTCTTGGTCGTTACCGGGGTTCCAACCCAACAAGGCCAGGAAATTGCATACGGCCTGAGGCAGGTAGCCCTTTTCACGATAGCCGCTGCTTACTTCGCCCGACTTGGGGTCGTGCCATTCCAACGGGAAGACAGGGAATCCCAGCTTGTCACCATCACGTTTGCTCAGTTTGCCGTTGCCTATAGGTTTCAGCAACAGAGGCAGATGAGCGAAACGAGGCATGGTGTCAGCCCAACCGAAAGCACGGTACAGCAATACATGCAAAGGAGCACTGGGCAACCACTCCTCGCCGCGAATAACATGGCTTACCTCCATCAAGTGGTCGTCCACGATATTGGCCAAATGGTAGGTGGGCAGTTGGTCGGCACTCTTGAACAGAACTTTATCGTCAAGGATGCTGCTGTTGATGACAACATCGCCACGAATCAAGTCATCGACATGCACATCCGCCCCTGGCTCTATCTTAAAGCGTACCACATACTGGTGTCCGTCGGCTATCAGTTGGTCCACCTCTTCCTTCGATAAGGTCAAGGAATTGCGCATCATGCCACGAGTACGGGCATCGTACTGGAAGTTCTCTATCTCGTTGCGCTTGGCATCCAGTTCCTCTGGAGTGTCAAAGGCGATGTAAGCTTTGCCATTGTCAAGCAATTGCTGTACATATTCCTTATAAATCGCGCGACGCTCACTCTGTCGGTAGGGACCATAGTTGCCACCATAGCTAACACCTTCGTCGAACTTGATGCCTAACCAATTGAAGGCTTCGATGATATACTCTTCTGCACCAGGCACGAATCGTGTAGAGTCAGTATCCTCGATACGGAATATCATGTCGCCGCCATGCTGACGGGCAAAAAGGTAGTTATACAAAGCAGTACGGACACCGCCAATATGCAGTGGGCCTGTAGGACTTGGGGCAAATCTTACCCTGACTTTTCTCTCGTTCATTACAGTGTTTTATAGGATTATTGTGCAAAAATACGAAATAAATACGAATTACGAAGTACGAATTACGAAATATTGATTATCTTTGCCGAAAACTACGCATCATGAGCCGATATAATCACTACAACACCTTCACCACTCGTGGTTACATATACAGGACTTTGGCGAGCATAGCATGCATTGCCATTCTTGTTGCACTCGTTCCCAGAGGCAACCAAGTAAAGCTTGACATCAAAAAAGGGAAGCCCTGGAACTACGGCACCGTGATTGCAAAGGAGAATTTCCCAATCCTCAAGTCCGAGGATGTATTGAAACGGGAACACGACAGCATCATGCAGATGTATAAGCCCATCTATGAACTGGATCCTCAAATAGCCCACACGCAGATTGAATACTTCAAGTCGGCATTCGACAAAGAAATGCGCCACAGCATAGGAACACACTATTACAATTATATAATAGGCAAGCTGCAAGACATATACAGCAAGGGCATCATGCAGAGTGCCGACCATGAAAAGCTGACAAAATCGCAAACGACGGAAATCGTGGTATCTATACAGAATATGGGAGGTACCAGCAAACTCAATGAAGTGTACACGCCAAAGACTGCCTACGAATACCTGATTAACGAAGCCGACACTGCCCGATACCAGCGAAGCGTATTCCAACATTGCAATCTAAGCCGTTTCATCGAGCCAAACCTCACCTACGACGAGGCCCGTTCGCAGTCACAGCTTAACAACTTGGAAAAACAGCTTGTGCGCTTCTCAGGACAAGTGCTGGCTGGACAGAAAATCATCGACCACGGCGATATTGTCGATGAAAACGCATATAACATCCTGCGTTCGATGCAGGAATACCACGAAGGCCGGAAGCGCTCCGCTACCGAGCAATTCAGTCAGTTGGGAGGATATGTCATTTATGTTTCCATTCTCATCCTATGCCTGCTGGTGTTCTTCAACCAATTCCGAAGCGACTACCTGCAACGGACACGCACCGTGTTGCTCATTACGTTACTTACCATGCTATTCCCCATCGTCACCTACGTAATGGCACGCAACAACTTCCTCAATGTCTATCTTATCCCCTATTGCATCATTCCGATATTCATTCGCGTGTTTCTCGATTCGCGTGCAGCATTCATCACCCATTTCACCAGCATTCTGCTATCGGCCCTTGTAGTTAGTTCGCCCTACGAGTTTATCGTAGTGCAGTCTGTTGCAGGACTTGTAGCCATCTACAGCTTACGCCAGCTTTCGCAGCGAAGCGAGTTGTTCCGTGCGGTCATCCAGGTGGTGATTGTCTCAGTTGTATGCTATTTGGGCTTCGACCTTATGCGAATGAGTACCATAACGGCAGAGCACTTCGATTTTGCCACTTACATCTACATCGTGCTCAACGGGTTCCTGCTACTCATTTCGTACCTGCTGCTCATACCCTTCGAACGTATGTTCAAATTCACCAGCACCGTTACTTTGGTTGAGTTGTCGAACTCCAACAACGAGATTCTGCGACGACTGTCGGAAGAGGCTCCTGGTACCTTCCAGCATTCGATGCAGGTGGCAAACTTAGCTGGCGAAGTGGCGAACACGTTGGGTGCCAAGAGTCAATTGGTAAGGACGGCGGCCCTCTACCACGACATTGGTAAATTGGATGCCCCCGTCTTCTTTACTGAAAACCAAAACGGCATCAATCCACACGATAACCTGTCCTATGTCAAGAGTGCACAAATCATCATCAACCATGTAAAGAAAGGACTGGAACTGGCCGAACACTACAAACTGCCCGAGGTCATCCGTCAGTTCATCGCAACGCACCACGGTACCAGCAAAGCCAAATATTTCTTTATCAAGTACAAGAACGAGAATCCTTTGCTGGAAATCGACGAGAAGTTCTTCACCTACCCTGGTCCAAATCCCACCACCATAGAACAAGCCATACTGATGATGTGCGATGCGGTGGAGGCTGCCAGCCGCAGTTTGCCCGAATACACCGAAGAAAGCATTGGAACTCTCATCAACCGCATCATCGACAGTCAGGTTAGCGAGGGATACTTCACACAATGTCCCATTACTTTCTATGACATCTCGACGACCAAGCAGGTGCTCAAGCAAAAGCTCATGACTATCTATCACACTCGCATCAGCTACCCAGAGTTGAAATAGGCCCATAGGTCACATTAGACCCATAAGCCCCATAAGTCTCAGGCCCCATAAGACCCATAAAACCTATCAAATATTAATAATAAAACAAGAACAATGAAAAAAGCATTCAAACTTTTAGCTATCGCCTTTGCTGCACTGAGCTTGGGCACAGTAATGACCAGTTGTGGTGAAGACGAAAACATCATCGACCGCATCCTAAATTGGTTTAAAGGTGGTGAAACTTACACCTACACGGGAAAAGGTGAGGTCTACACCATGGACGGCCTGTACTCCACTTCACAATGGACTATGATTAACGACAGCGCCACAACCGTAACCGATGCCACAGTCACCATGACCGTAAACAGCCAGACCATCAACTTAGCTCTTCCCAACATGACCGACGGCAAGGCGACTATTCAGGATGTGGTGCTCTACAACCTGGTACCCAACAACACTGACGCTACGAAGACCCGCTTCGACTTTGGCGAGAGCACTTCGATTGACGGCAAGCTAATCATTGGCGACAAGACGTATGAGACGAAGAACCTCTACATCGAGGATAAGACGACCTATGTAACCACCACAGATATCGTGTTAGAGCTTTCCATCTACTTCGACGACGATGATGATAATGACTACGAAAAGGTTGTGAACTTCACCTATACCGGCGCTGTAGTAACCCAATAAGTCCCATAAGACCTATAGGGCCCATAGGACTCATAAGCCCCACCACACTACACAGGATCCACGTCATAGAGGATTTGGGCCGAACGATATTGAGGCAGTTGTAGCAGATATTGTTGCAACTGCCTTAATCGTCGACGCGCCTCAGCCATCGAGGCTGTAGTCTCTATCTTCAGCACCAGATGACGAATGTACATCAACTGGATGCGACTGACCATTGGCGTATCAGGTCCCAGGACGCGGTGAGCAAAGACACGACGCAGAAGGGCTGCCATGTCCGTTGACAACTGCATAACGACATGTGGGTCACGATGTTTCAGGGTGATACTAATCAAGCGACTGAAGGGCGGATAGTGGAAAGCCTCACGCTCCCCCAACTGTTCACGATAGAAACCGTCATAGTTATTACTAACAACTTGCTGCACTACAGGCATGTCGGGCGACTTTGTCTGCAGTATAACCAATCCCTGATGATTGCGACGTCCTGCACGTCCTGCTACTTGACTGAGCATTTGGAATGCCCGTTCGTAACTGCGAAAATCGGGCATATTCAGCATGGTATCGGCATTCAATATGCCAACCACGCTCACGCGCTCAAAGTCCAGTCCTTTAGTCACCATCTGCGTGCCTACTAAGATGTCAGTACGCCCCATTTGGAAATCGGCCAGCAGTTGTTCATAAGCAGCCCGACTTCGAGTGGTATCAAGGTCCATACGGCCTACTCGGACCTGAGGGAAAATCCGTTGGATATCATCCTCGATACGCTCCGTACCATAACCGATGGTTATCAGTTCCTGCCCCTGACAGTTGGGACAACGGTCTGGAATCTCATACGTAGAACCACAATAGTGACAGGTCATCTTCCTTGCATCACGATGCATTGTCAACGCTACATCACATTTTGTGCATCTTGGAACCCAGCCACACGTATTACACTCCATCTGGGGAGCATAACCCCTGCGATTTTGGAACAGGATAATCTGTTCGCGACGCTCCAAAGCCTCGCGCATGACTTTAATGAGATCGGTGGAAAAAGGTCCCACCATTTCCTTACGGCGCTTTCGGTCACGCAAATCCACCACCTCAATCTTAGGTAGCTGTACATTACCAAAGCGCTCGTTCAAGGTCACCAAACCATAACGGCCAGTCTGTGCATTATAGTACGATTCCAATGAGGGAGTTGCCGTTCCTAGCAGGGTCTTTGCCCCATACCGACGGGCTATCACCAACGCAACATTTCGCGCATGATAGCGAGGTGCAGGGTCTTGCTGTTTGAAGGAGGTCTCGTGTTCCTCATCGACAATAATTAGTCCCAGACGTTGGAAAGGCAGGAATACTGAAGAACGTACGCCCACAATGATATCGTAGGGTTCTTCAGAGAGTTGTTTCTGCCAGACCTCCACACGCTCGGCATCAGGATATTTCGAATGGTACACCCCAAGGCGTTCGCCGAAAGCCCGCTTCAAGCGTTCCACCAATTGGGCTGTGAGTACAATCTCAGGTAACAGGTACAAGACTTGCCGACCTTGGTCAATCTGCTCATGAATCAGACGGATGTATATCTCAGTCTTTCCACTCGACGTCACGCCATGCAGTAGACAAATGTTCTGCTCATTGAACGAGGCTTGTATTTCATTGTAAGCCCGCTGCTGTGCGTCAGAGAATGAGAAATTGAGAATATGAGAAAATGAGGAATTGGCAGATGCGATGCATAGACGGGATACTGGTTTTTCATAGACTTCCAACACACCGCGGTCACGCAAGCCTTTGAAGGCTGCCTCTGACTGTCCCTCCATCAAGGTCTGCTTCTCCAGTTCCACAAGAAGTTGTCGATTCTGTAGCGTCAATGCCGCAGAAGCTTTTGAAAGATCAAGGTAACGCAACAGCAAGTCATGCTGTCGCTGTGCCCGATGCAGGTCATCGAAGAGCTGTGCCAAACGGTCTTCGTGGAAGAAGTCTTCAGTCAGCCTAACACAATTAACCGTCCGCGGACGATAGTTGCGTTTCAATTCCTCACGCATCGTGATGGCACCTTTATCAAGCAGGGATTTCACAATAGGCAACACGTGCTTTACATCCACGACCTTCTGCAAATCCAGCACTTTCTGTTCGCGCAGGTGTTCCATCAAATCCAATACATGCTGCTCGTTTTTCGTCAGCGGAGTCGCATCGTCATAATCGGGATTATAAACCACTACGCTCTCACTCTCCAGTTTCATGCCATTGGGCAGGGCCGCCTTATACACCTCGCCCAACGAGCACAAGTAATAATCGGCAATCCATCGCCAGATTTCCAACTGTCCGGGCAAGAGGATTGGGGCCTCGTCAAGCACATCGATGGCCTCCTTCAGATCGTGTTCGCCAGAGGATTTCCCCTCATACACTTTGGTCACGAGGGCCGAATAAATCTTTTTGGGACCAAAAGGGACAATCAAACGACAACCCGCCTGCACACGGTCTCTAAGACGCTCGGGCAAGCGGTAAGTGTAGGTATCAGCCAAAGGGAGGGGAATAACTACATCGGCTAAAAGAAATAAGCGAAGCGGACGTTCCATGTATGACCCTCCAAGTTGACGTTGTTCACTTCACCCATCCTGCCTAAGGGTATGTTGTAGTTGAATCCGAATTGCACATGCTTCAAGACTTCGAAACCCATACCTATGTTCCAGTCGAAGAACGAGTGATCAAATTCGCCCACGTTACTTATACGGCTTTTATCGAGCAACCAATTCCATTGCGGACCCGAAGCCAGATACAGAATGAAGTTCGCGTCTATTTTCCAGTTATATCGCAAGTTTACTGGCACCACAAACATGTGCATCTTCTTTTCCCGGTAATCAGTGCCCACGAGGTATTCCATTTTGTTCTGGTTATAGAGCAAAGCTGCATCAACGCCCAGATTCGGCAAGGGTATGCTGGTCTTTATCTTCATGCCCACGAACCACCCCGTCTGGTTATCGGGTGAAAAAAGTTCCTTGCTAGCAGAGAAGCGGCTGAAATCGAGACCGCCTTCAATACCGATACGCCAAGGCTTAACTTTCTTCGCAGCCGGTGCCTTCTGTGCAAAAGCGGAGCTGATGGATAATTGACAATTGACAATGGAATATATGCCCATGCCAAACAACATCATCAGCATTATAACATATCTTTTCATTATCAATTGTAAATTGTAAATCCGCAAATTGTAAATTAATTCATCTTCTTTCCCGACGGACACTAACAGTCGTTGAAGACTTGCTGCTACTATTGGTTTTCTGTTTCTTCTCCTTATCTGCCTTCATGTTGGCCGAAGTGGTGGAACGACGTGTGGTGGTACGCGCAGTCGTGGTTTTCTCCGCAGGTTTTGTCATCGACGAAGTGCGACGTACAGCCTTGGGTTTGACGTCTTCGGCCTCAAGACTATCAACGGCTACACTATCCTGTTTCTCGCGGTGTTTCCAAATTCCCTCTTCGAAATCGACAAGTTGCTGTTCTATCTTCTGTTGTTCCTTCAAAAGCTTTACCGAATCCGGTTCGTTGATGAGAACCTTGCCCTGCATGTTAGCCGTCTTGTAAATCTTGCCATCATAGCGGTTCATGGTAAAGTAATCGTCTGCCGTCATATTCGTCACGTTATTCAAGTTCGAAACCATGATGGGCAATCGGCTCAAATAAGGAGCGGCATCATCGTACTTTATCCAGAACAAGGGTTTGGGTGTAACGGATCCGCCTTCACCAAAACCGTCGTCCTCCAACAGCACAGGGCACAAAGCCGTTACCTTCGACCTGTAAGTTCCAGTACGCTGGTCGAAGTAGCTGCTCTCCTTGACGTAATAACGCTTCACCTGCGCCGAAGGTACGTCGTTGTCGGCTACCGTGTACTTGCCGTTGTTTTCTTCATAATATATATAGTAACGGTCCAGAATCTCTTTCACGTCTGTCACGCGGTCCTTCTCGGCAAAAGACTCGTTACCATCCAACTTATACGTATAAACAGGCAAGCGGTTACTCAAGAACAAGCGAAACAGATAGGTAAAGAGGTTCACCTGTCGGTCGTTGGGTTCCACAGGATAATACAGCGGCGCATTCTTGTCAGCCATGAGGTCAAGCTGACGATAGATATCGCGGCGCCACACCACATCCTCTGGCATATCCTCGCTGGTGGGGAACATCAGCGAAGCCCTGTCGTTCTTCTGCTCAGCGTTTGGCTTGCCCTGCTGGGCTGCGGCATTGCTGGTTGTCGTACGCTTTTTTGTCGGCTGCGACTGAGCTGTCGAGGCAGCAACTACCAATAATAAGAGAATGAATAACTTTTTCATACCTATATTTCTTATAGCACCCATAGGACTCATGGGACTCATTGATTAATTAACAATTACTTCCATTGCACCATTCAGGGTGCGCTCAATACCATCAGGACCCACGGCACGAATCTTCGTGATGTAGAATCGTTTGCCACGGTTCAACTGGCGAATCATGTTCTTCTGGCGTAGGGTAAACTCGCTACTCTGTGCAATTTCGGGCACAGCATTACCCATATTGTCGTAGAATACCATCTCGAAACCCTTCACAGAGAACGGGATATTCAACAGGCCGTCGTCGATAGCAGCCCCCAGATTGGTCATAGCCATCAGACTCTGTTTCGCAATCTTTCCACCCATCACGTGATCGTCCTCGATAGGGATATATGCCGTTGGATCGGGCAATTTTCGCACACGGAAGGTGAACTTACCCATCTCCTGCACACGTCCCTCGGTCTCGGCTCCCACGGTAATAACTGCCTCACCACCCACATTAGTGGGACGAGCAATATACTTGCCATCACCTTTCTGAGTAAAATTACCGCCAGTCATGCTTACCCGCAGCCGACTTGAAGGAATACCCGGAACGCTGACACTCATGGGGTTGTCATATCCAGCATACAATACGTTCATAATGTCGGCACTTACCGTAGCGCTGGGCGGGATGACAGTATACTTCTGCGAGAATTCACGTTTCACTTTCTCTCCGCTACCATTCAGCGTCTCTATCCATCCCGTCAGGGTGAAGTCTCCCGTTTGGTTACAGATGGTTTCATACACACCATGGTCGCTCTTTATCTCCTTTCCACCCACAAATATGGTGGGGCGGTTGGTGGTGTCAACAGCTGCCATGAATATCTGAGCCTGGAAACGTCCGCCTTGGACTATTGTCTGTGAGTTAGGCACAACGAATGCGTCCACTAAGTTCACACGTATATCCTTGACATCAATGTTTGACACGAGGCCGTGTAGCACCTCACCCTCAGCATAGCGCACATCACTCTGCAGTTTTGTAAGTAATGTTACTGCCGCAGATGTGGGCATACTTTCAAACATATACTCCTGCCAGTTCTTTCCCTCAAGTTTACCTTCCTGGGGGACCTCGGTGTTCAGGTTGCTCTCAATAATGCGACGCCTGCCCTTATCATTTACCATCCTGGTTATGCGGTCACGATAGCTGTTGATAGCATCATATAGTTCCTTGCCGCGTCCTTTCTTCGGAGCCAGCATAACACTGCTGGCAGCCTCCAGGTCTTCTTGGTTCTTGATATTATGTACGTCACCATTCTTTCCGTCACTTTGGAGCACGATGGCAACCTTCAGTTCCTCCGCCAAGTTGTAGAGCGAATCGCTCATGTGCTTCACATACTGCGCCTTGTCGTACCACTGCTTCACCTTGGTGGGATTTGCCTTCATCTGCTCATCAAAGTTCTCATAGATGCCCCTGTTTATCTGCATGGCATTCTGGGTGGTCAGCTCAATGCCGTCGGACACAATGGTAAAGCCCTTCAGCACATCGCTACTGACGTTGAGAGCCAGCATGGCCATCAGCACGACATACATCAGATTTATCATCTTCTGACGTGGCGATATCTTCTTTTTCTTTATCTGAGCCATAGTATTTTTGTATTAATGGGGCCTATAGGGCTTATGGGTCCCATGGGACTTATAGGGCCTATGAGTTCTCTGTCAACGGAGCAGTTCCAACATTCACGGTCAGGGCTTTAATCATGCGGGCATAGACGTTGTTCAGTTCCTCTATCTGTTGTGCCATACGGCGTGTTTGTTCGTCGATTTGCTCGATGGTAGCCACCTGTTTGCTGATGTTACGCAACTGCAGTTCATAGACAGTGGCAATACCCGTAAGCGTACGATTCAGGTTCTCCATCTCCTCGCTGTCTGTTGACATGCGTTCCGCCTGAGTCTTCACACGTCCCAGAACTTCGGTCAATTCCGTCAACTGTTCAGCATAGTTCTTCACGGCCTCCTCCACCGTAGCAGGATCCGTGGCCTGTATTTGGGCAACCTCAGCCATTCCATTGCCACCTACAAAGCCGCCGCCCAAAACAATCGACTGGCCGCCAGTCATAACGGCACCAGTTGCAGCAGGAGCCCCTCCTTCCTCATCCTGTGGCAAGGCATCTCCGTCCTGTGACGAGGCATTAGCCGAAGTAAAGCCACCACCGATGACGACAGTACCACCACCAGCAGGAACTCCGCCGCCAATGACAACGGCACCGCTGCCTCCCCCGGCAACTCCGCCACCATTCTGCGCAGCAGCCGAAGCCACAGCAGCCAACTCTTCCACTGTCTCGCTGCTGAGACCCGCACCATTCTGTTCTGGTGCCTTCTCGGTAACTCGTTCGAAACCCGCAACAACGAATACGAAGACCTCGGTTCCCATACCGATAAACAGCATAAGGTTGGCACCTGGGAGATGGGTCAACTTAAACAGCGTACCCAAAATAACGACGGCGGCACCCCATGAATAGGCATAGTTCATGAAGGTCTGACCAGCCATGGTATCCATCCACTTTTGGATGACTTCTATGAGATTCAGTTTCTTTCCCATGATATTATTATAGTCTATCTATTTTGTCTACTTTAGTTTACTATTATCATTCACCATAGAGCGGACACATCGGAAACCGATGTAGGAACGTGGCTGGTTCTGGTATTCGTAGGTTCGCCAAGCCGAACGTATCATGCTCTCAGGATCTTTCCATGAACCACCGCGTACGCTCTTTTTCTTGAGACGATAAGGATCTTCCTTGGCGGCGTTGTAACGCAGTTCCGGGTTCATATCGCTCATACTCTGCACACCCGCTTCGGTATAGACAGTACTTGTCCACTCGGCCACGTTGCCTGCCATATCGTAGAGTCCATTGGAATTTGAGCTATAGATGCCGCACTTCGAGGTAATGAGGCTACCGTCTTCGGTGTAGTTCCCACGGTCGGGCTTGAAGTTGGCATAGTAACAATTTTTGTCACTTTTCACCTCTCCGCTCTCCCATGGGAAAGGATTACCAGACTTGCCACGAGCGGCAAACTCCCACTCAATTTCCGAAGGCAGGCGATAGCGCTGAATCTGTTTGGCCATACCGCCTAATCCTTTCAGCAAGAAGTCTGTACGCCATGCACAAAAGGCATTAGCCTGCTCCCATGTGACACCGACTACGGGGTAATCATCAAAGGCTGGGTTATTGAAATAAAGCTTCATATACCGCTCATTGTCGGCATTCTGGAAATCGTTGACCCAGCATGTCGTATCTGGATATATATTTACAATATAGGTATTCAGGAAATCCCACGGACCCGAAAGAGGACGCGTGATGGTCTGACGCTGAATACGTCCTTCATCGTCAATCCACGCCGTGTCCTTGCTAATCATCACCACCTTTGAGGCATCCACTTGATGGTCGGTATTCAGGTCGCGTTCCTCTGGATTCAGGCGGTACTTACGCTGTGCGGCAGCAGCATAGTCATATACCTCATAGCGATAGTTCATCTGGCTGGCATCCAGCATCTTGGTTCCATCGATAGGATGTACGACATATACGCTTTCAATAGCACGCTGCTCGTCTTCATTAGCCTTCTTCCAAGGAATAGCCTTGTTCCAGTTGAGGTAAGGCGTAATAGGGTTTCCTTCCTTGTCTTCCTCTATCTTAAAGGTCTCATCGCCACCGTATGCGGGGTCTGCCAGACGTTCACGAATGATACTGTCGCGCACCCACATCACAAACTGGCGATACTTGGCATTGGATACTTCGTTCTCATCCATCCAAAAGCCGTCGACGGAGATTTCACGCTTGGGAAATTCCGAACCCCACAGCGTATCGCTCTCCTCAAGACCTATGCGCAGCGAGCCCTTACGGATAGGCACCATGCCGAAAGGCGTGGGTTCACTAAACGACGTGCCTCGCACGCCCGTCACCTCACCGCCTGTGGACATAGCCGAGTTCCCCATGCCCATGCAACCAGTCAGGAGAATTAAAAATGAAAAGAGAAAAGTGAAAAGTGTTATACGCTTCATATCTTTTATCTTAGTTTTAATTTTGTCTTGTTTTATCTTTTACTTTTTAATCTTTTTCTTAAAGCAACCTCACGCTCTTGTGCAGGTTTTTCCCTTTTTTGAAGAGGTTCAAGTCTATCATGTACCCCATCACCAGTTCATGAGTGCCGTGCAAGACGCCTATTCCTCCAGTGTAGAATTCGTAGGAGTAGCCTATATGAACCCCGTGGAACTGAGTTCCGAGCAACATCGCCACGCTCACTGTTGGGCTATACGAAACGCCTCCATAGAGGTGAATCTTGTCCCCGTCGTAGGCCAGTCGCGCCGTCACGTCACCTCGCCAGGCTTGCAGGTCGGTGCGAAGAATCGCCGAAGTATATAGCGCATACTCAGGCTTTTTAAATCGCACCGTGTAGCCTCCTGTCAGATAGTAGAGGCGCGAGACGCTGGTTTGTTTCATCTTGTCGTCACCCAACTTTATAGTAGGCCCCGTCAAGTGCATCGAACTCAGCCCTGCGTACCATTTCTTCTTATACGTATAACGCAAGCCGAAGTCCACATCCAGCGCCATACCATCCACCTCGTTCGTTGCAAAGGCAGGGTCTCCCGGGTCATTCACCTTCAACTTCGAACCATCGAATGTTTCATCCAACAACCCAACACGGGCCCCGACACTCAGCTGGCCGCCCCACAAGGGCTGGTGGTAGGCGTATTGCAGGTACAGTTTTTTATTGGCAAAAAGACCTATCTTGTCATTCATGAACCCCACGCCAACGCCATGTCGGGGACCCAGGAAGAAGAGCGGCATATCGGCCGAGACCAACATTGTCTGGGGTGCTCCCTCGAACCCAGTGAGCTGCATACTGTATGCGCCGTGGATGTCGAGGTGACTGTCCAGTCCGCTTGCTGCTGGGTTAAAGTAGGATTGCAACGTCCAGTAGTTTGTGAACGCCGCATCGTACTGAGCCTCGGCTCCTGCGGCCATCAGCACGCCCACTGCCAGCAACAACAGTCTTTTCATCCACCTCTTATAACGAGCGACCAACGCCTATTATTGTGTCCGGCATCAAAATGTTTATGTAAAACGCTCTACATACACACATGGTTCCTCACAGAACGGCTCTTCGTTTGCCCAAGAACGACACGATGTTTGCCCGCGAACGACGTGTCACTGTCTTAAAAGTATAATTATCTAAAGTTTCGCAAGTGAATATTCATTCATCATGCGACTAATTTATACATTTGATAGAGTTTATGGAACTTAGGATTGGCATCAATA
>JBGUVX010000008.1:0-26143 GCA_045220575.1 Bacteroidaceae bacterium
CCAGCGTACCTGTGTACCAGCGTGCAAAAATATATTTGCATCACACCTTGTCTTTCTCGTATTTTCTCCGTATCTTAGCAGGCGAAAAGAGTGAAATGAGGATGAAAGCAAACAAAAAGAATTCTTTGAAGAAGTGACTGCCGATGGGGAATACGCATTGTTAATGAAAAAGTTAAAAAAGTGCGGTTTCATCGGGCTTTTTCACACTTCACACACATTCGTCGGGGGAGGCGTAGGAGATAGGAGATAGGAGGTGAGAAGCCTCCTACTCCCTACCACCAAAAAATTTGAGCTTTATTCCTCTTCGGGCGAGGGGGCTGCGACTTTCAGATTGGAGGAGTCGACCTTGCTGGCACCGTTCTCCTCGCAGACGAGGTTCTTGCACTCGCCGCTCAGCGCAGCCTTTCCAGCGCCATTGAGCTCTACGGAAAACTCCTGACAGAAGACGTTGGCATTGACATCACCGGCACCGTTTACCTCAATCTCGATGTCGTCCGAGGCTGTAACCTTGGCAAGCGCACATTTGCAGGCTCCGTTCATTTCGATATTCAACGATTCCACAGTCAGGTCATCGATGCAGATTTCGCCAGCACCAGACACCTCGACGTCCAGAGAACCAGGCAGCACCATGGTGCCAGGCATTTCCAGTTTACCGGCTCCAGAAAATTCCACATCCGACAGGTTGGGAGCTGAGATATAGAGTGTTACTGAGGGGGTGCTCTTCTGGACACTGCCATTGAAGTCGCGAGGTTCCACTTTCAGTTCATTCTTCTTTACTTCGAACCTGTATTCTGCTATGCACTTCTCGTTACCGCGGACACGCACTGAACAAACGGTGTCTTGGGTGAAGACGATGCGTACTACGCCCTTGGCATCTATCGCCTTGAATGCGGGAAGGTCGAGGTCTTGCTCCACTACCGGGCCCCACTTGACGGTGTCCTCTTTCTCGTATGCTTGAGTCCCCTCAAGAGCTTTCATTGCCACCTTTTGTGCAAATTCTGAACAACTGGTGAAAAGAACGGTCACGGCTGACAGCAGCAGCACGGAATAGAAAATGTTACGTGTTTTCATATTTTTAGTCGTTTAGTAGATTAATCGTTGGGGAGTTTGGTATGCTGAATTACTTCATCCAAGGTGATACCCAAAGCCTTCATGGTGCGGAAGAACTCGGGCACCTGTTCCTCGAAGAACTCTCGTTTGCGCAGTTTCAGTATCGCCTCACGAGCACCCTCGGCTACGAAGTTGCCCAGACCGCGACGGACAGAGACGATTTCGCGCATCTGCAACCATTCGAACGAACGAGCCACGGTGTTCATGTTCACCTCCACGTCGGCGGCATACTCCCGCACGCTGGGCAACTTGTCGCCTTCGGCATACTGTCCAGAGAGTATCTGGTCCATCACCCGTTCGGCAATCTGCAGATATATAGCTTTTTGATTCCTAAAGTCCATAGTTCTTATTTGTTACGGAGTGTTGTAATCTGAGCACGACAGAAGAGGCGGTAGGACTGCCACCAGCACAGGACAATGATGAGAAGGAAGAAGGCGGTGAGGCCTAACTTGGCCATCGTCTTGTTGACCTCAAAATTGCCGAACCAGTCTGGCACATGAGCAACGATGACAGCACTGCAGAGGCCGAAAAGGAACATGGAAATAAAACCGAAGACCAAGTGGAACAGTCCGGTAAACAGCACGTTGTGACGATATTTGAGGGCGTTGCCCAACACGAACGTGGAGCAGAAGGAAAGCCAGGCAAGTATCAAAACGACATGCAGCCAAAGGGATTCGTTACTTTCGAAGAAAAGGATGCCGTGGTAGGGAATCCATTCGGCATGAGCAAAATCATAGATAATGCCGACATAGAAGAACTGCAGGAGGTCGATGAGGAAGTAGCCGACTACATAAACGAGGAAACTGCCGCCCACGGTCATCAGGGCATGGAAGAGGATTTTCTCGCCGTTTGTGGCAGGAAGGGTGAGCTCCTTGATGCGCGACTGCTTGGTCAGCAGGTTGTGGAACATGTAGCCACACAGGACGGGCAGAGCCACAACGAAGCAGAAGGGTACATATTGGCGCATGCCCGTTAGTGGCGAAATGGCGAAGGCCATCTCCGTACTTTGGGTTTCACCTATCAGCCACACCGTATTCATCACCAGTTTGAGGAATGGCAGAGACATGATGAGGAACAAACCAAGTGCCATCTTGATATATTGTGCGCGATTGATAATCAGGTTATAGCGCGCTACGTTCAGGAATCTATCGAGTTTCATAACGTATTAATTAAGAATTAAGAATTAAGAATTCGTTAGGGTGTCAATGAACAGTTGTTCGATGTCGACAGGAGCCTCATCGGTCTCTTCCAGACGCTGGTCGAGAAGAACGCGGTTCTTGTCAACGATGACCACATGGTCGAGCAGTCGTTCCACGTCATGCACCTGATGTGTACTAATGATGACGGTCTTGTCTTCCGACATACCCGTGACCACCACCTTGCGGAACAGGCTCTTCGACAGAATGTCCAGTCCGTTGGTGGGTTCGTCGAGCAGGAGATACTTGGTGTTGGCGGCCAAGGCCACACAGATGTAAACCTTCTTCTTCTGTCCCATGCTGAGACTGCCAAGGTTGACGTCCATCGGCATTTCAAAATATTGCAGACAGCGTTCCAGCAGTTCCTCGCTGAAACGAGGATAGAAGGGCTTCAGGGCCCGAACATAGTTCTGAAGCGTGATGGGCGGAAAGTCGTACTCCTCCGGCACAATGAAGAGGTCGGACAGCGTGGCTGCGTCACGACTCGAAGCATCCACTCCGTCTATCTCTACACTGCCGTTCTGGGGACGCAACAGACCTGTTATGAGATACAGAAGTGTACTCTTGCCCGTTCCGTTCTTTCCCAAAAGACCATACACACCTCCCTCCTTGAAGTCGAGAGAGAAATCCTGCAGCACCTTGTACCGAGGGTCGTACCCAAATGTCACATTCTTAATGGAAATCATAGCTTTTTCTCTTTGCGTTATAGTGTATTAGTTGATTAGTACACTGCAAAGGTATAATAAATAAGGACGAACCCCATAAAGATTCGTCCTTTTTAACACTATTTTAACACTTCCGTGCTATTTCATGCCAGTTTTATGACCGAAACGGACTTAATCGCCCAGACGGAACTGTATGGGAAGATTGTATCGCGACCTGACCACTTCGCCCTTCTGCATAGCTGGTTTCCAACGTGGCATACCGCTTATTATGCGCAAGGCCTCCTTAGCGAGCGAGGGGTCGGGCGAACGCAATACCTTCGCTTCACTGATGCTGCCGTCCTTCTCCACAATAAATTGCACGGTAACACGGCCTTGAATACCGTTTTCCATTGCTTCCTTGGGGTATTTGATTTGACTGCCGATGTACTGGTACACGTTACCTGGGAACTCAGCCGGTTGCTCTACCACCTCGATTACAGCGTCCGAACCACCAGCAGAGCCAGCAGCCGGTTCTACTGTTTTTTTGGAAATGGGCGTGGCAGGAACCACCGTTTCATGCGGATACTTGTCGGTCATGACGTACGAGGTAAGTTTATTGTTGACGTAGTACATAACCGTATAGTAACCCTCCTTGGAACAGCCGGCAAACAGTTGCTTGGCCTTGACTTCAGTAATCTTGGCAGGGTCGAAAAGGAACATGGAACCTTCTTCGGACATGTTGCGGGCAGCACTCTTACCGAAAGTCAGCATGCCTTCGTTCAACTTATACCCCTGCATGTTTTCGTCGTACATCTGTCCGATGGTCTGACCACCAGGGAAAACAACACAGCGATCGCCTGCCTTCGTTCCGGCATCCAGACTCATTTCATCCATGAAGCCGAAGTAGGAATGCAGCACGGTGCCTCCGTCATAGATATGATAAATCTCATACTCCTCGGTCTTCAGTGCAGAGGCCGTAATGGGTTGACTCTCCACCTCGCGCACGAACTTTTTCATAATCCACACATCCTGGTTTACAGTGTAGAAGTAGCCCTCGTCGGCCACCCACAACTTAACCCAGTCACCCGATGTCTCCAGAATGGGATAGGCCTTTTCCAGCTGCAGGTGGAATGCCTCGAACCGCTTGGGCGTCTGGGCCGACTGCCACTGCAGCTCGCCCTCCGAACTGTCGTAGCCCTCGCAATAGCACATCAGTTTGGGACTCTGTGCATTAGGAGCCTTTCGCACATTTACACCATCGGTAGTAAGCACGGCGAACTTCGTCCATGCCGGGATTTTTGTTGTCTGCGCCTTTAGGCATGTGGGCAGAGCCAACACAGCAAGGCAAATCAATGATTTCCAGTTTTTCATAGCTGTATATTTAAAATGCTTGGTTAATGGGTATTATTTCGGCACAAAGCCTTAAAGACATAGTAAATTTTCTTGCCGGCAACGAGAAGGGTGACGGCTGTAAGGACGAGGACGATGCCCAGACAGATGCGAGGCGTCAGTCGTTCGCCAAACACCAGCGTACCCACCACCAGAGCCGTGATGGGTTCCAAAGCACCTAGAATGGCTGCCGACGTGGAACCGATATTGCGGATGCTGATGGTCATGGTGACCAGCGAGATGATGGTGGGGAACAAGGCCAGACAGAAGGCACACGTCCAACCCAGCAAGGTATGCGGCACCTGCAGTTCCGTGAGCCCACGCGTACGCATGAAATAAATAAGGATACCAAAGCAGAGGGCATAGAACGTGAGTTTGGCCGATGGCATGCGGGCTATCGAAGAACGGTTGACACCCACAATATAAATGGCATAGGAAAGCGATGAGAGCAGGACAAAGGTGATGCCCAGCACCGATACGGAAGAACCGTCGCTGGTCTTCGTCAGTAGCGATACGCCCCCGACAGCCAACACAATGCACACCCACGTGAGCAGCGATGCCCGTTCGTGGAAAAACACTGCCATAATGAGGGCTACCATCACGGGATACATGAATAAAATGGTGCTGGCAATGCCCGCATCCATATAGTTGTAGCTGAGGAAGAGGAAGAGACTGCTAGCAGAAAACAACAGGCCGTAGATGCCCAACAGGGGCAATTCCCTGCGACGCACTCGCATATCCACACGTTGGAAGCGCAACAGCACGGCCATCATGCCGATGGCAAAGGCATAACGGTAGAAAAGGACGGAATCCACCCCTATCCCTTCCCTATAAAGAGGAAGGGCGAAGAGTGGATTCAATCCGTACGAGGCAGCAGCGATACTGCCCGCCGTAAAGCCTTTAACCTTGGGCGTCATGCCACCTTTTCCAATTTCTTCAAGATAGAGAAGATGAACAGAGCACTGACGAGGCAAATACCTGCAAGCACAGCCCAGATATAGATGAGTTGCACGTTGGCACCCCAAAGCAGACCGGGAATCTGAACGAGGAAATTACCGATGGCAGTGGAGGCAAACCAAAGACCCATCATGAGACCTGCGTACTTCGGAGGAGCTACCTTCGAGACGAAGCTGATGCCGATAGGCGAAAGGAGCAGTTCTGCAAAGGTTAGTACAAGGTAGGTGGAAACAAGCCAATTGGCAGAAACACGTGTTACATCACCGCCAGCCTCGATAGCTGCCGTCTGTGCATCAGGCAACAGCAGGCCAATGGAAGCACCTATCATGATGAAGAAACCACAGGCCGCAACCAACATACCCAAACCGATTTTCTTGGGACTGCTGGGCTCCAGGTTCTTCTTGGCTAGCCAACTGAAAACACCAACGCTAACAGGCGTGAGCATCACCACAAAGCAGGGGTTGAACTGCTGGAAGATAGGTGCCTTAACATCTACACTACCACTAATGGCATTGAACTTGTAAATAAGGAAGCCTACAGCAGCAGCGACAACGAGTGCTGCGATGCTCTTGCCCTTGGAGGTCTTGCTCTGGAAAAGACTGAAAAGACCATAGACAATGAAGATGGCTGCCACGAGGTTCGTAACATCGAACATCATGCTTTGCAGGCCTTCGGAAGAGGTCTGTGTATAGTCACGAGCAAAGAAGGTCAGCGTAAGACCATTCTGGTGGAAGGCCATCCAGAAGAAGATGACAACGGCAAAGACAAGGCAAAGGCAGATAATGCGTTCTTTGGTCTCTGCGGGTGTGAGCGTATCTACAACCTGAGCCTTCTCGTCTTTCTTGCCCTCGCCTTCATGAACATGACTGAACCAGTTCTTGAAAGCATAATAAATAGCGATACTGACAATGAGCGATGCACATGCCACAGCAAAAGCAAAGTGGTAGGAGTCGGACTCGCTGATTCCGAGGTCGTTCTGAGCCCAGTTCATGATGCCGATGGCAGCCGTAGGAGCAAACATGGCACCAATGTTGATGGCCATATAGAAAAGCGAGAAACCCGAGTCGCGACGAGAGGCAAACTGGGGTTCGTCGTACAGACGGCCAACCATAACCTGCAAGTTACCCTTGAACAGACCCGTTCCCAAGCTGACCAGCAAGAGAGCAGCACACATTACGGCAATTGCGACACCGTTACCTCCGAGGGGAATGGAGAGCAGAAGATAGCCTGCAAACATGATGAGGATGCCCGTAGTGACCATGCGGCCAAACCCCCACTTGTCGGCAGCTATACCTCCGATGACTGGCAGGAAATAAACGAGCATGAGGAACGTGGAATAAATAGTACTAGCGGTGCCAGTTGCAAAGCCGAAGTTGGCTTGCAGGAACAGCGCGAAGACGGCAAGCATGGTATAGTAACCAAAACGCTCGCCCGTGTTGGCTAAGGCAAGTGCCCATAGGCCCTTAGGTTGTCCTTCGAACATAAAAATATAGTTTTAGTTATTGATTTTCGTCAAATTCTCGTGCAAATATACAAATAATTCTCAATTTTCAACTTTCAACTTTCAACTTTATTGTACCTTTGCAGCAAAATCACACGACAGGAACTATGGAAATGAAATTGAGACCACGTCTCATGGACTGCCTGAAAGGCTACGACCGCGAGACATTTATGAAAGACCTGATGGCAGGCATCATCGTGGGTATTGTGGCCCTGCCGCTGGCTATCGCCTTTGGAATTGCCTCGGGCGTAACACCTGAAAAGGGTATTGTAACGGCCATTGTTGCCGGCTTCATCATCTCGTTCCTGGGAGGAACAAAAGTGCAGATTGGTGGCCCAACGGGTGCCTTCATCGTCATCATCTACGGCATTGTCAACAATCCGCTATACGGTCTGCAGGGACTGCTCATCGCCACCATGCTGGCTGGTGTCATCCTGATTGCCTTAGGCGTGTTCCGTCTGGGTGCCGTCATCAAGTTCATCCCATACCCCATCATTATCGGCTTCACGGCAGGTATCGCCGTAACCATTTTTACGACGCAGATGGGCGATGTGCTGGGCTTGACGCAGGAAGCCGTGACCGAGGCTGGGGACGTGGTGCGCGTACCGCTGAAGACACCTGGTGATTTCATCGGCAAATGGATATGCTACTTTCAGAACATCAGTTCGTTCAACCTTTGGAACTTCATCGTGGCTATCGTGGGCATCGTGGTTATTCTCGTTTCCCCCCGTCTGTTGCGCTCCGTACCAGTACTGAACAAGATTCCCGGCTCGCTGTGGTGCATTCTGGTGGGAACGGGCGGTGTGTTGCTCTTGAAGCACTACGGCATTACGGGCATAGATACCATCGGCGACCGTTTCCACATCCAGTCGCAACTGCCCCCGATGCAGGTGCCCACCATCACATTCTCGATGATACAGACCCTCATGCCCGTAGCCTTCACCATCGCCATTCTGGGTGCCATCGAGAGCCTGCTCTCAGCCACGGTGGCTGATGGTGCCATCTCCGACCGTCACGACTCGAACATGGAACTCGTGGCACAAGGTGTTGCCAACCTCGTCACCCCCATCTTCGGAGGCATACCCGCCACAGGTGCCATTGCCCGCACCATGACGAACATCAACAACGACGGGCGTACCCCCATTGCAGGCCTCATCCATGCCGTGGTGCTGTTGCTCATTCTCCTGCTCCTGATGCCTTATGCCGAATACATCCCCATGGCTTCACTGGCTGCCGTGCTGGTCATCGTCAGCTACAACATGAGCGGCTGGCGCGCCGTCAAGGGTTTGTTAAAGAACCCAAAGAGCGACGTCACAGTACTACTCGTTACCTTCCTGCTGACCGTCATCTTCGACCTGACCATCGCCATTGAACTGGGTCTCATCATTGCCTGTGCCCTCTTTATCAAGCGCGTTATGGAAACAACGGAGATTTCGGTTATCAAGGACGAGATAGACCCTGCCGAGGAGGCCGACATGAATTTAAAGGACGAGCACCTTACCATCCCCGAAGGCTGTGCCGTGTATGAAATCAACGGCCCCTATTTCTTTGGTATTGCAAACAAGTTTGATGAACTGCAGACCAACCTTGTTCACGGCAAGAAACCCCGTGTACAGATTATCCGCATGCGCAAGGTACCTTTCATCGACAGCACTGGCATCCACAACCTGCAGAACCTCATTGAAATGAACCATGAGGACGGGACACACGTTATCCTCTCTGGCGTAACGCCCAAGGTACATAGCCAACTGGAGAAAGCAGGATTCTACAATAAGATGAATCCCGACCACATCTGTCCACACATCGATGTAGCATTGGAGCGGGCACGCACCCTGTTAGCTACTTGACAATCTTGTAGGTTCCTGCCGAATACTCTCTGACCGAAGTCTCGCCAGGCACAACCACGCTGGCTGTGGCACCACGAGGAATTGTAAACTTCCATGTCCATCGGTTCCCATCATAGCGCCAAGCGCTTTTGATGGTGCCCGCTGCAGACTTGTATTCTGCCGTAAGGTGTCCCAGACGCTTGTCAGGAATGGGATGCATGATAATGTGCTTGAAGCCAGGCTGGGCAGGGTCGGCACAAATGCCTGCTGCAGTTTCCCACAGCCAAGCACAAACACAGCCATAGGCATAGTGGTTGAAACTGTTCATACCAGCCGGGCCCATACCGTTCTCAAGGGTATAGCTATTCCAACGCTCCCAAATGGTGGTGGCACCATTATCAACAGAATAGAGCCAACTGGGGTTCTTGTGTTGGAAAAGCAGGTCCCAGGCGATGTCGGACATCCCGTTCTCCGTGAGGGTCTGCATCAAGATTGAAGTACCAAGGAAACCTGTCTGCAGACAACCGTCGTGCTGTGCAAAGTTTTCACGCAGACGAGCCTGCATGGCAGCCTTTGCCTCGCCTTCTACCACGCCATTCTTCAGAGCGAAGAGAGCCGGAGTCTGCATGGCGTTAAGAATCTCTGTCTTAAACCTACCATCAGAAGTGAGGAACTCTTTTTTGATGTAGGTCTTGGCTTCATCGGTCATAGCAGCATACTTGCGGGCATCGCGTCCCGTGGCTTCTGCCATATCGCGCATCATAGCGGCATCCATCGCCCAATAGGATGCACCAAGGTAGTTCCAATAATCCACAGCCTCGGGGAGAGGGTTCCAATGCCCATCTTTATCATGCCCATGACTGCGACCGCTACAGCTCTCCAAAGGTTCATAGCTGAGCCAGTCGGCCCACTGGTAGTTGCCGTTTTCGGAGATGTTGGACTGGTGATTGTATTTTGTATCGTTGACTCGCGTCATAAAACGCTCCATAGAGGCCCATGTCTCATCCACTATTTCCTTGTCTCCGAACTGTTTCCAGATGGTCCAAGGAACGATAACCCCCGCATCAGCCCATCCGAGGCGCATCATCTCCCAACCATATTGCCCAAATGGAGCCACACCTGGGAATCCACCCGAATCGCTCTGCGAATCCATCATGTCGTGCATCCATTTATGGAAGAAACGGTCTGTGTTGGCGAAGAAGGAACCAGTCTCGGCGAAGACTTGCGTGTCGGCTGTCCAACCGAGGCGTTCGTTACGCTGCGGGCAGTCGGTAGGAACAGAAAGGTAATTCGAACGCTGTCCCCAGACAGTGTTGGAGATGAGACGATTGACATCCTCGTTCCCAGTAGTGATGAACCCAGTCTCGATGTCCTTAGCAATAGAACTGATAGGAACAGAACGTATAGAGCGGATGGTCACCTCGTTTGTAGCCGTGATGGAAACGTAACGATAGCCAAAGAACGTCTGACGTGGACAGAACGAGACGTAATCCCTAGAATCGGCAAAAGTATAGTCGAGAATCATTCCAGTCTGTGGAATTCGCAGGTTCGTGCGATGTACACTCCCTTCTGGACCGTCCATGCCACGACTCTTAGCCCCATTCCCATCGTTCAGCAATTCAGCAGGCAGACAGGTCAATTTAGTACCCTGCTTGGCCTTAAAGACGAAAGAAGGTACTGCCGAAACATTCTGTCCGAAATCGACGACAAGGGTCTCGCCGGGGCGGATAGTCACAGGAGCATCAAACTTATATTCGCAAAGAACTTTAATCCTACCATAGGTATCGTCCGTATTACCAGAAACACCTTGCCAAACGTATGCCCGAATCGGAGCCAAGGCTAAATCATCCCGCATATAGATTTCAGCACCGTTCGAAGGAAGTATCTCACCATTGAATTCAAGGTTCACCTCTGGTTTGGAGAGCCTTTCCATGCAAGCATAACCAGGCAGCTCGCGGGCATCATATTCTCCACCATCAAAAATAGCTGCATGTTTAACAGGGCCGGCAACCCCAGCCAGCCAATGTTCTGTGTCAGTACCATAAATTTGACGAGAGCCATCGGAAAAGATTAGTTCCAGCACTCCACGAAAGGCACATTTACGACCAATCATGCCGTCGTGACCACCAGGGGAGACAATCTTGTCGGCCCACCAGCCAGGTGTAACCTGTGCAGCAAGTACATTCTCGCCTCCTGCCTTTTTGATGAATACATCTGTAACATCATAAGTAAAGGAGCGTTTGGTCTTGGCGTAATGGGTGAAACCCGGTTTCAACACCTCATCACCGATGACTTGTCCATTTATATAGATGTCGTAAACACCCAATCCCGTTGTCATCCATATGGCAGAAACGACTTTTTTTTCGTTTCTGATTGTTGAAACGAACCAACTGGCACCATCTGCAGCACGACTGCCATCATGTACGCGTTCTCTTACAACCTCGGCATCAGTTGCTGATATCCATTCTGAATTTTGCCAGACAGAACTATCAAGAGCAGCTATGCGTTTAACTCCTGCAGACATCTTACCCATATACAGTATGGACAGGACAAGGAAACAGGTCGTACGTATTTTCATGTATTTAAATGGATTAGATTAAGGATGTAGCATCATAGAGCCTCAAGCATGCGTTTGAGAACAACGGAGCAGGAGATTTCACGATTGGCTGCCTCAGGAATGACTATAGAATTACTTGATTCAATGACATCATCCGTAACAATAAGGTTGCGACGAACAGGCAGGCAGTGCATAAACTTACCATCATTGGTCCAAGACATATGCTCCGTATCTACCGTCCACGACATATCCTCACTTGTAATTTTGCCATAGTCAGCAGGACTGGTGACACCTGGATTACTCCAGTTTTTGGCATAAATAAAGTCCGCACCCTCGAAAGCTTTCTTTTGGTCGTATTCAACATGAGCATTGCCCACAAATTGAGGGTCAAGCTCGTAACCTTTGGGATGGGTAATAACAAAATCGACATTGGAAGCATTCATCCACTGAGCAAACGAATTGGGCACAGCCTGTGGCAGAGCACGGCAGTGAGGAGCCCAAGTGAGAACAACTTTGGGACGGGGCACACGTTTGTATTCCTCGATAGTGATGAGATCTGCAAAAGCCTGCAAAGGATGTACTGTTGCCGTTTCCATAGCAAATACAGGGCGACCGCTATATTTAATGAACTGCTGAAGCACGGTCTCGGCATAGTCGTATTCACGATCTTTTAAGCCAGCAAATGAACGCACGCCTATAATGTCGCAGTAACAACCCATTACTGGAATAGCTTCCAAAAGATGCTCTGACTTATCCCCGTTCATGATGACGCCTCGTTCCGTCTCTAATTTCCAAGCTCCTGCATTTACATCAAGCACAATAACATTCATGCCTAAATTCAGAGCTGCCTTCTGTGTAGACAGGCGTGTACGCAAACTATTATTGAAGAAAATCATCATCAGGGTCTTGTTCCGTCCCAGATGCTGATATTTATAACGATCTTCTTTAATCTCTTTAGCTTCTGCCAGCGCCTGATGCAGGTCGCCTAAATCCTGTACATTGATAAAAGTCTTCATAATCTTCTATTTGTTTTATTCTTATATATGGACACAAAAGTACAATTTTTTCCAAAGACGAGCAAGAATTTACAAATTATTTAATCTTCAGTCTATTTTTGCTGAAAGTCAACAAAGTATTGCTAATCTTTTTGTATTTACCATCTAAAAAATTTGGTTTTTCGCTCACTTATTCGTACCTTTGCAGCCGCATTTGCGAAACAGTTGCCGAAGAGAGGTGGCTGTTCGTCAAACAAGTTTAACACAAATAACAAAGTATTATGTATTTAGATTCAGCCAAGAAGACAGAGCTCTTCACCGAATTTGGAGGCGGTGCAACCAACACTGGTAGCGCAGAAAGCCAAATCGCATTGTTCACTTACCGTATCAAGCACTTGACGGAGCACATGAAAGAAAACCGCAAGGACCACAGCACAGAGCGTGCACTGACCGGTCTGGTAGGTAAGCGTCGTTCACTCCTGAACTACCTGAAGGCTCGCGACATCAACCGCTATCGCGCCATCGTGAAGGCTCTGGGTCTGCGTAAGTAAAGAATCACTCCCCCTCCCGCGACCTATTTTCCTCCCCTCTTATTATGGGGAGGGGGAGATTAGCCACAGTGTTTACTGTGGCTTTTTTCTTAGAATCAAGTATTATGAACTATAAAAGAATTTTTCCCGATGTATTGATGGTGGCATTATTTGCCATAATCAGCTTGGCTTATTTTTGGACTCCAATTATGGACGGGTTGGTACTGACTGGTACCGATCACAACGCAGCCGTAGGTTCGAACGTAGAACTGAACGAGTATCGAAAAGCACACAATGGAGAACGTACCCGCTGGACGAACTCTCTGTTCTCAGGTATGCCCACGTACCAAATGTCCCCCTCGTATGATAGTACTGACACACTGTCCGCTATCGAAAAAGTTTATCAATTGGGATTGCCAGAGGTTGCCGGTTATGTATTCATGATGCTCTTAGGATTCTACATCCTGCTGCGGGCCTTTGATTTCCGCACGTGGATGGCAGCCTTGGGCGCCATCCTATGGGCTTTTTCGAGTTACTATTTTATCATCATTGCAGCCGGACACATTTGGAAGCTATTGACACTAAGCTTTATTCCGCCCACCATCGCGGGCATGGTGCTTTGCTATCGAGGCAAATATCTCTGGGGAATTCTTGCTACTGGTATATTTACGGCCCTGCAGATTCTCTCGAATCACATCCAGATGTCGTACTATTTCCTTAGCGTAATGTTAATGATGGCCATCGCCTATCTGGTAGAAGCTCTGCAGAAAAAACAATTAGCATCATGGTGGAAGGGTTCTCTGGCAGCGCTCATAGGTGGAATACTAGGCATAAGCATTAATATCTCGAATCTCTACCATACATACGAGTATAGTAAAGAGACTATGCGAGGCAAAAGTGAGCTGACACAGAAAACCAAGGATGCCGCCGACCAGACAGACAGCGGCCTTGAACGCTCGTATATAACCGCTTGGAGCTATGGCATCGGGGAAACCTGGACACTATTAGTTCCCAACACGAAAGGTGGAGCATCAGTCCCCCTCAGCAAAAGCGAAACGGCTATGTCAAAGGCCAAGAACGATTATCGTCCGCTATACCAACAGCTGGGACAATACTGGGGTGAACAGCCAGGCACCAGTGGTCCCGTCTACGTAGGCGCCTTTGTGCTGTTTCTTTTCATTTTAGGTCTGTTCATCGTAAAAGGTCCGATGAAATGGGCACTTCTGATTGCAACCATACTAAGTATTTTATTATCGTGGGGCAAAAACTTTATGCCCTTTACCGACTTCTTCCTCGACTATGTGCCAATGTACGACAAATTCCGAACGGTGGCTTCCATCCTTGTCATCGCGGAGTTTTCTATCCCCCTGTTAGCTATGTTGGCACTGAAGGAAGTAGTAGACCAATCCCAGTCTTCCACTAAAGAGAAGGAGGAAACCTCGCCCTTTAAAGGAAAGGTTTGGAGAGGGTCTGTTTGGGCTTTAGCCCTGACGGCAGGCGTATGTTTCTTATTCTGGCTCATGCCCGATGTATTCTTCGGCAGTTACATTTCCTCAAATGAGATGCAAGCTATTCAGGGACTGAGTGAATACGGTTGGCCCGTGAACGATGTAATATCGAACTTGAGCGACATGCGCCGTGCTGTGTTTAAGGCCGATGCCATGCGTTCACTCATTATTATCTTGATTGGTTTCGGCCTACTCATGCTTTATCGGGTAAAGAAACTGAAGGAAATACCCATGGTAGCAAGTTTAGCCCTACTTTGCCTCGTGGACATGTGGGCAGTAAACCGTCGCTATTTGAACAATGATAACTTTGTACGTCCTCGCACTACGGAGCAAGCCTTTCCTTTGACGGATGTCGACCTGCGTATTCTACAAGATTCGGATAAATATTATCGTGTGTTGAACCTGACTGTCAGCACTTTCAACGACAACACCACATCGTACTATCACAAGTCGATTGGCGGATACCACGCTGCCAAGTTACGTCGCTATCAAGAACTTATAGAAGCCCATATCCAAAATGAGATAAAACTTGCTTGGTCCATGGCTCCAGGTATGGAACAGGCAGACTCACTGCTGCCCGTGCTGAATATGCTGAACATGAAGTATATGATTTTGCCCTTAAAGGACAACGGCAAGGTGGAGGTGGAAAACCCTTGTGCCAACGGTAATGCGTGGTTCGTCAGCGAAATACGATATGTGGAGGATGCTGATGCCGAGTTAGCAGGCTTGAATGGTCTCAACACAAAGCACGTGGCTGTAGCGGACAAGAAGTTCGAGCCTGTTCTTGGAGCCTCCCAGACTGATAGCACTGCCACTGCCATCCTTACGAACTACGAAGCAAACGAACTACAATATGATGTAGAAAGCCACAATGGCGGTATTCTTGTTTTTAGCGAAATTTACTACCCAGGTTGGACTTGCACCGTCGATGGTAATCCGGTAGAAATCGGGCGTGTCGATTATGTGCTTCGGGCGATTCATATCGATGGTGGCAAGCATCACGTGGTGCTCACGTTCAGACCTCGTTCTGAGCGTGTTACCGAGGCCATTGCTTATTCTGCCTTAGGCTTACTCGCATTGCTGTTTATTGGACTACTGGGATGGACCTTCGCTAAGCGAAAGACAGCATAGGCCATATAAGTCCCATAGACCATAAAGGCAATACAATAAGCCTATCGCTTTATTATTGCTCTTATGATGAACCAGAAGTGTTCGGCTATTGCTGTACCCCAACCATAGTGATGGGCCATGAGACGAAGGCGTTCGAAGAGGGAACGACGGTGGTTCTTGGTCGTAAGTCCCTCGCTAAGATAGTCTGTGAGGATGAGGTGGGTATTGAGGAAACGCAAGCGACGTTTCTCGGCTCGCCGCATTAAACGAATGCACCAATCATAATCGGCGGAGTAGCGATAACGAAGGTCATAAGGAGTGGCCTTTGCAAGATCCGTGCGGACATAGAAACTCTGGTGGCAGACGAGCATACCGCTACGAAATGACTTTGAGCTCAGTCGTTCGGGAGTCTGCAAACGACGATGGCGCAGGAACCTCCCCTCGTTGTCAACAAGATCGGTTTCACCATATAGAATAGCATAATTCACCCTATTCGGCTGCCATTCTATCTGGTTAGCCAACTGTTCAATCGTTGTCGATTCATGCAACTTGTCGCCAGCATTCAGGAATACCAGATAGTCGCCACTTGCCTGCTGAATACCTTTATTCATCGCATCGTAAAGCCCTTTATCCGGTTCACGCACCACACGGATGATGTGGCAATTACGTCCATTCCTTTCTACATAGCGCTGAATGAGAGAAAGTGTATGGTCAGAGGAGCATCCATCAATGAGGACGTGTTCAATATACGGGTAGGATTGCTGTTCTACACTCTGAAGCGTACGCTCGACAGTAGGCTCTGCGTTATATGTGACCGTAATAATACTTATGAGAGGCCTATCTTTCATTTCCTATTGAGCATTATAGACATTCATGTACAGTCTTGCCACCCGAGACTCGTTATAAGTTTCGTAGGCATATTGTGCAGCAGCATCACCCAATTCTGGATGAGATAGAACAAAACGAATGCCCTCCGCCAAATCTTCAGAATCACGATAACTGGCGACATAGCCATCCTGCTTATGGTGAATCATTTCAGGAATGCCACCAACACGGAATCCCACACATGGAGTGCCGCACGACATAGCCTCAACAATAGTGTTGGGCAGGTTATCCTGCAAGGAAGGCGTAACGAAGACATCTGCGGCAGCATACATAGCAGCCATACGTCGTTCGTCGTGAATCTCATAATCGCCACCACTGCCCACTCTTACCACATCTGCATCTGGCACTAATTTTACCGCTTCCTCTAAATAGCGCATACCTTTGCGCTCGTCTGTTACTTTTTGACAAATGAAAAGCACAATATGCCTACCCTGCGGCAAGCCGAATTCCTCTCGTGCCTCCGCCTTCGGCATGGGGCGGAATATATGATGATCTATGGCGTTGGGGATGCTTACAATATGATGCCCTTGTGTCAAAGCACTCATACGTGCCTCGTCGGCTATCCATTGACTACAGCCGACAAGGGTGATGTTGGCAGACTCCCAGATACGACGTTTCTCTTCAAACACCTTGTAAGAGAGGTCCTTCATACCAGGATGCATGAGTAGCGGACAATCATGGCAATGAGAATGGTAGCGGTCGCAGTCTTCCACATAGTGACAAATGCCAACGTATGGCCACTGGTCGTGTAACGTCCAAACGATATGCTTACCACTCTTGAATATCTTTTCCAATACCTTTAATGACAAATATCCCTGATTCACCCAATGCAAATGTACCACATCCGCTTCCTGAAACTCCTTCATAGAAGTAATATCCTCACCACAGTTCGCAATGTCTATCTGCCATAAATTGCGTCTATTGAAGTGATTGGCCATGAATATCCGCAGTCTCTCCCAATAAAACGGGAACTTAGCACGTCGGCAAAGCATAGACACATCCACACCCTCTTTCCGCAAAGCGTGCATCAGTCGGTTTGCTGCAATGGCCGCTCCACCTGTCCGTTCAGTGGTATTAAGAATGAGAACCTTCATGATTTTATCTTTTTATATAAGAAACGGACGATTTTCCCCAATGTCGTATATCGTATTCCCCAATCTGTGATAGCACGCGCAAATTGAACCTCGATGTCAGGATTAGGTTTGGGACGTTCTATCTTTGTCAAGGGTAAAGGCTGCTGCTGTGGCTCACGATCGAATTCGTACCATTGTAAGAGACTCCACGAACGAAAATGCGTACCATTGGATAGTCCGATGTTTCTAACCATTGTCCGTCCGGGTGTAAGACAAAGACCGCCCATACGATATATAGCCAATTCCCAACAAATATCCCATGGAATGGGGCGTTTATCGAGACTCTTCAGACATGGGAACACTCCACCATATTGGATGTGGTTAAGGTCTTCAAGTGAGAATCCTTGAAGAGCTTCATCGCGAGAGTTATAGTGCAGAAAATGCGATTTCCATCTGTCTCGCCACGTTCCCCAACCCCATCCACTCATGTGCGGAGTAAAGTAAAAAGGCATATTGTCCAAAGACAAGTTCGTGAAACCGGAAACATGCATAACCTGTGGCTCGTCCTGATACAGGTCGAAGGCCTCATTCATATATTGTAAGTAGTAAGGCGAGGTCACTATGTCGTCCTCAAGAACGATGATACGGTCGTGATCATCGAAGACTTGAGCAATGCCCTCTGTGATGTTGCGTTCGAGGTAATAGTTTTCAAGGCGTTCAACAAGCGTAAAACGCTTAAAACATCCCGAAAACTTCTTGACACTCCGTCTCACCTCATAAACTTTCTCCCATGATTTTTCGTCCTTTCCGCCATCACTAAACACATATACTTCCGTATCGCCAGCCAGTGTATTACGGGCCAGTGCTTCCAATGTCTGACGTGTATTATCCGCCCGATTATAGACGAAAAGTGCTACGGGTGCCAACTTCATGACCACAAAGTTACGAAAATAAATTTGCAGTTCGCAATTATTTCGTAACTTTGTGGCATGAAACAGCGAAACCATGCTTTTGACTTCCTGTGTGGCATCTGCATCATCCGGATGGTCAGTCTGCATGTAATGGCCTTTTGTGGTCATGCTAATGACGACTGGTGGCGCGAGATAATGCAGTGGACTTATTACTTTATGTCTTTCTTTTTCTTTAAAGCAGGTTACTTTAACAAATCTGTTTTGGGTAATAGTCGGCAGTATTGCAAAGATAAGGCCAAACGACTGCTCATTCCCTATGTTACTACAGGGTTGATTGGAGGTGCCATATATTTCTCCTTCCTACCTTTCCTCATCGAGAAATACAAGCACCCCATTGAACCCCTAGAGTGGAGTCACATCTGGACCACCAGCAGTTTTTATGGGAACAATCCCACGTGGTTCCTTTTCAGTTTCTTCTCGGCCTACATCGCCATACATTTCCTGGAGAAAGGGCGCCATTGGCTATTTGGTCGCCTTTCGCCTTGGGTGCAGCACTGGTCTTCGTCGCTATATTTCATCTTTCCCTTCATCAGCTACTGGCTGTTTACTCTGGAAAATCCCCTGTGGATGAGTCTGAACAACGTGTTCATGGGGCTGTTCTTCTTTGAACTGGGACGAGCCTGGCGCAGGAATCTGGATGCATGGAAGCCACAGACCACGATATACATATCCATTGCCCTGATTCTATTCTTCATCGGCAGCAACATCGTTTTCCACGATGCCTCGTACACGATGTCGAACAATAAGTTCAGCGGCGACCCCATCGCTACGCTTGTAAACATCACAGCCATCTTATGTGGTTTGTCTGGATTGCTCATCGCCGCCGAATTGCCCCGTGTTCCCGTCATCAACTTCATTGGTCAACACTCGATGGTATTCTTCGTCAGTCACTATCCCATTTTGTATTATGTCAAATATATGCACCTCTGTTTTGGCCGAAGCATTTTTGGTCGTTACGATGAGGCTTTGATATTGCTACCTGCTATTTTCCTCATCTGTGCTTGGCTTGTACCTTACATTGAGCGTACTCCATGGTTGAGTGGCAGGTGGCCGAAGAAAGAAAGTGAGAAGTGAAGGGTGAAAGGTGAGAAGAGAAAAAGGAAAAATATGAATATAGCTCTGATTATAGCCGGAGGAGCCGGCAACAGAATGGGACAGGACATTCCCAAGCAGTTTATGCACGTCGACGGTTGCCCCATCATCATTCACACGATGATGTGTTTCCAGCAACATGCTGATATTGACGCCATTGCCGTCGTATGTCTGCGAGGATGGGAAACAGTGTTACAGGCATACGCCAACCAGTTTTGCATTGACAAGCTACGCTGGGTTTTCCCAGGGGGAGAGACGGGTATGCAGTCCATTCACAACGGCATATACGGTTTGCGTGAAAAAGGATGCTCCTACCAGGATTTAGTTCTTATTCACGATTCGGTGCGTCCTTTGCTTAGCCAGGATATTATTTCTAATAATATTGCAACCTGTCAAGCCTATGGATATGCCATTACGGGCATTCAGTGCCGCGAGGCGATTTTGGAAAGTACCGACGGATTTGCTTCCACCACAAGTATTCCACGCGACCAGCTCATTCGTACGCAGACGCCACAGACTTTCTGTCTGGGAGATATCATACAGGTTCATGAGGAAGCCCGTGAGAAGGGGATTGACAACAGTGTTGCCAGTTGTACACTGATTGCCGAAGTGGGAGGACGAGAGATGCACATCGTTCCTGGTTCGGAGAAAAACATCAAAGTGACCACCATTGAAGATCTGGAAATCCTGAAGGCTCTTATGCACACCACCAAGGAAAATTGGTTGAAGTAATAATGAATCATTGGAAGTGAGAAGCTATCGCGACGATATCCAGAAAGTGGCAACACTCCCCCTACCTTGGGAAGAGTTGGAGGGCTGTAACATATTGATAACAGGAGCTACGGGGCTATTGGGTGAGTGTCTGGTGGATGTGCTGATGCAGCATACAGACGCTCATTTCCACGTATGGGCAGCAGGCCGCAACGAAGAACGCGCCCAATGTCTATTTGCCAAGTACAAGGGCTGTCCACGTTTCCATTTCCTTCGCTGCGATGTTACTCAGCCATTTGATATAGAAATTCCCTTCCACTACATCGTTCATGCCGCCAGTCCAGCCAGTCCAGCTTTTTTCAGCACCCGTCCTGTGGAAACCATGCTCTCTAACTTACTGGGCGTAAACAATTTGATGGACTATGGCATACACCATGATATGCGTCGCATGCTTTTTGTCAGCACGGGTGAAGTGTACGGAGAGGGTGACGGATGCGACTTTACAGAGGAATACAGCGGCTACGTGAATCCGCTGTCTGCACGAAGTTGCTATCCCTGCAGTAAGCGAGCCGCAGAAACATTGTGTGCGGCCTATGCAGCCGAATATGGGGCAGATTTCGTTGTGGCACGACCGTGTCACACTTACGGGCCCCACTTTACGCCGGAAGACAATCGAGTATATGCCCAGTTTATACGGAATGTGCTGAAGGGTGAGGATATCGTCATGAAAAGTACGGGCGAGCAATATCGTTCGTGGTGTTATGTCGCCGACTGTGTTTCAGGTTTGTTGCACATTCTGCTTCTCGGCAAACAAGGGCAAGCCTACAACATTGCCGACCCCACATCGAATATAACCATTCGCGAACTGGCCGAGATGGTGGCCTCGATAGGCAACAAGAAGGTTGTCATTGACCTGCCTGATGCTCAGGAACAAAATGGATACAATCCTGTCACACGCTCTGTATTCTCCGTCGACCGTCTTTCCGCCTTGGGATGGAACGTGGAAGGAACGATGTACGAAAAGATGGAGCGTACACTTGGAGAACTTACTCATAATCATGTCTCATGACACCGCTACAAGAACACCAGCAACGGCATCTGCGTGCCGTACAACTCAAGGAATTGGAGATTCTGAAAGCCATCCGCGACATCTGTGAGCGCAACGGCATTGACTATTGGTTGGACGGAGGCACCATCTTGGGCGCCATGCGCCATAAGGGTTTCATTCCCTGGGACGACGACATTGACATTGCTATGCGTCGCAACGATATTCCCCGTTTCGTGGAGGCAGCACAGCGCGAACTGCCCGACGGACTGTTCATGCAGACGATGGAGAGTGACCCTTCGTGTCGCCTGCCCATCATCAAGGTTCGTGACACAAATTCCTTCCTTGTCGAGGGAGGCGATGATTTCAATCGTCCCTACCTGAAAGGCCTCTATGTCGATATTTTCCCCCTAATGCCCTATCCTAGTGTATCCAAGTCCTTCTGCAAGCGGGTGGTACGCGGATACTGCCGAGCCAATGGCATCCTGCTTCAGCAGCATACCTATTCATGGCGTTCTGTGGCTGAACTTTTTTGGTTTGGAATCAAGCGTTTCTCCTATCGCATCCAATGGTCGCTGGCCTGTGCCTTCCGTCCGATGAACGAGTATTTCAGCAACACCTTAGACACGAACGGCTACGGCATCATTCACCGGGTGACGGACATTTTCCCCACTTCCACTATCGAGTTCGAGGGCGAAACGTTTAGTGCTCCAGCAAATCCTGATGCGTATTTACGTAATATTTATGGTGAATACATGGAACTGCCGCCCGAGGAGAAACGACATGGGCATGCAGTATTTTTCGTGGAATCCCTGACAGATTAAGATCCCCTGATTTCCTTCAGTTTGCGTATCGCTCCCTCGCTCTTTCCGGATTGGAATTTGCGGGCAAACATGCGTCCACTCTGCATCAGTGCGGGCAGGTCTTTCTCTTCCATCACCTGGATAACGGGCTCATAGACGATGTAATGGAGGGGAGTCAGCGCGTCCAATCCTGGATATTCGCCCTCAGACAGTATACAGCGCGGAGCCCACTCGGGCGAGTTGAAGGCAATGGTTTGAATGAGAGTCTCTGCCTGCCCAAAACTATCTTGAAAATATCGGCGGATTTCTGGACAATCCCAATACATCTTTAATACATAGGCAGCCAGTTCCTCGCTGATGCACCACCAAGCCGAACCCTTATAGAGGTTCCATGTGTTTCCGTTGACCTCGAAATACAACTTCTTCCGAAAGCCCAAAGCACCCAAAAGCTTGCGACTCAGGATACTCAACCGCTGGTTCCATTTATTGTTGAACAGCCGGAACAGGGGACGACGCAGTGTATAAAGGTTACGCTGTTGTCCTTGGATAAATGCAGTGTTCATACAAATACCTTGTAATATCTCCTTATCGCCCTGCTCCTCCAACCAAGAAGTGATGCGTTCGTTACTCCAAAGCGGATAGTCCATACCCGAGAGGAAGAAGATGCGGTCGAAATGAATGGGATATTCCACAGCTGCACGGATGAGAGCCATCTGATACTCGACCTCAATGAGGGTACCCCAACGCACATCAACACGTTTTTCGATGAAATGAACATTTTTTGCACTTATAGCCTCCTTGAAAGGAGCAATATCCGATTTTCTGTCAATATGTATAAAGAACTCGGCATTAGTATGTAATGCCTTTATCAGGCGCGCCAGCTGAGGGGCATCTGTATGGGCTGAAATTAGATATGCTATATTCATTTGCGACCAAAAAGATATTGACGAAACAGAGGACTTACACGCAGTATCTGACTAATGAGAAGACAGAATGCTATGACCACGAGTGCCATAGAGAACGACATTACAATCTCCAACACGAAGTTGGGACGATTAGCATTCAGCCACGCCCCAACTTGCGGTATTTTAGGCAATAGGATGTAGTGAAGCAGATAAATGTCCAACGTACGTACCCCGATGTATTGTAGGCTACGTCCAACCACGTGCTCACGCGTGAACAATTCTTGATAATTCTGGAAAAAGATAACCACCATCGACAGCAACGAAAATATGGCTATGGTACGTGGCAGGTTCACCCACTCCGCCTTGCAGAAATGCCAACGGAAAATATCAGCACAAGAGATGAATGCAACTATAGTAAGCAGTGGAAAAAAACACGATGAAATGGCCACTTTCTGCACTTTATCCCAATATCGATGTGCCAAATTGCCCAATAGGAAGAAGGGTAGGAAGTTTATTGTCTTGACAAGACTACTATAGCGAAAGAATGGCTCCTTATAATAGCTAATACTTGGCAAGTATAGCGTTTCGTAAGCCATCAAGCTTAGTCCGAATAGCACCCAAATAACGACATGGGACGACCCAGAAGTCCCATTGACCCCGTTGGTTTTATGGGACATGATGCGCTGAAGTAGACAAGCTGCATAGTATATAATGAACATGTGCAACAGCACCCACGTGAACCAGTAGCCCATCTTCGTAGGGCTCTTCAGGGCATACTCCATCGCCCCCCAGAACTCTGGACGTCGGAGAATGATAAACGCACACAGAAAAACTGTCGTGGGCAAAACTTGTATCTTTATCTTTTTCCAAGTAAGACTGAGAGCATTGGACCACGTCCATAGGAAGTCGGCCTTATAAGCGAGGAATCCGCTGACAAAGAAGAATAGCGGCATTCTGAACAGCACAAGGAAAGGCAACGATGAACTTGTCTTCTCGTTCACGCCAAACGACATCTGCGCCACATGATAGCCCACGACCAAAATCATCGTCAAGCCGCGCATAGCATCCAACCATTGTAATCTTTCAGTCTTCATGGGTTTTATAAGGCTCATGGGAGTCATGGGAAAAAAGATAGTTAATTGACTCGCGCATAATGCGTGCTCCGCTCAACCACATGATTCCAGCGTAGAGCGAGGCTGCTATCAGGATTTTGCTAACAAGTAGCAGCCATAGGTTCTCAATGCTGCGTGTCAACCACCACGTTACACCCATTACCAATATAGTAAATACAAGGAAAGGCACAATATCACGCAGTACATCCCATAGTTTCAGCCCCACCAACCGATGGGCAAACCACTGCCAGACTAAAAGCCACAGGATATTTACACAGATAAAGAACACAACCATCGTCCGCAGTCCATAGGGATGGAGCGTGACAAGCCCAATCCAAACAATGACGCACAGGACTACTGTATTCCACAAGTTGATGTCGGAACGCCCTTGGCTAATGGTCAGGTTTGAATAAAGTGTCGTTATAGGATAGAAAGCACCATAAACACTAAGCATGCTCAACAGCATGGCACTCTCCAACCACTTCTCGCCCACAGTAATCAATAGGAACTCGCGTGCTATCAGACCTATTCCCAGCATAGAAGGGAAGGAGATGAAACAAACAAAACGCAACATCTTGCGAAACACATTGCGGTAGTGTCCTTTATCATCGCGGACGCGAGTCAGAACGGGCTGAGCCACATCCTGCACCATGCCGTTTACCGTGTTTATCCCCATGTCGTCCCACCTGCGGGCATTCGAGTAAACACCTGCCGAGTGTTCGCCGTAGAACTTTCCCAACAGAACGCTGAAGGCATGAGTGTTAAGTTGGTTGAAGAGATTCTGTAACAGCAATTTGCTGCTGAACCCGAACATCTGCCAAGCAGGTCGCAGGTCAATCTTCATTGAGGGGCGCCAAGGAGAATACATCCACGCAATAATAGCCACTATCAAAATGAACAGCACCTGTTGTGTAGCCAGTCCCCAATAAGAGAATCCATTATATACCATCGTCACTCCAATAACACCTGACACCATCAAGGAAACAATACCCATGATTGCCATCTCCTTATTCATCAAGTTGATAAAGAGGTAGGCCCGCTGCACAATGCCGAAGCTGGAAATCAGGAAACCCAGAAACAGGTAGCGCGAAAGCCACACCAAGCTGGAGTCATTGTAGAACCATGCGATGAGAGGTGCTGACAGGAAGAGGATGATGTACAACAAGGCCGACATACTGATATTGAACCAGAAAACGGCATTGTAGTCGCGATGAGTGGGACGCCCTAGATTACACAATGCAGCACGAAACCCGCATTCCTGAATAGTGTTGGCAATACTGGAGAATACCAGCAACATAGCAATCTTGCCATAGTCGCCAGGCAGAAGGCGGCGCAGCATCAGGATACCGAAAGTGGCATTCAGCAACTGCGTCGTGCCGTTGTTTACCATGCCCCACAGGAGGCCGCGTGCAGTACGTTCCTTCAGGGTCGTCATTTAGTCACGGAATTTTCTTCTTCATGGTGTCGGACAGAGGAGACTCGAACTCCCGACCCCCACGTCCCGAACGTGGTACGCTACCAACTGCGCTACTGTCCGAAAGCTCTGCATGTTGCATGCAAAGCAGGTGCAAAGGTAGTGTAAAAATTCGATTTAGCGAAGAGAATACAAATAAATTTGCACTTTTCTCGCAAAATATTTGGCCATGTCAAAATTAGTACGTACCTTTGCACCCGCAATCCAGCAATGGTGTCATAGCTCAGTTGGTAGAGCAAAGGACTGAAAATCCTTGTGTCCCCGGTTCGATTCCTGGTGACACCACACAAAAGAAAATCCCTAATTGAAAATCAATCAGTTAGGGATTTCTTATTTCCCCAAAGCAAAGTTTTACTACCACCTTACTACCCTCCTCACCAGCCAATGTATTCATTGATGTTGTGACGGAAAGATAATCCTCCCACCGCTTTTTCCGCGAGTATCCTTCTTTATAATAGTAATTGAAACGGGGGGGGCGTGGGGCAAAAAACTACGTTCCCCGTTATTTTTGCCGCTTCGCTTTGCAATCTAAAAATAAATTCGCGATTTCGTAGCCAATCCATCTTCACAGTTTCACAGATTCACAGTTTTTTTTCTAAGGGGGTACTTCTCGCCCTTCCTCTAATTCTATATATTCTTATATATAATTATTATTATATATAAATATAAATATTAACATAAATTAACACTCCCCGCGCAGGTTGAAAAGAGGGGGTTCAAAAAATAAACTGTGAATCTGTGAATCTGTG
>JBGUVX010000009.1:0-86813 GCA_045220575.1 Bacteroidaceae bacterium
CTACACTGCCTTCCAGTTCGACCTCTATGTGCAGGAAGATGTCAACATAGAAAAGATGATGCTCAATGCCCAGCGCAAGCAGAAGCATCAGCTATTATATAATAAGGTAGAGGACGGTCATTATCGTGTGGCAGCCTTGTCAACCTCGAACAACACGTTCCTGGGTAACGAAGGCGAGCTGTTGTCCCTCATCATGAATGTAGAGCCCAATACTGAGGTTACTCTCAGGGACATCCATTTCTTCGATGTTGAAGGTAATGACTATCAGTTCAATGACATTAGCTTTGATACGGAAACAGGCATTGCTTCCCTGCAAGGTTCAGATAGTAAGGCTGCTATCTACGACCTGCAAGGCCGCAGACTCTCCAAGAAGCAGCGTGGCATCAATATTGTCAACGGTAAGAAAATCGTGATTAAGTGAGAGAATAACAATGATTAAATGATTGTATCCATGAAAACGATAAAACAGAAACATTTAATATCCCTGCTGGCCCTGTTCTTAAGCATGGCAGCCAGCAGGGCCTTGGCCCAAAATTTTGAGGACAAGGTTTACGTTGATGACTTGGCGATGATGGCAGGTACTTCACAAACCATGGAGATTAATCTCAGCAATGATGAGAGTAACCTTGTGGCTTTCCAGATGGACCTGACGTTGCCCGATGGTGTCAGCCTTGATAAATCGGGATGCTCGCTTTCCTCTCGCTTTACAGACGAAGACCAGGAACTGACCATCGGTAAACAGGGGGAGAATGTCTATCGTCTTACCACTACATCCTTAGCGCTTTCTCCCATCAGTGGGAAGAACGGTCCCTTGCTTACTCTGAAACTCACAGTAATAAAGGGATGTGTGGGTGGACAGGCAATGATTAGCAACATTCGTTTCTCTACCTCTGATTCTAAGAAGCTTATTCTGGAGGATGTGACATTCGACATTACTTCGCTTTATCTACTTACCTATAAGGTTGATGATGAAGTTTATAAGACAGACACCATCGGCTATGGAGCTGCACTGACGGCTGAGGATGCTCCTACGAAAGTGGGTTACACCTTCAGTGGTTGGAGCGAGATTCCTGAAACCATGCCAGCAAATGACGTAGTTGTAACTGGTTCGTTCACCGTCAATATTTACAAACTTACTTATATGGTGGACGGAGAGGAATACAAGACGGACAGTATCGTTTACAATACGAAAATCACTCTCGAATCCGAGCCTACGAAGGAAGGCTATACCTTCTCTGGTTGGAGTGAAATACCTGAGACTATGCCAGCACAGGATGTTGTAGTAACAGGTACGTTCACCGTCAATACCTACAAGGTTACTTATATGGTGGACGGTGAGGAATACAAGACAGACAGCATCGACTACGGCACAGTCCTGACTCCAGAGAACGAACCAACGAAGGAAGGCTACACCTTCTCTGGTTGGAGTGAGATACCTGAAACTATGCCTGCAAATGATGTTGTAGTAACAGGTTCATTTACCGTCAATACCTACAAGCTTACTTATATGGTGGACGGTGAGGAATACAAAACAGACAGCATTGATTACGGCGCTGTCCTGACTCCAGAGAATGAACCCACGAAGGAGGGCTACACCTTCAGCGGTTGGAGTGAGATTCCTGAGACGATGCCAGCACAAGATGTAGTGGTGACTGGTTCATTTGCCGTCAATGCCTACAAGTTAACTTATATGGTAGATGGTGAGGAATACAAGACAGACAGCATCGACTACGGCACAGTCCTGACTCTTGAAACAGAACCTACCAAGGAAGGCTACACCTTCAGCGGTTGGAGTGAGATTCCAGAGACCATGCCTGCACAGGATGTTGTGGTAACAGGCTCGTTCACTGTCAATACCTACAAGGTTACCTATATGGTTGACGGAGAGGAATACAAGACAGACAGCATCGACTACGGCACAGCCCTCACTCCCGAATCCGAACCCTCTAAGGAAGGCTACACCTTTAGCGGTTGGAGTGAGATTCCTGAGACAATGCCAGCACAGGATGTTGTGGTAACAGGTTCATTCACCGTCAATACTTATCAAGTGACGTTTATGTATGGTGAGGAAGTGTTGAAGGTGGACAGCGTAGAGTATGGTGCTGTGATTGAGTTGCCTGAGTCGTTGGACAGCGAGCGCTATACGTTGATAGAGTGGCTGGATGTGCCAGAGACTATGCCTGCCCACGACCTCACGATTTATGCCAGCTACACGGACGGCATAGAAAAGATTAAGAATGAAAACAAGAATGAAGAGGACATCTACGACTTGAATGGTCGTAAGCTGAGCCAGATGCAGAAGGGCATCAACATCATCCGCATGAAGGACGGAAGCACTCGTAAGGTGCTGGTTAAGTAAGCATTTTACGGATATTCACGAACAGAAGAACCGCACTTGTCACTCGTTAGGTGGCAGGTGCGGTTTATTAGCGACACGTTTTGTCCCTTCGCCCTTTGACACCCGTCGCTTCCCCTGACGCGATACTATCCCTTTGCCTCATGCATTACTATCGCGTCGCCCCACACGACACTATCCCTTTGAACAAAGGTTGCTGTAATTGGCTTTGCCACTTGCGTAGCGAAGAGGAGCAAGTCATCGCTCTACTTGGAAAAAACGCGCATTCATGAAAAAACCTCCCAACCTCCCCCAGAGCCGATGAATAAAGGGCTCACGAGGGGGAGGTTTATTTGTAAAGGTCACCCAAACCTCACCTAAACCTCCCCGCTTCGGATTGATCGCGCCGAAGTGTAAATCATCGATTCTCAATGACTGACTTTTTGATATAGTCCTTAATTGGGTTTGGGGGACTTTTGGGTGAGGTTTGAGAGCAAACCTCACCGCTTCCAGCCCCGATAAATAAAGGGAAGGGGGAGGTTGTGAGGTTTTCTGCGCATTCCCTCCTTTTTGCAAAAATCCTGCGATTCTCTTTCGGCTGTGAAAAACTTTTCGTAATGCCCAGAGTGTTGGGAGAAACAGAAAATCGGTTAGAGATTTGGATTTGTGGTTTGTTTGATATACTTTTGTGATTATAATCTGAAAATTTAATATTATGAGACATTTATTTTTCCCATTATTAACGCTTCTTTGTCTCTTTTCTTTTTTTTCGTGTTCAGAAGACGATGCTGTAGATGTCAACTCCGAGAACACAAACAAAACCGATTCCGTCTGCATCGTAAAGGACGATACAGGGACATTTGATTATATTGCAATAGGTACGAACGGCTATAGCGCATCTCTGAAGACAGACTCTACTTTCGGAGTGGTGTGTGTGATAGACTCTGTTGTTCCAGGCGAAAATACCTCAATAGTGGCCTATGCCGATTCTACTGGAAAAGTCTATCGGATAGTCGTAAAAGAATTCATTCTTGATTTGCACTATCGCGACGATAAAGGTATAATTGACGCATTGCTCTATGATAAGGAAAGACAATCAGTGGAGAGGATAACAGATATTCCAAGTCCTTATGCATATAGAAAAAAAGTTGCACAGGGCATTTCCCAACAGACGAGAGCTGGCGATGTGCTTACACCTTATTCTGTTGGCAGCGTTATGGGTGATATCGGACTTGGGGTGAGTGGTACACTTTCTGATGGTGCTGTTTCTGGGTTAACTTCGACATTGAGTGCTGAAAATACTATAGCTGGTGGCAATACACTTTCAACATCAATAATTGGAGGGATAGGTATTGGACTCAGTTTCTTGACGGGCACTGGTGAATTGGCTTTAATTATAGCTGGTGCAAAACTTGCCTTGGATCTGTCTAATGCGTCAATCAATGATATGCAGAATGCTATAGCAAAACTTTGGTATGAGAATGCAAGGCCTATGTCCTTGAGCTACATCACAGTTGGAAATATGGTGTACATAAACTGCAGAGTCGAGGGCGCATCGATGAACACCAAACTTTTGTTCAATGTTGGCATTATTGTATCTGATGGTATTTTCATAACAAAGAAATATAGCCTAATGCAGCATAGTGCCCCATATAGCGGAGATCACATTTACACATTCTCTTTCCAGTTAGAACCAGGCAAGCGTTATAAATACCGAGCATACCTTGAACCCTCGATGGATTTGGGATGGCTGAGTTCCTTATTCGACTATTGTCTATATGGGACAGTACATAGTTGCCAGGTGGAAGATTCTGCTGTAGAGATTACTGATTTCAGACAGACAGGTTCGTATTATAGTAAGGATGCATACCAAAATGATGGAAGGAATTATTCATATAAATATGAATGCTCAGTAACCGTCAAGAGGAATTATGAAGAAGCATTTGATGGTGAAGTCAAAGACTGGGGATATGTATACAAAGATCCGTATGGGAATATTAAACATATTTCCTTAAAGCAGTTCTCATCTCCATATACAGATATTCGATATGCTTATTTTCGCAATGAACCAGAGGCTACAGTTATCTTGTATGAATACATCAAGCTTGCAGGTATAGGGGAAACCCTCTATGGAGAAGAAAAGGAATTCAAGGTAGCTTATAATACATTATCTTGTCCAGACGAGAATCACCCGCATGCCATAGATTTGGGGTTGTCCAGCGGAACGAAGTGGGCCTGCTGCAATGTGGGTGCCTCGAAGCCAGAGGACTACGGCGGTTACTATGCCTGGGGCGAAACCAGCGAGAAAGACAGCTATATCGATGATTCATCCACCAATTACAACGGTATGGATTTGGCTGGTACATCATACGATGCTGCCACGGTCAATATGGGCGTTCCTTGGCGTATGCCATCATTAGAACAACTATGTGAACTGGAAGATAATAGTACCCAACAATGGATATCCCAAAATGGAGTAAATGGAAGTCTCATAACAGGACCGAATGGGGGGCGGATTTTTCTCCCTGCTGCAGGGTATCGTTTGGGTGGCGAACTAAAAAGAATTGGCAGCAAGGGATACTACTGGACAAGTTCGCGCAATCCGGAATATAGCATTAGTGTTTACGACATGGACTTTGGCTCCGAAGATTGGGATATAGGGCCAGTCACCAACCTAGGCCGTGGAAAGTCCGTGCGAGCCGTTTGCCCGTAGCTCAGGATTTGGTGCATCTTCAGCACCAGAGCAAAGTTCCTGAAGCAAGGTGACATCAAGGAAGAAATGTATCGTGCTCGCAAAAACTGGCAGTAAAGAGATAGAAAAACCGCACTTGTCATTCAAAGGGTGGCAGGTGCGGTTGCTGTTTCTTGATACCTCTTTTATATATAACATTGAAGCCCCAAGGCGTCTTGGGGCTTCAGCGTTGATTCTGATTTAGGATTACTTTGTTCTCTTCGTGATGACGATGTGTGCAATCAGACCAGCGATGCAAAGACCTAAGCCGCAGAATTGAACTGAGTTGTAGTCGACGAGGGACTGACCTGCGTAGGCTGTCAGCAGATAGCTGGTGAGTAGCACTAAAGCTCCGAGTGCAATCAGGATAATTCCTAAGTACTTTTTCATAATTTATGTAGTTTATTTGTTTCTTTTTGCATTAGTGATTGCAAATTAACATAAAATAATCGACATAGCGAAACTTTTCTGCATATTTCATACCTTAATGGGCATATATATGTCTTTTTCAGTGCCAAAGTTAGTGATTTCCTTGGTAATTTCAGGGAAAAGCAGTATCTTTGTGCCGCTTTTAGCGAAATAACCAATAATTAATCATTTAAAAACGTATTATGAACCAGTACGAAACCGTTTTCATTTTAACTCCCGTTTTGTCTGATGATCAGATGAAGGAAACGGTAAACAAGTTCAAGGGTCTGCTCACCGACAATGGTGCAGAGATGCTCAATGAGGAGCTCTGGGGCCTGAAGAAGTTGGCTTATCCTATCCAGAAGAAGTCTACGGGTTTCTATGTAATGTTTGAGTTCAAGGCACAGCCCGAGCTCATCAAGAAGTTGGAAGTAAACTTCCGTCGTGACGAGCGCGTCATTCGTTTCCTGACTATCAAGAACGAGAAGTACGCTGCTGAGTACGCTGAGAAGAGACGTAACAAACAATCTAACAAGGAGGAGGCTTAATTCATGGCACAGCAAACATCTGAAATCCGTTATCTTAACGCTCCTGCTATCGACACGAAGCGTAAGAAGTATTGCCGTTTCAAGAAGAGCGGTATCAAGTATATCGACTACAAGGATCCCGAGTTCCTGAAGAAGTTCCTCAACGAGCAGGGTAAGATTCTTCCCCGTCGCATCACCGGCACTTCTCTGAAGTATCAGCGTCGTGTGGCTCAGGCTGTTAAGCGTGCCCGCCACTTGGCTCTGCTGCCCTTCGTAACCGATATGATGAAATAATTAAAGTAGGAGGTAAGTTTATGGAAATTATACTGAAAGAAGATGTTATCGGCTTGGGTTACAAGAACGATATCGTGAATGTCAAGTCTGGTTACGGACGTAACTTCCTGATTCCTACTGGCAAGGCTGTAATTGCTTCTGATAGCGCCAAGAAGGTTTTGGCTGAGAACCTGCGCCAGCAGGCTGTCAAGCTTGCTAAGATTAAGGCTGAGGCTCAGGCCGTTGCCGACAAGCTGGCAGGTGTGGCTCTGACCATCGCTACAAAGGTGAGCAACAGTGGTGTTATCTATGGTTCGGTTAACTCTCTGCAGATTGCCGACGAACTGAAGAAGCTTGGCTTCGACATCGACCGCAAGAAGATTGTGGTGAAGGATGTGAAGACCGTTGGTGACTTCGTTGCCGTTGTTAAGCTCCACAAGGAGGTTAGTGCTGAGGTTCCCTTCAAGGTAATCGCCGAGGGTGCTCCCGTTGTTGAGGAAGCTCCTGCAGTAGAAGAGGCTCCCGCTGTTGAGGCTGCCCCTGCTGAGGTTGCTGAAGAGGCTGCCGCAGAGTAATTGCTAACATTGTTTTTGCATAAACGAAGCCCGATTCCATCAGGAGTCGGGCTTTGTTGTTGCCTGTACATCGGACAGCTCTCTCCCTTGTGCATTGTCTGGGTCTCATGTGAACTCCATTCAGTTCTCACGTGAAGCCCGTTGAGTTCTCGTGTGAACTCTGTTGGGTTCATAGTATGAAGTGGGGTAGTGCTGCAAAAAAATAGAGGGACTGCACATAGTGCAATCCCTCATGACCTATTGTCCGTATTTCGCTACTTAGGCAACAGTGTCAGCTGCAACGGTGTCAGCTGCAACGGTGTCAACAACCTCAACAGTGTCAACTGCAGTGGTGTCCTCAGCCTGCTCGGCCTTTGTACCGTTTCCGCAAGAAGCGAAAGAAATAGCTGCTACAGCTACGAACATGAATGCTAACTTTTTCATTTTTCTCTTTAGTTAAATTAGTAAAACAATCAATTGCTTTTAAAACCGATGCAAAGGTACGAACTTTTTCAATACGTTGTATCTCTACAGGGCAACTTTTTTTCATTTTTCTAAAATATTTTGTGTTTTCCTGTGTTTTTTCGTACCTTTAACCTTCGGTTTTAGGTACTTTCGCTCGAAAATGTTCAAACTTGTTTGGCATTTTACTCGCTTATTCGTACCTTTACACCATGAATCACGCGTTTTTATTGCAAGGAAAGAAAGCCGTGTACTTTACGCTGGGGTGCAAACTGAACTTTGCAGAGACGTCAAGTGTTGCCCAGCGTTTACAGGAATTGGGTGTAGAGCGTGCCCGAAAGGGCGAGGCTGCCGACATCTGCTATGTGAATACCTGTAGCGTGACGGAGGTGGCCGACCACAAATGTCGTCAGGCCATCCACAAACTTATTAAGGAGAATCCTAATGCTTTTGTAGTGGTGACGGGTTGCTATGCACAGCTTAAGCCTGATGTCATACGCCAGATACCAGGTGTTGACCTTGTGCTGGGCACGGCAGAGAAGGGTAATGCGGTGGAAATGATATGCAATCATTTTGCAGAAGGCACAGAGAAGACAGAGCACACAGAGCTTAAAGGGGCTCCTTTCACCCCGTCCTGTGCCTGCGGCGACCGAACGCGATACTTCCTGAAGGTGCAGGACGGATGCGACTACTTCTGTACCTATTGCACCATTCCCTTTGCACGAGGGCGTAGCCGTAATGGCTCGATAGACTCGTTGGTTGCACAGGCAGAGGATGTTGCACAAAAAGGTGGCAAGGAAATCGTGCTGACGGGTGTCAACATAGGTGACTTCGGACGGACGACAGGCGAAACATTCATCGACCTTGTCCGTGCCCTCGACCGCGTAGAGGGAATAGAGCGCTATCGCATCAGCAGCATCGAACCCAATCTGCTGACTGACGAAGTGCTTGAATTCTGTGCTCAGAGCCGTGCCTTCATGCCACATTTCCACGTTCCCCTGCAATCGGGTAGCGACGAGGTGCTACGCCTGATGCACCGCCGTTATGATACAGGCCTCTTTGAGCAGAAGATGCAGCGAATCAGGGAACTGATGCCCGACGCATTCATTGGTGTTGACGTTATCGTGGGCATGAGGGGCGAGACGGACGAACTCTTTCAGGAGGCTTTGGCCTTTATGGACCGCCTGCCTGTCAGCCAGTACCATGTGTTCAGCTATAGCGAGCGTCCAGGAACCAAGGCGCTCAACATTCCACATAGCGTCCGCCCCGAAGAGAAACACTGCCGCAGTCAACAGGTGCTCAAAGTTAGCGAGGCTCATACGCGCGCGTTCTATAATAAATATATAGGCTCCGTACGTCCTGTCTTATTGGAACGAGGCAAACGGAAGGGTGTGATGGGCGGCTTTACGGATAACTATATTCGAGTCGAGGCCTCCCCCAACCCCTCCAAAGGAGGGGAGGCTCTCTTTCGGGATAACTGCATTGTGCCGATACAGCTTATGGGGTGGAATGAGAAGGGTGATGCGATAATTGGGAAGATTGAAGATTGAACATTGAACATTGTGAATTGAATAAGATAGCAATTGTAATACTAAATTGGAACGGGGCAGACATGATGCGCCGCTTCCTGCCTTCTGTGGTGAAGAACTCGCCAGAGGCAGATGTCATTGTGGTTGATAACGGTTCTACGGACGACAGCCTCCAGTACTTGGAAAATGAGATGCCTGAGGTGCGACGTATCGTTCTGGATAGGAACTATGGTTTTGCCGAAGGCTATCATAAAGGGCTTCAGGAGTTGGAAAAAGGCTCTCTCCAAACAAAGGGCGAGGCTTGGCCTTTCTACCTGCTGCTGAACAGCGATGTCGAGGTTCGCGAAGGCTGGCTCGAACCCATGATTGCCTATATGGAAGCTCATCCTGAGGTGGCTGCCTGCCAGCCGAAACTACGTTGCCAGTGGGCACCCGAAATGTTTGAGTATGCCGGAGCTTCGGGTGGCTACATTGATGCCTTGGGCTATCCCTATTGTAGAGGGCGTGTGTTCGCTACGGTAGAGAAGGACGAAGGACAATACGACGACATCGTACCCGTTTTGTGGGCAACGGGTGCTGCCCTGATGATTCGCAGCCGCGATTATTGGCAGGTAGGTGGACTCGACGGACGCTTCTTTGCCCATCAGGAGGAGATTGACCTCTGCTGGCGATTGCGTTCGAGGGGTAGGGGAGTTGTCGTGGTGCCGCAGAGCGTGGCCTATCATTTGGGAGGCGGAACGCTGCCGAAGGGCAATCCACGCAAGGACTACCTGAACTTCCGCAACAACATGCTCCTGCTCTACAAGAACTTGCCTGCCAACCGCCTGCGTCCCGTTATGCGTCTGCGCTTCTGGCTCGATGCACTGGCTTCCGTACAATTCCTGTTGAAGGGACAGTGGGGTTCATTCTGTGCAGTATGGCGTGCGCGTCGTGATTTCTATCGTCTTCGTTCGCAGTTCCGTGGGGACAGGGAGGAAAACCTGCGTAATGCCGTTCTCTCACCCGTGCCCGAACAATCTTCGTTCTCCCTTCTTTGGCAGTATTATATAAAAGGAAAGAAAACATGGAAGCAGCTCTATACCTAATTCCCTGTACGTTAGGCGATACACCGCTGGAGCAGGTGCTGCCCGCCTTTAACTCAGAGATAGTGCGTGGGATTCGTCACTTTATCGTTGAGGAAGTGCGCACGGCCCGCCGTTTCCTGCGCCGGGTCGACCGTGAGTTCCCCATCGATGACAGCACCTTTTACGAGATGGGCAAGCACGCTGATGAGCAAAAATATGCTTCCTACTTCCAGCCTATAGCCCAAGGACTGCCAGTGGGCGTCATAAGTGAGGCGGGTTGTCCTGCTGTCGCTGACCCAGGTGCCGGTATTGTCGCTATTGCCCAGTCGCGGGGAATCCGTGTTATCCCCCTTGTCGGACCTAACAGCATGATAATGGCAGTGATGGCCAGCGGACTGAATGGTCAGAGCTTTGCCTTCAACGGTTATCTGCCCATCGATGACCAAGAGCGTGCCCAACGGCTAAAGCTCTTGGAACAGCGTGCCCAGCGCGAGTGCCAGACTCAACTCTTTATAGAGACTCCTTATCGAAACCGTAAGATGTTCGACACCTTGTTGCGTACTCTCTCACCCAAGACGCGTCTCTGCATTGCTGCGGGCATCACGACATCAGACGAGTGGATACGCACTCGCACTATTGCCCAATGGAAGCATGAACCGTTGCCCGAGTTGGGTAAGATTCCTGCCATCTTCCTTATCTTGTAAGAACTTTAAACACATATACCATGAGAGTAAAAGTAACGAAAAACGGAACGTGTGCTACCCTTTGGCTCGAAGGGCGACTTGACACTGCGTCCTCGCAGCAGGCTACGACCTACATTGACAAGGAGCTGTCGGCTGTCGGAACAGTGGAACAACTGGTGCTCGATGCCTCGGCTTTGTCGTACATCTCCAGTTCTGGCCTGCGTATCCTGTTGGGCTTACGTAAGCGCTTCCTCAATTTTCGTATGACGGAGGTTTGTCCCGAAGTCTACCAAGTGTTGGAGATGACCGGGTTTACGAAGATGATGACCGTTGAGCGTGCCTTGCGCCGTTTGTCGGTCGATGGGTGCGAGGAGATAGGACGTGGCGGCGTGGGCATTGTGTATCGCATTGACGACGATACCATCATTAAGGTCTTTCGCGAAGGAACAGACATCGAGGAGGTACGTCGCGAAATCACAATGGCAAAGGAGGCTTTCGTGCTCGGAATGCCCACAGCTATTTCGTTTGACGTGGTACGTGTGGGCAGCCAGTACGGCTTGGTATATGAGCTGTTGCGTGCAGAGACATTGAGTACCTGCATTCGTCTTCAACCTGAGCGCATTGATGAGTTCGCCCGTCTCTATGCAGGACTGTTCCGCCAACTTCACAGTATCAGTGTTCCATCAACAAGCAGCATACCCAGCGTCATGGAGCGTGAGGAACATGCCATACGCCACATCAGCCGCTATTTTGACACTGCCTCTGTCGACCTTCTGCTACGTATTGCTGAAGCTGTACCGCAGAGCAATCGCTTGTTGCACTGCGACCTGCAGACAAAGAATGCAATGATGCAGGATGGCGAGTTGATGCTCATCGACATGGGCGAAGTGGGATACGGACACCCCATGATAGATTTGGGGCATGCTCATTCAGCAATGGTGGCACTCATTGGCGACTACGAACAGATGATAGGAATATCTCGCGAGGTAGGACTGGACTTGTGGCAACGCGCGATGCACTACTATTTCGAGGGACTTTCACCCGTCGATTTAACCCATCGCATGGAGCAGATAGAAGCAATAGGCATTGTGCGCAACTTCTCGTGGCTGTCGCTCTCCGACTCATTCCCCGATGCTGTGGTGCGCGAGTGTCAGGAAGCCTTTGCTGAACGTGTGCTTAAACGTAAGGAGTGGTTGTTAGACGTCAGCAAGACTTTTTCTGATTGGACAGTTTAGCTAATTCGTGTTATAAATAAAGAGGTATGAGATATGGGAAAATGGAAAAGATGGCGTAAATCGCTGGAGACACGATCGAGTTTGGCAATTCTTATAACAGCGGCTGTGCTCATCGAGGTTACTGGAGCCGTGCAATACTGGTTCGCGGCACGTGGCATTCAGGACGACGTGCGCCATAGGGCTGAAGGTGAGTTGAAAATAACCAGCCTGAACATTCGTAACGTGACCTCGGCGGTCGAGGTGGCTTCTGCCAATATGGTGTGGGCTATCGAGCGTAGTCTTGACAGTCCCGATTCCATCTATGTCGTCATGCGTCAACTGGTCACGCACAACCCCACCATCGTTGGTTGTGGCGTGTGTTTTATTGCTGACTACTATCCCCAGAAAGGGCGTTGGTACGAGCCCTACGTAGCTGAGCGCGACAATGGCGACATCGAAGAGATGCAGATAGGCTCTGCCTCTCACGACTATCTGCAAGCTGACTGGTTCCAGATGGGACTGAAGGCAAATCCTGGTAATTGGACGGAACCTTATTTCGACGAGGCCGGTGCGCGTATGATGCTCTGCACCTACGTTATGCCCATCCACGATGCACAGGGAAAAGTCGTAGCTGTGCTGGGAGCCGACGTGTCACTCGACTGGCTCAGCACCACCATCAACGCCCATCCTCTCTATCCCGGCAGCTATAATCTGTTGCTCACGCGAGAAGGTAAGATACTTGCCAGCCCCATTGATAGTGTAGCCATGCGCCAGAATATCTATGCCGCTGCAAAGCTTATGGAGGACTCCACTATTCGCAATATCGGACTCCAGATGATTGCGGGAAAAAGTGGTGTGTCCTCTGTCCGCGACCGCAAAGGCGACAAGAAATTCGTGTTCTTTGCTCCTGTCGAGGGAGATGCCGGATGGTCTATGGCTGTTGTGTGTCCCTCCGATGAGGTCTATAGTTCGCTACGTCGTGTGGGACTTGCCATGTTCCTGCTAATGATAGCAGGTATGGCTCTGATGACCTACATCATTTTCCGCACCATACGTGGTTTCAACAACTTGCGTGCTGCGAATGCCGAGAAGGAACGCATGGGTAGCGAACTGCGCATTGCCAATGCCATTCAGATGGGTATGTTGCCCAAGACCTTTCCCCCGTTCCCCGATCGCGATGATGTCGAGCTTTTCGGTTCCCTGATGCCTGCCAAGGAGGTGGGCGGTGACCTCTACGATTTCTTCATCCGCGACGAGAAACTCTTCTTCTGCGTAGGTGATGTCTCAGGAAAGGGTGTGCCCGCCTCGTTGGTGATGGCAGTCACACGTAGCCTCTTCCGTAGTGTGTCTGTGCGCGAAGCTAATCCAGGACGCATTATCGAAGGCATGAATACGGCGATGGCAGACATGAACGACAGTAATATGTTCGTCACTCTCTTTGTTGGCGTACTTGACTTGCCCACAGGACGTCTCCACTATTGCAATGCTGGTCATTGTGCTCCCTTGTTAGTCGGGCAGGGAGTGGGAACGCTACCCGTGGAATCCAATATCCCTGTGGGCCTTATTGGTGACTGGACGTTCACTACTCAAGAGGCTGTCATTTCGCCCCAAACAACTATTTTCCTCTATACCGATGGACTTAGCGAGGCTGAGAATGCTCAGCACGAGCAGTTCGGCGAGTTGCGAATGTGCGAGGCCGCCCGAAAGGCGTTGGGGGCAGAGCCTGTAAACCTCATTCAAAGCATAAGCAGTGCAGTCGATCAGTTTGTGGCAGGAGCCGAGCAAAGCGACGATTTGACGATGTTGGCAATCCGATATACCAAGGAACAACTTCAAGAGCGCTTTTCGCGTAGCCTTACGCTGCCCAATGATGTAGCGGCCGTTCCACGTCTTGCAGACTTCGTTCAAGAGGTGGCAGAGGCTGTAGGATTCGATGCTTCTACTGTGATGAGTTTGAACTTGGCAGTCGAGGAAGCCGTGGTCAATGTCATGAACTATGCTTATCCTGCTGGCACGCTGGGTACCATAAACATTGAAGCCTGTGCCAATGACCAGCGCCTGAAGTTCACGATTACGGACAGCGGACAACCTTTCGACCCAACAACCATACAGGAGGTCGATACGTCACTGTCCGCCGAAGAACGTCCCATCGGCGGTTTAGGTATTCATCTCGTTCGTCAACTCATGGATTCCATCAACTATGAGTATGTCGATGGGCACAATGTGCTAACTCTCCGTAAGAAATTAGCTTAGTTCCACACCTCTTCCATGGGTTTGCGTACCTTTTCCTTCCTTTCGTCGGCAGGCACGCCCATGGGAATAAGTACGGCAGGCTGGTAGCCCTCGGGTACGAGGCCTGTGTTCATGAGTGCCTCTACGTCGAAGTTGCATACCCAGCAGTTTCCCAATCCTTGTTCCGTAGCGGCCAGACACAGATGTTCTGTGGCAATAGCGATGTCTATGTCGGCGTGGTTGTGCCCATCATAGCGGCGCGTCCATGCCTCTTCCTCCCTTTTCAGGCAAATGACAATCAGGGGGGCTGTCTTTATCCAGTCGCGCTTGTAGCAGGCGCAAATCTTCTGCAGTCCTTCCTCGTCGCTGACAATCAGGAACCGCCACGGCTGCAGGTTTACGGCTGAGGGGGCCAGTCGTACGCATTCCTTAATGTATTCGAGTTTTTCGTCCGCTATCGGTTCGCGTTTGTAGTCTCGGCAACTGTATCGTGCCTCGCATAGTTCCTTGAAGTTCATAGGCATCTTTATATTAGAATAGTCGTGAGAGAGGATTCCCGCTCGGCTGACGGAAGAAACGGTCCATCTTCTTGATGAGACCACCGGTGGCGAAGACTACCACGCTGTCGCCTGCCTGAATCTGGGTGTTACCATTGATGGGCATACCGATGCCGCGACGGATGAGACCACCCAGGGATACACCCTGTGGGAAACGCTGCTGGCGGATGGGGCGTTCTGTGATAAGCGAGCCTTCGAGGGCTACGAACTCAGCCACATCAGCATCTGCGATAGTTAGGCTCTTCATGGTGGTAACGTCGGCATCAAGCATAAGCTGGTGAATGTGGCTGGCTGCAATGGCTTTCTTGTTGATGATAGTGCCAATGTCCAGTTTCTCAGCCATATTCACATAATCCATGTTTTCTACCAATGCTACGGTTTTTCGGACACCAAGCCGTTTAGCCGCCAAGCAGGCCAGAATGTTGGTCTCAGTCTCTGGTGTGAGGGCTGCAAAGGCTTCGAACTTGCGGATTCCCTCGTCAACCAGAGTACCTGTGTCACGTCCGTCGCCATGAACCACCACTATATCATCGTTCTCAAGCAGGTCATTGAGCTGGTAGCATCGTTCCTCACTACGTTCCACAATCTTCATGCCCAGCCAATCTGGTTTCTTGCGTGCCAACTGCACAGAGATGCGTCCGCCTCCCATAATCATTACGCGCTTGACATCGGGGTACTTCTCCTTGCCCACGAGTTCGCGTATGAGGGAGGTACACTTGCGAGTAGTGATGAAGTAGGCAATGTCGCCTTGCCGTAACTCGTCATTACCGCCAGGTATGATGGTTTGATCGTCACGCTTGATGGTGACGATGTGGTAGGGGGCATCGGGGGGACACAGTTCGCGCAAAGGCACATCAAAGATGCGTGCTCCCTCGCGGAGCTTGATGCCCATCATGATAAGTGCTCCGTCGTGAATCTCCCAGTACTGGCGTACCCACGAATGCATAAGTCCTTCCAGTATCTCTTGGGCCGCCAGCACTTCAGGATAGATAAGTGAGTCGATGCCCATGCTGCGGAAGATTTCGATGTATTGGGGCTGGACGTATTCCGGATTATCTACACGTGCCACCGTCTTTTTGGCTCCCAGTGTATGGGCCAGCATACAGCAGGTAATGTTTCGTGCCTCGTCGGGTGTGACAGCAATAAAGAGGTCTGCATGTTGCACTCCGGCACCTTTCATAGCCTCGATACTGCTGGGCGACGAATTGATAGTCATCAAATCATAGTTGCCCGAATCTGTAAGAGCCTCGGTCTTTTCCTGACTTTCGTCGATTACCACAATGTCTTGGTCGTCCTTTGAAAGGAGTTGGGCAAGATGTGTGCCCACGGCTCCTGCGCCGGCAATGATTATCTTCATAAGGCATTCACGATTTACGGTTCTCGATGACCTGGCAGATGCCAGCCTTGTCTATTCCTACGATATGATAAAGCTCGGCAGGGGTGCCGTGCTCGATAAATCGGTCAGGCAGTCCCATGCGGATTACTTCGGGATGATAGTTGTGGGCAGCCATCCATTCCAGTACGGCGCTTCCCAGTCCGCCTGAAATGCATCCGTCTTCAATAGTTATGATACGCTGGTAATGCGTAGCCACCTCCTGTAAGATGTCTTCGTCAAGTGGCTTCAGGAAGCGCATGTCGTAGTGTGCCACATCGCACCCTGATTCGCGGATGGCTTCAGTTGCCACGTTTCCGACAGGGCCTATTGTTAGGATGGCAGTAGTGCCGTTTCCAGTGCGAAGCTTACGGCCTTTTCCCACTGTTACTTTCTCCAAAGGACAACGCCAGTCGGTCAGAACCCCGCGTCCACGTGGATAGCGGATTACGAAGGGACCCATGTCTGGCAATTGTGCCGTGAACATGAGACGACGTAGCTCTGCTTCGTCCATGGGTGAGGCAATGGTGAGGCCTGGGATGGGACGCAGAAAAGCCAAATCGAAGGCTCCGTGGTGGGTAGGACCATCCTCGCCTACCAGTCCAGCACGGTCCAGACACAGCACTACGTTGAGTCGGCTGATGGCAACATCGTGGATGATATTGTCGTAGGCCCGCTGTGTAAAAGATGAATAAATGTTGCAGAAAGGTAGTATGCCTTCACGGGCCAGTCCTGCTGAGAAAGTGACGGCGTGCCCCTCGGCGATACCCACATCATAGGTGCGTTCAGGCATCTCGTTCATCATGATACAAAGGCTGCATCCTGTGGGCATTGCCGGCGTAACTCCTACAATGCGTGGATTCTGATGCGCCAATTCGAGCAGCGTTTCGCCGAAAACATCTTGGAAACGAGGGGGCTGTGGCTTGTCGCAATCGGATTGAAGGCGTTCGCCCGTATCAGGGTCAAACTTACCCGGAGCATGCCACAGCGTCGCATCGCGTTCGGCAGGTTCAAAGCCCTTGCCTTTGATGGTATGGATGTGCAGCATCTTGGGGCCTTTCATATCCTTGATACGTTGCAGGGTGCGCACCAGTTCCACTACGTTGTGTCCATCCTCAGGACCGAAATAGCGAATGTTCAGACCCTCGAACATGTTGCGCTGATTGGTCAGCAGCGACTTGATGGCGTTGTTGAAGCGCAGCACACGTCCCTTGCGGTCGTCGTTCAGAATGTTCCAGCGATACAACATGCGAGCCGTACGGTCGCGAAATCTATTGTATGTGCCACTCGTGTGTAGTTTATGCAGGTATTCACCCATTCCCCCTACGCTGCGGTCTATGGACATGTCATTATCGTTCAGGATGATGAGCATGTTGTTGGGCGTGGACGAGGCATTATTCAGCCCTTCGAAGGCCAGTCCGCCAGTCATACTGCCGTCACCAATGACGGCGACGACGTGACGATTCGACCCTTGTCGTTCAGCGGCCACAGCCATGCCCAGCGCAATGGAAATGGAGTTCGAGGCGTGACCACAGGTGCAGGTATCGTACTCGCTTTCCTCTGGTGAGGGGAAGGGCTTCAGACCGTCCAACTTGCGGTTCGATGAAAAACGGCTTCTGCGGCCAGTCAGTATCTTGTGACAATAGGCTTGATGTCCCACATCCCACACAATGCGGTCGTTTGGAGTGTCGAATACATAGTGCAGGGCTACGGTCAGTTCCACTGTGCCTAAACTTGAGGCAAAATGCCCTGGGTTGTGGGATAGCTCGTGTATCAAAAAGGTGCGCAGTTCTTCGCACACTTGAGGCAGCTGCTCAAGAGGCAATCGTCTTAAATCAGCTGGATATTGTATGTTGTCTAATAAATTCACGGTACAAAGATAGTGCAAATCGAGCGGAATGCCAAATTAATTTGAGCATTTCCGAGATGTAGCCTATTTTCAATTAAAGATTAAAGATAGTGTAATTCGAGCGGAATGCCAAATAATGGAACACTAATTTTCGGTAAACTTCTGCGTATTAATTTGTCCTTTCATCCTTTATTTATTATCTTTGCAGGCATATTTGACAAAGGATGACCAAGAAGACGACCGAACAACTGTTTCGCACACCTGTAAATGTTGCTATTCCCCTTCGAAAAGTGGGTATAGCGGACAAGTTTGTCTTCCTTGGCTCGTGCTTTGCCGAGCACATTGGTGCACGATTCTTGGAGAATCGCCTGCAGACGGTTGTGAATCCGTTGGGTGTGATGTATAATCCAATGAGCATCGCCCGCCTGTTGACGACGTCTGTCAGTGACCCCAACCTCGACTATGTCACTCATCGCGATATGGTGCATACGTGGTTGGGTGACAGCACCCTCTCAAGACCTACGGCTGAGGCCTGCAGACAGACCACAGATCAGACTTTGGAACAGTTGCACACGGCGCTGAACGATGCCGATTATCTGTTTCTGACGTTGGGCACGAGCCGCTATTATGTCTATCGTGCAACATCCAGTGTGGTTGCCAACTGCCATCAGTTGCCTGGCAAGGAGTTTATGGAGAAGGATTTGAGTGTTAGCGAGATAGTGGAGTGTCTGGGTTCTGCCTTGGAGCCTTTGTTCAAGAAGAATCCACACCTGCACGTAGTCTTTACCGTCAGCCCCTATCGCTATGCCAAATACGGATTCCACGAAAGCCAGTTGAGCAAGGCCCGTCTGTTGCTGGCTGTCGAAGAACTCAGCCGCCTCTATCCTGGCAGGGTGGAGTATTTCCCCGCCTACGAGATAGTGATGGACGAGCTGCGTGACTATCGTTTTTATGCCGAAGACATGTTGCACCCCTCCCAACAGGCGGTGGACTATATATGGCAACGCCTTACGGAAACGTGGATGGAGCAAAGTGTGCTCGATTTCCTCGACCGCTGGAAACCTGTCCGTCAGGCGCTCAATCATCGTCCGATAAATGCCGACGACCCTGCTTATAAGGTGTTCCAACAGAATCTGAGTGAGCAGTTGGCGGCCCTTAGAAAAGATTATCCCTTTTTATCCCTATAGTTCATTATGCAGTATTCCACTAAAAATATAGCCAAGTTGCTTGGCGCTCAATGTGTGGGCAAGGGCGAGCACCCCGTCAGTTGGCTGCTTACCGACAGCCGTTCTCTTTCTTCGCCCGAGGATTCGCTGTTCTTTGCCCTTAGTACAGGAAAGGGCGACGGTCATCGTTACATTACGCAACTCTATCAGCGTGGTGTGCGTTCCTTTGTGGTGTCGCAGTTGCCCGAGGGTGATTTCCCAGAAGCCGTTTTCTTAGTTGTTCCCGACACCTTGAAGGCCCTGCAGCTTGTTGCCGCTGAGCATCGCAGCCATTTTCGTGTACCCATCGTGGGTATCACGGGCAGCAACGGTAAGACGATGGTGAAGGAGTGGCTGTCGCAGATGCTTTCGCCCGACTATATCGTCACGCGTTCTCCTCGCAGTTATAACAGCCAGATCGGTGTGCCCCTGAGTGTGTGGAACCTCAATGACAAGACTCAGGTGGGCATCTTCGAGGCTGCTATCTCCCAGCCGGGTGAGATGGCTTCGCTGGCAGCCATCATCCGTCCTACGATAGGCGTGTTCACGGGTTTGGGTGATGCTCATCAGGAAAACTTCAACTCCTACAAGCAGAAGTGCTTAGAGAAACTGACCCTCTTCCGCGAGGCCGAGGCATTGGTCTATCCCACAGGGAACAGGGTAGTGGATATCTGTATTCGTGAAATCAACTTCCGTGGCGAACTGATTCCCGTCAGCGTGCCTGAAGATACATCGCCTTGGGACCTCGACAAACAGCTTTGTGCTGCTGCCTGCCGCTATCTGGGAATGGCAGAGGAGGCAGTTGCCCAACGTCTTGTCGAACTGGAGCCCGTACCCATGCGCCTTGAAGTAATGGCAGGCTGCAATGGTTGTACGCTCATCAACGACTCCTATAACAACGACCCCGATTCCTTGCGCATTGCCCTCGACTTCATGGCACGTCGTCCGAATGAGGAAGGTCGCAGCCGTGCCCTCATCCTGAGCGATATGCAGCAGACGGGGCAGAGCGATGAGGCCCTGTGCCGCCAGATTGCCGATTTGTTACGGCAGTTCGGTGTGGAAATGTTCATCGGTGTGGGTACAGGCATTTGTTCCCAAGCCATTTCGCTTATCAAGAACTCCGGTGCCACTTGCCACTTCTATCCCGATACCGCCGATTTGCTTTCCAGTCAGGTCTTTGCTGACCTCCACGATCAAGTGCTGCTCATCAAGGGCGCCCGTTCTTTCCACTTCGAGGACCTTGTGGCAAGACTCGAAGAACGTGTCCACGAAACCATTCTGGAAGTAGACCTCAATGCCATTGTGGCAAACCTCAACTATTACCGCTCGATGCTGCGTCCCGAGACACGTATCGTTTGCATGGTGAAGGCAGATGCCTACGGAGCAGGCAGCGTAGAGGTAGGTCGTTTGCTGCAGGACCATGGCGTCGATTATTTGGCTGTTGCTGTAGCCGACGAGGGCGTGGAGCTGCGTCAGGCCGGAATCTCCACGGGCATCATGATTATGAATCCCGAGATGACTTCGTTCCGCACGTTGTTCCACTACAATCTCGAACCCGAGGTCTATTCCTTCCGACTGCTCGAAGCCCTCATTCATGCTGCCGAGCGCGAGGGCATCAAGGGCTTCCCCGTACACATTAAGCTCGACACGGGTATGCATCGTCTGGGCTTCGACCCCATTGCCGATATGCCGCGCTTGGTAGAGCGTCTGCAAAGCCAGTCTGCCGTCCTGCCGCGTAGCGTGTTCTCGCATTTCGTAGGAAGCGACAGCGACGGGTTCGACGCGTTCTCGGCCCGTCAGTTCGACCTCTTCCGTCAGGGTGCCGAAACCTTGCAGGCCGCCTATCCTCAGCACCACATCCTGCGTCACATCTGTAACTCGGCAGGCATCGAGCACTTCCCCGAACGTCAGATGGATATGGTGCGTCTGGGGCTGGGTCTTTACGGCATCAACTCGCGCAACAATGCCATCATCAATAACGTCTCTACCCTGAAGACCACCATCCTGCAGATTCACGACGTGCCCAAGGAAGAGACCGTGGGTTACAGCCGCAAGGGTCGCCTCACACGCGACAGCCGTATTGCCGTGCTGCCCATTGGCTATGCCGACGGACTGGACCGCCACTTGGGCAATGGTCATGCCTACTGCCTTGTCAATGGTCAACAGGCTCCCTACGTGGGTAACATCTGTATGGACGTTTGCATGATTGACGTCACCGATATTCCTTGTCGCGAGGGTGATACGGCAGTCATCTTTGGTCCGGGACTTTCGCCCACCACGTTAGCCGAAGTGGTAGAAACCATCCCCTATGAGATACTTACTTCCGTTTCGAATCGCGTTAAGAAGGTTTACTTTAAGAAGTAAACTGCTAATCGTTGGTTTCGAGGATATTAATATCAAGGAGCCTTTAATAGACGGTATACCTATAATAATATAAAGAGAGCGCTCTCAAATCGAGGGCGCTCTCTTTGTGGCTTATGTGCTTTGGCTTATCTTACGGGCTCAACTGTGTAGCTGAATACGTAGTCCTGCCAAGGCATCTGGTACTCGCCGCGAGGCCAAGCACCCCAACTGGTGACGCAACCCAGACCGAACTGGCGAGCCTGCAGTTGTACCACGTTGAACTTGCGAGGAGTCAGGTCGCCGCTGTGGCTCTGGTGGGCATCCTTGCGTGGACCGTCGTCGAGGTCCTCAGGCAGGTAGTTCAGGGCACTGACCTCCATAGGACCAAAGTTAGTGAATTTGAGTCCGCGACCGGCTTTGTCCAGCATCTTCCAGTAGCGGATGTCGGTGTGGTTGCCGCTCTCCTGCGGACGGATGTAGCCCCAATACTGGTCGCTGACATGCTGGGTATAGTGACCAATGAACTCGGAGTTGTTGCGGTCGATGTAGTTCTCATTAGGACCACGACCGTAGTAGTCAACAGTGCCATACTGTTCGGGCAGTACCCATTGCATACCGAAGCGGAACATCTGTGGCTTCTCCTTTGCCTCTTCGTTCACGTCAAGACGTTGCATGATGCTGAGATGACCCATCCCATCAAATATGTATATAATAATGAGTTCAGCATCTAAGTTTTCCAACTTATAGCGGGCAGTAACCCTACGTTCGCTATCATTGCCCCACATACGTATTTTCTGCAGCTTCCGATTCGCATTCTTCCACTGACGGAAGCGGTTCTGCAAGCCTGCTCCGTAGTCGTTGTCGGTGGGAGCACGCCAGAAGTTGGGCACTACGCTGTAGCCCTCTTCCAGCATGGGCTTGCCGTCAACATCGTAGTAGTCGAGTTCGCCCGTCCAGCGGTTGATGGTAACGGTGACGCCATTGGCAGTCATGGTGTAGCAGGCCAGCATACTGTCAACCTCGACTTTATACTCATTACCAACATTGTCTAATGAGCTAATCCCAGCAATTGTTCCTTTAAATATATCATCAATAACATCAAGAGCATCAAATTTCTTTTCATTTATGATGAGCTGCTGACGGGCAACTACGGTGCCTGCTTCGAGGAGGCCCTCCTGTTGGTCGAGTGTGAACTCTACGTTTGCAAATACTTCAGTGGCTTTGCTGTCTATCTTCTTCTCAATCATGGGCTTTATGGAGCTGAAGTTGTAGCTTCTGGTCTGTTGGGGAGCTACGTCCACCTTCAGGTTCGAGGCCAGGAGCTTTTCTTCGCCATCTACAACCAATGTTACCTTGGCAGAGACGTTGCTGAGGTCTGTGAAGAAGTTCTCGTTATAGACATCAACGGTGCCCATCTCGTAGTTGAAGTTCTTCAGCCAGATGTTCTGGTGGATATACTGAACCTCGTAGGCATGGGGGTTGAGGCTGCGGTCGGGGGCGATTACGCCGTTGCAGTTGAAGTTGTGGTCGCTGGCAGGGTAGCGGCCTTCGTCGCCACCGTACATCCAAATCTGCTTGCCAGTCTTCTTGCTGACACCGCGTATGCCTTGGTCCACGAAGTCCCATATGAAGCCGCCCTGATATTTCGGATATTTGCGGATGAGGTCCCAGTACTCCTTGAAGCCGCCCATCGAGTTACCCATGGCGTGGGCATATTCGCATTGGATGAGGGGGCGTGGGTTGTCGCCTTGGCTGTACTTCTCGCAGCCTTCATAGCCGTAGTACATGGGGCAGAAGATGTCGGTCTTGCCGTTCTGTCCGGCCTGTTCGTACTGGCAGGGGCGTGAGGGGTCGAGCTTCTTCACACGCTCGTAGGCAGCCTCGAAGTTGTCGCCGTAGCCGCTCTCGTTACCCAAGCTCCAGAAGATGATGCTGGGGTGGTTCTTCTGAATCATGACGTTAGCCTCGTTGCGCTCCACGATGGTCTGCTTGTAGAGCGGGTCCTGAGCCAGTCGGCGGTCGCCGTAGCCCATGCCGTGGCTCTCGAAGTTGGCTTCTGCAACGACGTAGATACCGTACTGGTCGCAGAGGTCGTACCAGCGTGGGTCGTCGGGATAGTGGCAGGTGCGCACGGCGTTCATGTTCAGTTGCTTCATGATTTTGATGTCCTGAATCATGCGCTCTACGCTAACTACGTAACCGCCGTCGGGGTCGAGCTCGTGGCGGTCAGCACCCTTGAACAGGACTGCCTTGCCGTTGACGAGCAGTTGTCCGCCCTTGATTTCAATCTTGCGGAAGCCCACCTTCTGCGGCACGCATTCCAGCACGTTGCCCTTGGCGTCCTTCAGGGTGGTGTAGAGGGTGTAGAGGTATGGGGTCTCGGCAGTCCATTGGTGCGGGTTCTTCACTTCCATCGAGATGAACTGCTTGTTGTTGGTCATCTTGCCTTCGGTAGGCGACTCATAAACCTTCTGTCCGTCGGCATCCTCCAGACGGAACTGTATGCTGTTGCCCTTGGCGTTCAGCACGTTGACGTCAACGCTGAGCTTACCGTTCGTGTAGTTGTCCACGAGGTCGGGCACGATGCTGATGTCCTGAACGTGTGTCTTGGGGCGGGCATACATATAAACCTCGCGGGCGATACCCGTGAAGCGCCAGAAGTCCTGGTCCTCGCCGTAGGAACCGTCGCACCAGCGCATAACCTGCATGGCTACGAGGTTGCCCTGTCCTGGGCGTATGAACTTCGACACGTTGAACTCGGCTGCAATCTTCGAGTCCTCGCTGTAGCCCACTTCCTTGCCGTTGACCCACAGGCGAAGGTTAGAGGTGGCAGAGCCCACGTGGATGTAGATGTCCATGCCCTTCCAGTCGGCAGGCACTTGGAACGAGCGGCGATACGAACCCGTGTAGTTGTTCTTCTCCTCCACGAATCCTGGCTGGTTGGCAAACTGTGTGCACCAGGCGTAGCCCACGTTCTTGTAGATGCGGTCGCCGTGACCGTTCAGCTCGAACAGTCCGGGCACTGGGAACAGCTCCCACGAAGCGTCGTCGTACTTCTCGGCCTCGAAGCCCACAGGGGCATTCTGATGGTCCTTCACGAACTTGAACTTCCACTGCCCCTCCATCGAGAGGTAGCGTTTCGATGCATACTTATCGCCCCAATTAGCCCACTCTTTACTTTCGAAGGCAAGGAACGAGGCACGATGGGTCTCTGTGCCCACGCGGTTCACGCTGGGGTCGAGCCAGTAGGGCTTGCCCGCCTGCTTGGGTGCAGCAGCTACTGTCACGGCAGTCATGGCCAGTGCTGCAAACATCATTTTTCTCATCATAAAATGTTTGTTTTTAAGGTTTTTAAGGTATTGTCACGGACAAAGATAAACAATTATCCTCATCAAAGCAAGTTTTCGTCCCGATAATGTTTCGCTTTCGACCTGATAATGTGTTGTTAGCGTCCCGATGATGTGTCTTTTGGCTTCATACGACGTATCGTTAAGCCTTAAGCGACGTGTCGTTAAGTCAAACGCATAATTATTTTACACGTATCGGATAATTATCCTATCGCAAACGGATAATTATCCTATCGCCATCACATAATTATCCTATCGCTGTCGGATAATTATCCTACAGCCCCAACGATACGTCGTTGTCGAATTATCGACGTGTTATCGTGCGCGTTTCAATATTATTTTGTATCTTTGACAAAGTAAAACAAGAAAAACAATGAAATACGTACGAAAAATCCTTATTCCCTTCTTGCTTGTTGTGGCATTGGTGGTTATGGGCATGATGGTGTTAGATACAGAGAGCGACGTGCTCTATCGTCTGCAGGCCCATTCGCTGTGGCTTCCCACACGCACGTTCTTCCATACCTCCGTCATCTATCCGGGTGGAGTGCTCACGTGGGCCTCTGCCTACCTGACACAATACTTCTTCCACCCCTGGCAGGGCATGTTGCTCATGGGCCTTTGCTGGGCTCTCATCATGCTGCTCACGTGTCGGCTGTTCCGGCTGCGCGACGTGTGGCAGTTGCTCTCCCTGCTGATACCCCTGGCGCTGCTGGCAGCCTTGGTGCAGACAGGCTACTGGCTCTACTACCAGAAGCTGCAGGGCTACCCGTGGGTTCCCACGCTGGGCGTGCTCACATCGCTCGTTCTGGCCTTGCCCTGCCGCTACATCTGGAACGTGTGGGTGCGGCTGGCTTACATGGCAGTGGTGGGCATCCTGGGCTATCCCTTGCTGGGAGCGTGGTGGGCGCTGACCTTGGCGCTCATCATGGTGCCCGTGAAGCTTCACATGAACCGTTTTGAGATTACCACCGTCGTTCTCGGACTCATCCTCCTCATTGCCGTGCCGCCCATCATGGTACGGCAGTTCTACGGACAGGTGCAGATTGACCAGGCCTACTTGGCTGCAATGCCCTGTTTCCAGTACGGGCAGGTCGATGCTGGGGCCTTCCGCTGGCCTTACTACGCGCTGGCGTTCTCCTTTGCCCTGTGTGCCGTTCCCCGCTTGGCAGGCCGTGAGTCCATAGCCACCATGCGTGCCCGCTGGACGACTGCCTTCGTCGTAGCCGTGCTGCTGGGCGTAGGTGTGTGGGGCGTGTCGAAACGCTGGAACCACGATACCAACTTCCACAAGGAGGTGGCTATGAACAACGCCATCGAGCGACTTGATTGGGAAGGCGTGCTCCGCATCATGCTCAGTCAGGAGATGGGCGAACCCATGCCTCCCACCCGGGCTATGGTGATGATGAAGAACCTCGCCCTCTTCCGTCTGGGAAGGGCCGGCGATGAGATGTTTCTTTATCCCGAAGGCTCCGAACAGCAACACGCTCCTTGGACGGTGCGTATGACGCAGGTGGGCGGCAAACTGCTCTACTACCACTACGGCAAGGAGGGCTTCTGCTACCGTTGGTGCATGGAGGACGGCGTGGAGTTTGGCTGGTGTGTCGATGTGCTGAAGTACATGGCCAAGTGCAGCCTAATTACCCACGACTGGGATGTGGCACAGAAGTACATCGATATGCTGCGGCAGACGCGCTTCCACCGCGAGTGGGCCGAGAAGTACCAGTCCTACGTGCGTCACCCCGAACTCATGGCTGAGGACGAGGAGATGAAGCCCATCATCCCCATGGCAGAGTTTCCTGACCGCCTCGACGGCGACAACACGCTGGTTGAGCTCTACCTCCTGAAGACCTTCTCTGGCGGCATGGGAGCCGACCCAGGCTATCAGGAGATGACGCTGCTCAGTTCGCTCATCATGAAGGACATCGACCTCTTCTGGCCCCGTTTCCGTCAGTATCTCGATATGCACCAGAAGGAACCCGACTTCCGTGTGCCGCGCTACTATCAAGAGGCGGCCTACCTCTATTCGATGCTCGAACCCCAGCGCGAGAGTGCCCTGTGGCCGAGTCTCACGAATGCCGAGGTGCTGCCGAAACTGCCCTTCGACGAGAGTGTCAAGGAGAACTACAAGCGCTTCATGGACTTCAACACCCAGTGCGGCTCCATGAGCGAGGAACAGAAGGCAGCTGCCTTCCTGCCGCAGTTCGGCGACACGTTCTACTACTTCTACTTCCTCCGCCGCAACCAAAAGACGAACTAATCAACCAGCTATAACCTATCACCTAAACGACCAAAACTATGAAAAGAGATATAACGCTGCGATACATTCTTACGTTCCCTCCCTACAAGGGAGGGTTAGGGTGGGTCTTCCTCCTCCTATTCTTCCTTGCCTCCTGTTCCAAGCCCAAGGCCCCCAGCCAGTATGCCGACAGCGAGCAGCAGCCCCGCATCTTCCCTGAGTATCAGGGCGTGACTGTCCCCTGCAACATCGCCCCTCTGACCTTTGCCATCGAGGACGAGGGCACGGACTTCGTGACCCGCTTCACCGCCGGCGGTCGCGAATGGCTCTATGCTGGTCAAGAGGTATGTCCCTCCCCAAAGGAGTGGCGTCAAATGGTAAATGATAATAAGATTATGGTAGAGGTGTTCGTGGGCAGCAATGGGAAGTGGACACGCAAGGCTCCATTCTCCATCCACGTCTCGCCAGACAGCATCGACCCCTACATCTCCTACCGCCTCATTGCTCCCTCGTATGTTACCTACGAAGACCTGACCATCAACCAGCGCTGCCTTGAGAACTATGACGAAAGTCTCATCTACGGCAACATGTCCAACAGCACCGAGGCCGACGGCCAGTGCATCAACTGCCACGCCTATCAGTCCTACAACCCCCAGCGCCTGCAATTCCACGTTCGCCAGTACCTTGGCGGCACCATCATTGCCTACGATGGGCAGTTGGAGCGCATCGATATGAAGACGGGCAGGACTGTCTCGGCAGGTGTCTATCCCGCCTGGCACCCCACGGAACCCCTCATTGCCTATTCCACCAACCACACGGGTCAGTCGTTCCACACCAACGACAACCAGAAGGTGGAGGTGCAGGACAACTATAGCGACCTTATGCTCTATGACGTGCGCCGTCACGAGGTGCTGCCGCTGGAGTGCGACACCAACGACCTCGACTGCTTCCCCTTCTGGAGTCCAGACGGCAAGTACCTATACTATTGCTCTGCCCACTACCTGAAGCAAGACACGGCACAGGCCGTCAGCAAGGAGTACGACATGATACAGCACTACAAGGACGTCAAGTACAGCCTCTATCGCCGTCCCTTCGACCTCGGCAAACGCAGCTTCGGCGAGCGTGAGATGGTGTACGACGCTGCTGCCGACTCCCTCTCTGCCACACTGCCTCGCATCAGTCCCGACGGGCGCTGGCTGCTCTTCACCATGGGCGGTCACGGCGTGTTCCATATCTGGCACCGCGATGCTGACCTCTACCTGCTCGACCTTCAGTCTGGTACGTGCCAGCCTGCCACGGCCCTCAACAGCGACAATGTGGAGAGCTATCACTCTTGGTCGTCCAACGGACGCTGGGTCATCTTCAGCAGTCGGCGCACCGACGGCAACTTCACACGCCCCTACATTGCCCACTTCGACGGCAAGGGCGGTTTCTCCAAACCCTTCGAGCTGCCGCAGCGCAACCCACGCTACCATCACGAGCTCTTGCGCTCCTACAACATTCCCGAGTTCATGACGGGACCCGTCACCATTCGTCCCCAGCAGTTTGCCAGTGCTGTCCGTAAGGACAGCATAAAGGCTACAGCCAAATAAAAAAATCCACCCTACGGAATATTCGTTGTTGATGGATATTCCGTAGGGCGGATGCCTGAATGAAATCTTCTATTTCCTCAATATTTTCTTACCATCGCGAATGATGATGCCCTTAAAGTCGTCACCTACCCGCTGCCCGGAAAGGTTGTAGGTGGCGGTATTGGCAGTGCCAATGAACTGGGTAATCTGCTGCACTGAATTGGCCTCGCCGTTCAGGGAAAAGATGGTGAACGACACCTTGTTGTTTTCGGGGTCATATTCGTCATAGAACATCTGCTTCTGCGTCATCACGAGCACCTGTATGTCGCCCACCAGAATAACCTGCAACTGTGGAACGGCGGTATAGACCCGATACGTGCCGTCTCCTTTCCGCTCCTCCTTCACTATACCGTTCAACGTGGCAATCGTAGATCCCGACTGATTGACGATTTTCAACCCCGAGGGTACCATACCCGATAATCGGTACTTTTCATTGCCGTAGTGAATCTCTGCATTAACGGATGATGTGTTCACCACCACGGCCTCAAACTTGTCATCAGTGTTGAAGAGTGTCTGCGTGGCAGCCACCCCCTCGCCGTAACCTGGAGAGATGGAAACGGGTATGGCACCTGCATTGAATTTCACCGTGTAACTGGGATTGGTGTTGTAGACACCCTTCTCGCTATCGTAGCCGTAAACCGACCAGTCAATTGCAGCACCACCCACCTCGTATGAAGAACGTGAACCCGTGGACATGTCCATTACGTAGAAACCGTCCGACATGGCAGCTCCGAGATAGTCCTTCCCGTCGGTGGTATAAGCTTTTGGGATAAGGGTGAAAGCAGCATAACCGTGCGTGTCGTCCTGAGCCAACTGGGTCTGTGCATTTGTGCTGACAGTGCAAGTTGCCAGCAGTGTCAGAAGTAAAAGATGGCGTTTCATAGTGTTAGTTAATTAGGGGTTAATAAAATGTAGTAAAACAACTTATAGAGGTATAACTATTGCAAATCTATGTAAAAAAAACTATCTGAACAAACTTTCAACGCAATTTCTAACAAAAATCTTGTATATTTCAGGAATCCTTGCGATATTTGCAGTAGAGTTACTTACTAATATTAAATCCAACCTCATCATAGCCATGAAACGCATTGCCCTGATGGCATTGGCCATACTGCCTTTCTTCACTCATAACTTTGACCTGCTGCACGCCCAGTACACCGAGTACAAGGTGCAGGCAGCGAGTACGAACCGCCCCTACACCGAAATCGCCTCCCTCATCCAGTCGCAAGGCGGAAATTCCTCCCCATTATGGGGGAGGTTAGGAGGGGGTCTTTTCTTCAACTTCGACTGGCGCTTTGCCTTCGGTCCTCATGACGGGGCCGAGCAGGAGCAGTACGACGACAGCCAGTGGCGACAGCTCGACCTGCCCCACGACTTCCAGTTCGAACAGCCTTGGGAAGAGTCGGCAGGCGGTGCGCGTGGCTTCAAGGCCTCCAATACTGTAGGTTGGTACCGCAAGCACTTCCAGGCTCCCGCCGAGTGGCAGGGACTGCAGGTGCTGCTCGACTTTGGCGGCATCATGTACCACGGCGACGTCTATGTCAACGGCCACAAGGTGGCCTCGTCCGAATATGGCTACCTTGGTTTCGAGGCCGACATTTCGCGGCAGCTCCACTACGGTGGCGACAATGTCGTTGCCGTCTATGCCAACACTGGTAAGTCCGATGCCAGCCGTTGGTACACGGGTGGCGGTCTCTTCCGCGACGTCTATCTGCGTCTGCAGAACCCCACTCACATCGGTCGCCACGGCATCTATGTAGCCTCCTCCGTTAAGGGAAGTGAGGCCGAAGTGCTCGTCTCCGTCGATGTTGCGGGCTTCCCCCATGGTTCGGCTCCGCAGCCCAAGACCACCGTCCGCGCCACCGTTCGCGATGCTGGGGGACGCGAACTTGGTACTTCAGTGGCCGATGTCCCCTCCCTTACCAAGCACAGCCACGACGAAATCTCGCTACCCGTCATTACTCTCGCGAATCCCACGCTTTGGGACCTCGACAACCCATACTTATATTATATAGATGTAGAACTATACGTCGATAGCCTCCTCGTCGACCAGCAGACTGAGCGCTTCGGCATCCGCACCATCGAGTACGGTCCCCGCTTTGGCTTCAAGCTCAACGGTCGCAAGGTCTTCCTCAAGGGAATGGCCAACCACCACGACCTCGGTGCCCTTGGTGTAGCCTCGTTTGACGATGCCATCCGTCGCCAGTTCCGTCAGATGAAGTTGTTCGGCTTCAATGCTCTCCGCTGCTCCCACAATCCCTATAGTGAAAGCCTCACCCGCATTGCCGACGAAGAGGGCATCCTCATCGTTGACGAGCTTATCGACAAATGGAGCGACGGCCAGTACTGGGGCGGTCGCAAGCCTTTCAGTTCCCTTTGGCCAGACCTCATCCACGAGTGGGTGACACGCGACCGCAACTGTCCCAGCGTTGTCCTCTGGAGCCTCGGCAACGAACTGCAGATACGCGACAACTGGTCGGGCTATGACACCAACGACTGGGGCATCACCACTTACCGCCTCTTCGATGTCATGGTCAAGCGTTACGACCGCACTCGTCCCACCACTGTGGCCCAATTCCCTGCCCGTGCCGGAGCCATCCGAGAGGAGAAAGAGTTCAAGACTTACATGGCTCCCCCTGAACTTGCCGTAGCCACCGAAGTTAGCTCTTTCAACTACCAGTGGGACTGTTATCCCCGCTACTTCGAGTTCGCTCCTGATATGATACTCTTCCAGAGCGAAGCCGTCACCAACCAGCTTCAGGCTCCCTTCTACGGCATGGACCGCAATCGAACCGTCGGCCTCGCTTACTGGGGTGCTATCGAATATTGGGGCGAGTCTAACAAATGGCCTAAGAAAGGCTGGAACTTCTCCTTCTTCCGCCACACCCTGTGGCCCAATCCCCAAGCGTGGCTTATCCGCGGCGCCTTCCGTCCCGAGGAACCCGTCGTACGCATCGGAGTCCTCACCGGCAGCGAGAGCCTTGGCTGGAACGCCATCAACGTCGGACAGAAGACCTATACCGAGTTCTGGAACTGCAAGGAAGGCTCGCGTCAGCAAGTCACCACCTTTACCAATGCTCAGGAAGTCGAACTCCTACATAATGGCCAAAGCCTCGGTCGCCAGACCAACGACACTACTGATGTCTTCAAGCGTGGCATCCTTAAGTGGGACGTTCCCTACGGTCGTGGTGGCACCCTTACCGCCGTTGCCTACAACGACGGCAAGGAGGTTGCTCGTCACACCATCCGCACCGCAGGCCCCGCCGTTCGTCTCGTCATCGAGCCTGAAACCCTTCTCCCCGAAGGCCAAAGCCTTCGCTACTACACCGTCCGCGCTGTTGACAAGCACGGAAACACCGTCCCCTCCTTCGACGAAGAGCTTACTGTCGATGTTCAAGGCGGAGCCACCCTCCTATCCCTCGACAACGGCGACCACTATACCTCCGACCTCTTTGGTCCTACCGTTCGCACAAAGCGCATGCTCCAAGGTCAGATGCAGGTCATCCTGCGTACTACGCGCACTCCTGCCCCCATCACCCTCCGCGTCTCCGCACCCTCCCTCAAAGCCAAAACAACAAAATAAATAAACAAATGAAACAAAATCTTTACATCAGGCTCTGCCTGCTGTCTATGCTCCTTGCAGCCTCCACTGGCGCAGCAGCTACCATTCGAACAGTAACCCTTAGTTATTCAGCACTTTCTCCGTCCACTTCTTCTGGTAATCTTGTAGATAGTCCCCAAGATGACGATGGGGAAACTTGGGAATTTAAGGCAAAAAAAACAACGTACAGTTCGCTTAAAACAGATTACATCCAAATTGGTTCTAAATCAAATCCTTCAACAGACATCACTTTTACAACGACATTTCCTCAAGATCAAGAACGTGAGATAACATCATTTATAGCTAATATAGGTGGTAATGCTGGAAAGAAAAGAACTGTAACTTTGGAAATAGATAAGACCGAAGTCGCTTCAAAAACATATAGTGATGGTGATGGCATAAGCGTTTCGTCTTCAAAGGTCGTTCGCGGTCGTACGCTTACAGTAACAGTATCGAGCATAAATGAAGCTGTTGACTTCTATTATATCCAATATAGTTATGTGACACCAGTCTCGGAGGATGTGACGATTTCTGCGGCAAAGTATGCAACGTATTGCAGCGAGAATAAGTTGAACTTCTCGGGAATGGGAGTCACGGCTTATATGGCTAAAGCTAACGGAACGGGTGTTGCGCTGACGGAGATAGAAGACGGCATAGTGCCGGCTGGGGCTGGCGTGGTGCTGTATAGCGAAACACCTAACACCTATACTATTCCCACGACATCAGCTACTCCGACCAACTACGATGCTGCAGAGAATGAACTGGTGGGTATTACGGCGCGGACACTGGTGAGAGCGGATAACGGTGATGGTCGTACAAACTACATTTTGTCTAACGAGGCGAGTGGCGTAGGCTTTTATCGGGCGGCAGCAGACGGTGCCTACTTGCGTGCTAACCGTGCTTACTTAAGTACGACGGTTGGTAGCAGTGCGGTTGCAGCCTTCCTGTCGTTTCTCGACGATGAGGAGGATGATGTCAAAACAATTGTTAGTGAACAACAGACAAAACACAATGTGGTGTTTGATGTTGTAGGACGCCGTGCGGTGCCGCATCAACGAGGCCTGTATATTCGGAATGGAAAGAAATTCTTTGTTAAATAATAATCTCTAAATACAAAGCAACAATAATGAAAACAGTATACTTGAAACCTACAAGCGTAGTCATTAAGTTGACGAGTGAGAAGATGGTTGCCACTTCTGGTTTGACACAAAGTAATAACAACGCAAGCACCTCCACTAATGGCAATGGTGAAAGCGAATACTCCAACGACTTGGTAAAAGGTGATGCTGGTTTGGACATCTGGAACTAAGGAGTCACGGAAGGGGGGAAGAGAAGGGTGAGGAGGTCGGCAGGCTGGAGACCGCGGATGTGGCGCTCGGGATGGTGGAGGAGCAGGGCGCTGCGGACGGCATCGGGAGTAAAGGGCTGCCCGACGAGGGCCTTGGCAAGGGCGGTCTGGGCAGGGCCGAGGGCAAAGTAGTCGCCACGGAGCTCGACTGCACCAATGAGGCTGCCTTGGAGCCGAAGGCTGATTTGAAGGGTACCGACACCCTCGATGTGACTGAGGCGGATGACGTCGGCATGGATGGAAGTGCCGTAGAAATAGCGTGGCTGGTAGTAACGCAGTTCAAGGCTTTCGATGTGTTGCACATCGGCATCGCTTAGGGTGACGGCGCGCTGGCAGAGGAGAGAACGAAGGCGGAGACGAAGCTCGGCGACAGGGAAGGGGAGGTAGTCGCGGAGTATGCCAACACGACTGCGGACACTCTTGACACCCTTGCTCTGGAGTTTGTCGGCATGTGGATGTAGGGCAGCCTCCATCTGGACGGGGTCGGTGTCGTAGAGCATGGTGCCGTGGGCAATGCAGCGATGGGCGCTCTTATAGAAGGCGTTACCACAAACCTTACGGTTTCCTCCCTCAACGGGGATTACGATGTCGTTACGACCAGAGACGGTGGCGGGGGCTCCGAGCTGTTGCAAGGCATGTGCAACGGCTTGGGCATATTCCTGAAAGAGGGATTCGACGGGGGCCTCGGGGGTGATGAGGCTGGTCATGACATTTTGGTCATCGGCATAGATGGCTCCACCTCCGCTACGGCGACGGATGATGTCTATGCCTTGGCTGCGGCAGTAGTCGACGTTGACTTCCTGATGGAGGACTTGGTTGCGCCCCATGACGACGGTGGGCCCTATCTGCCAGGTGAAGAAGTAGCTGTCGGGCGGCAATTGACAGGCGATGTACTCCTCGGCGGCGAGGTAGAAGGCGGCACGGCGCCCCTCGCACTGGGGCGGGAGTTGGACGAAGGTGGCTGGAAAATGTGGCCCTTGCTGCATGGCTTTTGTGTGATTTTGGTTACAAAGATAGGTATTATTTTGGTATATTGCCAGAAAAGTCGTAATTTTGCAGACGAAAAGTTATCAGGGGTGCTGCGGCGTTTGTCGTGGCTGAGAACAGACCCTATTAATCTGAACCGGGTAATGCCGGCGTAGAGAGTGTTAACATTTTGGATAAGCATTTAGAAAACGACAGAAAGACTATGCAAAGAATGCTATTGGCAGTGCTCATGATGGGCGCGGCGGAGATGGGCTGTGCCCAAGTTCAGAGTTCAGAGTTCAAAGCTCAGAGTTCGAGAGGGGATTCGATAAAGGCGGAGCAGTTACAGGAGGTAGTGGTAAAGGCCGTGAAGGCTCCTGCGAACGCACCCTTTGCCGTGACGAAAATCGACAGAAAACAACTGGAAACATTCTCGAAGATGGGTCAGGAACTTCCTTTCCTATTTGCCCGCACACCGGGCGTGACGGCGTGGAGCGAGAACGGCATGGGGACGGGAACGACCTACATGCGCATCCGTGGGGCTGGGGACTCGCGCATCAATGTGACGTTGGACGGCGTTCCCCTGAACTCGCCCGAGGACCAGTGTGTGTTCTGGGCAAACATGAACTCGTATGCGGCGCTACTGAGCAGCGTACAAATACAGCGCGGTGTGGGAACTTCCACCAATGGAGACGGGGCTTTTGGCGGTACGATAGCCCTACAGACGAAGTTCCCCAGCACGGCTCCCGAATTGCAACTGACGCTGGCAGGTGGCTCGTACAACACGCGCACCTTCGGCGGAAACTTTTCCACAGGAATAATTAAAAACGAGAAATTAAGAAACAAGAATGGGGTAGGGGGTATCGTCATTGACGGGGCGTACCACGGAACCCACACCGACGGCTACATTCATGGCACGAGGGGAAACAGTGGCAGCTACTATGGTGGCCTTACCTATATTAATAATGGGGGTACGTTGAAGTTGAGTTATAAGAACATCGGAAACTATGAGCGAACGGGTCAGGCTTGGAACGGCGTGTGTCCGGGGGACGGAGAGTACAGCATGAATTCCTATCTGGGCGTACGAACCTACAAGGATCTCTACAACATGGGACTGGGTCGCTATAACGAGCTGTATGAGAATTTTGTTCCTGACTGGACGGGTGGATGGACTGTGGACCGCTACGTGATGAAGGACGGCTCGCTGTACCCCGGCGCTACGGACAACTTCTGGCAGAATCGCTCGCTGTTGAACCTGAGCTGGCGCATTGGTGAACACTGGGCGACGAGTGGTACGCTGCACTACACTCATGGACACGGTTACTACCAGAGCTTCCGCTACCAGAACAAAGCGAAGAAATTCGGACTGCCTGCCACGCTGTCCGACGGCTCCACATTGGGCAAGGAGGACTATGTGCGTCGCAAGGGAATGACGCAGGACGGTTACGGCATGGTGTGGAACGCGAACTACAAGAGCAAACGGTGGGACGTTGTAGGGGGACTGTCGGTGCAAAAGTTCCAGGCCAACCACTACGGCTACCTGACCTACACGAGCAACAAGCAGTTGCAGGAGGACATCTTCACGGACAAACACGGATGGTATCACTATTACGACAATGACGCCACAAAGGTAGACGGACAGGTGTTTGTGAAGGGTATGTTCCACATCACCGAGGCGTGGGACGTATTTGCCGATGTGCAACACCGCCATGTAGACTATAAAACCAACGGCACGCACGATGTCTTCGTAAAGCAGACTGACGGCTCGTACAAGGCCCACCTGCTGGACATAGACAAGACATATGACTTTGTGAATCCCAAGGCGGGCCTGTCGTTCCACAAGGACGGCCATGCGGCCTACCTGTCGTATGCCATGAGTCATCGTGAGCCGGAGCGTAACAACTTTACGGACAACGGCAATTATCCCGCCCCCAAGGCCGAGAGCCTACACGACACGGAACTGGGTTACAACTATCAGGGGAAACACTGGCACGCTGGCATTGGGCTGTACGCGATGTACTACCACAACCAGTTCGTGCAGACAGGACTGTACAGCGACATCGGCGAGAAACTGACGACGAACGCCCGCAGGAGCTACCGCATGGGTATGGAACTGACTGCTGGAGTGGATGTGACGAAGTGGCTGTCACTTGAAGCCAATGCCGCCATAAGCAGGAATGCCATTCTGGATTTCGACGAGGTGGTGGAGACCTACGATGACTCGTGGAACGACCTGGCACCGACAACGGTGCACTACGACAACTCGACGATTGCCTTCTCGCCAGCGGTGGTGTTGAATGGTTTTGCAGACTTCCACATCAAGGGCTTCGAGGCTACGTGGCACACGAACTTTGTGTCGCGACAGTATCTCGACAATACGGCGAACAAAGACCGTTCGCTGCCAAAGTTCACTCACTCAAACCTGCAGTTAAGCTATGATCTCGCTGTCGGGAAGAAGAGTGAGGGCAGGCGACCGCATATCCTGTTCGGTTTGAACCTGAACAACATCTTCAACAGCCACTACGCCAGCAACGGGTGGGTGTACTCGGCTATCGTGGGCACCACGTATCCTGAGACAAACCGCTACTACCAGATTGGCTACGTGCCGATGGCTGGCTTCACGGCAATGGGTAGCGTTACGCTCAAGTTTTAACGTAGATACATAATAGAATGATAGATTTTCTTTCCGCTCATTGGCTCGATATGCTCACGACAATTTTGGGATTGGCGTACATCGTGCTGGAGTACAGAGCAAGCATCTGGCTGTGGGCCGTGGGATTCCTGATGCAGAGCTTGGGCATCGTGCTTTACTACCAAAAAGGACTCTATGCCGACTGCGGTATGGAATTCTACTATCTGGCAATGACGATATACGGATGGTGGAACTGGCTAAGACCCAGTCACAAAGCCCCTTCCTCTCGGAAAGGGGTCGGGGATAGGCCAGTTTCACACTTCCCCCTTCGTCTTGCCCTCTTATGGACGGGCATTACCTTGTGTGCATGGGCTGCCCTCTACGGTTTTCTGGTGACCTGTACCGACTCGCGTGTGCCCGTGGCAGACTCGTTTACCACGGCACTCTCGTTCGTGGGCATCTGGGCACTGGCTCGCAAATATTTGGAGCAGTGGCTGATATGGATAGTGGTGGATGTAGTGACCTGCGGCCTGTACTTCTACAAAGACATTCCCTTCAAGGCCTCGCTTTACGGCCTGTATGTAGTGATTGCTGTCTTCGGCTACCGTAGATGGCGACGTATGATGGCTGACTGATTTTAGAGGAACCCCATCTCCAATTTGGCTTCGTCGGACATCATGTCTTTGTTCCACTCGGGTTCGAAGACGAGGTTTACTTCGACATGTTTCAGCCCATCTATGGTTTCCAGTTTCTGCCGCACGTCTTCCATGATGAAGTCGGCAGCAGGGCAGTTTGGGGCTGTCAGCGTCATATCCACCGATAACTCGTCGCCTGCGTCGTTTAAGTCGATGCGGTAGATGAGTCCGAGGTCGTAGATGTTGACGGGAATCTCAGGGTCGTAAACCGTTCGCAGCAGTTCAATTACCCTTTCTTGTATTTCTAATTCATTCATATCTCTAAACTCTAATCTCTAAACTCTCAACTTTATATCCTCCCTTCTTCCCGATAGCTGTAGTAGCCAGTATCTGCCACGATAATGTGGTCGATGAACTGGATGTTCATCAGTCGGCACGCTTCGTGCACGCGCTTTGTAAGGTCGTTGTCCTCGCGACTGGGACTGAGATTGCCGCTGGGGTGGTTGTGACAGAGCACGATTGCCGTGGCACGGTTGAGGACGACGTGTCGCATGAGTTCGCGCACATCGACAGCTGTACCGGCTATGCCCCCTCTGCTGATTACCGCCTCACCGATGAGGGAGTGATTCTGTCTGAGTAGCAGCACGTGACATTCCTCCAGCGCCAAGTCGCGCATTGTGGCAAAATACTCGTAGGCATCGCGGCTATTGCTTATCCGCTTCTTTTCCACTACCTCCTCCCTTCTGCGGCGGCTGCCCAGTTCGCAGGCTGCCAGTAGTGTGATGGCCTTTGCCTGACCGATACCCTTGTAGCGGCTGGTCAGTTCGTCGGCACTCATGCGTCCCAATGTATTCAGGCTTCCCTGGCAGTCCTGCATCACACGCTGCATCAGTCCAACAGCCGTCTCCTCGCTGTTTCCGCTGCCGATGAGTATTGCCAGCAGTTCGGCATTGCTCAGAGCCGATGCTCCTTGCGCCATCATCTTCTCGCGAGGGCGTTCGTCAAAGGGCAGGTCGGTAATCTTTATTTTCATGAGGGATGGGCTTATGGGTTATTGGTAGAAGGTTTTGCGGAAGGCTTGCAGTTCCTCGTTGCGACCGCAGATGCAGCGCAGCCACCAAGCACGTAGGAAGCCAGTGCCGTAGCCGAAGAGTTGGATGAAGGAGGCGGGGATGCTGAGCAGTCCCACGTGCAGGTTGCGGTTCTGGAACGTCGAATCGATGAGGATGAGTAGGTCGTAGAATAGCAGGGGAAGTAGCGAGATGACCATCAATGCCAGTCCCATGAAGGAGACGATGAGCCCCATGTTGCAGCCCGTTTGACCACCGTAGGCGGCAAGTAGGCCGATGACCACAGACACCAGTCCCGTCAGGAAGATGGCAGCGAGGACGAAGATGCCTATGGTGAAGACAGCAGGCAGCAGGTGCACGAGCTTCAGGCTTTCGGGATACCTCTTATATAAATTAATGCGCGCGATACCGCTGTTGTGGACCTGACGGAAGAACTTGCGGAAGTCCGTCCTGCGCTTGTGCCACACCCATGCCTCTGGGAACAGCCGACAGCGGGCGCCGCTCTTGAAGATGCGGATGCTGAAGTCGATGTCCTCGCCGAAACGCATGTTGGAGAAACCCTGCAACTGCTGGTAGAGGCTTTTCTTGATGCCCATGTTGAAGGAGCGGGGATAGAACTTGTCGAGTTTCTTCTTGCCGCCACGTATGCCACCAGTGGTGAAGAAGGAGGTCATGGAGTAGTTGATGGCCTTTTGCACAGGGGTAAAACTCTCGTGAGCACGGTCGGGTCCACCAAAGGCCTCGCATGGGTTCATAGTAAGTTCCTTGTCCACTTCTCCCAAATAGCCTTCGGGCAGTACTACGTCGCTGTCGAGCACTATCAGGTATTCTCCTCGACTGCGCTCTGCACCGTAGTTGCGACTTTGCCCAGGACCTGAATTCGGCTTTTCGAAATACAGCACATCCAAACGGTCGGCATACTTCTTCACCACATCTTCGCAGCGCACCTCGGAACCATCCTCCACGATGACAACCTCGAAGTCTCGGTAAGTCTGTCGCGTCAGGCTCTCCAATAGTTCATCCACCTCGTCTGGGCGATTGAAAACGGGTATTATAATGGAGTATTTCATATCGTATTAACATGTTTTCTCAACAAAGTTAATGAAAAGCCAGTAATGCAACAAATATTTGCAGACAATTCACCATTAACCTCACTCGATAAGTGAATATTACCTATATAATGAAAGAAGGCACACCAAATGGCGTGCCTTCTTTGTTTGTTTAGGAATAATTAATAATCCTTATCTTCTTAGAAATTCTCGAAGAAGTCCTTCACATCCTGCTTTGAAGATCCCTTGAATCTTTCTGTAAAGTCATGAGTGATGACGTTAGAAGTCATTGACCAGTTCTCGACATCTTCAAACTCACCATCATTCTCATATGCAGTCCAAGCCTCCTGAGCAAGAGCAGAAGAAGGGAAAACAAACTGCTGGGTGAATGAAGTGCACTTGCCATCATTGTCGAAAGCAGCAGTAAGAATTAAAGCATAATCACTATAAACGACGGTCTTCTGTAAACTGTTGTCAGTTTCCTTCACATCATTTTTCAGTGAACTCAAGTTAATTGCCAACTTCTCTTCGTCGTCGTCACCGCAAGAGGTCAGAACGCTAGCACCCATGAACATGCAAAGGCAGAGGCTCATCAAATAGAAAAACTTTTTCATTGTTTGTTTTGTTTAAATTGTTAATTAATAAAAAAACCTTGCTTTTAAAATCGGGTGCAAAGGTACAATATGTTTTCTTCTCCCACAAACTTTACGCCCTTTTTTTTCACGTCTTATTAGATTTAGGAATAAGGGATACTACCTTCCCTCTGCAACATTAGTAATCCTAAGGCCGATACATTAGTAATCCTGTGGTCGCTACATTAGTATTCCTAAGGCCGCTGCATTAGTATTCCTATAAAAGAAAGGTTGCATCGCTCGGGGCACAACCTTTCATAGATAAGGGAGAACTCGCTCCTTGCGCCTTTACACGCCGAAGTAAGAACCGTCGCGAGTATCGCTCGAAAGCCTCGTTGCTCATGAAAAGGTAGTCGGCACCAAAGATATGATTAAGCGAGAAATGCAAAATTTTAGGCACAAAAAAGGCTGACCCCGAAGTGTCAGCCTATCTTGTGGACAAAAATAGATTTAATCTTACATCTTGTCAAACTCTTGCTGGATAGCCTCGAAGTATTGTTTGATAGTGGCTCTAGTTTCGAACTTATAGTCCTCAGTCTCGTCGATAGTGATTGTCTTGCCGTCTTTCTTGAAATATTTTGCAATCTCTTCTTCGTCGTACTCTGACTTGTAGGCACTCCACGCTGCGTCAGCAACGTCCTTTGACTTGTAAATTTCCTTAGTGATAAACTTGATGCACTCGTCCTGTTCGTTGAAGGTGGCGGTCATGGTTTCTGTGTAATAGCTGTTAGAGACGGTCAGCGTCATGGTATTACCCTTTTCAACAATACCAGCCTTGATGTCGAGATCGTCATCATCGTCACCGCAAGAAGTCAGTACTGCAACACCCATGAACATGCAGAGGCAGAGGCTCATCAAATAGAAAAACTTTTTCATTGTTTTGTTTGTTTAAAAGTTATTAAAATAATGTTAAATAATGTTATTGGCGACAAAGATAGGCTTTTCTTTCCATACTCCCAAACTTTACGCCCTTTTTTTTCAAATGAGAAGCAAAAAAGGAAGAAGAGTGGGGTGATAAGCCCAATGGTTAGGGAGTAGAAAAGGGAGGAGTCGACTTTAGCCGAGGAAATAAAAAAGGAAGGCTGAATCGTGTGATACAACCTTCCTAAAACTAAAGCCTTGCGGCACGCAAAAGGTCTTATGCCTTTACGCGGCCCAGATAACTACCGTCGCGAGTATCAACCTCGATGATTTCACCTTCGTTGATGAACAGGGGAACACGAACTTCGGCCCCCGTCTCTACCTTGGCAGGTTTCAGGGTGTTGGTGGCGGTGTCGCCCTTCAGACCTGGTTCGGTCCATGTTACTTCCAAGTGAACCTTGGCAGGCAGTTCGGCATAGAGCACGGTCTCGGTGCTGGCATCAGCCACAACCTCTACGTTCTGACCCTCCTTCATGAACTTCACACCCGTAATCTGATCCTCAGGGATGTTGATTTGCTCGAAAGTCTCGTTGTTCATGAAAACGTAGTCGGCACCCTCCTGATAGAGGTACTGGTAGGGACGACGCTCTACGCGTACGTCTTCCAGCTTCTCGCCGATGTTGAAGCGGCGCTCCAGCACGTTGCCGCTGACAACGTCCTTCAAGGTTACGTTCATGATGGTGTTACCCTTTCCCGGCTTGCGATGCAGGAAGTCGATACAGAAATAGAGCTTGCCATCCATGCGAATGCAAGTGCCCTTCTTAATGTCTTGTGAATTAATCATAAGAGTTGAGTTGTTTTATTTAAATAAATACCATTTTATTTCGTTTTCGGCTGCAAAAGTACGAAAAAATTTGCAAGTGTCAAAAAAAGTCTGTAATTTTGCAGGCCGAAATTAATAAAAAACGATATAAATACAATGAAACGTACATTCCAACCCCACAATCGCCGTCGCAACAATAAGCACGGTTTTCGTCAGAGAATGGCTACCGCAAACGGTCGCCGCGTATTAGCAGCACGCCGTGCAAAGGGCCGCAAGAAGTTGACCGTAGCAGACGAGCGTCACGGCAAGTAATGCTGTGGATTCCTAATTGATTAGGAATTAAAGATTAGAGGTGCGTCAAACGAATTTGGCGCACCTTTCTTTTGTATTTCGCAAATATTTCGTATCTTTGGACGAAAAATACGGAAGTATGACAGGAAAAGAATTCAAACGGAAGATGCTGAGTCCCATTCTGTGGGGGAATCTGCTGGCAATGGCAATTGTCACGGCGGTGCTGTTTATCATCCTATGGATGTGGCTGGGAAAATACACACACCACGGCGAAGAAATAGTTGTGCCCAATGTGGAGGGAAAGCTCATTGCCGATGCGGAGTACACCCTTGAGATGATGGACCTGCAAGCCATTGTCGTAGATAGCGCCTACGACCATACCAAACCCTCGGGAGCCATCATGGTACAGTTGCCTAAGGCTGGCAGCAAGGTGAAGTCGGGACGCGAAATATATCTGACCATCAACTCGAAACAGTCGCCCATGGTGGCGCTGCCCGACATTGCTGACAACTGTTCGCTACGCGAGGCACAGGACCGTCTGCGACAACTGGGCTTCCGTATTGGACCTGTGGAGGAAACTGATGGCGACAAAGACTGGGTGTATGGCATAAAGTGTCAGGGTCGGAATGTCGTGGCTGGCGAAAGAGTACCGTCCGATGCTGTAATCACACTCATCGTGGGAAATGGTACCACGGAGGACGAAGAAGACGGGGCGCTTTCTGGCTTGCAAGAGGATGAGGATGGAAGAGCCGAAGTGTTTGACTATGAATGAAGACCAACACCAGACTATCCCTGTAGGGCTGCTCGAAGAAGATTTCCTGGAGGATGTCTTCGAGGACGAATCCCTCACCCCCACGGGGGGAGATGGAGAGGAACTTTACGAGCATCGTAGGGTGGTGGCAGACAAGGGACAGAACCCCATGCGTGTGGACAAGTTCCTGATGGACCATTTGGGCGACACAAGCCGCAATCGCATACAAAAGGCAGCTGATGCTGGTTTTATACAGGTCAACGGAAAATCCGTGAAGAGCAATTACAAGGTAAAGGCCAACGATGTAGTAACCCTGATGCTCGATCGTCCCAAGCGTGACTGGGAAATTGTTCCAGAAGATATTCCTCTTGATGTTGTTTACGAAGACGACGACTTGCTGGTGGTGAACAAGCCCGCTGGACTGGTGGTTCACCCAGGTTGTGGAAATTTCAGCGGAACGTTGGTAAATGCTTTGGCTTGGCACCTGCGTGATGACAAGCGTTTCGACCCTAACGACCCAACTGTTGGACTTGTTCATCGTATTGACAAGGACACCAGTGGATTGCTGGTCATTGCCAAGACACCAGAGGCAAAGACCAGTCTATGCCAGCAATTCTTCGTACACTCGACTCGTCGTCTTTACAACGCCCTCGTATGGGGGCCATTTGCTGAGGACGAAGGTACCATCAGAGGCAACATCGGACGCAATCCTAAAGATCGCCTGCAGATGGCTATCCTGCCTGATGACAACCCCACGGGAAAGCTTGCTGTTACACACTACCGGGTGCTGGAACGCTTGGGGCACGTCACACTTGTGGAATGCCGACTCGAAACGGGACGCACACACCAGATTCGTGTCCACATGAAGAGCATCGGTCACACTCTGTTCAACGACGAACGCTACGGCGGACAGGAAATCCTGCGTGGAGAACGCAGCAGCAGTTACAAGGCTTTCATCCACAATTGCTTCGAACTCTGTCCTCGTCAGGCCTTGCACGCACGCACTTTGGGCTTCCGCCATCCCCGTACTGGCGAAGAAATGGACTTTACAAGTGAATTACCAAACGATATAACTCAACTATTAGATAAATGGAGAAAAAGACAATAGCTATCATCTGTGGGGGGGACTCCTCAGAGCACGATGTCAGTATGCGCAGCGCAGCAGGCATCGAATCGTTCCTCGACAAGGAGCGCTATAATATATATAAGGTAGAGATACATGCCCGTCATTGGGAGGCAATACTCCCAGACAGTTCGCGGAGCATTGTGGACAGAAACGACTTCTCGTTCGAGGATGGCGGTAAGACGGTACGTCCCGACTATGCCTACATTACTATTCACGGTGCGCCAGGCGAGAACGGCATCCTGCAAGGTTACTTCGACCTTATTGGTATGCCTTACTCAACGTGTAATGTATTGGTTGAGGCCATGACCTATGATAAGTTTGTGCTGAACAACTATATGCGCGGACTTGGTGTCTCGGTGGCAGATAGCCTTACTGTTAAGATTGGGCACGACAAGGAGGTAACGGACGAAGACATCATCTCGCGTATCGGTCTGCCCTGCTTCGTAAAACCAGCTCGCGGCGGCAGTTCGTTTGGAACCACGAAGGTGAAGACTGCCGAACAGTTGCGCCCCGCCATAGAAATTGCCATGAAAGAAGGGGAGGATGTGATGGTAGAGGCTTTCATGCAGGGAACGGAACTGACCTGCGGCTGCTACAAAACGAAAACGAGTGGTCATGTCTTTCCCATCACTGAGGTTGTTTCTAAGAATGAATTCTTCGACTATGCTGCTAAGTACAACAATGAGAGCGACGAGATTACCCCTGCCCGCATTTCTGACCGCCTGACGGAGCGCGTGCAGCAACTTACGTCAATGATTTACGACATACTGGGCTGTCATGGCATCATTCGTATCGACTACATCATCACCGAAGGAGAAAAGATAAACCTTCTGGAGATAAACACCACACCTGGTATGACCGCCACCAGTTTCATCCCACAGCAGGTGCGTGCTGCAGGGCTTGACATAAAGGATGTGCTGACGGAAATTATCGAAGACAAATAGCCCCTACACCAATCCCTCCCCGAGGGGATAGCGAATGTACAAACATAAAGATTGAAGGATATGAACGACGAATTCAGTGCCATAAGGCCGTACAACGACGACGAGGTTCGTGAAGCGATAAACAGCTTGTTGCAGGACAGACAGTTTTCACGCATACTGAAGAGCGTCTTGCCCATACTCCCCCTTGGCATGAGCCGCGGAATGCTGAAACTGGCTACGGTGGGCATTAAATCAACACTCGGCTTTCAGGTGCGCTTCATGAAGCCTGTGGTGAACCACGTCCTGAAGAAATGCTCGACGGGTCATACGTTCCAGCATAGAGGCATAGAGCCAGGCCGGGAGCGTTACACCTTCCTGTCGAACCATCGCGATATTGTGCTTGACAGCGCCATTTTGGACGTGATGCTCTTCGATGCCAAGTTTCCCACGACGTGCGAGATTGCCATCGGCGACAATCTGCTCATCTATCCTTGGATTCGTACGCTCGTTAGGTTGAACAAGGCATTCATCGTTCGACGTAATATATCGCGCCGCGAACTTTTTGAGAGTAGCTTGCTCATGAGCCGATATATGCACCACGCCATCAACATAAAGCGCGAGAATATCTGGATTGCACAGCGAGAGGGTAGGGCAAAGGACTCGAGCGACCAAACACAGGTGTCGCTACTGAAAATGCTGGCTATGTCGGATGCCGACCATCCGCTACAGCGTATCAAGGAACTGAATATCGTGCCGCTCTCAATTAGCTACGAGTATGACCCTTGCGACTACCTGAAAGCGAAGGAGTTTCAACAGAAACGCGATGATTCGGCCTGGAAGAAGTCGAAACAGGACGACCTGCAGAACATGAAGACGGGAATCTTCGGACAGAAGGGGCATGTGCATTATCAAACGGCACGTCCCGTGAATACTTGGATTGACGAACTCAAGGACCTCGATAAGACGGAGTTCTTTGCCGAACTGGCTCGTCGCATCGACCGCGAGATTCATCATAACTACCGTCTCTTCCCTGGCAACTATGTGGCGCTTGACCTGCTCAACGGAGCACCAACTCATGCCACAAAATATACGCATAAGGAGAAACTTGCCTTCGAAGCCTATTTGAAGCAGCGCATAGCCCTCATCGACCTGCCTAATAAAGATGAGGACTTCCTGCGCGAACGTATCCTGACCATGTATGCCAATCCTGTCTTGAACTATGAGAAAACTCTTTAGGATTTCACTCTTCATCCTCCAATCTTCACTCTTCATTTTATGTGTCTCCTGTTCCGATGACGAAGAAGCACCCTTCCCCAGTCTTGTTACGGAACTGGCGGACTGTCCTACGGATGTGAGTGGGAACTTGACGGAGATTGTGCTGGACGACGACACAAGACTGCCGCTGACAAATCCGCAGTCGGGACTGAAAGCCAGTGTCGTCTATCGCTGCCTTACAGGCTATACGCTCTCTGACGGAAAGGCAACGCTGTACCAACTGAAGTCGGCCTATATTCTGCGCGATTCGACAAGCGTGGCTGTGACAGACCCGACGGGAGTGATCAGCCTGTGGAGGACAAAACGTTACCTGAACCTGCACCTCGCCCCCAAAACACAGGGTGGTACTCAGATGTGGGGTTACGCCGTGGACTCCATCGTGGGGCGTAGGGCCTACCTGCGGCTTCATCATCGTCAGGGTACAGACCCCGCAGCATATTCCTCGGACGAGTACGCCTCGCTCTACCTTAAGGACCTTGCTGCTGACAGCATCACTCTGCGCATACAGACTTTCAATGGATGGCGCGAGTGGGAACTATAGTGCATCAAATGGTAAACTCTCTTGGTCAGATGAAATAAATTGCGTATCTTCGCAAGCGAAATGGAGAATATTGCAGTACTGATATCGGGTGGAGTGGACTCGGCGGTAGTGGCTCACCAGTTGTGCGAGCAGGGCTACAAGCCCGACCTTCACTATATTAAAATAGGAATGGAGGGCGAGGACTCGTCGTGCTCCGCCGAGGAGGACATCGAACTGTCGCAGGCGACGGCTCGCAAGTACGGCTTGCACCTTGAGGTGACCGACCTGCAGAAGGAATACTGGGACCGCGTGGTGGGCTATGCCATAGAACGGGTGAAGCAGGGACTGACACCTAACCCTGACGTGATGTGCAACCGGTTCATCAAGTTCGGGGCTTTCGAGGAACGCGTTGGCAAGAACTACGACCTCGTAGCCACAGGGCACTATGCCACTCGTGTGGAACAGGGCGGACTGGTGTGGCTGGGCACAGCCAAGGACCCTGTGAAGGATCAGACCGACTTCCTGGCACAGCTCTCGTACGAACAACTCGCACACACTATCTTTCCCATCGGTCATCTGATGAAGGAGGAGGTTCGCGACATTGCCATACGTGCAGGATTGCCCTCGGCACGCCGAAAGGACAGTCAGGGCATTTGTTTCTTGGGTAAGATAAACTATAACGACTTTCTGCGCCGTTTCTTGGGCGAGAAGGAGGGGCGCGTCATAGACATAGAAACTGGTAAGGTGGTGGGAACCCATCGTGGTTTCTGGTTCCACACCATCGGTCAGCGTAAGGGTCTCGGCTTGGGTGGCGGGCCTTGGTTCGTGGTAAAGAAGAACGTGAAGAAGAACATCGTTTTCGTGGCAAACGGATGGGACACACAACTACAGTATGGGCACGATTTCCGACTGGCAGACCTGCACTTTATTACAGCCCCTCTCCCTGCTCCCCCTAAGGGGAGAAGTGATTTGCCTATTTCCTTCAAGATTCGTCACGTCGACCACTTCATGCAGGGGACTATCACGCTGGACGAAGAGGGCTATCGCATACACAGTGAAGAACCCATACAGGGCATTGCACCTGGGCAGTTCGGATGTATCTATGACGCTGACCATCACATTTGCTATGGCAGTGGTGAAATCGCCTACTCACATAATCGACATTCACAAGGACAAATTTCATGAAATCCATCTATTTCCTCTCCGATGCCCATTTGGGCAGCAAAGCACTAAGACACACCCGTCAGCAGGAACGCAGACTGGTGCGCTTCCTTGACGAAATTAAGGACAAAGCAGAAGCCGTGTATCTGTTGGGCGATATGTTCGATTTCTGGTTCGAATATCGAGCCGTGGTACCCAAGGGCTTCACCCGCTTCCTGGGAAAAGTCAGCGAGTTGACGGACAATGGGGTAGAGGTGCATTTCTTTACAGGAAACCACGATATCTGGGCTTGGGATTATTTGCGCAACGAATGCGGAGTCATCCTCCACTACGAACCCATCACAATATGTATTGCTGACAAGACATTCTATCTGGGACATGGTGACGGACTGGGATACACAGACCGCGGTTTCCGTTTCATCCGTTCCATATTCCACTGTCGTCCACTTCAGCGCATGTTTCGATGGATTCATCCCGATTTGGGTGTTGCTCTTGGACTGAATTGGGCAAAGCATAGCCAGTTGAAACACATGGAACAAGGTGAACCGGACTACATGGGTGAGGATAAGGAACCGCTTGTGCTCTATGCCAAAGAATACTTGCGTTCACATCCCGATGTCAACTATTTCCTGTTCGGGCATCGTCACATTGAACTTGACCTGATGCTCACTCACCAATGCCGCATGATTATTTTGGGCGACTGGATTCGTCAGTTCACCTATGCAGTCTTCGACGGTGAGCACCTCTATATGGAGAATTATACGGAGGGCGAATCTGCACCAATCTAAGTTTGGGCAAAAGTATAGATGTCTTTTATCACCAAACCTGCCAGCGTCAGTCCGAAGATGGCAGTGATGTGAGCAATGCTACCGTTGGCATGTACCTTATGGAACTGGTTTTCTTCGAGTTCCATTTTTTCTTTGTTTTGAAGTAGTTCGTCACTATAGACACACTGGAACTTGTGGGCAGGGAATTGCTTTGTCCGTTTGAAGGTGTTGCGCAGGGCGCGTGCCAAGGGGTCGCCAGTCACCTTCCAGAACTCTGCTACACGAACGCGTGTTGGATCCATCTTCAATGCTGCCCCCATCGATGAGAAGAAGCGCGCGTTTGTTTGTGTTGCTATTCGGATGAGCAGGGCCTTGTCGCGCAGGGAATCTATAGCATCGATGATGTAGTCGTAATCCGAAAGGGGGAATCTGTCAATCGTTTTCTCCGTAAAAATATCCTGAATAGCAGTGATTTTGGCCTCTGGATTGATGTTAAGTAGACGTTCCTTCAGCGTTTCCACTTTTGGTAGGCCTATGGTGTTGCGTGTGGCCATCAACTGACGGTTGAGGTTTGTCTCTGCCACGCAGTCGCTGTCCACAATGGTCAGATGCGTGATGCCTGTGCGGATAAGGCTTTCGGCGCACCAAGAGCCTACACCGCCCACACCAAAAAGTATGACGCGTACCTTGGCGAGACGTTCCATTCCCTCGTCGCCCATCAGCAACCTTGTCCGCTGCTTCCAGTCGCTATCGTTCATACATGTCTTCGGCTTTGGTTACGTCTTTCAGTTCTGTCAGCAGTTGGGCATAGCGCTGTGCTACGGCTTGTGCGAAGTGTGCTCCCTTCTCGGCTGTTGCCAGATGAGGATTACCGATACCGGTATCTTCGGTCACCAAATTCCAGTGCCGAGGCAACCAAGCTGTTTTCTGACGCAGCGAGGGTAGGGCAAAGGGGTGTGAATCACCGTTTCCAGCAAGCTTCATGCGTACCAGTTCTGGGTGATAGTGCAACATGACCGAGGTTTCCAGTTCGTCGGCATGGTCACCAGGCTGGTCGAAGTATTCCTTTGCAAGGCACACGGTGAACCATTCGCTCGACAGGATGAACATATCGGGGTAGTCCACCATCAAATCGCGTATAAAACCCTTGAATGAGTTCCCGCCGTGTCCGTTTACTATCAGCAGACGACGCATTCCTTGGTGATAGATGCTCTCCACGATGTCGCGCAGGATTGTTTCCTGAGTACGTTGACGATAGTGAATGCAGAACTTCAAATCACGTTGTCCTGGGTTCTGTGCTCCCATCATCACAGGTGGTAGCACCATTGCCTTCACGTTGTTTTGTTCCCAAGCCATTCGAGCCGCATCTACAGCCACATCGTGTGACAGTATGCAATCCGTCAGGTAGGGTAGATGCTGATTGTGGGGTTCTGTCGCCCCCCAAGGTAGAATGGCAATGTCGTATGCAGTTCCATTCACCATTCCGTAAGTCGAAGCCGCAAGATCCACGGCAATTTCCTTTTTGTCTTCCATGTTGTAACTCCCTTTTATTACTTATTATTTTGCTCCCAGATATTGGGCAACCGCTTCGGCACAGCGTTCTCCGTCCACACCGGCACTTACTATGCCTCCAGCATATCCAGCTCCCTCGCCGCAGGGGAATAGTCCTTGCAGACGGATGTGTTGTAGTGTTTCGTTGTCGCGTAGGATGCGGACAGGACTGCTCGTGCGCGTTTCCACACCAATGACGGTAGCCTCGTTGGTTAAGAAACCGTGCTTCTGTCGCCCCCAAATCTTGAATGCTTCTTGCAGACGATGGCGTATGGGTTCGTGCATCCAGAAGTGTAGGGGACTGCTGATGAGACCTGGGGCATACGACGATTCTGGCAGGTCGTAGCTGAGACGGTTGTTCACGAAATCAGCCATACGTTGCGAAGGGGCTGTCTGTTTTCTGTTTCCCTGTTGCCAGCACGTGCGTTCCAGTTCCTCCTGATACAGCATCATCTTCAGCGTATCGTCACCTGCGACGTCTTCTGGCCGTAGTTCTACTACCATACCGCTGTTGCTCCATCGACCATTTCGGTTCGAGGGACTCATGCCGTTCACAACAATCTGTTCCAGACCGCTTGCTGCAGGCACTACGAAGCCACCTGGACACATGCAGAAACTATAAACGCCATGTCCCTCCACCTGTTGCACCACGCTGTATTCAGCAGCTGGCAGGTAGTCGCCGCGTCCTCGCTTGTTGTGGTACTGTATTTGGTCGATGAGTTGTGCAGGATGCTCCAATCGTACGCCAACAGCCAGCCCTTTTGCCTCAATCTCTACCTTATTGTTATAAAGCCATCGGTACACATCGCGAGCCGAATGACCTGTTGCCAGAATCACCGGCCCGTAGAACTCCTTTCCGTCGGCACACATTATGCCTTCTACGCAAGGTGTAGTCTCATTTTGAACTTTTAATTTTGAATTTTGAATTAGAAGCGCGGTCATGCGCGTTTTGAAGTGTACTTCACCGCCACATTTCAGTATCGTCTCGCGCATATTCTCGATGACGCGTGGAAGTTTGTCCGTGCCGATATGGGGATGGGCGTCAGAAAGGATGCTCGGACTGGCTCCATGTTGGCAGAACACACGCAAAATCTTCTCCCCGTTTCCGCGTTTCTTGCTGCGGGTAAACAGCTTGCCGTCGCTATACGCTCCTGCACCGCCTTCGCCAAAGGCGTAATTGCTTTCAGGGTCTACCTTCTGCTCGGGACGGATGCGGGCAAGGTCCTTCTTACGGTCGTGAACATTCTTGCCACGCTCCACCACAATGGGGCGCAGCCCTAGTTCTATCAGTCGCAGGGCTGCAAACAGTCCGCCTGGTCCTGCGCCCACTACAACCACTTGCGGCCTGTCGCTCACATCGTGATACTCCACAGGTTCGAATTCCTCTATGGGTGGCTGTTCGTTGATGAACACCCTGACGGTCAGGTTCACAAAGACCTCTCTTTGCCTGGCGTCAATGCTCCGTTTCAGCGTCCGCACGCAGGTAATCGTCCTTTCGTCCCATCCCTGCTCGCGTGCCACGTATCGCCGTATTGACTGCTCATTGTAGCCGTCCCTTGGCGATACCCTTAGTTGCAACTCTCGTATCATGGCAATTCGTTGTTTTGTTTGTAAACCCTCACGTAGTCCACCTTGTATTTTAACGGGAACTGACTGTCGTCGGGTATACCGCCCAGTTTTCCGATAGCCAGGTTCAATAGAAGGTACATGCCGAAACCTTCAACTTTGTTCGAGAAAGGATTCTCCTTATTTACATTGCGGTTGTACGTCTGGCTCAGGTCCACGGTGTTCATAAGTTCATCGTCCAGATACAGGCGGATGAACAGCTCGTCCCAGTCCATACGCCATACGTGGAATTTTTCTGCCCAGTCGCTGTCCCCCTTGGTGAAGTGAGATAGGGGTGCAATCACGGTGTCCCACATTGGTTTATATTCCTTCTCGCTAGCCCAGCAAGCATTGGCTAATACGGAGGGCGTACCGTCGTGGATGTAGTATTCCATCATGTCAATCTCACCACATGCGGGCCATCCCCAACGGTTGCCCAGCAGCCAGATTGCAGGCCATGACCCAGAAGCCGTAGGTATCTTAGCCCTAACCACCACCCGACCGTAGCGGAAATTGAAACTTCGTTGTGTGGTCAGGCTCGACGAGGAATATTCTGCTTGTCGTCTGGCTCGTTGCCAGTGTCGTGACCCCTCTTCGAAATATGGATTCTGCACCGTCTCTTTACGTCCTTCGATGATGAGCACACCATCTTTAACCGAGGCGTTGTTCGGCTGATACCATTGCAGTTCCTCGTTCCTCACGAAGCCGCGCTCGTATGACCAATGCTCGTCAGGCCGCCCGTCCTTGTCGAATTCGTCGTGCCATACCAGGGTATAACCCTCGTACTGGTTCACTAAACTTGTCGGCTTGTACGCATCGGGAGTGTTATCAGCGTTTGCTGTTTGTGGGAACGTCAGCAACAAAACAGCCCATGTCCAAAAAGTTTGTTTCATCGAAATCGTATGTTTATTGGGTTTAAGAGTTATCCGAATAGTGCTCGCACGGCCTCTGCGACGCGGCGGACGGGAATGAGTTCGAGCTTCAGACGTTTTTGGTCAATACCCTTTAATCCTTGGGCTGGAACCACCATGCGGCGGAAACCGAGCTTCTCGGCTTCTGCTATGCGCTGTTCGAGACGGGCAACAGGACGAATTTCACCGGAAAGACCAACCTCGCCACACATGCAGGTGTCGGGCTCTATGGCAGCGTCCACATTACTGGAGAGCACGGCAGCAATGACACTAAGATCCATGGCAGGGTCGGTAACGCGCAGGCCACCGGCTATGTTCAGGAAAACATCCTTCTGGGCCAGTTTGAAGCCGACGCGTTTTTCAAGGACAGCGAGGAGCATTCCCAAACGGCGGTTGTCGAAGCCTGTGGCTGAGCGTTGGGGTGTACCGTAGGCCGCAGTGCTGACCAGAGCCTGTGTCTCGATGAGAAGAGGACGGACACCTTCGATGGCAGCACAGATGGCTATGCCACTCAGCCCTTCACGACCTTCGGTGAGCAAAAGCTCGCTGGGATTGGAAACCTGTCGCAACCCACTTTGCAGCATTTCGTATATGCCCAATTCCGACGTGCTTCCGAAGCGGTTCTTCTGGGCGCGCAGTATACGATACATATAATGTTGGTCGCCCTCGAAGTGGAGGACGCAGTCGACGATGTGTTCCAATACTTTTGGACCAGCCAGTGTACCTTCCTTGGTGATGTGCCCGATGAGGATGATGCTGGGCCCGCCCGACTTACAATATTTTAATAAGGAAGCCGCGCACTCGCGTATCTGCGAGAGACTGCCGGGAGAAGATTCCACACTCTCTGTGGAAATGGTCTGAATGGAATCAATGACGACAAGGTCTGGCTGTTCTGCCTCGATGTGCTCGTAGATGGCTTCGAGGGAGGTCTCACACAATATCAAAAGGTGAGAGGAGAGGGGTGAGGGCTGAGAAACTTCGCTTAAACGGTCGGCACGAAGCTTTATCTGCCTTGCACTTTCTTCGCCACTGACATAGAGAATCTTCTTGTCATTTAGGTGTAATACGGTTTGGAGGATGAGAGTACTCTTTCCGATACCAGGCTCGCCGCCCAGTAGTACGAGGCTTCCTTTCACCAGTCCTCCTCCCAGAACGCGGTTCAGTTCCCCGTCGCCCATGTCAAAGCGCACCTCGGCATCGGCTTGGATAGCGCCCACAGCAACCGGGCGGTTGTTTTGTACCTCGCCCAATGCCATTTTGAATTTTGAATTTTGAATTGTGGAAGGACCTCCAGCCAGTTTAATCTCTTTCATCGTATTCCACCTGCCGCAACTGGGGCATTTGCCCATCCACTTTGTCGCTTCCTGTCCGCATTCCTCGCAGACGAACATAATCTTGTCTTTTGCCATAGTGGCTTATGCTTTCAATAGTTTGCCAATTTACCTGCTATTGTTAAATATCTGCACAAAGTTATAAAAAATGTGTTAAAAAATACGGGGTTCACTTCATTATTTCATAATATTTGTTTATCTTCGTAGGCAAATACCTTAAAAACGAATAAAATGAAGCGAATTTTGACGATGGCTGCCCTCTTCTTGGCAGCTACGGTGAGTATGGAGGCCCAGAAGCCGATGAAAGCCCCCAAGGGTGGTAAGGCAATCAGTGACGAACTTATTGGTATCTTCTTTGAAGACATCAGCTCGGCTGCCGATGGCGGCTTGTTTGCAGAGCTTGTGCAGAATGGTTCGTTCGAATTCAATCCCACCGAGCACGACGGCTGGGGACCAGGAACGGCCTGGCGCTTTATCCGTCCGGGACATTCATTGGGCCGTGTGGAATCCCGCATGGACAAGTCGCTTAACGCCAATAATCCCACCTTTATGCGTCTTTCCATTGAGCGTGTGAAGGAATACTACGATTATACGGGTTGGAAAGGTGTTGGCTTGGAGAACAACGGCTTTGATGGCATCACAGTGAAGAACGGTGAGAAATACGACTTCTCTGTCTTCATGCGTAATGTGAAGGGCGATGCTAAGCAGGTGCGTGTGGCTCTTGTCGAGCCGCAGGGTTGGGGCAAGGACCCCAAGCTGTTAGCAGAGACCACGCTGTCTGTTGCTTCTTCTGACTGGCAGAAATACGAGGCCACCCTCGTTCCCAATGCCGATTGTAAGACGGCAGCCCTGCAGGTGCTGGTGCTGAATACGGGTGAGATGGACATTGATGAAATATCCCTGATGCCCGAGGATACTTATAAGGGACATGGCCTTCGTAAGGATTTGGTTCAGGCACTTGCCGACCTGAAGCCCCGTTTCATGCGCTTCCCTGGCGGTTGTGTGGTACACGGCGGAGGCGATGGCTTCTGGAATACCTATCGTTGGAAGACAACGCTCGGACCTCGTCACGAACGCCGCCCGTTGAAGAATACTTGGGGCTACCATCAGTCAATGGGCCTGGGTTACTATGAATACTTTCAGCTTTGTGAAGACCTTGGTATGGCTCCTCTGCCAATTCTGCCTTGTGGCGTAAGTTGTCAGGGAACCAACGGCGGTTGGGGCATGAAAGGGCAGGCGCAGGACGTGGTTCCTATGTCGGAGATGGACGAGTGGACGCAGGATGCTTTAGACCTCATCGAATGGGCTAATGGCGACGTTACCACCAAATGGGGTAAGAAGCGTGCCGAGCAGGGACACCCCGCACCCTTCGGTCTGAAGTATTTGGGCATTGGCAACGAGGAAAAGATTACTCCCGAGTTTGCCGAACGCTTCAAGTTTATGTATGAGCGAATCACGAAGGCCTACCCCGAAATCGTCATTGTCGGAACGGCAGGCCCTGGTTCGCACAAGGGAAATCCCGATTTTGACAACGGTTGGAAGTTGGCCGAGGAAATCGGTCTGCCCATTCTGGACGAGCACTACTACGAGCCCAACCGCTATTTCCTCAGCAGCCGCCAGTATGACAACTATCCTCGCGACCGCAAGACGAAAGTTTATCTGGGCGAGTATGCTGCCAAGGACAAGAAACTCATCGACGCGTTGGCCGAGGGACTCTACCTGTTGCATGTTGAGCGCAATGGCGATGTGGTGAGCATGACTTCTTATGCTCCCCTCTTTGCCCGTAAGAACGCTACAAACTGGAATCCAGATTTGATATACTTTGACAACGAACGTCCCTTCCTGACTTGCAGCTACTATATTCAGCAGATGTTCGGACAGAGTGCCGGCCAGTATTACTATGGCGATTGCGTGAAGTTCGAGGGCGACGAGGCAAATGTTGTTCAGCCCCAGCCCGATGTTCACTACGGACAAAGCGTGGTGCTGAACGTGAAGACACGTCGCCTCTTCGTCAAGCTCTGCAATGCCAGTGCCGAGGCAAAGAAGGCCAATATCGACCTCAGCCGTTTCGGTTCGCTGAAGAGCGTCACAAAGACAGTGCTCTCGGGTGCCGCTGATGATGAGAACAATTTCGATGCGCAGCCCATTGTTCCGCAGAAAGAAACCATCAAGCTGCAGAAACGGACGACGATGGAACTTGCACCCTACAGCTTTGTGATGCTGGAAGTGGCGCTGTAGGAAAAACTGAAAGAGGTCATGAAAACAATACCCGTTGGAATTATAGGCTTTGGTCGCATGGGACGCTACTACCTCAGGGAGTTCCAGCAGAATCCGATATTCGAGGTAGCCTATATTTGTGACCTTGATGCCGAAAGCCGTGAAGTTGCCCGCAAACAGGCTCCCCAGGTGCAGATTTTGTCGGACGATAAGGCTATCTTCGACGATGAGCGGATTCAGGTGGTAGTCCTTTGCACGACAGCCGATGCCCGCCTGCAGCAAATTCAGAAGGCTGTGGCAGCGTGCAAGCACATCATTGCCGAGAAACCCGTTGCCGATTCTATGGAACACGAGTGGGAGGCTGTGCGGCTGGTGGAGAGCGCTCCCGTCATGAGCACGGCGAACATGTACTTGCAAAATGCTTGGTACCACCACGTTATGCGTGAAGCATTGGAGCGTGGAGAGTTGGGCGAGTTGGCCATCATGCGCATTTGTCACATGACTCCGGGCCTGGCTCCTGGCGAAGGTCACGAGTGCGAAGGCCCCTCGTTCCACGACTGCGGAATGCACTATGTGAACCTGGCCCGCTGGTATGCCGGCAGCGAATACAAGACCTGGCACGCCCAGGGCATTCGCATGTGGGACTGGAAAGACCCTTGGTGGCTTCAGGTGCATGGCACGTTCGAGAATGGTATTGTTTATGACATCACTCAGGGCTTCGTCTACGGTCAGTTGTCAAAGGACCAGACGCACAATTCCTACGTGGAGCTGATAGGAACCAAAGGCTTCTGCCGTATGACCCACGACTTCAAGACTGCTGTGGTGGATATTCATGGCGTCAGCGAGACGAAACACATCGAGCGCCCCTTTGGCGGCAAGAACATTGACAGGCTGATTGCCGAGATGGCAGACAGCATCCAGCAGGGAGTGCGCAATCCGCAGATGCCTACTTTCCGCGATTCAGCAATGGCTTCGGAGTATGCCTGGAAGATGCTGGAGGATGCCCGTCGCAACGAGCTGCCTTCCATCGGCACGCACGAGGAATTGGAGGAAATCTGGGAACACCGCCGCAATCTGAAGGACGGCTACGGACTGCTGCCTCGCCTCAACAAGAATGTTAACCCATAGGCCCTATAAGTCCTATAAGCCTCATAGGCCCAATAAAGACCATAACCAACCTAAAACCTCAATAATATGGAAGACGTATCAAGAAGAGAGTTTCTGAAGAAAGGTTCTGCCACACTGGCAAGCCTTATGGTTGCCCCCTACATCGTTCCCAACACCATCTTGGGAGCCTCGCACGGTCACAAGGCACCGAGTGACAAACTGAACATCTTGGGCGTGGGTATTGGCGGACGCGGTGCTGCCGACCTTTCTGAGATGGCAAAGACGGAGAATATCGTCGGTCTGTGCGACTGCGACTGGAAGTATGCAAAGCACGTGTTCGACAAGTATCCCAATGCCAAGCGCTACAGCGACTATCGCAAGATGTACGACGAGATGCTGAAATCAGCCGATGCCGTAATGGTTGCTACCGCTGACCACACACATGCCATCATCGCCGCCGACGCCATGATGGCTGGCAAGCATGTCTATGTTGAGAAGCCCATGACGCTCTACGCTTACGAGAGCCGCCTGCTGACCAAGCTGGCTGCCAAATACAAGGTCGCTACCCAGCAGGGTAATCAGGGCGCTTCCAGTGCTGGCACCCGCAAGGCCATCAACTGGCTGTGGAACGGCGAGATTGGCGAGGTGACGAAAATCGAGGCTTTCACCAACCGTCCCATTTGGCCGCAGGGCATGGCAACTCCCAAGGAGGCAATGGCCGTGCCCTCGACGATGAACTGGGAATCCTTCATCGGCCCGGCTCCCATGCGTCCCTACAACGAGGCCTATACGCCTTGGAACTTCCGCGGATGGTGGCCTTTCGGTTCAGGTGCCCTTGGTGATATGGCCAACCACATTCTGGCTGTTGCCTTCACGGGCCTGAAGCTGGGTTCGCCCACTGCCATTCTGGGTAGCAGCACGATGCTGATGCCCGATTCCTGCCCCTCGGCTCAGAAGGTGACCTATCGTTTCCCGGCTCGCGACAATCTACCCAAGCTGGGTCTGCCCGCTTGCGAACTCACTTGGTACGACGGCGGCCTTCGCCCCAACATTCCTTTCGACATGCCCGAAGGCAAGAAGTTCGACGGCAACGGCGTCTGCATTTTCTACGGTACCAAGGACACGATGGTTGTGGGCACCTACGGTTACAACCCGTTCCTCGTGAGCGGTCGCGAGCCCAAGGTTCCCGAACTCTGCCGCATTGTCAAGGACGACAATCACCAGCAGGATTGGATTCGTGCTTGTAAGGAGAGCGCCGACAGCCGTGTTCCTGCCAGCTCCGACTTCAGCGTCAGCGGCCCCTTGAACGAGAACATCGTGATGGGTGTGGCTGCAGTTCGTCTGCAGGAGCTCGACCAGTGGCTGAAGTGGGACGGCGAGAAGATGCGCTTCACCAACATTCCCGAGGGTGCCAAGCTGCATGTTTCCAACGCCATCGAGTTCCAGATTCACGACGGTCATCCTTCGTTCACGGCTGCCGACAAGGTGCTCATCGACGCTATCCCCTACGCCGAGCGTCTCATCAAGCCCGAATACCAGAACGGCTACAAGCTTCCCGAACTTCCCTAATAAACAGACCCACCCCTTGCCCCTCCCTGCGTAGGGAGGGGAGTGGAGTGTTTTGCAAAAAACACACAAATGAAAAGATCATGAAAAAAATATTTGTTTTACTGGCATTGTTGCCCATGATGGCCTTTGCTCAGAAAAAGGCCCAAACGGTTACTATCGTTTGTTCGCAGGGCTTTCAGGGACCTGAGTTGTGGGACCGTCACGAGTTGCCCGTCGACAAGAAGGGCTTCATCACCATTTTCGACGGCCAGAGCTTTGCCGGCTGGCGCGGCTATGGTAAGAACCATGTGCCCAGCAAATGGAAGGTTCAGGACGGTTGCATTTTCCTCGACAGCAAGGCCAAGGGCGAGGGTGGCGACATCATCTTTGCCCACCAGTTCGGTCCCAACTTCGAGTTTGAGATGGAGTGGAAAATCAGCGAGGGCGGCAACAGCGGCATCTTCTACCTCGGTCGCGAGAACCTGAGCAAGGATGGCAAGCTGGAACCCATCTACATCTCCTGTCCCGAGTGCCAGGTGCTCGACAACGAGCGTCATCCCGATGCCAAGCTGGGCAAGGACAACAACCGCCAGTCCAGCTCGCTCTACGACATGATTCCCGCCAAACCCCAGAATGCCAAGCCCGCAGGCGAGTGGAACAAGGTTCGCGTGCGCGTGCTGAACGGCCATGTGCAGCATTTCCAGAATGGGGTAGAGGTGCTCTCTTACGACCTGTGGACGCCCGAGTGGACAGCCCTCCTGCAGGACAGCAAGTTCAGCGAGAAGTCGTGGCCCGCAGCCTTCGACCTGCTCAACAACTGCGGCGGTCCCGAGCGCAAGGGCTTCATCGGCATGCAGGACCACGGCGACAATGTGTGGTTTAAGAACATTAAAGTAAAAGAACTATGAAAAAAGCAACATTAGGCATCATTTGTGCCCTCGTTGGCGGTGTGGTCGGTTTCTTCATCGGCAAAGGCTGCTGTGGCACTTGCCAGGCTCCCGAGGCTGAAGGAGCAGAGAGCCTTGTGGCCGTAGTGGCCGACGGACCTAACATCGATATTACAGCCCTTCCCGTCGACGAGGAAGGCTTCATCACGCTCTTCGACGGCGAGACGCTGAACGGCTGGCGCGGCTACGGCATGGACGTGCCTCCCACCAGTTGGGAAGTCTCGGACGGTGCTATCCACCTCAAGGGCTCCGGCACTGGCGAGGCTCAGGTGGAGGGCGGCGGCGACCTCATCTTCGCCCACAAGTTCCAGAACTTCGAGCTGCAGTTGGAGTATAAAATCAGCGAAGGCGGCAACTCGGGCATCTTCTACCTCGCACAGGAGGTGAAGGACGCCGAGGGCAAGGAGTATCTGCCCATCTGGCAGTCGTGCAGCGAGTATCAGGTTCTTGACAATGCCCGTCACCCCGATGCCCAGCTCGGCGTGGACGGCAACCGTCAGGCAGCTTCCCTCTACGACATGATTCCCGCCAAGCCGCAGAATGCCAATCCCGCAGGCGAGTGGAACCAGGCCAAGATTATGGTCTACAAGGGCACCGTCGTGCATGGTCAGAACGGCACGAACGTGCTGGAGTATCACCTGTGGACTCCCAAATGGACACAGATGCTGCAGGACAGCAAGTTTGCCGAGGGCGGCGATTTCCCCTACGCCTTCAACCTGCTGAACAACATGGGCGGCGAGAACCACGAGGGTTACATCGGACTGCAGGACCACGGCGACGACGTCTGGTATCGTAACATCCGCATAAAGATTATGGAATAAAAGACCCTCCCCCTGCCCCTCCCTTGTAGGGCGGGGGGAGTTGCTAAAACAAAATAATGTTTTCTCTATACATTATTAATATGAATATATTACATAAACTTCAAACGTATATTCTCCCCTCCATACAAGGGAGGGGCAGGGAGGTGGGTCTTCTTCTGTTCCTCCTGCTGTTGGCGTTGCCCGTTTCGGGGGCTAAGAAGCAAATGGGCTTGCAGCTCTACTCCATTCGCGAGGTCATAGGCTCGCCCGAGAAGTACGCACAGAACCACGTCGAGGTGTTCCGTAAGTTGGCCTCTTGGGGCTATACCGCCGTCGAGGCCGCCAACTACGACCAGGGCAAGGGCACCTTCTATGGCGTCAAGCCCGAGCAGTTCCGTGCCGACTGCGAGGCTGCTGGTCTGCAGTGCCTGAGCAGCCATGCTACACGCGGACTGAACGCTGACGAGCTGAAGAACCACGACTTCACGGAGGCGCTGAAGTGGTGGGACAAGGCCATTGCCGACCACAAGGCTGCTGGCATGAAGTACATCGTCACCCCCGGCTGGGGCATCCCCAAGACGCTGCAGGAGGCACAGACCCTGTGCGACTACACCAATGCCATCGGCAAGAAGTGCCAGGAGGCAGGCCTCCGCTACGGCTACCACACCCACTCCGGCGAGTTCCGCAAGGTGGAGGGACAGGTGTGGATAGACTACATGATGCAGCACACCGACCCCTCGCTCTTCTTCTGGCAGATGGACACCTACTGGTGTGTGATGGCCCAGCAGTCGCCCGTGCAGTATTTCAAGAAGTACCCCGGTCGATTCGCCATGCTCCACATCAAGGACCTCTACGAGCTGGGCGAGAGCGGAATGGTGGACTTCAACGCCATCTACCGCAATGCCGACACGGCAGGTCTGTGTGACTACATTGTCGAGATGGAGGGTACCGACGGCAGTATCGACATCATGGAGGGCGTGCGCCGCTGCGCTGTCTATCTCCTCAACAACAAACTCGTCCGCAAGTCTTATCGCACAAAGCGGTAAATTTCTTATTGCAAATTGCAAATTGCAAAAGCTCCGACGCGCTCCGTGCCGGAGCTTTTTCTGTCGTTTTGTCTCCCCCTTAAGGGGGTAAGGGGGGTCTTTGGTTCTCTCGTGTCCGGACTGCAGTTCGCGTGTCAAGTCGCGACTATTGACCTTTGAACTACGGTACAAAAGTACAACATTTTTTTGGAGTATTCAAGTAAACGAGAGGTCTGCAATATTTCCGCAATAATTCGGAGAGCAGAATTGTTAATAAAACGGCTTTTTTTATTGCGGAAATATTTTCCCGAGGGGGGGGCAAAGTGATTTTTCCCCTCCTCTCTTTTTTTCTATTTACAGCACATCATTCGTCAGTTCCAATGCGATTGAAGAGGGCTGCGTCCTTCTTTGATGTTTCTTACAATGTATTTATTTTCAGCACTTTAGCACAAGATTACATCGGCATTTTTTTGCAATTTGCATTTGCAATAAGGGTTTTTGCAATGTGTTCCCAGCCTTAAATAAATTAAAGAATATAATATATTATATATAATATAATATAAACATGAGATATAATATAATATATTAGGCCGCGAATCTGTGTTTTTTCTTATTGCAAATGCAAAATGCAAATTATTGCGGAAATATTGCAAGAGGCTCATTTTTTTGTAAAGCCACTGGTTTTGTTGTACCTTTGTATTGTAGTTCAAAGGTCAATAGTCGCGAATTGGCACACGAGCTACAGTCCGGACACAAGTTCTTTGACATTTTGACCCTTCACCCTCTATCGAGTCAGGCTGACTTTCATGCTGAGGCCGAAGTCCTGGGTGATGGTGGGGTAGGCCGACGAAGAGAGCAGGGGGGCGTTGCGCTGGCGGTCGTAGTAGAGGCTGAGGCTGACCCATCGGCTGATGGCGTATGAGGCTTGGAAGGACGCTTTGATGGCCTTGTTGCCCGAGGTGGCTTCGGTGAGTCCCGTCTGTATGTCGCGGCGCAGGGCATCCTGATTGCGGAAGGAGAAGTCGAACGAGAGGTTGACGGCGTGGGCGAAGTTGCTCTTTCCACTGTTCTTCTGGTTGCTTGAGGTGCTGGCTTTCGTGTCCTTCTCGTCGCTCTTTCCCTTACCCTTACCCTTCTGACCCTTCTTCTTGAAGAGCGAGCTGAACCTGAAGTCGTCGATTTTGTAGCCCCAGCCGAAGACGACATCCTTCGAGGAGGTCTCGTTGATTTGGGCCGAGGTCATGGAGAGGGCGATGACGCGCGTGGTGCGGTATTCGAGCTTCAGCGTCATGTTGTTGTTGAGCGTTACGTTGAGGCCTGCCAGCGGGGTAAACGACTCGTTGATGCTGACGGTGGAAATGTCGTACATCGACGAGGGAACGTAGGTGCCCGTGGTGGTATTCTCGACGAAGCCCAGTTCGCTGCCCGTCATGGCCTGCAGCCACGAGGAGTAGGTGTTGTAGGAGCCGATAGAATAGACCGACTTGTAGCCGTGGGTGATGTTGACGGACTTGAAGTGGTCGCGGAAGAAGGGCAGGGTGCTGAGGCCGCGGTAGGTGAGCGTCCAGTTGGGCAGCATCTTCAGCATGGAGGGGAAGAGCTGCAGGCTGGCCTTATGGGGATTGCCGCCGACGTAGGTGGTGAAGAAGGCGGGAAGCATGACGTCGGTGGAGTATTCGCTGACGGTGCCGTTGGCAGGGTCGAAGGTGCCTGTCTGGCCTGTGCCCTGCGGGTACTGGATGCCCTGATAGCGCTGTTCTACGCGCTGCTGTATGACGGGCAGGGCCTGACGGAAGCGTTCGAAGGTCTTCGAGCGGTAGCCGTTGTGGGCATTGCCTCGGCTGGCAAAGGCCGACTTCAAGGAGATGGTGGTCATGTTGAAGGAACCCGTCTCGGTGGTGGGGTTGCCCTGATACATATATTGTATGGACTGGCTCTTGTTGCGCGTGTGCGACATCGAGAGGTCAATCTTCAGGTCGGTGAAGGGTTCGAGCGAAGCCTTCAGTTGCAGGTCTTCGGTGGTGCTGGTGGTGGCAGGCGTGGCAACGCTGTCGGCGCAGAGCAGCCAGCCTCGCTCCTTGGCCTGCTCGATGTAGGAGTCGCCCACGAGTCCGAAGGCGTAGTCGAGACCGGGCTGCAGGGCGCCGCCGTGGCGGTTCTGGCCAAGCATGCTGCCCACGTTGGGGGTGAAGTTGGGCAGGTTCAGCGCATAGGTGTTGCGATAGGAAACGCTGACGTTCCTAATCATCATGGCAAAGCGCGCTGCCGCCTGGGCCGCGGTGTACCACTTCTCGTCTTCGAGCTTGGGCTTGGCCACTACGTTGACGCGAATCTTCGTGGAGTCGAGGTTCTGGATGAGTATCTTGTTCTCGTCTACTTTCTTGTACTTCAGCTTGTAGTCGTGTCCCATGGCGTCGCGGGCCGTCACGATGATGCGCTTCGACTTCTGGTTGTGGGTGACCACGGTTCCGCTGTCGGTGTTCAGGGCCACCTCGCTGGCATAGCCCTTCTGCTTCTTGTTGTTCTTCTGCTGGCTCACGCCCTTTTCGTTGCCCTGCTTGCCGCCCTTCTGCTTGCTGAGGATGCTGTCGACGGGCACGCCCTTCTCCTTGGCCTCCTGTTCGGCCTTCTGCCGTGCCAGCTTCTCCTGCTCCTCCTTCTTCTTCTTGGCCTCCTGCTCCTTCTTCTTGGCATCGGCCTTCTTCTTCGACTCGTTCTTGGCCTTCGAGGCGGTGAAGCGCTTGTTGGCCTCCTTCAGGAAGTTGGAGTGGTTGTAGAGCGTTTCCATGGCCAGCTTGGCGTTGAGGTTGACGGTGCGCTGGGTGTTGATGGTGTTGCCCAGCGTGGTGCCGTCTTCCATCTCCGTGCCGCGCCGCCACGAGTAGTTGCTGGTGTACGAGGCATCGGCTGTCAGCCAGTCGAATACGGGCAGCTTGTTGATGGGCAGCTTGTAGGAGAGCTGGGCCGTCTGGCTGTAGTCGAGAGGACGACCGAAGTGGCGCAGGCTCATCTTGACGGAGTCTTTCCAAGCATCGTACTGGTCGGCATACAAGTCCTTGTTGACGGGGCCGTAGGGCTCCTCAACCTCGGCGTGCGTGCCGCTCTGGAATGAGAAGTGCAGCGCCTTGAAGGGGTCCCACTTGAGCGAGAAATCACGATTCCACAGGTAGGTCTGCGAGAAGGTGACGGGCAGGCTCTGGTCGTTCTCCATGTTCTCGACATCGCGCTCCTGCAACTCGTAGTAGGTGCGGTTGAGGTCGGTGTTGAAGGTGATGTTCTGGGGCACGAAGGACAGGTTCTGCTCTTTGATGAGCGTGAGCCACTTCGACTTCGACTTGATGGCATCCTTGAAGGGCTCCCACGCCTTCCAACTGGGGCTCCACGAATAGTTCATGCCGGCACGCCAGGTGTGGTTGTGCTCGTAAACGGTGGTCACTCCCTCGCGTTCGGTGGAGCTGCGCGAGTAGTTGAAGGTGAAGTTGGCAGGGTCGTAGGGCATGGGATGCTTGCGTGTGGCAACATTCACCTTGATGCCCGAGAACGACAGGTTGCGCTGGGTCTCTTTCGTGGTGGTGAGGGAGCGGAGCGAATCCTTCTCCTCCTTCGTCTGCAGGGCATCGAGGGCATCGCTCAGCAGCATGTCCGTGTCCAGCGGATTGTACTTCGGCTTCACGCGCTCCTGACTGAAGCTGTAATAGACGGGCGCGCTGATCTTGGCCTTCTCGGGGAACACCTTGCCCAGATTGAACTGCGTGGTGACAGCGTAGTTGTAAGTGTCCTCGTCCTTGCGGTCGGACACGCTCTGCTCGATACCGCCAAAGCCTGCCGTCTCGACGTGGGCCGTGGCATTCACGCTGCCCAAGTCGCTAAGCTGGATGTTGAGGCTGCCCTGTGCTGCCCAGCCGCCGTCGTTGGAGAATTCCTGCAGGCGCAGCTCGTTGGCCCACACCTCGACGCTCTTCACCGTGCGACCGTTGTTGCGCACACCAATCATGATGGTCTTAACCTCGCCCAGCGTCGGGTTGCCCATGATGGAGATGCGGTTGTTGGGGTGATTCTCGTCGTAGCTGTGGAAGAGCTGGTTGAAGCTGGTCATTCCCAGACTCTTCTGCTTGTTGCGTTCCTTTTTCAGGTCAGTCAGAATGTCAAGGTCGATGTTTATCATGTTCTCGGCAGGCCATACGGCACGGCAGTCGTTGGGCGAGAAGCGGTCGTAGTTGCCCTCGGGGGTCAGCACCAGGGGAACTTCGTACTCGTAGAAGTTACTCTTGTAGTCGCTGCCCAAGCGCAGGAACAGGCTGGTCTCGCCGTCGCGCAGGTCGGTAATGTCGTTCAGCAGGGCGTTGGCGTGGACGAAGAGCTGCAGGTGCTTGTACTGGCGCATGTCGTAGTTGCAGTTCTTGTAAACGGCCTTGGCGTCACCAGGCGACAGGTTCTCAACGGTCATCGACAGGGCTTGCTCGTTCTCCTCCACCAACTGGCTCTGACCTGGGTCGGTGACGCGGCTGATGCCAGGAGGCAGCACGTAGTTGACAGGCTGTTTGCTGCTGTTCTCCTCGATGTTCACGGTGCTCAGTATCATCGTGGCGCTGGTGGAGGGGGCTTCGCCGGTGTACAGCGCCTGGTCGTAGCTGCGCCAGTCGCCGTGTACGAGGTCGAGTGTGGCCAGTCGCATGACGACGGGCTCCTCGAAACCTGTCAGGAACATGCGCATGAAGCGGATGCTGGTAAAGTCGCTGATGTTGCCCACCTTCGACTCGTAGTCGTAGAGGGGAACGCGGAACAGGTACCAGTGCACCTCTTCCTTGTTGCCGTTGCGCAGGGTTGCAGTATAAACGCGCTTGTCGACGATGTGGTTGCGACCTACGACAAGATCCTCGGGGCGCACGGAAATGTGATACTGGAAGTATTTCTCGTATTCGTTCAGCGTAAAGTCCTGATTCAGGTCCTCGACATCGGGCGTGGTCTTGTAGGCCGTCTCGTAGCGCTCAGGCGAATTGTCGGAGTCTGGCGAGTTGCCCTCGGGCATGTTGATGCGCTTGTAGCGGTTGAGGATGCTGGTCTTGGCCTGGTCGTAGTCCGTGCCGCGATAGTAGTGGTAGTCATCGCCTGCCGGGTCGTTGTAGAGCGAGTCGTAAACCTGCGCATTCACTTTCCCTTGCATGTCTTGCAGATATTGGGCGTATACTCCGAAGGTGCGTTCCTGTTCCGAGGAGAGACCATTCAGACCAATATCCTGAGCCGAACGCGCGCCGCCTTCGTTGTTGAAAGCGTAAGTGACGCTGGTGGTTGTTGGAATGCGGCCCCACGTCGTTTCGGTGTAATACGAGGCATCGCCGTCAAGCGGCATTCCGCTCTCGAAGAATTTCTTGCCGTCCTTCAGGATGTCCTCCGAAACCTCGCCCAAGTTGATGTAGAAGTCGCCGCCGTGGTTGCCGGGCAGGTCGCGCGTGTAGATGAAAGGGTCGAGCATCCAGAATTCGACGTATTGCACGTTCATCATCTCGAAGTCGGTGTTGTCCATCTTGCGCATCATGCCGCCCCATTTCTTGGCAGGATTCAGCAAACGACCGTTCGCGTCGACGTCGGTCGAAAGGTTGTAGGCACCACGCTCGTTGGGATAGAAGGCCAAGTTGAGCACGCTTAGCGGCGTGGCCGACGTGTAGCTGTTCTGTGCCTTTTGGGGGTAGAGTTCGCGTTCGTAAACCTCGCGAACGTAGTGGTTCGACAGTTGTTCGAGGTCGCTCTTGATGTGGCTGGGAGTGAGCGTGCTGCTGCGACGTGTGAAGAGCGGGTCGACGTAGTACCACGCCAGCAGGGCGCGGTTGTAGCCGTAGCGAATGTCATCGGTCAGTTTACTTTCGGCGAACATGGAAGGCGTGCTGGCCTGCACCCAATACTGGGGAGTGGCAAGGGATTCCTTGTACGACGAGTTCTCGAAGTCGTCGAGGTACGAGGCGTTGCCCTGTATCTTCTTGTTCTGCCCGGCCATCAGTTGGGCGAACTCGGCGTTGAAAGTAATCTGACTGGGTTGAGTGGCCTGGATGAGGGGCAGTTTGTCCAACATGTTCGTCAGCCACTGGCTCTTGCTCTTCCACGACATGTGGGCACCCCATAAGGTGTTGCGCAGCGGTTCATTGCCCATGGCCACCTTCGTGGTCAGCGGCTGTTCGTTGAGGAACATGATGGAGCCGCCAATGGTGAAGTTCTTGTTCAGCTCATAGTCGAGGTTCACACCCATCATGGTCTTGCGCTGCATGCCGTAGTTGTCGTTCGATTCTACGCTGGCATTCACCTTTGTGCCGGCATCGATGATGCTTTGGTTGATGATGGTGACGATGCCCATGTTGTAGTCGACGGTGTAGTCGCTGTTCTCTGTCAGCGTGACGCCACCGGCTGTCACCACGACAGAACCTTGGGCAATGTTCGTAGCACCCAAGTCAATCTGACTGCCGTTGCTGCCCTTGTACTGACCCGTTAGCAGGAACTTGTCGTGCTCGGCCCGCTGCTTGGCTATGGTCTTGGTGCTGTCGTAGAGTTCGGGGAAACAGTATTTGTCGGCAATCTGGTCGTCGCCAATCCAGCGGCGCAGATGGTCGCCAAACGGTTCAGCAACGGGAAAATAGATGCGACCCTTGTAAATGGTATAGCCTTCCACAAAGTCGAACTGACCGTTGGAGTTCGCTTTGTTGTTATTGTCCAAACGGTCAAGGTTCATGGCCTTCAGCAGCGTGGTGCTCTTCAACTTCTGTTCGGGCAGGTAGGTGATATAGACGCCGCTAGAGTCGCTTTGGTACTTGATGTCGAGACGGAACTTCTCTTTGCTTACGCTGGTAGCCCCAAGGCTGTACACGTTTTTCATCATCAGTCGCCAAGTGGGTAGCTGGGGGCTGCCGCTCGACGGTTTCAGCAGTTTTACGAAAAGGGCCTTCGTATTGTCCGTCATGTCGGAACTGAACTCACCCACTTGGTAGGTTGTGCCGTTGTAGGTGTATTCGAAAGCTATACCGAGCACGTCGTCGGTTTGCAGTGTGCTGTTCAGGGAAACGTAACCCAGCGACGTGTTGACGTAGTATTCCGAAGAGGAGAGCAGGCGGGCACTTTGCAGTTTCTCGTAGTCTTCGCCGCCCACAAGTCCGTAGCCGTCGAGCAACTGGGTCGCCTGGCTGATGTCGCGTGCTCCGTCCAGTGTGCTCGTCATGGTCTGATACTCGGTATTGGCTTTGTTCGAGGGCACGTTCATCGTGCCGGGAGTCCACAGGGTAGGGTTCCCGATGAAGTCGTATTCACCCAAGTCGGACAGGGCTATGATGTTGCGGTTGTTGGCCACATTTGAGGTCTTGTTTGTTACCCAGATTTCCACGCGCTTGATATTGATGCCACTGGCAATGGTGGGCAGCGTCTTCATGTTCTTGTCGTACGTGAGGCGGAAAAAATGGGAGAGGTAGAAGTGGCGGTTCTCCTCGTAGTTGGTGGAAGAGAATTCGAAGGCGTTGGTGGAGCCGCCGCCTTTCGAGGACACACTCTTCGAGGCACTCTTCTTCTGACTGACAACGGTTTGCATCTTCAGTCGTCCGAACTGAACGTCGGTGCGCAAGCCAAACAGACTGCTGACACCTGGGATGAGGCTGTTGTTGGATGGGAAGGATACATTGCCCGCCTCTACCAGCTTGATAATTTCGTCCTCTTTGCCGTCGTATTTCAACTTCAGGTTCTGCGCGTCGAAGTCGAAGGTGGCGTCGGTATTGTAGTTCAGACTCAGTTTTATTTTGTCGCCCACGCTTCCCGTTAGGCTCAGGTTTATCTTCTCGTCGAAGTCGAAACCTGTGGTCTTTCGGCGGTTGGCCGCAAGCGAGGGATTGTTTACCTTCTTGCTGTTCATGCCCAACTTCAGCTCGGCAGAACCTTGAGTCTTGATTTGTACGCCGCCAGGTCCGAATATTTTTTCGGCAGGCCCAAGGTCGAAATGCATATCAGTGAAATCGAACTTCGACTTCCCCTTCGATTCGAACAGCTCGGCATTGCGGTCGCGGAAGTATCGCGACATGCTCTGCTGCATAGTCCACTGCTTGTACTCCTCGGGAGTCATCAGCAATGGGGTGTTCAGATAACTTCCCGTCAATCCAAACTGGGTTTGGGTGCTATTGGTATATCCCAACCCTGTGGCAGTGCCGGTACTGGTTACGTTGGTGGCGTTACGGCTTTGGTTTTTCGAGTTTTTGCCCGAAGTTGACTTGTTTATTGTCGTTGGCTTTGTGGAAGTGCTCTTTTCGCTCTTTTGTGCTGTTCCCCCTCTTAGCGTGGTTCCGACTTGGTAGGTGTTAGTCTTCTCATCATACGACACCTCGGTTTGCAGATTGTCGGGGTCTTTCAGGTCAGCGGATTTATGCTTTACCTCATCGCGTGTCTGTGCCGAGGTCTTGCGAACCGAGTATCGTGGTTTCTTCTGTTTGGTCGTGTCCTTGGGAGCCATAAAGTCAGATGCCATAGCACTCGTGGCTATGGTCATCATAAGACATAATATGAAACTCCTGAAGCTCAGCATTACAGCATCTTAAGCGCTTGCTTGATGATTTGTTCGACAGGCATTGAGGGGTCGTCGCTCAATAGTTTCGTGACAACCTTGGCCGAAGGGGCAGGACTGAAGCCTAACATGGTAAGGGCGGCAACGGCTTCTTGCTGGACTTCGGGATTGACTACGGACTGCTGGCTTGTTGTGTTCGTAGGTGCAATGTCCAGACTCAGAACTTTGTCCTTCAGGTCCACGATGACGCGCTGGGCTGCCTTCGGACCAATACCCTTCACCCCCTTCAAAGCACGGTCGTTGCCCATGCTGATGATTTCCACCAACTCCGCTGGTGAAAAGGCGGAAAGAATCATGCGCGCCATTGCTGCACCAATGCCGCTGACGCTGGTCAACTGCAGGAACAGTTCGCGTTCGCTCTTTGTGGCGAAGCCCCATAGTTGATAGGTGTCCTCGCGAATTACTTCGTAGGCATAAAGCTTAACCTCATGTTTTCCTTGTATGGCAGAGAAGGTTCCTAAACTGATGCTGAGTCCATAGCCTACTCCTCCACACTCGACAACGGCCATGGTCGGTGTCAAATCCTCGAGTGTTCCTCGTACGTATTCTATCATGTTTGTCGTTCCTTTACGCGTTAATACCTATAATATAACGCGCGCGGCGCTGTTTTATTGTAATTTGTAATTCCTTATTCCTGTTTTTTACTTTTGTTTTAAGAATATTTTGATTAACTTTGCAGTCGCAAAAAACGATTTATGGAACAGAACAAACTGAAGTCTGCCCTCAGCATGGCCATCCGTGCCGCATTGGCTGCAGGTCAGGATATTATGAAGATATACACTGATCCCAAACAGGATTTCGGGATTGAACGCAAAGCCGACAATTCGCCTCTGACACTGGCAGATAAAGCGGCCCATCGCCGAATTACCGGTATGCTGTGGGAGGCTGGACTGCCAATCCTGAGTGAGGAAGGTGAGCATTGCGACTACAAAACACGAAGCCAGTGGGATGCTTTCTGGCTAATAGACCCATTGGATGGTACCAAGGAATTCATTAAGCGTAATGGGGAGTTTACGGTGAATATTGCCCTCATCCTTGACACACATCCTCACATTGGCGTCATCTATGTGCCAGCCCGCAAGGAATTGTATTTCGGAGAACCGCTGCTTGGTGCCTACAAAGTGACGAATATTGAGGAATGGGACAAAGATGAACGTCTGCCAGACCTTGTAGCTCGTGCTCAGCGATTGCCCTTGCCTCAGCCTGAAGGAAAACCCTATACGATTGTTGCCAGCCGCAGTCACATGAGCCCTGAAACAGAGCATTTTATAGAGGAGGCTCGCAAGGAATACGGACATGTGGATACCATCTCCACCGGAAGCAGTCTGAAGATTTGTCTGGTGGCAGAAGGTGTGGCAGATGCTTATCCGCGATATGCTCCCACAATGGAGTGGGACACGGCTGCTGGGCACGCCATTGTAGCTTGTGCAGGACGATGGATTTTTCAGGCAGGTACAGAACTTCCCCTGAAATACAACAAAGAGGATTTGCACAACCCTTGGTTCCTCGTTTGTTAGGAACGTATCGTCCTCATGCTCTTAGGACTATTTGGGAATCTCAATAACTTCTAAATCACGGAATTGACCCTTGTCTGCAACAAAGCGGACGAGGGTTCTTACTTGATGCCAACCCTGCAGGCCAGCAGCTCCAGGGTTAATGTGGAGCAGACCTAATCGTTCGTCGAACTGCACCTTCAGAATGTGGCTGTGACCAGAGATGAAAAGTTTGGGCGGACGGGCGTAGAGTTGCTGGCGGATGGAGGCATCGTAGCGTCCTGGGTAGCCGCCGATGTGGGTCATCAGCACATCGCTTCCCTCACAGGACCAGCGAAGTACAGTTGGGTAGAGCCGTCGAAGGTCGCCTCCGTCGCAGTTGCCGCAGACTGCTCGCAAGGGACGGAAGTCCGCCAGTCGCTGAGCCACTTCCATCGAACCGATGTCGCCAGCGTGCCATATCTCATCGCACTCAGCGAAGTATTGCATGTAACGATCGTCCCACCAGGCGTGGGTGTCACTTAGCAAGCCTATGCGCTTCATCTCTCTTAACTTTTCGAACTAACCAAATGAGCATTCCGACGGAAACAAAGAAACTGCACAAGTCGCTTAGCGGGACGGCATACCATACTCCATCAAGTCCCATGTAAGGTGGCAATATCAGCAGGAAAGGAATGAGAAAAAGCATCTGGCGCATAAGGCTTTGTAGGATGGATTTGCCTGCATGGCCGATGCTCTGGAAGAAGTTGCCAATAACCATCTGTATGCCCACAAGTGGGAACACCATCACGTCAATGCGGAACCCGTGGGCGGACATAGCGGTGATGACGTCGTTGTCCGTAAACAGGCGAGTGAGGAAGTGAGGAAAGAACTCTCCCATGATGAATCCTGTAATAACCACAAATTCAGCACATAGAATGGTGAGGCGTAATGTCTGCCAAACACGTGGATTCTGCTTGGCTCCCCAATTGTAGCCCACGATGGGTTGCATACCTTGGTTTAAGCCCATCACCATCATCAGAAACAGAAACACGACACGATTAACGATACCATAAGCCGCAATGGCTGGGTCGCCTCCGTACTCCTTCATTCCTTTATTTATAAGAAGTACGACCAGACAGGCACAGAGGTTCATGAGGAATGGACTCATGCCCACGGCAATAATCTGGCGGATAATGGTGGCTCTTAAAGCGTAAATGCCTTTATGCAGATGTAACAGTTCATTCTTGTTACTCAGTAACTTGAACTGCCAGATAAGTGATACGAGCTGTGAAAGAATGGTGGCAATGGCCGCTCCCCGTATTCCCATTCCCAAACCTATGTTGAACTGAGAATTGAAAATTGCGAATTGAAAATTGAAGATGAACAGTGGGTCGAGAATGGCGTTGACCAACACCGTAAGTATGGTGCAATACATCGCTTTCTGGGGGTGGCCAGCTGAGCGCAGTACGGCATTCAAGCCAAAGTAGCTGTGTGAAATGACGTTGCCCAACAGTATAATCGTCATGTAGTCGCGGGCGTAGGGCAGGGTGGCTTCGCTGGCGCCGAATAGCATCAATATGGGGTCGAGATATGCCAAGCAGGCAACCGTGAAGAGTGTGCCCAGCAGAATGTTCAGTACTACGGTGTTACCTAATACGCGCTGAGCTGTGTCGTATTGCTTTTGCCCCAGTCGGACAGAGATAACCGTCGAGGCTCCCACGCCCACCATTGCACCCAAGGCTATGCTGATGTTCATGAGGGGAAAGGTCAGTGCCAGGCCCGAGATGGCCATACCGTCAGAGTTGCCCCATCCGCTATCTGGTCCTATGTGACCGATGAAAATACTATCTACGATGTTGTAGAGCGAGGCTGCCGTCATGGCAATAATCGCAGGCGCGGCATACTGGAAAAGTAGTCGCGGAATGCTGCGTGTGCCAAGCTCTGTGGGTACGTATTGTGCCATAACTTGCCGCGAAGATACAAAAAAATATTGCTATCTGCGCACGCAAGTCATATAAAATTGCTATCTTTGTCGCGCATTAGCGAAAAAACGACCAAAATATAATCATTTATTTATCAAAATGAGTACTCAAAAGGAAAAAGTAAACGAGCTCGTTGAGCTCCGCGCCAAGGCCCGTGTGGGTGGTGGCGAAAAAGCAATCGAGAAGCAACACCAGAAGGGTAAATACACAGCCCGCGAGCGTATTGCTATGTTGCTGGATGAAGGCAGTTTCGAAGAGATGGACATGTTTGTCCAGCACCGCTGCACGAACTTTGGTATGGAGAAGAAGCATTACTTGGGCGATGGTGTCGTAACCGGTAGTGGTACAATTGGTGGACGTCTGGTCTATGTCTTCGCACAGGACTTCACCGTAAGTGCTGGCTCTCTCTCCGAGATGCTGGCAAGCAAGATTTGCAAGGTTATGGACATTGCCATGAAGGTGGGTGCCCCTGTCATTGGCCTGAACGACTCGGGCGGTGCTCGTCTGCAGGAGGGTATCAATGCTTTGGCAGGTTATTCAGAGATATTCCAGCGCAACATCATGGCATCTGGCGTAATTCCCCAGATTTCGGCCATCATGGGTCCTTGCGCAGGTGGTGCCGTTTATAGTCCAGCATTGACCGACTTTACTTTGATGATGGAGAATACCTCTTATATGTTCCTCACAGGCCCTGCAGTCGTAAAGACAGTACTGGGCGAAGATGTGACTCAGGAGCAGTTGGGTGGTGCCAGCGTTCACGGTACGAAGTCTGGCGTCTGCCACTTCACCGCCAAGACAGAGGAAGAGGCTATGGCTATGATTAAGCAACTCATGAGCTACATTCCTCAAAACAATCTGGAGAAGACACCTCGTGTGGCTTGCACTGACCCCATCAACCGTATGGAGGACAGCTTGAACGAGATAATTCCCGAGAACCCCAACGAAGCCTACGATATGTATCAAGTGATTGCCAGCATCGTGGACAATGGAGAGTTCTTCGAGGTGCAGCCTAACTTTGCCAAGAACATCATTGTTGGTTTCGCCCGCTTCAATGGCGAAAGCGTTGGTATTGTAGCCAACCAGCCTCAGGTGATGGCAGGTGTGCTCGACAGCAACTCAAGCCGTAAGGGTGCTCGCTTTGTCCGCTTCTGCGATGCCTTCAATATTCCCATCGTTACCCTCGTAGATGTTCCAGGCTTCCTGCCCGGTACACAGCAGGAGTACAACGCTGTCATCCTGCACGGAGCCAAGTTGCTCTATGCTTACGGAGAGTGCACAGTTCCCAAGGTAACTGTAACCCTGCGCAAGTCGTATGGTGGTAGCCACATCGTGATGAGCTGTAAGCAGTTGCGCGGTGATATGAACTACGCTTGGCCATCTGCAGAAATCGCCGTTATGGGTGCCGCAGGTGCTGCTGCCGTGCTGTACGCCAAGGAGGCTAAGGCCCTGAAGGACGAAGGCAAGGTGGACGAGGCAAAGGCATTCATCAAGGAGAAGGAGGACGAGTACAACAAACTCTTCGCAAATCCCTACAATGCAGCTCGTTACGGTTACATTGACGATGTAATCGAGCCTCGTAATACGCGCTTCCGCATTATCCGCGCTCTGACGCAGTTGGAGAACAAGAAACTTCACAATCCTGCCAAGAAGCACGGAAACATTCCTTTGTAAAATTCGTAATTTGTATTTATTATGATACTATTGACAACCGACTGGACACAGGCTTGGACGATGGCAGGCATCAGCGTAGGCGTGGTATTCTCCATCCTCGTGCTGCTCGTCATTGTGCTCATGATTTTTAGTCGTGTGGCACAAGACAAGGCTGGCGCAAAATTGTCTGTCGAAACCACAGACGACAAGAAGTCTGCTCCCAAGTCTTCGAAGAAAGTTTCCAAAGCCGACGAGGCCGCTGTGGCAATGGCCGTTTACCTATACATGAACGGTCGTCACGATGAGGAGAGTGGTGTGCTTACGATTCATGTCAACGAGCATTCGCTCTGGCACGAGGAACTGAACGAGAGACTGTAAGTAAAGTGAAAAATTAAAAAGTAAAAATTAAAAAGTTATGAACGACTTTAAGTTTAAGATAGACGGCGCAGAGTACACGGCCAGCGTCGAGGAGAAAGAAGACGGCAAACTGGCAGTTACAGTCAACGGCAATGCCTATGAAGTAGAGGTTCCCGGACACGTTGCAGCCGCCCCCAAGGTTCAACCCATTAAGCCTGCAGCTCCTGCCGCAGCTCCTGCTGCAGCCCCTGCAGCTGCTCCCAAAAAGGCTGCTACTGGTGCAGGCACCGCCATCACGGCTCCCCTGCCTGGTACCATTACCAGCATCAATGTGAAAGAGGGCGACCAGGTGAAGGCTGGCGACACCGTACTTGTGATGGAAGCCATGAAGATGGCCAACAACATTACTGCCGAGTGCGACGGTGTTGTTAAGTCCGTCCTTGTTCAGCAGGGTGCTCAGGTACAGTCAGGCGATGCCTTGATAGAGATTGGCTAAGCACCTAATTCAAAATTCAAAGTTCAAAGTTCAAAATGAAAAGGATTAAGTTCTTTAGTTTGCTGGCCTTGCTCTTACTGGTTGCTGCGCCCATGATGGCTGCCGGTTTCAGTGCAGGAGAGGGTGTAAGCAAGTTCGTTGAGGAGATGGGCTTTATGTCTTTCTTCATCGAAGCTGAGGGTTGGAAGAACGCGGTTATGCTTCTGATAGGTTGCCTCTTGCTATATCTGGCTATCAAGAAGGAATACGAGCCTCTGCTGCTCTTGCCCATTGCCTTTGGTATGATTCTCACCAATCTGCCAGGTGCCGGTATGTTCGATTCTGAAATGTGGAACAATGAGTTTCTGAATGCCGATAGTCCTAATTACCATAGTTATGGCTACATCATGGCTCATGGAGGATTGTTGGACATCCTTTACATCGGCGTCAAGGCTGGTGTATATCCCTGTCTTATCTTCCTGGGTGTGGGCGCAATGACCGATTTCGGTCCTCTGATTGCCAACCCCAAGAGCCTCCTGTTGGGTGCTGCCGCTCAGCTGGGTATTTTCGCTACCTTCCTAGTAACACAGATAGATTTGCCTATCTTCGGTTTCACTGCTGCACAAGCTGCTTCTATCGGCATTATTGGTGGTGCAGACGGTCCAACAGCTATTTTCCTGACCAGTAAGTTGGCTCCCGAGTTACTTGGTCCCATTGCCGTAGCTGCTTACAGTTACATGGCCTTGGTGCCTGTTATCCAGCCTCCTATCATGCGTGCGCTGACAACGAAGAACGAGCGTATGATTCGTATGGAGCAGTTGCGCACTGTGTCGAAGAAGGAAAAGATTATCTTCCCCATCATCGTAGCCATTATCGTTTCTTTGGTAGTTCCCTCTGCAGCTACGCTGATTGGTTGCCTCATGCTGGGTAACTTGATGAAGGAGAGTGGAGTAGTAGAACGCCTGTCGAAGGCAGCCCAGAACGAGTTGAACAACATCGTTGTAATCTGTCTGGGTCTTACCGTAGGTGCTACAGCCACAGCCTCTTCTTTCATGAACTGGCAGACGCTGGGTATTCTTGGCGTAGGTATTGTCGCCTTTGGTATTGGCTCCGCAGGTGGTGTCCTAATGGCAAAGTTCATGAATCTGTTCCTGAAGAAGAAGATTAACCCGCTGATTGGTAGCGCTGGTGTCAGTGCTGTTCCTATGGCTGCTCGTGTTAGTCAGACCGTAGGTCAGGAGGCCGACAAACGCAACTTCCTGCTGATGCACGCCATGGGACCCAATGTGGCAGGCGTGATAGGCTCGGCTGTTGCTGCTGGCATTCTGCTCAGTTTCTTGGGTTAATAAAATATTGTATTTGATAAAAAAGCGCGGAAATTTCTGCGCTTTTTTTTGTGCTTTAAGTTTAATTACGTATCTTTGCCAAGGATAATAATAACTACGACTATGAGAAACATCACAGCTGCCTTTATTCTGTTGATTACTGTGTTGTTGGTTGCATGTACGGAAACCATAAGCATGGAGGACCGTTATACGCTGACAGAGAACACTATTATCACGTATTTGGAGAAACACGACAGCACCTATAGTGACTATCTTCGAATCCTTGGTGAGGTAAATGTGAGCCGTCGTTCCAAGAGTACCTTGTATCAGCTTCTTGGAGCCCGCGGCAATTACACCGTATTTGCTCCTACCAACGAGGCTATTCAGGATTATTTGGAGTCCTTGTATGATAAGGGCATCATCACGGAAGCTACTTGGGACGGCTTCACAGACGAGGCGAAGTACGACTCTATCCTGAAGGTTATTGCCTTTAACAGTATCTTGGACGGTGGCGATGATATAGCCCCCTTCCAGACTTCTACATTCCCTGATGATGGTGAAGAGTTTCCCATGTCGAACATGAACGACCGACGGATGAAGATTTGCTATGATAAGAACAATCCGGATAGCGTGTTCGTAAATGGTGTTCGTGACAAGAAGACCAACCAAATCATATCCGGTTCGCTCATAGACTTGAAGAATCGCGACATTCCAGCTATCAACGGGTACATTCATGCCGTGCAGACGGTTATTGCTCCCAGTAACGAGACGCTGGGCGACCTCATGGCAAATATCATAGCGTCGAATGAAGAAGGCTATCTTGTGTTGGCAAAAATGTTGCAAGCCTGTCACATGTTCGACACCTTGTCAAGGGTGAAGGACGAGAAATATGAGGATATGATGTTGGGCGGACAGCTTGAACCGCAACCCTGGGGCGTTCCGACAGAGCCCACCAAGAGTACGTTGCCCGAACATCGCAAATTCGGATTCACCATTTTTGCCGAGACCGACGACTTCTGGCAGAATGCCCTCGGCAAACAGCCCAAGGACATAACGCTGAACGACATTCGTCAGTATATCCAGAGCAACAACCTGTGTCCCGATGCTGTTGACGATGAGAACTATACCAACGTGAACAATGCACTCAACCAGTTCCTGACCTATCACATGCTGCCTATGCGCATTCCGCAGAACAAGTTGGTGTTCCACTACAACGAACGCGGTTACACCTATGGAACCAGTACTTCGCCTACTATTCCAGTCTTTGAGTACTACACCACAATGGGTAAGCGCCGTCTGATTAAGATTTTCGAATCGAAGGAGACCAATGGCGTGGTTTACCTCAACCGCTTCCCGAAGCTGAAGAACGGACGGCATGAGAATTATCATGAGGCCTACTGCGACCCCGATAAGCAGGGCGTAGCCATTGATGCCGACCACATGACCGACCTGATTAATGCCATCATCTATCCTATCGACAAGGCCTTGGCCTATGATAACGACACTCGCGATAACCTGAAGAAGGAGCGCATCCGCTTCAATGCGGCAGCCATGTTCCCCGAGTTCATGAACAACGACATTCGTGGCGACCGTCAGGGTGCTGCCAAGAACTTGCGTGTGGCGATTACCTACGATGAGGTTTACAAGTACCTCAACGATGCTTTCCTCTACGATGGTTGCAAGTTCAACTACCTGTCGGGTTTCAGACAGGCTTGGAACAACTATCAGGGCGACGAGCTGAATATTATCGGAAACTATGAGATGGTGTTTCGTCTGCCGCCCGTTCCTCGCAGTGGCACCTATGAGATTCGTTACCTTGTGGGAGCCGGTTCTTCGTATCGCGGGTTGTGTCAGGTCTATTTCGGACACAACACCGATGCTACGGCATTCCCCTTGGATAACATGGTGGCTCAGGGCATCCCTCTCGACCTTCGTATGGGTGGTTTGGTGCGTGCTACTCCTGCCGGCAGCTATCCCAGCATCGTGGGATGGGAGGAAGACACGGAGGACGACGACTACAATGCTGAAGTCGAGAAGAAGATGCGTGCTAACGGATTCATGAAGGCTCCTGCCAGCTACATCTGCTATTCGGGCGGAACGGACCGAGTTGCTCGCATCGTTCCCACCTCCATCCGTCGTATCATCATCACCCAGCACATGGACCCGGATGAAATCTATTACATTGGTTTCAAGAATGTAATGGACGACGACCAGTTGCAGTTCTATATGGACTTCCTCGAATTCTGCCCGAAGGAAGTATATGACAACCCCTTCGAGCCCGAGGACATTTGGTAAAATGAGAAGAAGTATCTGCCTTATCTTGCTTGCCTGTTCGCTTCTGGCTTGCAGTCGGCGTCAGGCGCAGGAGACGACGGATGAACAACCGCCTATCTTCCCCGATTACAGGGGTGTGACCGTTCCCTGCAACATTGCACCCTTGAACTTTGGCGTGGACAGCGCAGTCCACATGCAGGTTGTGCTGTGTAGTGGGACGCAGACACGTGTGGAAGTGTCGGGCGACAACTATGTCGATATTCCCCAAAAGGAATGGCGTCGGCTGACGGCTCAGGCTGGCGACATCGAGGTCACCACCTCCGTCTGGTCGGCCCAGCACCCCGAGGGCATCACCTATAAACCTTTCCTCATCCACGTTTCTGCCGATTCCATAGACCCTTGGATTGTCTATCGCCTGTTGCCTCCCGGCTACGAGGGCTGGAATCGTATGGGAATTTACGAACGCAATCTGGCCACGTGGGAGGAACTTACCCTTGTCGAGAACCGGCAACTCAACAGAGGTTGTGTCAATTGTCACGCCTTTGCCGACTACAGTCCTCGTCGCTTCATGCTGCACGTTCGTGGTGAGGGCGGCGGTACACTCATTAAGCGCGACGATACTGTTGAGAAGGTGGACATCAAGAGCATGGAACCCTACAAGCATGGTTCTTACAACATGTGGCATCCCAAGGGCCGCTACATTGCCTTCAGCAGCAACGCCACTCACCAAAGCTTCTACGGACAGAGCCGCGACAAGGTGGAGGTTTACGACCTCTGGTCCGACCTCATCATCTACGATACGGAACAGCACCGAGTGTCCTACGACGAGCGCTTCATGGGCGAGCAGAGCCATGAGATATTCCCTGCCTTCTCGCCCGACGGACGTTGGCTCTACTTCAGTACGGCACAACCTGTCGAAATGCCGAAGGAGTACAAGAAGATGCACTACAGCATCATCCGTGTGCCTTTCAACGAGATCGATGCTTCGTTGGGCGAGGTGGACACGCTGTACAGCGCCTACGAACGTGGCGGAACTGCCCTGATGCCGCGCATTTCGCCTGACGGGCGCTACATGATTTACACCGTAGCCGAGTGCGGTGCCTTCAACCTCTACCACAACGAGAGCGACTTTCAGATGATGGACCTTGAGACGTGCCAGCTCGTTGATACCAGCCCTATCAATAGCGACCAGATGGAAAGCTACCACGTTTGGAGCAGCAACGGCCATTGGCTGCTGTTCAGCTCGAAGCGCATCGACGACCGCTATACCCGCCTCTTCATGGCTCATTGGGACGGCAGCCGTTGGTCGCGCCCCTTCCTGCTGCCTCAGCGCAGCCCTTGGCAGAACACGATGCTCATGATGGCCTACAACATACCGGAGTTCGTGCGCGAACCCATCGAGTTCCCTCGCGACGAGCTGGCAGGGATGTTTAAGAATTGAAGATTGAAAATGAGAAGATTTCTGCCCTTAGCCTTTTTCCTTGCGTCCTATGCGGCCTTGGCTTGCTGGCTTTCCGATACTTACCTTACTGCGCAGGAAGACAGTTTTTTCCTGTTCACAGCCGATTATTTCTGCTCCAAGCTTCCCCTGCAGCCAGCCGTCACCAGTTGGCTCGACAGCCTTTTGCTGCAGTTCTTCCGCTGGCCGCTGGTGGCAGCCCTGATTCAGGCGCTTGTGGCTTGGCTTACGGCTCTGTGTCTGCGACTGATGCTCCCCTCGGACAACCGTCGCTTCGACCTTCTTGCCCTGCTGCCGTCACTCGTTTTGCTGCTGTTGTGGCCTGTAAACTTGCTGATGCAGCTTCAGGTGCTCTTCTTGGTGCTTCTACTGTTCACCTATTACCGTCTGCCCATTTGGTGGATGCGCCTCTCTTGGGGCATTCTGCTCCTGCCGCTGGGCTATATGCTGCTCAGTATGCCCCTGCTCATTGCCCTGTTCCTGCTGTTCGCCGTTGTCGAATGGTTTGTCCATAAGGGTCGCGCTCGTTCTGTGGGGGGCGTCCTGCTGGCACTCTGTTCCCTCATGCTGCCGCCCATCTACAGTCAGCGCGTGGCATTCATTCCCTTTGGCGAACGCTATTCTGTTGTTGCCGGGGGCGAGCCTTTCCCTGTTTGGAGCACGGAGCTGCGCCAGCAAAATAGCTACTTCCGGGTGGTGCATGCAGCCGAGGAGGAGCGTTGGGCCGATATGCGCGTTGCCGTTCGAGAAAGCGGTCGTGCTGGCACGGGGCTGATGCAGAAATACCTTCTGCTGGCTGAGAGTGCCTTGGGAACCTTGCCTGCAAACCTCTTCACCTATCCCATCAACAACCCCGAAGAGTTCTTCTATTATCACGAGCGCAACTTGCTGACTTGCCAGTTCAACCGCCTCTTCTATCGCAATCTGGAACTGTGGGACGAGGCCTTCCATCATGCTCAGGAGTACTTCCTGTTGCTTCCCGATGCCTGTTGTTTCAGCTCTCTCACGCAGATGGTGGACTACTCCATCCGCGAGGGCGAATATGCCGTTGCCGAGAAGTATCTCACGGTGCTCAGCCATGCGCCCTTCTATGGCAAATTTGTGAAGGAACAGCGCGCTCGCATTGCCCGCCAGCGGGCAGAGCAGAAGATAGAACGTCCCCTGCGGGCCGATAACTTCGTGGGGGGCTATCCCTTCAATTCGGAGATGATACGCCTGGTGCAGTACACTCAAGGCAACCGCCAGCGGATATTCGACTATCTGTGCTGCGGTCTGCTGCTTCAGAAGAATCTATACAACTTTGCAGTCGTCCTTCGCACGTTCCCCAGCTTGCGGCCCAACCCCATGCCTGCCACCTATGACCAAGCCATCCGCTTGCTGAATACAGGCGAAGGACCAGAGACGGAATGCGTGCCGGGCAGCTATTATTATTTCTATCGCTATACGGCCATTCCCGAACCCAACGAGAAGATGAAGCAGAGTGCGGGGCATTAAAGAAGAGGTAGGACGTAAGAGGTGAGAAGTGAGATGTGAGAAGTGAGAGGTGAGATGAATCCGCTGACGCTATATCAACTGAACACGATGGTGAAGGAGACCCTCGAAAGGGGCCTGTCTGGTCGCTATTGGGTGCAGGGGGAGCTGAGCGAGGGGCGCCCAGGCTACAACGGTCACTTCTACGGCGAGATGGTGCAGAAGGACGAGCAGTCGGGAACCATCGTTGCCAAGGCCCGAGTCACCTGTTGGGCAAACACGTTCCGCACGCTGGCTCAGAAGTTCCAGGCGGCAACGGGCGAGACCTTGCGACAGGGGCTGACGGTGATGGTGGAGGTTGCCGTCACGTTCCACCAGCAATACGGCTACAGCCTCGCGATTACCGACATCGATCCGTCCTATACCCTGGGCGATATGGCGCGCCGACGGCTCGAAATCCTGCGACAGTTGGAACGCGACGGCATCTTGCACGACAACCAGGCGCTCCAGCTTCCCCTGCTCGCCCAGCGCATTGCCGTCATCAGCAGCGCTACGGCTGCGGGCTATGGCGACTTCTGCAATCAGGTGCTCAACAACGAGTTCGGCTTCTACTTCCACCTCCAGCTCTTCCCTGCCGTCATGCAGGGCAGCCGTGTGCCCGAGACCATCATCGCCGCCCTCCAGCAGATAGCAGCCGAGGCCGACCAGTGGGATGCCGTAGTCATCATTCGTGGCGGAGGAGCCACCAGCGACCTCAGCGATTTCGACTCCTACCCCTTGGCAGCCTGCATTGCCCAGATGCCTTTGCCCGTCATCACTGGCATTGGGCACGAGCGCGATGAGACTGTGCTCGACCATGTGGCTCACACCCACCTGAAGACTCCCACGGCGGTGGCAGCCTTCCTCATTGACCATCTGGCAGCAACGTCAGCCCACATCGACGAACTCGGCCTGCGCATCACCCGTAGTGTCACCGAGCGACTGGCTCGCGAACAGCAGCGCGTCATTCGTCTCGCCAGCGTGCTGCCCCTTGCCTATCAGACTGTCCGCCAGCGGCAGCAGCATCGCATCGATACACTCCTTTCGCGCCTGCCTCTGGCCTTCCAAACCATCCGCCAGCGACAGGAACATAACATCGATACACTCCTCTCGCGCCTGCAGACCGCCCAGCGCGAGCGAAGCCTGCGCGAACAGCACCGCCTGCAACTTCTCGAACAGCGCCTCCAAGGGCTCGACCCAGCCCTCCTGCTCCAGCGCGGCTACTCCATGACCCTTGCCGACGGACTCCTTCTGCGCGACGCTTCGAAGGTTCGCGCCGGGCAGACCATCGTCACCCGACTGGCAAAGGGCAAACTCATATCCGTAGTAACTCAACAAACCGAAATAGAATGGAAAAACAACAACTGACCTACGAACAGGCAATGGCTCAGCTCGAAACGCTGGCCCAGCAGATGGAACGCGGCGAAGTGCCCATCGACGAGATGGCCGACCGCCTGCGCCTTGCCCAACAGCTCATCCAGTATTGCCGCCAGCGCCTCGCCGCTGCCGACGCCTCCGTCCAGCAAATCCTCAACCCCACCGAGTAACTCTACAAGTCTATGTTGCTATAGTCTTTAGCGTATAATGGAATCGAATGACTTCATAATAGATGAATTGTATGGCGAACGTCTGCTAATCAGCATAAGAGCAGATTATTAACGGTGTGATAGAAAAACTGAGGACATAACCTTGTGGGCTATGTCCTCTTATGGTGGTCAGAAAGGTCCAGCTTGAATATTGCTACGAAAGCAAACTGTTCGCGCCCTCTGACGACATTCTGACACTGCAAAGGAACACATTTTCCGTGATTCTGCCAAATTATTTTCTTTTTTTCTTTGTAATGACGTCTAATTATCCTCTTTTCTGGCTTCCGTAACCCCCAAATCCCATAAGTCCGATGAGCCCTATGGGTTCCCTGACCTCGCCCGTCACCTCCTCCTTCGCGACCCGTCGCCTCCCTCGACGCGATACTATTCCTTCCCTTGATACATTACTATCGCGTCGCCCGATACATTACTAATCCTTCGCCTAAAGGATAGGCCCCCCTCGCCCTCCGTCGAAGGGGAGGACTAAGCAAATTATATGAGAGTCAACCTATATAAGTTTTAATGTTTAACCGAGTCAACTAATCTTAGGCTTTAGACATACTGACAGTCAACCCAAATCAGGAAACGTCACTCCTCCCCTCGGGGAGGCGACTGGGGCTTTAAAGAAGCCACTGGATGTGGCTTCGGCTCCACAAAGGGGAGCGAATTCCCATTCGCGACGGAGGATGGGAGGTGGCTCTTCTCATTTTCTCATTTTCTTTTAAAAAACCTCCCAACCTCCCCCTTCCCTTTATTTATCGGGGCTGAAGGCGGTGACGTTTGCGCTCAAATCTCACTCAAAAGTCCCCCAAACCTCCCCTCCGATTAAGGAATATATCAAAAACGATTATCGTTGAAAATCAATGATTTACACTTTGGCGCAATCAATCTAAAGCAGGGAGGTTTAGGTGAGGTTTGGGTGACTTTTACAAATAAATCTCCCCCTCTCGAACCCTTTATTCATCGGCTCTGGGGGACTTTGTGAGGTTTTTTGCACATTCCCCTTTTTGCAAAAATATCTCTTTCTCTTGCGCATCTGTAAATTAATTACTATTTTTGTGACGTGAATACATTAATAATAGAATCATGAGTACTGCTACGCTAAACAGTTTGTTGGATTATTTAACTGCAGCCCTGACTAAGGACAATAAGCAATGGCTTGCCGATCATCTGTATCAACAGGTGCGCAGCGAGAATGCTGCCGCTCCTTACACTATGGAAGAAATAGACACTATGCTTCACGAAGCAGAGGCAGATTATGCAGCTGGTCGCTACAAGACTAATGATGAGCTGTTTGGTCATAAACGTGACATCGTGGTATGAGAGTTATCTGGCTACATCGAGCAGAAATCGCCCTGTACCAGACCGAAGAATACATACAGAATGAATTCGGAAAGAAGGCGAGCGCTCGATTCATGAAAGAAGTTGAGGCTGTTGCATATCATTTAGAAAGGATGCCGGAACTTGGTCACTATGAGCCATTACTTTCCAATTATGTACAAGGGTATCGCAGTATAGTCATAAACAAATTAACCAAACTGATATATTATATAAAAGGAAATGATCTTCTAATATCAGCATTATGGGACACGCGCCGTGAGCCCAAATCGCTCACAGAAGAAATCAAATAACTTGTTAAACAACTCAAACCCCTTGAACTGAAGAAGCAGATAGAATAGACATGCAGAAAAAGCCTTTCCGCCCAAAGTGGAAAGGCTTTTTCATTTCCTGTGTAGCGACGTCAGTTGCTTCCTTGCCAGAATTGACTTTTTTTAGGGTGAGGTCTGAGGTACCTGTTAGGTACATGTTGGACTAACATATACCTCGCCTCCCGCCCTTTATTCATCGGCCCTCAACGGCTGTCAAGGTAGTAAGGTACCTGTTTCTTCACATTCCTTCTTTTTTGCGTTATTCGGATCTGTGTTGAAAGGCTTTTTCATTTCCTTCTCCCAACATTTCTGGGCTTTTGTTTTGCGTGTATGTAATAAATATGTATATTTGCGACAAATAACACTAACTATGCCGACAATTTTCATCTTTTTTGGATTTCGATTCATGTTCTATTCAAATGACCATGAACCAGTACATGTACACATCTTTAAGGATGGAAAT
>JBGUVX010000010.1:0-62411 GCA_045220575.1 Bacteroidaceae bacterium
GATTGCTTCGGTTTCGTCGGCAACTGTTAGCGGTGTATGTTTTACTGTCGGAGCTGCTACTGGCAAGAATAAAACAGCCACATATATTACTGGTGGCTTATTTGCCGGTGCATCGTTGGCATGTATGCTTTTTGCCATAAGTTTTCGTAGCGAGGCTGGTCTTGAACTTCGTTTGTCTGCCGGCGAGGTAGTCTTTAAATTTTAGAACCGCAGGGAATACTGACCCTCTATTATCTTGGGGTAAAGAGATGTAAGATGGTGGAGGGGAGAGGGTTGATTTATCTCTCACTTTATCACGACCAGCTTGAGCTTTGCTCGAGCTCGTTCACGTTCGGAAGAACTCGAGCAAGCTCGGTTCTTCTCTCACTTAATCACGACCTTACGTCCGTTTATGATGTAAAGGCCCTTCTGCGTCGGCTTCTTGCCTAGTAAGCGTCCTTCGGCCGAGCGGCCGCTGAGGCGGTGACCGTCGATGGTGTACCACACATCGGACATCGGGCCTCTGACATCGGACATCGTCTTGATGGCTGTGGGTGTTGCAGCGTCAATCCATTGGAAATAGTCGAAGAAATTTGATCCTAACCCCACCAGAAACGCTGTGCCGCTCTTCAGATGGTCGCTGTCACTAAAGGTGTTGTCTATGCGATACATGTCGTCTTCGCCGTCGGGATGGGCATCGCGGAAGGCAAGGTAATTGCCGTAGGGCACAATCATGTCGCCCTTCGAGTGTGCAAACTGTATGCGATGTTGTGGCTCCCAGCCTGTGCAGACATTGTTTGACACCAGGGCATAGCGCATGTCCTCATAGGCGTCGCCCGTGGCAGCTGGCGCGTTGCTGAAGTTGGCGGTATTCTTCAGATAGTTGTAGAAGCCAGGGGTGAAAATCTTGTCGAGACGAGCCCACGCTACCGTCTGGGTGCCCCAAATCGTACCCGGAACCTCTTGCTTGAAGAACATCTCGCTCATGTTTTGGGGAGCGGGATAGCTCTTCTCTCCAACGGTGGCAGTGCCGTTATCTAACTGACTAAGCCAGGCCGTGTTGATGTCGTCATTGCTCATGGTCTTACTGTTCAGCCAGTCCATGACGCCAGTGTCGAGGAACGACTGTTCGAAGTAGTCGTCCAGTTTGTGCTGCGACATAGCGGGCTCGCCGACAATCATGCCGTTCATAATCATTGAAAGGACAATGGGCAGGGTAACCTGGTCCTTGCGGTGGACGGTGGTTACATCATAGCTGGTGCCGTCATCGTCCAGATAGTAGCGCAAGGTGGCGATGAGGTCGTAGGGACCGTCGCCGCACAAAGTGCCGCGGAAGTGCAGGTGGTCGCTGAGGCCGTTCTGTTCTATATGGCGTTGCGCTGCGAGGGCTACTGCACCGCCTTGCGAATAGCCAAGGCTGAAGCAGCGCCAATCGTCCTTCAGCGGCAGGGTATTGTCCGCACCGTCGAGCTGGCCGTAAAGTTCCAGTCCATAGGTTAAGGCATCAACGACCTGCTGTGCTGTTACCGTCTGGACAAGGTAGGGATGCACCCTGTCACTCGACACGCCGTAACCCTCGAAGTCAGGCATGATGACGATGCTGCGCTTGACGATGCTCTTGTAGGGCCTTTTCTCGTCGTATTCACCGCCTTCGAACAAGGAGGCGAGAACCATAAAGTCGGCTGTCGAGGTCGTAGCGCTGGTGGGACATTGCGAATTGGCAGTGACTGTATAGTGGTTGTACAAGTGTACAGACTCGATGGCTGCGTCGTCCTCCGGCGGCGTTGTAGGCGCCCAGCATGCCAACAGCGACGATAACACAATGGAGTCTCCCGTCACGCTGGTCGATGGGTAGTTGAACTTGTAGACCATTCGGTTGCTCAGTGTTGTGATGTACGGTTCCAGCGCGGTGGATGGTGTCAGCTCCTGGGCCCAGGAGGCCTGCACGGCTACGCACAGCAGGACAAGCAATGTCAGTATGGACTTTTTCATGATGTCAGGCTTTTAATGTTCTGCCTGCAAAGATAGCATAAATCAAGCAACATACGAAATGAATCTGGATTAAAATTCCTTTCAAGAGTCGTATATTCCCCTGATAACTCCCTAAGCATAAATCAAGATAATATAAGGCGGAATAGGGAAATTCCCCTACGGAATGGGAAATTTCCCCTTGCAGAGTGCGAAAAAGGTGGTAATTTTGCATCAGAGAAATTATAAAAACACAAAAGATATGAAAACAAGGACTTTGTTTTGGCTGGTTTTAGCTGCGATGCCATTTACCGCTTTTGCACAGGACGACATGTACTTTGTGCCAAAGAAAAAGAGTAAGACCGAAAAGAGTGTTACATCCTCCGCTGGATTGAGAAATGACCTCAAGGACTATGTGGTGGAGGATTCGGCGGTTTACTACACAGGTAAACTGCGGGACGTTGACGAGTACAATCGTCGAAACACCTCAGGCCGTACCGTTACCATCATGACGGAGAAGGACACGTTTGAGGTCGAAGACAGTTATCTGATATCTGACAAAAGCCGTCTGCCTGTTGACGAACAGGACTATTACGACGACTATCTCTATTCGTCACGCCTTTCGCGCTTCCACGGGTACGGATATCCTTATTACGCATGGAACGACCCTTGGTACTACGATTCCTTCTATTATGACCCTTGGTACTATGGAAGTTACTGGGGCTGGTATGGCGGCTGGCATGGTTACTACAGTTGGTATAGCCCTTGGTACTATGACCCTTGGTATCGTAGTTGGGGCTGGGGAGGCTACTATTCCTATTACCCCCACCATCACCATCATGGCACCTCTGGCGGCGGAACTCCCCATCGTGGCATGAACGGCGGACGAGGGTATGCATCAAATGGTGGTTCGCTGCGTGGCTCATCGAGTTCCGGACGAGGATACACCACCAGCCGTGCAGCAGGGAATGCCCTTACGAATCGCGGAACATCGCTGGGCACAAGGGCTGAGCGTGGTTCGGCACGCGGAACAGTTAGCGGACGTGGTTACAATTCTTCCTCTCGCGGGTCATACGGAACGACGAATCGTGGTTCGTACGGAAGTTCATCACGCACGACGGTTTCTAATTCCTCACGTACCACTTCCTCTGGTCGCTCGACATCAACTCCTGCTTATTCAGGCAGCAGTCGCAGTTCATCGAGCAGCGGTAGAAGTTTCTCCAGCAGTAGCAGGAGCAGTGGTGGATTCTCAGGAGGCGGCAGCTCGCGTGGCGGAGGTGGCTACTCTGGTGGTGGCAGCCGAGGTGGAGGAGGCCGAGGCGGCAGATAAACAGGGACAGAAGACGATAAAAATTGATAATTGACAATTGATAATTGATAATCATGAAAAAGATAGCATTTCTCCTTTTTTCATTCTCTCATATACTCATCTTCCGCGCAGCGGCTCAAGATACCTTCATAAATGACAGGCTTACGGCAACAGACGACGTAAACGGCACATCGCGCTACGTTGGAATGGGCGGAGCTATGGGAGCCTTAGGTGCAGACCTTTCCGTCATCAGCGACAACCCAGCAGGTATCGGCCTTTATCGGAAATGTGATGCTGCAATAACATTTGGTGTCGTTGCTCCCAACAAGGCAAACGGATGGAGCTCATCGGATTCCCGTACCTACAACGAACGTCTGGCTCGTGCCTCCTTTGACCAGGTGGGATTCGTGTGGAGCATGAATATGGGCGGCGACAAACTGAAGTTCCTCAATGTTGCCGTGAACTATCAGAAGAAGGGGAACTTCAACTTAGGATTCTATGCCGATAACGCGAACTTGGGTGAGCTGTCGCAAATGGACCAGATTGCAGAATTGGCGACTGAGGGATACGATACCGACTACAACTTGGCAGGTATGGCAGTGGACAATGACTACCTGAGTAAGGACCCGTTGGGATACTATAACTCATTTCGAGGCGATAGAAGCCAATATACAAGGCATCAACGCGGTTCGTTGCAGTCGTTTGACTTCAATCTTGCTTCCAATATCTCCGACCGTGTGTATGTGGGCGCAACGCTGGGTGTTGACAACCTTTCTTATCGCTCATGGAGCGAATACCGAGAACTGAATGTTGACGCAAGCGGAAGCTACGGTGACTATAGTCTATACAACGATCGCGCAATCGACGGTTCGGGCATTAATGCCAAGTTCGGTATCATCGTTCGTCCTGTTGAGGATAATCCATTCCGATTTGGTGTGACGATGGAGACTCCCACTTGGTATCGCACCAAGTCGAGCACGCTGTTCGACCTCACGGATGATGTCGCAAACCTGCGTACCAAGCAAATCGAGAGCTATTTGGAAACCACCATCCGTACGCCTTGGCGTGGACGCATCAGCTTAGGTACGACGGTTAAGAAGCTTTTGGCAATCGGTATGGAGTACGAGTTCGCCAACTATTCAAAGACCAGCATGGGCTATCCTTCATGGGATTGGGAAGACCCCTATCACAGCGCATACGCCAACACAAAAGATGTTGCTATGAATAGCCTGACTTCTAAAATGCTGCGTGCCCAGCATACGGTAAAATTCGGTGTCGAAGTCAACCCAATAGACAAAGTCTCCATTCGTGTGGGATATAACTTCGTTTCGGGACGATACAAGGACAACCCCTCGTTCGACCAGTATAATCTTGATTCGAATGCAATGAATTTCCAGACCAGTACCGACTATATGACACTGGGCGCGACGAATATCGCCACCTTGGGCTTAGGCTATAAGTACAAGAAATTCTATGCAGACCTGGCTTATAAATGCCGCATTCAGAATGCTAAGTTCTATGCTTTTGATTCCAGCTTTACCTCAACTGGTACTCAGTTTGCATCGGACTATCCAACATTAGCCAACACTAGCATACAACCTGTTGACGTTCCACTGGACCGCCACCATGTTCAACTCACTCTCGGCTTCAAGTTCTGAAGCCGATTTTTTTATCATAAGGGATGGGTAAAGAAGTATTTCCACAAGGGGGCTGCCATCAGAGCCTGATGGAATTGTCCATCGCGCAGCAGAGCAAACACTTCGTCGCGTGACATTTCGTAAACGGCAATGTCCTCCGTTTGTTCCAGATGTTGTGTAGAAGTTTTCTCGACTCCTGTAACCAAGAATGTATGACTGACGTTAGTGCAGGCACCTGCATTGGGACACAAAGTCATGAAGTGCTCCCACTTGCCACCTGTATATCCAGTTTCCTCCAACAGTTCGCGTTGGGCAGCAGCAAGAGGCGCTTCTCCGTTCTCTATGACTCCAGCCGGCAATTCGTAAGCCACGATTCCGCGTCCGTGACGATATTGGCGTTCGAGCAGGAAACGTCCTTCTTTAGTAATAGCGATGATGTTTATCCAGTCAGGATATTCCAACACATAGTATTCGGGCATATCCGTTCCGTTAGGCAATTGCAGGTGGTCGCGCCGAGCGGTTAGCCAAGGACGGCGAATTAGGTATTCGCTATCCAAAAGCGTCCATTTCTTTATGTCTGACGTGTTCTTCATGGTTTATTCTTCAGTTGCTTCGGAATCAGCCGTTCGCAGAATGAGGGTGGTGGCACCAATGGTAACGATACTTCCTTCCTCCAGTCGAACACGGTCTTGGTCGCGAAGGATGTCGTTCATATAGAATGTTCCAGTATTGGAGGGGGCATCACGCAGGATGTATTGCAAGTCGCCCCGTTTGTTCCTTTGCACACGAATGATGCAATGCTTCGTATCAATGCTGGGGTCGGAGGTCTCTATAGGGGTGTTGATGTCTGTACCACGCACATATCGACCTATTACGTTGTCTCCCATCTGTAGAGGGATTACTTGTTTGTAGTGGAATACGTTTTCTACCACAACGATGCTGCCACAACCTTGCTCATTCTTCTTCTCATCAAGGTAGCGCTCGTCGTGCTTGTCGCGAAGCTTACTGGTGCCGATGCGTATTCCAAATTGTTTCTGGCAATGTGGACACACAAACACCAACTGCTGGCCAAGTGCATACTGGGTCTCGTCGAATGTAATGTAATTATCACATTTCGGACAACGAACCCGCTTCATAAGTAATCTGTAATTTTAAAGGGAGAGATGGTGAACCCACGCTGAACGGTACTTCGTGGAAAGTTGGTGAATCTTGTTTGCAGCCTGATAGGCTTCATTAGCAGTAGCATAATGTCCCACAACCACGCGTACCATTTTGCCTGTAATCATAACTCGCGCATTGTCGAATCCTTCGTTATTTAGTTTGTTGACAAAACTTTCGGCGTTCTTCTGGGATATTGCGCTTGCCATTACAATACAATATTCATCAGTTGACTGTGTCTCTTCAACGGCCTTGGGGGTAGATTCAGCAATAATATCTTCTGCAACGTCTTTTACCTCCTCATTAGCGTTAACCTTCATTGGATTCTCCGTAATGCCTACAGGGTTCTCGACGTTCTTCGTGGGCATCAGCAGTTCTTTGAGACTGCTTTGTTGACCTGAATTGTCCAATGTGGGCATAGGATTGTTGATGAAGAGGAAGAGCAGGACTATGGCACATGCCGCAACCACCATGTTGGCTATGCGACGATTGATGCGGATGATGATTGCCTTATCATTTGCCTCCATCGATGCAGTCAGGGGGATAATGTCAGCTTGGGATTCGGATTGAATTGCATTCATGTGGAAAGCATCGAGCCCGTAGTATTCGGGTGTGGTGACACCTGCCTCCTGTGGAGTGAAAAGCAATGTGTTTCCTGCTTCCATAGAGAAAACGCCTAATGCACCAAATTCCACACATTCGTTATCATCCAATTCCTGTTTGAAATCCTCCACCCATGTGGCAAGTATCTGTTCTGCTTGCTCTGAAGAAACATTGTTGATTTCTTCGATGGCGTTGATGATGAGATTATCCGTATGAATCAATTCCACGTTGAAACGTACAGAACGGATTGGGGGAAGAAAAACTTCTTCTACTTCATTCCGCTTCGCGTTCATTTGCTGTGCAATGAACGTCCCCAAGCCTGGTATAACCACGTAATCGTGATTAAGAAGTAGGTATTCGATTAATGTAGGAAATTGATTCATGCTACAAAGTTACTGTAAAAAAATCAAATAGACGAATAATTGCGAAGATATTTTTCAAAGATTTTTTGGACTGTTTTGTTAATCCAATAATTATCAGTAACTTTGTAGTGAAAAGAAAATCTCATAGCGAATATGGAATATATAATGACAGAGATTGAAGGGGTTTGGATAATGGAACCACAGGTGTTTGGAGATTCACGTGGTTATTTCATGGAGGTGTTTAAACAACTTGATTTTGAGCGACATATAGGAAAAGTTGATTTTATTCAAGACAATGAATCAAAGTCCTCTTATGGTGTGCTTCGGGGACTGCACTATCAGCGTGGCGAACAGAGTCAGGCCAAACTTGTAAGGGTCATTAAGGGAAGAGTCTTAGACGTGGCAGTTGACCTGCGGAAATCATCTCCAACTTTTGGTCGTCACGTTATGGTAGAACTTAGCGAGGAAAACAAGCGCCAGCTCTTCATACCCCGTGGCTTTGCTCATGGTTTCCTGGTGCTCAGCGACGAGGCCATCTTTACATATAAAGTAGATAATGTATATGCTCCCCAAAGCGAATGCTCCATTCGTTTCGACGATCCGACGCTTGCCATTCAATGGCCTATTGACAGGGAGCAGATGTTGTTATCGCCAAAGGACACCGCAGGCGTTGATTTTCGCGATGCGGTGTACTTTGACTAAGCTTTATTTAATATTCTTGCGGATTTTGGAGAGGTACTCGCCGAGTGCCTCTTCATCTTTATTGTCGATAATTTGAATAAGTTCTTTCAGTTCGGCACGAATTTCCTCCACGTGCGACTTGGTGCGCGGATTGAAAAGGATTTCGCGTAGTAGTGTGTCGTCTTCTGATAAAACACCTCTGGCAATCTTCAAGTGGCGCTTGAAGGTGGTTCCGGGCGCATCCTGATGCTTCATTACAGCGGAGAACACGAATGTGCTGACAAACGGTACTGATAGGGAGTAGGCCATAGCCTCGTCATGTTCCTCAAAAGAGTATTCATGTACGTTTAGTCCTAATCGACGATAGAGGTCGAGGAAGAACACGCGGCCTAAATAGTCACCTTCGTTGATTACGATGGCATTCTCGCTGCTGAGGGCACCAAGGTTGGCAAATGTGGGTCCGAACATGGGGTGCGTGCTGACGTATCGCATACCCGTGCTTTCATAGAAATCCTTCAAGCCTGTCTTCACGCTTGCAATGTCGCTTATGATGCAGTCCTTGGGGAGAGCAGGAATAACCTGGCGGAATACATCAAGTGTGTACTTCAGAGTTACGCAGTTGATGACTAAATCTGGATGAAATTCTTCGATTTCCTGCAATGTTGTAAAACGTAACGTGTTGTAGAGAAAACGCATACGCTTGGGATCCACTTCATAAACTGCAGTTTCGTGTTCGAATGACAGTACATCGGTAAAGAAACTGCCCATCTTTCCGGCACCTAATATCAATATCTTCATTTTTTCCTTTTTATTTATTAATGATTTCCATTTGCTGGCGCACACTTTCTTCGTGGATGGCTTCATAAACGCGACGCACAAAATCAGGACTCATGCCACACATAGAACCCTGCGCACCTCGTTTGTCAAGGATTTCGTTGTATCGAACGGCTTGTACCACAGCCATGTTGTGTTCCTTCTTATAGGTGGCAATCTCACGGCTTACGCGCATGCGCTTGGTCAGCAGGTCCATCAGTTGGTTGTCCATCTCATCGATTTGTTTGCGGAGGCTTGCTAACGACTCGGTCATTTCTGCATTATCGCGAATGACCAATCGGTCGATGATGAAGTCCAGTACATCGGGCAACACCTGTTGGCTGGCATCGCTCCATGCCTCATCGGGGTTGCAATGGCTCTCTACTATCAATCCGTCGAATCCCATGTCCATAGCCTGTTGGCAGAGTGGTGCGATAAGGTCGCGCCGTCCGCCCATGTGGCTGGGGTCGCAGACGAGTGGTAGGTTGGGGTAGCGACGATGTAGTTCGATGGGGATATGCCACATCGGTGTGTTGCGATAAATGCGCTGGTCCACGCTGGTGAAGCCGCGATGTATGGCACCCAACTTACGGATTCCAGCACGGTTCATGCGTAATAATGCACCCACCCATAATTCAAGGTCAGGGCTGACTGGATTCTTTACCAGCACGGGTACGTCTACACCCTTCAGACTATCGGCCAGTTCTTGTACGGCAAAAGGATTGACTGTGGTGCGAGCGCCTATCCACAGGATGTCCACCCCGTATCGCAAGGCAAGTTCCACATGTTCTGGCTTTGCTACTTCGGTAGCGATTAGCATCCCTGTTTCCTGCTTTACCTGTTGCAGCCACTTGAGGGCGGGCTCGCCGTGTCCTTCGAAACCTCCTGGTTTGGTGCGTGGTTTCCATACTCCTGCCCGAAACATGTGACAGCCTTTGTCGGCCAGTTGGCGGGCGGTGGTCATTACTTGCTCCTCGGTCTCTGCCGAACATGGACCGGCAATTACGATGGGGCGTTTCTTGTCACTGGGAAGGTTCAGAGGTTGAAGTTCGAGTTCCATATTGTTTCTTTTTTGTGGGTCTAATGGGTCTAATGGGTCTTATAGGGCTTATGGGTTTTATAGGGTTATAGGTTTTTGATGCGACGGAGGGCTTCCTGGAATTTGTCTTCCTTGGCACAGAGGGAGATGCGTATGTAGCGGCTTCCGTTCGAGCCAAAAATGAATCCTGGCGTGATGAATACGCGAGCCTCGTGCAGTACCTTTTCGGTTAGTTCTTCTACATCGTTATAATGGTCGGGTATGCGTCCCCACAGGAACATGCCTACTTGTTGAGGATCGAAGGTGCAACCCAATGTAGTCATGATGTCCTCAGCCAAGCGGCGTCGGCGTGCGTATGTTTCGATGTTTGCCTGCTGGTGCCATTCGTCGCTGTTCTGATATGCCTCGGCTGCTGCCAGTTGTAAGGGACGGAAAGTGCCTGAGTCAATATTTGACTTTACTTTCAGAATCCAGCGGATGAACTCAGCATTTGTTGCCAACATTCCTACGCGCCAACCTGGCATATTATGTGATTTCGACATTGAGTTGAACTCAATGCAGCAGTCTTTGGCTCCAGGCACCTGAAGCAGACTTAGCCGTTTCTCCCTGTTCAGGATGAAGGAATAGGGGTTGTCGTTGACGATGATGAAGTTGTGGTGACGAGCTAATTCTACCAGTCGTTCGTATGTCTTGCGTTGTGCGTTGGCTCCTGTTGGCATGTTGGGGTAGTTGGTCCACATCAGCTTCACGCGGCTTAGGTCCATTTGTTCCAATGCGTCGAAGTCGGGTTGCCATCCGTTGTCTGCCTTCAAGTCATAGTTCACAATCTTTGCGCCCAAGAGTTTGCTCAAGGCCGTGTAGGTAGGGTAGCCTGGGTTTGGCACCAGAACTTCGTCGCCTGGGTTTACAAATGTGAGCGTCACGTGCAGAATGCCTTCCTTGGAACCAATGAGGGGCTGAATCTCACACGCTGGGTCGAGGTCTACTCCGTACCAACGCTTGTAGAATCCAGCCATTGCCTTTCTGAGTTCAGGGGTGCCTACGGTAGGCTGGTAGCCGTGGGTATCGGCCTTGCGTGCTTCGCGACAAAGTACGTCAATGGTTTGTTCCGAGGGGGGCATGTCTGGGCTTCCAATTGCCAGTGAGATGACATCTTTACCTTCGGCATTCATCTGTGCCACTTCCTTCAGTTTACGGCTGAAGTAGTATTCCTGCACGTTGGCCAGTCTGTCTGCAGGCTTTATACTAAATACTTTGTTTTCCATTTTTATATTCTCCTAATAGTTTGAGATTGCTGGTCAAAGGGCTGATGGCATTGATGGCCTGACGATAACGTGTGTAGTCGGTAAACGAAAGGTCGATGTAGAACATATACTGCCACTCTTTGCCGATGATGGGGAGCGATTGTATTTTCGTCAGGTTCAGTTTGTAGAAGGAAAGTACAGAGAGTATTGCGGACAGACTGCCTTCTTCGTGGGGCAGGGTGAACACCATGCTGGATTTGTTCACCTCCTGCAGATTCCGCAGCGTCAAAGCCTCCTGCTGGTTTGCCAATACCAGGAATCGGGTGAAGTTGTGCTTGTTCGTTTCTATGCCCTCCTGCAATACTTTCATGCCGTAGCGCTCGGCTGCATCCTTATGACAGATTGCGGCGTGTCCGCGCAGATGCTCGCGGCTGATGTCTGCAGCGGCTCCTGCTGTGTCACTCACTTCCACCTTCTTTAGTTCGCGGTGCTGGCTGAGGAAGTCGCGGCATTGCATCAAGGCCACCGGATGCGAGTTTACCTCCGTCAGGTCTTCCCAGTCGTCCTCGGGCAGGCACATAATGGAGTGTTGTATGCGCAGTTTGTGTTCGCCCACGATGGTTACTCCGCTGTCGCGCAATAGTTCGTAGTTGTGCAGCAGCGAACCTGCAATAGTGTTCTCTATAGCCACCATCCCTATCAGCCTGGGATCGCGGCTCATCTCGTCGAACACTTGCTCGAACGTCTCGCAGCACACCAGTTCCACATTCTCGCCTTCGTAATACCTGTGGGCGGCAATGTCGTGGAAACTGCCCTCGATGCCTTGTATCGCAACTCTGTGTGTCATATATTATATAATGTATAAAAAATCCCGCTCCTTTTCATGGAAGCGGGACGTATGTTTGTTTTCTCTTTCTGTTTTCAATCTTCGTTGCTCAGTTGCCATAGCCGTTCCGCTTCACTTCATTGCTAAAGTAAAAGTAATAAAAGTAAGCGTAAGACCAAGTGCCGTGCAACATCTTCGATTACATTTTGTTCGTTTATCGATGACAAAGGTAATAACTTTTTATGAAATGACCAAGAAAACTTTAAAATTATTTCATTTTACAGGCATTCTTTGATAAAACTACTTTGGTTGGGCTGAAAAAAGATGCGGATAGATTCGTGCCTGTAATGATCTTGTCGTGTAAGCGCAGTTGGTTTTACCTACGAAGCGTCGTGTGTTGAGATGCGACGTGTCGTGAGTTGACATGCGACGTGTCGCGAGTTGACATGCGAAGCGTCGTGAGTTGACACGTGAACTTGTGCCAGTTCATACTAAACCCCTTTTAGGCTTAACTATTACTAAAAAACCTTAAATACATTAATATATATTTGCCTGAGTGATAATTTTTTTGTACCTTTGCGCCGAATTTCGAAATCAGCTCTAAATGGAAAGAACCTTAGTATTATTGAAGCCTTCTGTGGTGAAGCGAATGTTGATGGGCGAAATTATCAGCCGCTTCGAACGCAAAGGCCTCAGAATCATAGGAATGAAGATGCTCTACATGACCGATGCACTCGTAGAAGAGCATTATTCCCACTTAAAAGACAAACCCTTTTTCCCTCTGTTGAAAGCTTCGATGCAGGCAACGCCCGTTGTGGCTATGTGTATCGAAGGCGTGGAGGTCGTTCGCGTAGTGCGTGCTATGGCAGGCGTGACCAATGGTAGAAATGCAGCTATTGGTACCATTCGTGGTGACTATGCTATGTCGAACCAGCAGAACATCGTACATGCCAGCGATGGTGTGTATGCTGCCAAAGAGGAGATTGACCGTTTCTTCAAGCCCGAGGAAGTATTTGACTTCGGTGACTTGAACTTTAACGCCATCTATGCCGTAGATGAAGTTGACTTGTAATTGCATGACCTTAAATTGAAAAGAAAATAGGAATGAATAAGATAGTATTATTAGCATTTAGTTTCTTAACCTTAGTAACATCCCAAACCTCGGCGCAGGACCTGATGGCACGCCAAGCGCCGATAAACGCAAAGCTCCGTGCTATTGACTCAGTTGCCATCAGACACTTACAGAACAACGAATTGATAGAGAATCCCGGTGGTGACCTTTACCCCGACTGGTCGAATGCCTTTGTGGGCTACAACCAGATGCCACCTTCAGAATATCGCATCGACCTGCGCGATTTCCATATGCCTTGCGACAGCCGTGTCGTGAACTCACACTATGGCTACCGTCGCCAGTTCGGTCGTACCCACTATGGTACAGACATTAAGGTATATGTGGGCGATACCATCCGTGCCGCCTTCAGTGGCAAGGTTCGTGTTGTCAAGGATCAGGGCTACCGTAAGGGCTATGGCAAATATGTTGTCATCCGTCATCCCAACGGATTGGAAACCGTCTATGGTCACATGTCGAAGCATCTTGTTCAGGAAGGACAGATATTGCGTGCCGGTGAGCCAATTGGTTTGGGTGGAAATACGGGCCGTAGCACAGGTCCTCACCTTCACTTCGAGACCCGACTGGTGGGCGAGAAGATTAATCCTGAGAACCTTTTCAGTTTTGAGGCAGGCGATATTCGTGGTGACTACTATGTGTATCGTCGCGGTGGACGTTCCCAGTTGATGGCAGCTCACGATGTTAGTAATCTGCCTGCCGTAGAGACGGAGGTTGCACAAGCCAAGGCCGAAGAGTCGAGAAACTTCCAGCAGCAGAAGATGACGCGCACGAACCGTTCGCTTGTTTACAAGGTTCGTTCAGGTGACACACTTAGCAAGATTGCCAAGAAGTATCGTCTCACCATCGACCGCCTGTGCCGCTTGAATAACATCTCACGTAACAAGACGTTACGTCCCGGACAGATTCTGAAATGCTCGTAATCTGACGTCCTATGCAGAAAAACAGGCCTGATGTGTTGCTACATCAGGCTTTTTTTGTATCTTTGTCCCAAATATAACGGAATATGACGACTGAAGAACAATTCAGACAAGTGATGGGCGAGTGTAGAACACTCTTTGCCAAGAAATTGCACGACTACGGAGCAGCGTGGCGCATTATGCGCCCAGCATCGGTTACCGATCAGATATACATCAAGGCAAATCGTATACGCAGCATCGAGACTAAGGGCGTGGCACTTGTCGATGAAGGCATACGGCCCGAATTCATAGGCATTGTAAACTATGCCCTCATTGGACTGATTCAGTTGGATTTAGGATATGCCGATGACGTAGACGATATGTCGAATGACGAAGCGTTGGCAGCATACGACCGTTGGGCAGAAAGCACGTTGCAGCTGATGCTCCGCAAGAATCACGACTATGACGAGGCTTGGCGTGGCATGCGTGTAAGCAGCTATACCGACCTCATCCTGATGAAGATATTCCGTACGAAACAAATAGAATCGCTCAGCGGAGCGACGTTGGTGTCTGAAGGCATCGACGCAAACTATATGGACATGATGAACTATGCGGTCTTTGGGCTGATAAAGCTGACCTTTGGCGATGGCATCGAACAAGACGCGGAACAAGTGGCTGGGCGCTAACCTCTGCAGGCTGTTGCTGTCACTCACCTTCGCCTTCTCAGGCATGGTGAAGTTGATAGACCCTCGTGGCACTCAGTACAAGATAGAGGATTACTCCGTACTTTTCGGAATCTATTCTTTTGTGACGCCTCTCCTTGCCCTCTCGCTGGCTGTAGCACTGGCAATGCTGGAGTTCTATCTGGGTTTCAACTTGTTCTTCGGCATCCGACGTCGCACGACCACAAGGCTGACGGTGATTGTGATGTCTGTTATGACACCACTCACCTTCTTCCTGGCTCTCAGTTCCACACAAATGGACTGTGGATGTTTTGGCGATGCTGTGCACCTCACGAACTGGCAGACCTTCGGCAAGAACCTTGTCTTACTGGTAGCTGCTGTTGTGAGTATGTGGTCGTACCGACACCTCACGCGTTTCATTTCTGAACGCAACCAGTGGCTGCTCTCACTCTATGCGCTGGTCTTTGCCCTTTTCTTGGCCCTGTATAACATCCGTTACCTTCCGGTGATAGATTTCCGGCCTTATCGTATTGGTACAGACCTGCCTAAGGCTATCATACAGGATTGGGAACAAGCCCCAGAGAAAATGCGCTATGCCGACTTCAGTATGCTGACGGCAGAGGGAGAGGACATTACCATCGAGTGGCTCGAACAGCCTGGCTACAAGTTTCTGCTGGTGGCGCCTTTCCTGGAAACTGCCGATGACGGGTCAATGGAGAAGATAAATGCCCTCTACGACTATTGTCAGCAACAAGATTATCCTTTTCTTGCGTTGACGTCGAGCGGACAGGAGAGCATAGACCGCTGGAAGGACCTGACAGGAGCAGAGTACGATTTCGCCCAGTCTGATGGCACGGCGCTGAAGACCGTCATTCGTTCAAACCCGGGGCTGCTGATGTTCCATGATGGGGTTGTGTACAAAAAATGGTCTGTCAATGACTTGCCCGCGTTTGACGAGCAAACTGCACCCATCGAGGAGACAAAGATGGGACAGATGAGCGAGAATGGCCGGTTGAGGGCGATTTACCGATTGCTGCTCTGGTTCCTGGTGCCCCTCGTAGTGTGGACTCTTATCGACCGCATCTGGGTGGGACAGACATTATATAAACGACATAAGATACATAAGAGAATTAATTCGTTATTACCACAAACTAAAACTATTACAGAAATGAGAAAGAAGATTGTAGCAGGAAACTGGAAGATGAACCTGAACCTGCAGGAAGGTGTAGCATTGGCTACTGAGTTGAAGGGCGCTCTCGCTGCTGATAAGCCCAATTGCGATGTAGTTATTTGCACTCCTTTCATTCATCTGGCTACTGTTGCCGGCATTGTTAAGGATACAGTTATCGGTCTGGGTGCTGAGAACTGCGCCGACAAGGAGAAGGGCGCTTATACGGGCGAGGTAAGTGCAGCTCAGGTTAAGAGCACTGGTGCCCAGTATGTTATCTTGGGTCATAGTGAGCGTCGTGCCTACTATGGTGAGACTCCCGAAATCCTGAAGGAGAAGGTTAACTTGGCTCTTGCCAACGGTCTGAAGGTTATCTTCTGCATCGGTGAGGTTCTGGAAGAGCGTGAGGCTGGCAAGCAGAATGAGGTAGTAGGCGGACAGTTGGCTGACAGCCTGTTCGACCTGACCGACGAACAGTTTGCCAACATCATCCTTGCCTACGAGCCCGTTTGGGCAATCGGTACTGGCAAGACCGCTACTGCTGAGCAGGCTCAGGATATGCACGAATTCATCCGTGGCGTCATTGCTGGTCGCTTTGGCGATGTTGCTGCCGAGAACGTAAGCATCCTCTATGGTGGTTCTTGCAAGCCTTCGAACGCCAAGGAGATTTTCTCGAAGCCCGACGTAGACGGTGGCCTCATTGGTGGTGCTGCCCTCAAGTGTGCTGACTTCAAGGGTATCATCGACGCTTGGAAAGACTAAAGAACTGCGATAGGGCAATTGATTGTTGAACATTTGATAATGAAACAAGGATAATGAAACGATTAACATTCTTATTAGTTGTAATTGTCGGTTGTGAGTTGTCAATTGTCAATTCGTCCTTTGCTCAGGACAGTTTCCTCGTTCGGCTCCAGTCGACGGCAGCAGGACAAGGCGTAGTGCAAATCCATCAGGACGCAGATATTGCCGCTCGTGTAATGGGTGTGTTGAAGGCCAAGCCAACGGCACATACCAACACGGGGCGGTTATCTCCGACTGGTACGCCAGACAGCATTCTGGCCCATATCGACTCAATCCCTGTTCGCAAGATGCGTATGAATGGATTCCGCGTACAAGTGTATGCAGGTGCCAATTCGCGCGATGCCAAGAACAAAGCATACCAGATGGAGGGTATGGTGCACACGTTATTCCCAGGTCAGCCTGTCTATACGCGATTCGTCAGTCCACGTTGGATTTGTCACGTGGGTGACTTCCGTACGCGTGAGGAAGCACTGGAACTGTTGGAGGAAATGCGCAAGACGGGTAAGTTTTCGGAAGCCATAACCGTCAAGTGTAAGATAAATGCTGTGATGTATGAATAAACAAGAAGAGATAGAAAAACGCATTCGCGACATTCTGGGACTGATTGGCGAGGATGCAACGCGTGAGGGGCTTCAGAAGACACCCGAACGGGTGGCGAAAGCTATGATTGACCTCACCAGCGGCTATTCCGAAGACCCAATACAGATTCTTTGTTCGGCCAAGTTCAAGGAAGACTATAGTCAGATGGTTATTGTGAAGGACATTAATTTTTACTCGCTTTGCGAGCATCACCTGTTGCCCTTCTACGGTAAAGCCCATGTTGCCTATATTCCCAACGGCTACATCACAGGTTTGTCCAAGATAGCTCGTGTGGTGGATTGCTACAGCCATCGCCTGCAGGTGCAGGAGCGTATGACGCTTCAAATCCGCGAGGCCATCCAGCAGGCTCTGCAACCTCTGGGCGTGATGGTGGTTGTCGAGGCACAGCACATGTGCATGCAGATGCGTGGTGTTCAGAAACAAGGCTCCATCACTACCACAAGCGACTTCACCGGTGCCTTTAATCAGGCTAAGACGCGTGAGGAGTTCCTGAAACTTATCAGTCACAAGTCATAAAATTGTTCTATACGAAATGTTTCGCCCTCCCTGTTCCGATGTTGAACGGGGTGGGCGATTGTTTTCAGACAATTACGCGACCTTCTTGTAGCGAGAGTTTCTTCTCTATCTCCTTGATGTCTTTGTATTGCGTCATTACTTCCAGATAACGCTGTGTGTCACGCATCAGTTCTGGGTCTTGCAACTGGCGCATGATTTGTCGTTTCTGCTGGGTGACAATTTCCAGCTTGTAGTCGGTGACGATATGACTGGCTAATTCCGACAGGTTCCGTTCGTCGTCTTTGTTCGCCTTCTTGTGCATGCGACTCAGTTGCTCTTTGTCAGTAACTTGGTCGAAGGTAAAGGAGTTGATGTCGGGGTCGGGATAGTTCAGGAAAAATTTCTCGGCTATGAAGCCTTCGTCTTTCACGTGTTGAATGGCTATTTCGGCAATGGTCTTGTGAATGGGCACCGCTAACTGTAATTCGTCCTGCACCAGGGAGGCCGTGATGAATTCGATGATGGTGATGGGATGCTCGTTACCCTCTTCATCAGGCAGGTTGCCAATAACTTGCTCACCGTAGCGAAGTATGAGGCGTATGAGCTCCCTCTCCTTGTCGAAGAGATGTTTATTGTCGCGGTCGTGGATGCTTTGTACTAAAGGCGCTACATAGTCTTCGGCTGGATTCCCTTCAGACACTTCTGTCGTGGGCAGAGGGATGTCCTGCGGTTCACCCTCCGAAGTTGCCACGGGCTGTCGGCGTTCGCGTTGTTTCTGCTGTTCCTCGTAGTTGGCTTGCACTTGTTTGGCTACGGCTTGGGCTACGATTCGTTCCTGAATCTGCATGGCCTGGGCCGTTTCCTGTACATATACGCTACGGGTGATTTCGTTTGGAATGCAGGCAATGCTCTGCACGATGTTGTTCACCAGTTGGCTTTTCTTGATGGGGTCGCCCTGTGCCTCCTCCATCAGTAGACTGGTCTTGAACTTGATGAAGTCCACCTGATGCTCGGCCAGATATTGCTGGTACTCGGTGGCATTGTGCTTGCGTGCAAACGAGTCGGGGTCATCGCCGTCGGGCAGGAGCAACAGTCGCACGTTCATGCCCTGTGCCAGCAGCATGTCTATGCCTCGCTGCGAGGCCTTGATGCCAGCGGCATCGCCGTCGTAGATGACCGTGATGTTGTCCGTCAGCCGATGTATGAGGCGTATCTGGTCGTCGGTCAGCGCCGTGCCGGATGAGGCTACCACGTTTTCTATTCCGCTCTGGTGCATGGCCATTACGTCGGTGTAGCCCTCAACGAGGAAGCAGAGGTCCTGCTTGCGTATGGCCAGTTTCGCCTGGAACAGTCCGTAGAGTTCCTTCTTCTTCGAGTAGATGATGCTTTCGGGCGAATTCTGGTACTTGATGTTCACACCCTTGGTGGCAGCATCGAGCACACGTCCGCCGAAACCTACCACCTTACCCGATATGGTGAAGATGGGGAAGATGACACGTCCCCAAAATCTATCGCCCAGTTCTCCGTTTTGGCGTTTCAGCGACAATCCCGTGCCCAGTCCCGTTTCAGGGTCGTTCGTGAGATACTTTTCCTGATAGCCGGCTTTCAGGGCATCTTTGCTCATTCGTCCTTCACGGGTATTCGGGCAGAATCCCAGTTGGAACTTCTGGATGATGTCATCGCGGAAACCACGCTGACGGAAGTATGCAAGGCCAACGGCGCGTCCGTCGGGCGTGTTGTTCATTTGGTCCTGAAACCATTGGTTTGCCCATTCGTTGACGATGAACATTGATTCGCGGTCGTCCTGCCGCTGTATGTCCTCCTGCGACAGTTCCTTCTCCTCGATGGTGATGCCGTATTTCTTGGCCAGATAGCGCAGCGCCTCGGGGTAGGTTATCTGTTCGTGCTCCATGATGAAGCCCACGGGATTGCCTCCCTTACCACAGGCAAAGCATTTGCAGTAGTTTTTGGCCGGGCTGACCATGAACGATGGCGTGCGGTCGTCGTGGAAGGGGCACAAGCCTTTCAGGTTGGCTCCTGCACGCTTCAGGGTCACGAAGTCGGAAACGACATCGACGATGTTCGCCGCGTCCATTATCTTGTCAACTGTCGCTCGGTCTATCATTGGGGCTAATAGGGCTAATAGGGCTTATTGGAGGTTATTTGAGATGTTTTTTGCCGTTGTGGATGTAGATGCCTTTGGGGAGTCTGGTGTTTTCAGCGACGCGTGTGCCTCCCGTTGTGTACGTGTCGCCTTTGACGAAAGGGTCTTTCTGTGTAGCTTTTATGTTGTCCTCGCCACCCGTTGTCTCAACCGTCAAATCCTCATCCGTCAGCACCACCTTAGCGGTGTCGCCTGCAGCGAGGGTGACCTCTTTCGAGAATCTTTGGTAGTTGCCAGGCACGCCGTATATGGTAATTGTGGTGGTTTCCGTAGCTGTGACGGATGCGGTGTTGCTGTCTTCTAGCTTGGCCGTTACCTTGGAACCAGCTACGAACAGTTTCATCTGTGTGCCCATGCTCTTGTTTTGTCCCAGTTTGAGGCTTATCTTTGCCTTGCTGTCTTCGATGGCGGTTTCTGTGCTGAAGATGGGTGCGCCCAAGTCCTTTATCGTGATGCCGTCGATGGTGGCGGTTGATGTACCTCGGAAGTTAGAGATGAGGATGTATTGTGCACCGCTGGGGTCAGGGACAATCACTCCGTTCCATCCTGTCGGCACGATGTCCTTCAGTCCCTTCACCTGTGCAGCCAAGGCCTTTGTCTCTTCGGCATTGATGCTGCAGTAGTACACCAGATGGCGTGCATCCACAATGTCGCCGGCCTTTGCCGTGCGGCTCTCGTTGCCGTACATAGGATATAGTTTCGAGGTGTATATGCTGTTGTTGGCACCACGGTCGCCGAATGCCATCTTCTTTCCTCCGGGACCTACGACGGCCAGTTCGTTGTCGATGTTCACCCAGTCTGCCTTGAAGGTGAACTGCGAGCTGCCGTCGCGTTGCTTCCACGTGATGTCTTCGCCGTCGGCATAGTATAGTGTGCGCTGCAGTTTCGTGAGTTCATCGGTGGAGATGGCCAGCAGTCCGCCTTTCTCCGCCGTGATGGTGCAGGCGGTGTTTGCCCGCACGTGGTCGAGGTAGATGAAGGCGTTGCCTGGAGTGGAGTAGAGTGCAAAGCGGTTGTTCAGGGCCGCGTCGTTGACGGAGAGTTCCCCGTTCATCACCCATGCGTCGCCGTCCAGTTGATAGTTGCCGGATACGACGGGTGTGGCGTTCGTGCCCTTTCCGTTCACCTCATACCAGCCCGTGATGTTGCCCGAGTTATTGGCACGATAGGGCACCACAATCTTGTTTTTGTCGGCCTTGTCGGCAGCAAAGTAGCCCGTGTAGCTCTTCAGTCCTGTGCTCCATGAGAAGCATGTGAAGCGGCTGGGTGTGTAGGCGCGAACGATGTTCTGGCAGGGGAATATCATGGCCTTGGCGTGTGCGTTGCGGAAGTCTTCCCACGAGGTGGGTTCGAGGTCTGCCGTCGATAGCATCTTGTGCATCAGGTAGGTCATCATCACGCGATGAGCCTCTACACCCATGCGGCGGGCCTGTACGTCGGGGCGCAGCAGCCACGAGCCGTCAGCCGTTGTCGTCTGTCGTGCCTTTATCTGCTTGTATGCCAGATTCTCCAGCAGCAGGGCATTGGGGTCGCGCTGGAAGCAGGCCTGTGTGCTGTAGCTCGTAATCTGGTCGTAGAGGAACAGGCTCCAGTCGTTGCCGTTGGGCATTGCCAGTTCGCCGTCGGCCAGTGCCAGCCAGTTGAGCACGCTGTCCATCACCTCCTGGTTGTTGTGCATCAGGGCGTTTGACTTCCACAGCTCCGTATCGCCTTGGAACATTTTCAGCGCCAGCGCGGCCTCGCCCAGTTCCTGCATCACCACGTTCTGGTACGAGGTGTGGAACAGGTTGTGGTTCTGCAGCGTCCAGTCGCTGTAGAGGTTCATGCCTTTATAGAGTTCGCTCCATCGGGTGTTGTTGTACGAGGGGTCAACGATGTTTGTGTTTGTGGCGTCGCTTTCGTGCGAGTAGCTGTTGGCAGCGAAGAGGCGCATGCGTTCGAACCACTTAGGTGCCAGTTCGTCGTTGGGGAACAGTCCCAGTGCGGCAGCCAGCACATCGGCTTCCCAGCCGTTCTCTTCGGCTTTCGTGTCACCAGCGTAGCCCGTGGGTATGGTGCGGTTCAGCTCGTAGTTGCACTCGGCCTTCAGCAGGTTGTAGATGTAACCCCTCTGCTGCTCCGTGAGCTTGTCCCACTGGAAGTAGGCAGAGTATGCAACGCTCATTGCCCACAGCGAGCTCTCCCACACGTGGTCGGTGCCGCTTGTGCTGCCCCAGTAGTCGCCTCCCGAGCAAATCTTCAGCTTGTTGGCCTTGTGCGTGGAGTATGCAAAGACGAGTGTCTTCATGGCCATTTCCTCAATCTTCTCCCACGTCACTCCTGCGGGCAGTGCGATGCCGGCAGGCTTGGCGTACTTCACGAGGAAGGCGCATATCATCGACAGGTCGGCATTGGTGCGCACGCCAGCCTCGTTGCTGGCCATCGTGCTCTCGCCCCGGAAGCATCCGCACGTCTCGCCGATGCTGTTGGGGTATTGTGCTTCCTGATAGTCGTTCACGAGGTAGGTGCTGAATTTGGCCAACATACCGAGCAGGTCATTCATCATTTCCTCTTCACCTACGAAGGTGTTGTCGATAACTCCCTCCGTGGGCGATGCCACGTCCGTTTCCTTTGGGTCGGGCGGCGTGACTTCGTTGGTGATGTCGTAGAGACGCACGTTGTCGAGCAGGAAGCTTGCGCCTGGGCTGTTTACCCATGTGAACTCGAATCCGAGTGTCACCTGTTGCTCCTCGCTCAGGGTGAACTCCACGCCTACGGTGCTCCACGTCTGTGGAATGCTGCCTTGGTTCATGCCGATGACGGTGTTCTCGCCGGCTGCCACCAGCTTTCCGCTGCTCGATGTGCCTGCGTGGGCGCTCTTGCTGTCCACCGTCAGGCGATACTTTGCGGCAGGCAGGGTGACGGTCTGCTTCACAGAGGCCGAAGCGTTGTTCCAGGCATTGCGGATGTAGTACATCTGTGTGCCGTCGCTGGCCTGTCCGGGGCTGCCCATGTTGTTGTCGGTGGCTGTTGCGGCAGCGGTCATGATGTCGCTCACGCCGAACGAGCCTGTCACGGTCCAGTCGGTGAGCGATGTGCCCACGGTGTAGGCTCCGCGTGTGTTGTCGGCACTTAGCTTCGTGATGTCATTGGCCTCGAACGATGCGTTCTTGATGTACTGGCTTGTGACATCGGTCTGTGCTAAACAAATTGAAAATTGAAAATTGAAAATTGAAAGGATGGCAATTGCCCAAACGCTCCGTCTCATAGTTTAAATTCTTAATTCTTCTCTCTTAATTCTTAATTTTTAATTCTCATCATCATCGAGGTCGAACTCGAAGTCGCCGAAGAACACGGGCACGTCGTCGCGGAAGTCGTCCAGCGCACGACGGTCCTTCTTGGTGGGCCGGCCCGTTCCCTTTGCGCGATTCACGAATCCGCTTATCTTGCTCATCTCCAGCAGTTCGTACTGCTCGGGCCTGGTCACGTTCTCCAGCACTTCGGGTATCAGCTTTGCCCCCACGCGGTGTTCTATGGCTTGCAGTATGCGGAACGAGTAAGTGATGGGGGGCTTCTTCACGTCCACCGTGTCGCCCACCTTCACCATGCGCGAGGGCTTCAGTTGTGTGCCGCCCATCGACACCTGTCCTTTCTTGCAGGCCGCAGCGGCTATGCTTCGTGTCTTGAAGATGCGTGCTGCCCATAGCCATTTGTCCACCCTTGCCTCGTTGTTCATAGGGCTACCTTCTTACAGATGTTCACTATCGTCAGCGTGGCCTTCTCCATGCTCTGTACGGGCACGAACTCGTGGCGCCCATGGAAGTTCAGGCCACCGGCGAAGATGTTGGGGCAGGGCAGTCCTCTGAACGAGAGCTGTGCTCCGTCCGTTCCGCCGCGTATGGGTATGACGTTGCAGCGGCCACAAGCCTCGCGTATGGCCTCCTTGGCTATGTCCGTGATGTGTGGCTTGTCCTCCAACTGTTCCAGCATGTTGTAGTACTGATCCTTCAGGGTCACGCCCACCGTCCCTTCGCCGTATGTCTGGTTCAGTTCGCCGGCCAGCGACTGTATCTGTTCCTTGCGTTGGTCGAAGAGCGTGCGGTCGTGGTCGCGGATGATGTAGCTCAGGCTTGCCTCCTCCACGTTGCCGCTCATCTGCGTCAGGTGGAAGAATCCCTCGTAGCCCTCGGTGGTCTCCGGGCGTTCGGCCTTCAGCGCTTCCACTATCTCGTGTGCCACCATCAGGGCGTTCACCATCTTTCCTTTGGCATATCCCGGGTGCACGCTGCGCCCCTTGACTGTGATTTTTGCCGAGGCGGCGTTGAAGTTCTCGTACTCCAGTTCTCCCACCTCGCTGCCATCCATCGTGTAGGCCCATTGACAGCCGAACTTCTCCACGTCGAACAGGTGGGCGCCCATGCCTATCTCCTCGTCGGGGTTGAAGGCTACGCGTAACTTTCCGTGCTCCACTTCGGGGTGGGCCTTCAGGTAGCTCATGGCGGTCACTATTTCCGCTATGCCTGCTTTGTCGTCGGCTCCCAGCAGGGTGTTGCCGTCTGTCACGATGAGGTCTTCGCCGATGTGCTCCAGCAGTTCGGGGAACAGCTCCACGCGGGTCACCACCTCGGGGTTCAGCTCAATGTCGCCTCCGTCGTAGTTCTCCACGATGCGGGGTCTGACGTCCTTGCCTGGGCAGTCGGGGCTGGTGTCCATGTGGGCGATGAAGCCTATCGTCGGCGCGTCCTCCTTGCCCTTTGTGGCGGGCAGCGTGGCATAGACGTAGCCGTGCTCGTCCATCTCCACGTCCTCCAGTCCCAGCGTTGCCAGCTCCTCGGTCAGGTAGCGGGCCAGCGCCAGTTGTTTCTGCGTGCTGGGACATTGGTCGGCAGCCTCTTCGCTCGATTGGGTGTCGAAGCTGACGTACTTCAAGAACCTATTTAATAATTCCTCTCTAAATATCTGATTCATAGATGTCTGTTATTTACCTAATATACGGTCCATAACCCAGTTGACGGTGGTGGCCGACACGCTATCGCAGGTGCAGTTGCTTGTCTTCTGCAGGTGTTCCACCACGTTCTGGATGAGGGGCATCTGCACGTGTTTGGGGTTCTCCACCACGATTTCCTCGCGTCCCTGTTCGGTGTGCAGCACGATGGGTTCGTAGGTGAAGACCGAGAAGGACAGCGAGCCCTTGTCGCCGACAATCTCTATGCGGTCGGTCTTGGCCGAGGCATCCGAGACGAAGCACCACGAACCGGAGCCTGGCATGCCGTCGTTGAACTGGAACGAGGCGCTCACCGTATCCTCCGTCTGGTACAGCCCGCCGCGGTTGGCGCAGTAGCCGTGGGCACGCAGTATGGGGCCGAACATCTCCTGCAGGAGGTCGATTTGGTGGGGCGCCAGGTCGTAGAAGTATCCGCCACCGGCAATGTCGCGCTGCACGCGCCAAGGCAGGTTGTTGCGGTTGTAGTCGAGGTCGCGCGGGGGCACGGCGAAGCGCACCTGCACGTTCAGCACCTTGCCTATGGCACCCTCTGCCACCAGTTGCTTCACGCGCTGGAAGTAGGGCAGGTAGCGCCTGTAGTATGCTACGAAACAGGGCACTCCCGTCTGTTCCGATATGCGGTTGATGCGCTGGCATTCGGGGTATGAGGCAGCCAGCGGCTTCTCCACATAGACGGGCTTGCCCGACTTCATAGCCATGATGGCGTATGTGGCGTGGCTGCTGGGGGGCGTGGCTATGTACACGGCGTTCACCTCCGGGTCGTCCACCAGCTCCTGGGCATCGGTGTACCAGCGCGGGATGCCGTGCCGCTGGGCGTAGGACTTTGCCTTTTCCTGATTGCGGCTCATCACCGCCACAACACTCGAACCCGGCACCAACGAGAAGGCTGGTCCCGATTTGCGCTCCGTCACTTCACCGCAGCCGATGAAGCCCCATTTTATCTCCTTCATACCTTTATATATTTATACGCGCACACGTTATGCGCTGCAAATATACGAATAAGTGAGCGATAAATCAAATTTATTTGCATATATCCGAGCTCGCAATGTCCCATACGCCCCATTGGCCTCATAAGTCCTATAGGCCCCATGAGTCCCATGAGCCCGATGGGTCGCCTTCCCCGACGCGATACTATTCCTATGGCTGAAACATTACTAATCCTTCTGCCGATACATTACTAATCCTTCCGCCAACACATAAGCCCCATAGACTCCATAGGCCTCATTCCCTCCCGCGACAGTAGCCAAGGTTTCCCGCGACAGTAGCCATGCTTTTTCATGACCGTAGTCATGGGTATGTCATGACCGTAGTCATGAGTATGTCACGACCGTAGTCATGAAACTTCATGACCGTAGTCACGAATGTGGCGTGTCCGTAGTGGGGTGTTTTATTTCTTGCGGTTGAGGCGGAAGGAAGGGTCGATGCGCATGTAGATGCCGAAGCCGAAGGGCAGGGCTTCGAGCCCGCGACTGTGGATGCTGTAGAGCTGCAACTGGGCAGCGAGGCTGTAGCCGGGCGCGAAGGTGTAGGCGTAGCCGACGTTGGCGTAGGCAGTGTGCATTCCGCGGAAAGTCAGGTTCTGCGAGCGGTGGCGGATGCTGATGGTGCCGAAGAAGGGCGAGCCGTAGAGGTTGGCAAACTGGCGCGGGGCTCCCACGTAGCCCACTTCGAGGCAGAGGTTCTTGAGCATGGTCATGCTAACTGCCGTGTGCAGGGCCATACCGGTGTCGAAAGGCCACAGGGTGCCGTGCTGTTGCCACGAGCCAAGCACGTTTGCCTCGGCTCGCAGACTGTTGAGCTTGCTCTTGGCGGGGCGCCACGTCATGCGTGCTCCGACGGCAGCGTTCACCACTGTCTGTACGCCAGTGGCTGTGGTGTCAATCTCGCCGCCACGGTGCTGCAGCAGGAGCTGGATGGGTGTTTCCCATTGGATGCGGCGTTCCTTGTCGCTATTCCACCGCAGGGTGTTGCTGATGCCCACGGTGAAGGCCTCCTGATGCGAGTCGAGGCGGTAGATGAAGCTCTGCCAGTTTATCCACATGTCGAGATGGTTGCGACGGCGGTCGTTGATGAGCTGGAAGCCCATCTCGGGGTCGGCAGACAGATTCTGTTCGGGATTATAGAGGGGCAGGATGAGCTGGTGGCTCTGTGCTCCGTAGATGTCGCCCAAGGCAAGGGTGAGGCGCCGGAAGTCGGCCTGCACGCGCAGGTAGGGCAGGGCATGAACGCCGTGGGTGTGCTGGTTGCCCTTCCACTTGGCAATGTCACTATAGGCATAGTTGGGGTAGCGGTTGGCACCGTCGTAGAACATCAGGTGGGCTCCCACTTCGAGATGCACCATGCGGGTGGGGCTGTAGGTGAGTTTCGGCTGCAGCCATCCGCCCGGCAGGGTGTAGCCCTTCAGGACGCGGCTGCTGAACTCGTTGTTCTGGAAGAATGCCAGGGCGTTGACCTCGGCCTTCAGCGCTCCCACCTCGGTGGTGTCGATGCGATAGCGCTCCACACACAGCGTGTCCCACACGTCGGCACGGAGCGTGAAGAATGAAGCGTGGAAAACAAGAATAAGAAGCAGTCGTTTCATTTCTTCATTCCCTTATAAATAAGGTAGAATACGACGAAAAGACCGATCCCCAGCATGGCAATCTTCAGATATACGGCATACTCGGCCACCTTGCTGTCTAGCTCGTCGTAGGGCACTACGCTTGCCAGATAGTAGCCGATGGCAGCAAGGATGCTGTTCCACATGCCTGCTCCCAGCGAGGTGTAGAGCACGAAGCGTCCCAGACTCATGCGGGCCAGTCCGGCTGGGATGCTGATGAGCTGGCGAACGGCAGGCACCAAACGGCCCACGAAGGTGCCAAGGGCTCCGTGACGGTCGAAATACTGTTCGGCCAGCCGCACCTTCTCCTCGTCAATCAGGCACATATGCCCCAAGCGGCTGTTTGCAAACTTGTACACTATCGGGCGCCCAAGCTGCAAGGCAAGGAAGTAGTTGACGAGTGCGCCGATGATAGCTCCTACGGTGGCACACACGACGACGAGGAACACGTTCAGCTCGCCGTTGCTGGCAGCCAGATAGGCGGCAGGCGGCACCACCACCTCGCTGGGAAAGGGGATGAAGCTGCTTTCGATGGCCATCAGCAGGGTGATGACCCAGTAGTTGAGATGTGCGAGACACCAGGCAATAAAGGGAATGCTCTGCATAATCTAAATGAACTTTTTGCGGAATACTTGTTTGGGCGTGAACAGCCATAGCAGCCACGCCTGCAGGTCCCACAGGGGGATGAGGTGCAGCAGTAGGGGTAGTGCGTAACGGATGGGGGCGTCGCCGATGGAGCGGAGCTGCTGGCCGAAGCGATAGCACTGCCACACGATTAGGGGTAGCCACAGCACCAAGGCCAGAATGATGAACGGCCAACTGGCAAGGATCGCTACTGTGGCAAGGAGCAGCGTGGGAACCCACGTCTGCAGTACGCTGTAGAGATACCGGAGCCGATAGCCGTGTGCGTGGCTCAGGTGACGGTGCGTTTCCATGAAGTACAGACGCTCCTCAACCCACCAGCGACGGTAGCGCGGGGTGTCCTGTTCCATAACGGTCTGGGGGGAGAGGCTGACAGCCGTGTTGGCAGCGGTGCTGTTGTTGTTCACCATAATATCGATGGCACCCATGCGCAGGCTGTCGTCGCTGGCAACTCCCTTGTGCTCAAGGAAGAAGTCGCGCCGATAGCACAGGTTAGTTCCGTCGCACCGATAGGCCCCGTTGTGCTCGGCCCAAGTCAGGTGGAGCAGTTGCTGCCACGAACGGAAGAAACGGCAGCGAAGTCCGTGCCAGCCCTTCCCGTTCACGAATCGCGTGTAGCCAAGCACCATCTGGATTGCTGGGTCTGCTGAGCAGACTTCGCTCAACCCAGCCAGCCACTTCGAGGATGCGGGGTAGCAGTTGGCCTGCGTCACCACCACCCATTCGTGGGCGGCAGCGCGGAAGGCCAAGGTCAGCGCCAGACGCAGCGGGCTGATGTCGCGTGCACTTTGTGGCAAGCGAATTACTTGAAGGTTGGCATACTGCTTCTGCATGCTCTCCAAGTAGAGTAGCGTGTCGTCTGTGCTGTTCAGGTCAACCACGATGACTTCGAACTCAGCGGAATACTCCTGCTCCATCAGCTTCGGCAGCAGACGGCGCAAGGAGTCGCATTGCTCGTAGGTGGTGACAACGATGCTGAAAGGGGTCATAGTTCCTCGTTGGTGTAACTTGCAGGCAACGTGCGGCAGTTGTATTGCGAAGCCATGATTTCGCCATAGGCTCCAGCGCTGCGGATGGCCATCAGGTCGCCCCTACGGGTCGTGGGCAACTGGTAGTCCTTGACGAAGACATCGCTGCTTTCGCAGATGGGGCCTACTACGTCGTAGGTGTCCGAACCCTCGCTGCTGCTGATGTTCTCCACTTTGTGATAGGCATCGTAGAGGGCTGGGCGGATGAGTTCCGTCATGCCAGCATCGATGATGGCAAACTTTTTCATCGAAGTTTCCTTGACATAGAGCACGCGGCTAATCAGGCTGCCACATTGTGCCACAAGGGCGCGACCCAGTTCGAAGTGGAGCTGCTGACCCTTGCGCAACTGCAGGTAGCGGCGGAAGGTGTCGAAGTATGCCTTGAAGTCGGGAACGGGATTCTGGTCGGGAGCCTCATAGTCGATGCCCAAGCCGCCGCCCACATTCAGGTTGGGCAGGCGTATGCCGTAGGTGTCCAGCATCTCCTGCAACTCGTTGATGCGAAGTGCCAGTGTGGCAAAGTCGTCCATCTCCAGCAACTGACTGCCGATGTGGAAGTGAAGGCCGATGCATTCGATGTGGCTCATCTGGCGGCAACGCTCGATGACGTCGTAGGCCGATTCCCAGGCAATGCCAAACTTGTTCTCGGCACGGCCCGTGGTGATGTTCTCGTGGGTGTGGGCACCAACATTGGGATTGATGCGCAAGGCCACAGGGGCAATCTTGCCGTGACGCTGGGCCAGTTCGTTGATAACTTCCAGTTCGGGAACACTCTCCACGTTGAAGCAGAAGATGCCCGTCATCAGAGCCAGCTCAATCTCCCAGTCGCTCTTGCCCACGCCTGCAAAGACAATCTTGTTGGCTGGGATGCCTGCGTCCAGACAAGCTTGAATCTCGCCGCCGCTTACACAGTCGGCTCCAAAGCCTGCTTTAACGATGTGGCTCAGAATCTTCGGGTTCGTGTTGGCCTTTACGGCGTAGTGCATGTGCCAGTCAGGTTGCAACTGGTCCTTCACCGCTTGCAGGGTCTCGTCCAGCAGCGTCATGTCGTAGTAGTAGAAGGGTGTTCGCAGCGTCTGGAACTTTTCTATCGGAAACTTCATAATCTTTTATTCTTAAATAATCTTTTACCTTAATTACCTTTATACGAGTTGTTTAGAAAACTCTTCTCTCTTAATTCTTGCTCCATTGCATTACGCAAGCGTCTCCTTGCGTCGCCGAGCGCTTAATTTTTGTTGAACAGCGTCTCGGACAGCGCCTGCAATGTACGTTTCTTGTCCTCGGCCTTTACGAGGAACGAGATGTTGTAGTTGCTGCCGCCGTAGCTTATCATGCGAACGGGAATTTTCTTCACTGCCATGCAGGCACGGGTCTCGAAGCCTACATTGCCGCTTACCAAGTCGCCTACGACGCAGACGATGCACATGTCGTCATCGACTTGCACGGTGCCGTACATCTTAAGTTCGTTGACGATGTCTGTCAGGTGTGCACGGTTGTCGATGGTCACGCTTACGCCCACTTCGCTGGTGCATATCATGTCGATGCTGGTCTTGTTCTGCTCGAAGATTTCGAACACCTTGCGCAGGAAACCATAAGCCAGCAGCATGCGGGACGACTGTATCTGAATACATGTGATGTTATCCTTGGCGGCTACGGCCTTGATGGTGCCGTGCTGAATCTCGTTGTTGATGATGGTACCGGGAGCAGAAGGGTCCATGGTGTTGAGCAGTCGGACGGGCACTCCGGCATACTTGGCTGGAAGGATGCAGGTGGGGTGCAGAATCTTTGCACCGAAGTATGCCAACTCGGCGGCCTCCTCGAAATAGAGCTGGCGCACGGGTTCGGTGTGCTCCACCACGCGTGGGTCGTTGTTGTGCATGCCGTCAATGTCAGTCCAAATCTGTATTTCGGCTGTTTGCATGGCAGCGCCGATGAGGCAGGCCGTATAGTCGCTTCCGCCACGCTGCAGGTTGTCGATGTCGCCCTCGCAGTTGCGGCAGATGAAGCCCTGGGTGATGTATATGTCATAGTGAGGATTCTTCTCTAACTGTTCCATTGCGGCTTCGCGGATAAACTGCAGGTCGGGCTCGCCGTTCTCGTTGGTGCGAATCATGTCAAGAGCCGATAGCAGGATGGCTCTCTTTCCCTGTTCCAGCAGGTAGTTGGTAACCATGTAGGTGCTCATTATTTCGCCCTGAGCCAGCACAATGCGCTCCTCCTTCTTTGTGAAGCTGCCTTTGCAGAATGAGCGCAGATAACGGAATTCCTCTTGTAGGAACTGGCGTGTCTTCTCGCGATATTCCTCGGACGAATATAGTTCTTCGACGTGTGTCAGATATTTCTGCTCCAGTTGGTTGATGATGGTGCTGGCACCTTCGGGGTTCTTCTTGTACAGGTAGTCGGAAATCTCCACCAGACTGTTAGTGGTGCCGCTCATGGCAGACAATACTACAAACGATTGGTTGCCCTGAGCCGGTTCAAAGATTCGGGCAACTTCTTTCATTCTTTGGGGCGAACCAACGCTGGTGCCACCGAATTTCATTACTTTCATATTTGTGAGATGTATAATGTCAATTTTCTATTGTCAGCTTCCCTTCCTTGCAGCGCCATACAATGCCTGGGAATTCCTTTGGCCATTGCTCGTTGTGGGTGCTCATGACGACGGTGGTTCCCTGCAGGCGGATGCCATTGAGCAACTCCATCACCCGTCGCCCATTCTCCATGTCGAGATTTGCCGTTGGCTCGTCGGCCAACAATAACTTGGGCTTGTTCAGAATGGCACGTGCTATGCAGACGCGCTGCTGCTCGCCGCCTGACAACTCATGGGGCAGATGACGTGTCTTGTCAGGCAGACCAACCTGCTCCAGCACTTCTATGATGCGACGCTCTCGGTCTATCTTCTTGCTCCATCCTGTAGCGCGAAGCACAAAGTCGAGATTCTCGTCGACGGTTCGGTCGCGTAGCAACTGGAAGTCCTGAAACACAATACCCAGTTGACGGCGCAGCTTTGGCATTTTGCGAGGACGCATGTGCGTCATGTCGTTGTCCAATACTGTAGCTTCGCCCGCAGCAATGGGTAATTCTCCGTAGATGCTTTTCAGTAGGGAAGTTTTTCCGCATCCTACTTCGCCCAAAACGTAGATAAACTGACTATCTTCGATTTCCAGATTCAAATCAGAGAGCACTACCTGGTCGTCCTGGCAAAGCTGTACTTGTTCGTATTTTACTAACATCTTATATAATTACGAATTACAAATTACGAATTACGAATTATTTCATAGTGCCTGCGGCTTTGGCCTGTCGGCGCTGTTTATCCCATTCAGGGTCGTGACGACGATGCAGCTCCTCTGCAACGTCTTCCAGACGCAAACCCTTGTCCGTCAGCATGACTATGAGGTGATAGAGCAAGTCGCTGGCTTCGTAGATGAGTTTGTCGTTGCTGCCATTGGTTGCCTCGATGACGGTCTCTAAAGCCTCTTCGCCCACCTTCTGGGCTATTTTGTTGATGCCCGAGCTAAACAGTTTCGTGGTGTATGAACCCTCTGGCATCTCCTCGTGACGCTTCTCTATGAAGTCGCTCAGCTCGGAGAGGAAGAGCAGGGGATTGGCTGCGTTCTTCTCGTTCCAGCAGGTGTCGGCTCCAGTGTGACAGGTGGGACCATCGGGGCGGGCCTTGATGAGCAATGTGTCCTGGTCGCAGTCGTTCAGTATCTCCACCACGTTCAGGAAGTTTCCACTCGTTTCGCCCTTCGTCCACAAACAATTGCGGCTACGGCTCCAGAATGTCACCTTGCCTGTTTCTACGGTCTTGGTGTAGGCTTCCTCGTTCATAAAGCCCAGCATCAGTACCTTCTGTGTCTGAGCGTCCTGAATGATGGCAGGTACGAGTCCGTCCATTTTCTTGAAATCTATGTTCATAATCTTACGCTTATGTTTTCTGCTTTTAAATATTGTTTTAGCTCAGGTATGCTGATTTCTCCAAAGTGGAACACGCTGGCAGCCAATGCGGCATCAACGTGTCCGTTGCGGAAGGCATCGCGGAAGTGTTCCTTCTGTCCAGCTCCGCCGCTGGCGATGATGGGGATGGTCAGATGGTCGGCAAGCTGGCGCAATGCCTCGTTGGCAAAGCCCGTCTTTACTCCATCGTGGTTCATCGAAGTAAAAAGTATTTCGCCTGCTCCACGTTCCTGTGCCTCGTGGGCCCAGTCGAAGAGACGCTTACCCACGGGTACTCGTCCGCCGTTGATGTAGCATTGCCACTCGCCGTCTTCTTCCTGACGGGCATCGATGGCTACGACACACACCTGACTGCCATAGTGTCTGGTGATTTCGTCGATGAGTTCGGGACGGCGTAGGGCTGCGCTGTTGATGCTCACTTTATCGGCCCCGGCAGATAGCATACGGTCAACGTCGCGGAGCTCGTTGATGCCTCCCCCCACAGTGAAGGGGATGCTGAGTGTGGCGGCTACGCGTTCCACCATGGAGGCAAAGGTCTTGCGGCCCTCGTGTGAGGCGGTGATGTCGAGGAATACCAGTTCGTCGGCTCCCTGCTCACTATAGGCGCGTCCCAGTTCCACAGGGTCGCCGGCCTGCCGAAGGTTCACGAAGTTCGTGCCCTTTACGGTCTGCCCATCTTTAACGTCGAGGCAAGGTATGATGCGTTTTGCAAGCATAATTCTTAACTCTTAACTCTTAATTCTTAATTCTTCCAGGTTGATTTTGCCTTCGTAGATGGCTTTGCCGAATACTACGGCAGGGATGCCAGCCTTGTCCAAAGCCTCGATGTCCTCGATACTGCTCACGCCACCACTGGCTATCAGGTGCAACTTCGGGTAAGCATCCATCACCTGTCGGTAGAGGTCGATGGCTGGTCCTGCAAGTGTGCCGTCTTTCGATATTTCAGTACACAGCACGTTCTTGACACCAGCCTCGATGTATTTGCGAAGGAAGGGTAGCAGATTCTCTTCGGAATCCTCCTTCCAACCGTTTATACTGATTTTACCATTCCTAACATCGGCTCCAAGTATCAAGCGTTCAGTTCCATATTTCTTCATCCAACTGATGAAAAGGTCGGGGTTGGTAACGGCAACGGAGCCTACGGTCACCATCTGTGCCCCTGCTGCAAAAGCCTCTTCGATGTCCTCATCGGTCTTAATCCCTCCACCGAAGTCCACAGCGAGACGGGTTTCCGTAGTGATGCTGCGAAGTACAGTACTATTTACAATATGGCGACTCTTGGCACCATCAAGGTCCACAACATGCAGGCGGTGGAACCCCAGTCGCTCAAACTCGCGAGCCATCTCCACAGGCGAGCCGTACACGGTCTTCTGCTCATAGTCGCCCTTGGTCAGTCGCACACACTGGCCTTCAATGATGTCAATGGCAGGAATCAGCTCTATCATTTAACTCTTAACCTTTTAACAATTTAACCTTTTAACTCCAAAAAGTTGCGGAGAATGCGTTCGCCCACGCTGCCACTCTTCTCGGGGTGGAACTGTGTGGCGTAGAAGTTGTCGCGGTGCAGGGCTGCACTGAAGGGTGCAATATAGTCGGTGGTTGCAATGGTCCACGGGCATTGGGGCACGTAGAAACTGTGTACGAAATACACGAACTCGCCTCCTTTGAATCCCTTGAACAATCCTTCTTGCTCCTCTTCGCTACGCAAGCGTCCCTTCGGGCCGAGCGCATCCTGCGCGAAGTGCAATTCATTCCATCCCATGTGAGGCACCTTGTCCTCGTGACGCTGTGGTTGGAAACGACGGACATCTACGTCGAATATGCCCAAGCAGTCCGTGTCGCCTTCCTCAGAATGACGGCACATCAGTTGCTGGCCGATGCAGATGCCCAGTATGGGTTGGTGCAAGTCGCGAATCACATTGTCCAGTCCCTTGCTGCGCAGGTATTGCATGGCTTGACGGGCCTCGCCCTGTCCGGGGAAGAGCACCTTGTCGGCTTTCTGAATAAGTTCGGCATCGTCTGTCAGCACAGGCTTCACGCCCAAGCGTTCGAGGGCATGAATCACGGAATAGATGTTTCCTGCGTTGTAGTCAACTATCGCTACGTTCATCTTCTCTCTTCTCTCGATTTATTTCTTCTTCTCCGAGATGGCCTTGTCTGCCAATTCCCAGTTCGTGTCTATGCTGAATGGGGTGATGCAGTCGGGGTCATTCATGAAGGCGCTGGTAGTTTCCTTGTCCTCGTCGTTGAACATGGGGTTCTCAGCTGTGGCACGCCAGTATTTCTTCATGATGTCCTTTTGGGCAGAGTCGCTTGCCTTCTGGGCTTTTGCCAGCTCGCTGAAGTAGGAAATGATGAAGTGGTTAAGGGCATAGGCCTGACGGTCGAGCATATCAGCTTCCACGGGACCTCCCTTGCGCTTGATGGCTGTGTTGCATAGGTATTGCAGGGCTGTGAACTTGAATTGCGAGACGGCAATCATGAAGCCGTCGGCTCTGGGGTCTTCGAGCACCAGCTTTGCATTCGACACCACTTGGTTAAACACTTCCTGACTTTTGGCCTCGCCCGCTGTCATCATTCCCAGCAGGGCAATAATCATAATCTTTTTCATATCTATCTCATTTTCTCATTCTCTCATTTTCTTAGCGTCAGCCTCTTGCTGATGCACGGTGGCAGTTCCTCCTCGTAGTGGGTCACCATCACCAGCGTCTTGTGCTGTCGCTGGCAGAATGTTTCGATGATTTCCTTAACAAGCGCTCTGTTCCTGTTATCCAATCCATGCAGGGGCTCGTCCAGTATGAGCAGTTCAGGGTCTTTCACGAAGGCGCGTGCCAGCAGACACAAGCGCTGTTCGCCACTCGAAAGACTCAGGAAAGTGCGCTCTGCCAGTTGCTTTATGCCGAATACCCGCATCCATCCTATACATTGCTGACGCTGTTCGGGGCGTGGACGCACGTATAGACCAACGGAGTCGTTCAGACCGCTGGCCACGATGTCGATTGCAGGAATATCCTTTTGGTAGGCACGATGCATTTCCGGACTTACATAGCCGATGTGACGCTTTATTTCCCAGATGCTTTCGCCTGTTCCCCGACGATGTCCGAAAAGTTCAATGTTGCAGGCATAGGCTTGTGGGTTGTCGGCACAAACGAGACTAAGGAGGGTGCTTTTGCCGGCTCCGTTTCTGCCGCTTAGTGCCCAGCGTTCGCCTTCGTGTACCGTCCAGTCGAGGTGCGACAGGATGGTACGTTCACCGTAACTGATACTTACGTCACGAAATCGAAGTATCTCCCCTCCGTGCTGCGGATAGAAAGGAATGCTATCTATAGGTTTCTCGGGAAGTTGCAGCATCCAATCGTGTATGTCTGAGGGCAAAATGGGGCAGGGCAGAGGCTTGCGTGTGGCTTGGTATTCCTCGCGGGTCATCTTCTCATTCACGTGCAGACCGTCGACAGGTATGACGTGTGTGATGAAGTCGGGCAGGTCGTCGGTCTTGGATATGACAAGAATCAGCGTCATTTCCTCTTCGAGGATGAGTTGTTCGAGCAGCTCGGTCAGCAATTGGCGGTTCTCTACGTCGAGTCCGATGAAAGGGTTGTCGATGATGAGCACACGCGGCTTTGTCTTCAGGGCCTTGCCCAGTTGGTATTTGCGCATCTCACCGCTCGACAGGGCTATGATGGGCTTGCCGTCCACACGTGGCATCTCATCGTCAATCTCGTGCTGGTTCCAGCGTTTCTGGTAGTAGTAGGTACCGTCCTGGTCACCATAGGAATCGCGGAAGGTTATGTAGCGCAGATTTTCGCTTGCCAGTGGACTTGCCTTGGGGCCGAAGTCGTAACGCACCTCGTTCATTAACAGGGGATAGCGACCTGTGATGATGTCCACCAGCCGGCTTTTGCCAGCTGCATTGTCACCTACGATGGCAATCTGTTCGCCCTTCGTGATGCTGAGCGATACGGGTTCTGCCATTCGCTTGTCCGGATGGCGCGTTAGCCCTTGCCTTATCTCTATCACCTTGCTCATTTATCTATCAGCTTTTGACGCGACTGGCGTTTTTGTTGGCAAAATCCTTCCACGAACGGTAGCTAACGGTATTCTGTGGACGGCTCATCTGCAAGAAGTGACAGTAGGCAGCAGCCAGCGCGTCTGTGGCATCGAAATGCTGGCGCATCTGCTCTTCATCGAGTTTCAGTATGCGTTGCAACATGCTTGCCACCTGCTCCTTCGAGGCCGAGCCGATACCTGTCAGCGCCATCTTTATCTTCATGGGGGCATATTCGTGGATGGGTACGTCGTGTTGTATGGCTGCCGCTATGGCTACACCTTGGGCACGTCCCAGTTTCAGCATTGACTGCACGTTCTTGCCGAAGAATGGAGCCTCAATGGCCAGTTCGTCGGGCAGATATTCGCTGATGATGCCAGACACTCGTTCGTAGATGTGTCCCAGCTTCAGGTAGGTGTCGTTCATCTTGTGCATGTCGATAACACCCAGCGCCACTGCTTCGGCCTGTTGCCCCATTGTGCGCAATACCCCGTATCCCATTAGGTTCGTACCTGGGTCAATCCCTAATATGATTTTCTCTGGCCTCTCCCTGCCCCCTCCCAAGGAGGGGGTTCCAGATGTCTGTGGTATGTTATGCTGCTTTATCATTACTGTTCTGGTTGGAGGTCATTCTCCCCTTTCCTTGGGAGAGGGGTCGGGGAAGAGGCTTTCCATGATGGTGCTGAAACCCACAATGCGCTCGTCGAACATCTTCGTTAGTTCCTCGTGTAATGCCGCTCCTTGTTGTGTGTACCAACGGTGCAGGACGGCAGTCGACTCGACTTCGAACTGAAGCGACATACACTCTGTTTCCTGGTCGTGGTGCGACAGAATGCGCAACAGACGGGGCTTGCTGAGCAGCCCAAGCTTCTCCACGCGAGGCACCATGCTCTGCGAGACCCAGATGACAAAGTTGCGTGCATCACCTTCGGGCATCGTGTATGTGGTGTTGTAAACAATCATTTTACCTGTTTGTGATTTCGCGTGCAAAGATACGAAAAAAATCTGATTCACACGCACGCGCGATAAATAATAATTGTAAATTGCTTTAAAAGAAAAAATAAGGACTATCTGGATAGCCCTTATTCGTTATAGGAAAGCCGCACTTCGGTGATGTGATGAAACTCCGAGTAAACAAGTTTTGAGCGCCCGCATCCTTTGTAATCCGCCGGTCATCGCTGACTACCCTTTGGGGGCGCGGCCCGCCATTGGAGTGCGTAAGCATTCTCGGTTTTCAGTATTAATTTGATGAGTATCCCAGTCAAACCTCGTGCGGCTATACGGCTGTTCGTTTCTCTCGATGCAAAGTTAATACAATTCCCTACATGCAGGAAATATTCTTCGTGACATCTTTCATTATCTGTGAGATTTATAAAAAAATACGGGAAATATTTGCTGGAGTGGGAATATCTTCGTAACTTTGCAACGCAAATGCGCAATGGGGGATTAGCTCAGCTGGCTAGAGCGCTTGCATGGCATGCAAGAGGTCATCGGTTCGATTCCGATATTCTCCACGAAAAGAAGGTAATTCCATAAGGGTTACCTTTTTTTGTGTGTCAGTTTTCTGCTGTGAAGTTTGCATTTCTACGTGAAAACTTGTATTTTTGCAGGCGTAATTTTGAAAAGATGAAAGATTTACGGTTTTTATTTGTTTTTTGTCTCTCTTTCTTGTCTCTGACGCTCTTGGCTCAGGAGGAAGAGGAGTTGATGCAGTTTCATCGCCCAGAATGTAATGTAGGTGGCGAGTTTGCGCAAGCTGGAATGTCTGCCAGAAGGGCGACTTCGCTGGGTTCCCAGGCTACAGCTCCCCTGAAGTCGAAGGGTGTGAAGCGTGTACCTGTCATCCTGACAGCTTTCAAGGACAAGGGTTTTACCATTTCTGATACGTTAGAGGTGGTGAATGCCTATTATCAGAAGTATTGTAACGGAACGATGGACGGCAAGCGTTATACGGGACACGGCAGTTATGGTAGCATTCGCGATTACTTTGTAATGCAAAGTGACTCGATATTCTTCCCGGAGTTTGTCGTGATAGGCCCCATTGTAATGGACTCTGTTGCTTCTTTCTATGGAAAGAACGGCTCGTCGCGTGACAGCAATTTCCATCTCTATAGCAAAGAAGCCATTACCAAGGCGTATGCCGAGTACAGCGACTGGAGCGTATTCGACAATGACGGCAACGGAACCGTTGATATGGTGTTCTTCGTCTTTGCTGGTTTAGGAGAAAACAATGGTGGTGGTGCCGATTGCATCTGGCCGCGAGAGACGACATCGGCTACGATAATTAATGACCATGTCTTTGCCACCAGCGCTGCTACCTGCGAGTTGCGTCCTTCGAAGCGTGATGAGACGGGTAAAGTCTTGGATACTACGAGGGATGGCGTTGGCGTGTTTATACATGAATTGAGCCATTCGCTGGGTTTGCCTGATTTCTATGATATAAATGGCAAGATGTTCGGTATGGACATCTGGAGTGTGATGGACTATGGCGAATATGGCAATAATGGTCACACCCCAGGCAACTATACGGCCTACGAGCGTGACTTTATGGGCTGGAGACCTTTGAAAACCCTTGATGGCCCTTGTGTCCTGACGATACCTTGCTTTGCAGAAGGCGGAACTGGTTATAAGATTTTGAATGACAAATTCCCCAATGAGTACTATATCATCGAGAACCGTCAGGCTAAGGGATGGGACAGGTCGATTTGTAAGTATGGTCACGGCTTGCAAGTGACTCATGTCGATTACGATGCAGCGAAATGGAGGGATAATGTCGTGAATACCAACCAATACCATCAGCGTATGACCATCATCGCGGCAAACAACTGCTATCAGGGTACCAACAGCAGTATTACTTCAGAAGAATGGATAAAGACACTGACAGGAAACCTGTATCCAGGTGATACCTTTAACTACAGCCTTACCGACGAATCCACACCTGCTGCACAGGTATTCTCGGGTTCCGATGTCTGGGTGGGTTCGCTCATGCACAAGCCTTTGCGTAACATTACTGAAAACGAGGATGGTACAATCACGGTTTGCTTCTGCACAAATGGAAAGCTTGAGACAGTTTCTTCGTTGGAAGTCGAGGACGTACAGATGGACCAGTTCAAGGCTCGATGGGCATCTGTGGAAAATGCAACTCGCTATGCTTATGAGCTTTATAACGATAGCTCGGTCATTCGTCAGGACACCATTGCAGAGACTTCTCTTTTCATCGACGAACTGTTGCCCAGTAGCAACCTGAAACTTCGTGTACGTGCAATGGCAGACAGTCAGGAAGATTACGTAGATGGCGATTGGAGCGAATACTGCTATTTCGAGACCTTGGCCGACTACATTGATTCCGTTGCCGACAGCGAGAAGATGGTAGAGGTCTTCACTTTGGGCGGCGTATGTGTCAGCCAATGTAAAGCCAATCAGGTTTGCCGCTTGGCTCTGCACCACGGTGTCTATGTTGTCAAGTACTCCAACGGTTCTGCACGCAAGGTTGTCCTGTAACCCCGTTTGAGTTATAGTAATAAAAGAGGAGAGGACTCGTGTGAAGTCCTCTCCTTTCTTATGTAAACTCGGCTGAGTTCTGCTGTGTCTTTATTTCTTTCCGCCCCAGAAGTCTTCCTCGGCCTTCTGCTTAGCCATGTAAGCATCGTAGGCAGCCTTGGCGCGTGCGTTGGCAGCGGCGTTGCTTTGTGCCTCTTGGATTTTGGTGGCCAGGCGGTTTGCTGCTCCGCTGGTGGTGATATCAGTTGACGAAGCCTGCTCACATAAAGCGAGGGCCTGTGAGTACTGACCCAGAGCGGTATTAACGACGGCTTTCTGCAGGTAAGCACGTCCGGCCAGTTCGCTATTGTAGCCGATGGCTTTGTCAAGGTAAACCAGTGCGCCTGTGTACTGCTTGCTATAAATCAGTCTGCTGGCGATAATCATGCAGATGCGACCACGTGTGGCATCGGTCTTACAGAGCTCGATGGCCTTCTCAAAGTAGGTCAGCATGTCTTCCATCTTGCCCTGCTGATGGCTCCACTGTGCCATACCGATGGCAGACTCGTAGGTGGGTTCGATGGCATAGGCATATTCGGCAGCCTTGTAATAAATCTCGCTATCGTCGCAATCGTTGGCAGACAGCAAGGTCATTGCTGAACGCAGGTAATCCAGATTACCCTTGTTGGCCTCTACCTTGGGCGTGAACATGGCAATCAACTGGTCGCGGTTGGCAGCGCCAGACTCGACAAACACCTGTTCGATGATTGCCAAGGGACGGTAATATTCGTCAAGAATTTTCTGGGCTTTTTCGGGGTCTGTTTCCTCCTTGGCCAACTGCAGCATCTTTTCGCATACCTCCTTCGATTCCAGATAGTCGTTGAGGAACTGCTCGCGATAGTATTCGTTGCTGGCTTTGAAGAGTTCATTGCTGACAGAGAAGAAGTACTGGATGTAGAGACCTTTCACCTCGCGGCCACCTTCCTCGTTGATGGCGTTGATGCCCTTTTTGTACATGTCGTAAATCTTGTTGTAGTTGTATTCGCTGTCACCTGCGCCGTAGCCATAGATGTGGTAGAAGTTGGCCTTGGCTATCAGCACGTCACCCTCGGTGGCACGTCCACGCTTGCCTTCAGGAATGCTGGTGTTGAGGTATTTGAGGTACTTCAGTCGGGTGTCGAAGAGGTTCATTAATTCGTCGAGATAAACCTTCTTCTGTGCTACGTCTTGTGTGCCCTGAATGAGTTTCCCGAGCATCGGAGCACCGTTGGCATATATGGTGACGGTGGCAATGGGAGCATTCTCGATGAGCCATTTCCAGCTGTCGTGCATGTCGGCCCAGTTCTCTGAATTCTTGTATAGTTGCATCATGCTCACATATCCGCCAACCTGCTTTCCGGGGTTCTCCAAAGCTTCGCTTCCGATATAGGAAACTCTGTAGCGAGTTGTGTCGTTCGTCAGGTCGATATCGCTGTTCAGGTTCTCGTACTGAGCAAACATGGGAAGTGCCGCCAGTGATAGTCCAAATGCGAGTGCAAACTTCTTCATTTTCATCTTTCTATTGTATTAGTTTTATATTATTTATTGTTTCTTTGTGCAAAATTATAAATAAAATCCCTATAGAGGACAAAAAAAATCGTTAAATAGGGTTATAAAGTATCAAAAAGCCTTAATAATGGTCGAAATGCTCTATTTCTGGCTCATCGCTTCGCTCTTCATATTCGTCGCACAGATGCTTGGATTCGGCAACCATCTTCTCATCAAAGACATGGCATTTACAGATGATGGGGTTCTTGAACCATTGCATGAAAGTGCCGTGCTTGCATTGAATGCAGCGTATCATTTCATTCTTTACAGCAGCCATCTCTCGTTTACTTTTTACTGAAGGATATTTTTTGTCCGAATTGATTGTAGATGACCAGCGAGTCTCTGCTTAGCAACACGATGTCCATCGTGTCCACACGGTTGATGATGCCATATTCCTGCTGCTGCTGACTGCTGAGCAAGATGTGGCCGTTCCACAGTTTCCAACCATCGTAGGGCAGGTCTTCGCTGCTGATGGTGCCGTTTTCGTGCATGTCGATACTGCCATTCTCTGCCTTCCATTTGCTGGCCAACTGCGTGGCATTGATGGCTGTACGCATTGTCTCGCCGTCGTTGCTAACGGTTATGGCAAAGTGGTCCGTAAAGTTACGTATCTCACCTGTCAGTTTGCCGTCCTCGCCCGTGTAAGGGTCTGTCCGATATAATTCCAGCGTGTCTCCCTCGTCGGTAATGAATTCAAGTGCACTCATTCCTGTGTCAACTCCCAAATGCCCCCAAAGGGTGGAATCTTTGATGCTGACCACCAGCGTGTCACTGTCCTCTGTGACCGTTTCTGTCACCTGCTCTCGTTTGCATCCGTCGAGCATCATCGTGCATGCGCACGCACATGCGATAAAAAATAAGGTATATTTCTTCATTCTTTGCTCTATTTGACAACAAAGGTACAATAATTAAATTAAAAATGAATAATTAAGAATTAAAAGTTGTATCTTTGCATGAAAATTTAGATTAAACGCGCCGAAGGAATGTTGATTGTACTGTATTCGTTGGGAGTCTTGCTTGGACTCTATGGTATCGTGAAGGGAGCCGATTGGCTTGTAGACGGGTCTTCGGCTCTGGCTCGTAAGTTCCGCATAACGGAGGTGGTCATTGGCTTGACGATTGTTGCCTTTGGAACTTCGATGCCTGAGTTTGTCGTCAGCCTGTTTGCTTCGCTGAATGGCAGTGGGGATATGTCTGTGGGCAACGTCATGGGTTCCAATATCTTTAACTCGTTGGTCATTTTGGGTGCTACGGCCTTCGTGGCAATGGTGCCAGTTGGGCGTAGGGCGCTTTACGTCGACATTCCTTGGAGCATTTTGGCAGCCTTGGCCTGTTGGACGGTATGTTTCGATATGCCCCTGTGGCACAAATCGGTCAACGAACTCAGCCGTCTTAGTGCCGGCATCCTGTTAGTCGTCTTCTTTGTTTTCATGGTCTACAACTATTGGTTAGCTCGTCGCAGTCGTCGTGCTATGGAGGTGGTGGAAAGCAATATTCCAAACCGCACCATCCTGTTGCAGATTGTGGGCGGTCTGGTGGCTTTAGTCGTTAGTGGACGAGTGATGGTGAATTGTGCTTCCGAGGTGGCTCGTCTGCTTCATATATCCGAGGCCGTCATTGCCTTGACCATCGTGGCTGGCGGCACATCGGCTCCAGAGCTTGTGACCAGCATCATTGCGGCTCGCAAAGGACGTTTGGAGATGGCCATAGGAAACGCTATTGGCTCAAACGTCTTCAACGTGTTCTTTGTGTTGGGATTGGCAGGACTAATCAGTCCGATGAAGATTGCCGACATCAGTGATGTGGACATCCTTTTATTCGTAGGCGGTCCCATCCTGCTATGGCTGTTTGCTTGGCTGTTCCGCCGTATCAGTCGTTGGATGGGTGCCCTCCTGGTGCTCGTATATCTGTGCTATCTGGTGTACCTTGTCCGTGCGGCTATTGCTTGATGCTGAGCTGTATCTTCGCAGGAATCTTCACCAGTTTTCGGTTCACGGCTTTTTTTATGACAACTCCCCCTTGCAGTTCCATCATGTAGGTGGAATCGTTCTGCCACGTGAGCAGTACGCTTTGGGTCTCGCTGCCCAAGTCGTTGGAAACGCGTAGGGTAGCAGATTTGTCGTCCTTGATGTTGAATGAGGTGACCATCCATTTGCCGTACACTCCTTTTCCGCCAATGTATCCGTTCATTGGGCCAAACATGTCCATACCCGGCACGTCGATGGTTTCCTCGTAGAGGTCGATGTGTACTTCAACCTCTTCCGCTTGGTTATAAAGACTCAGTTTCCAAGGTTCGGCAGCCTGTGTTGCCGAAGAGGCCAATAAAAGGGCGCAAAGAAGTGTTCTCATCTGTTTCATGGCACAAAGATAAACAATAACTTGATATACATCAAGAATTTCTTCTTGCTTTTTTTAATCCGATGCGAATAAAATTGCATTTTAATAATATTTCACTACCTTTGCGGCAAAATTAGAGTTCTTTTAATGGAAAATGGTAAGATAGTCCCGACTTTCATCTTTGAATCGAGTTGGGAGGTCTGCAACAAAGTGGGAGGAATCTATACGGTACTCTCCACTCGTGCAAAGACGCTTCAGGATGCTATGCCAGATTGTGTGGTCTTCATAGGTCCTGACTTTTGGAAGGGGAAGGAAAATCCGCTTTTTGAGGAAGACTGCAAGCTGTGGTCGCCTTGGGTGAAGAAGGCTAAGAAGGAAGGCATCAGTGTCCGCATTGGTCGTTGGAATATTCCAGGTCGGCCTTGTGTGATATTGGTTGACTTCAATCCCTATTTCGCTCACCGCGATAAAATATATGCTGCGGCTTGGAGTGACTTTAATGTAGATTCGCTTCATGCCTATGGCGACTACGACGAGGCCTCGATGTTCTCGTATGCCGCAGGCAGGGTAGTGGAGAGCTACTACAACTTCTACTTGTCGCGGGAAGGTGAGCGTGTGGTTTATCAGGCTCATGAGTGGATGACAGGCCTTGGTGCCCTGTACGTTAACAAGCACGTACCCGCCATTGCCACCATCTTCACCACCCATGCCACCAGCATTGGTCGCAGCATAGCAGGCAACAACAAACCCCTCTACGACTATCTGTATGCTTATAATGGCAATCAGATGGCTGGCGAGTTGAACATGGAGGCCAAACACAGCATCGAACGCCAGACGGCTCACAACGTGGACTGCTTCACTACGGTCAGCGATGTGACAGCCAAGGAGTGTGAGGAACTGTTGGACCGTCCCTGCGATGTAGTGCTGATGAATGGTTTCGAGAATGATTTCGTTCCCTCTGGTTCGACCTTTACCGCCCGTCGCAAGCAGGCCAGAAAGGCCCTTCTGCGTGTTGCCAATGCCCTCACTGGCATCCAGTATCCTGAGGACACCATCATCCTGGCAACCAGCGGACGCTATGAGTTCAAGAACAAGGGTATCGACGTGTTCCTCGAAGCTATGCACCGTCTGGACTGGCAGGAGGAGCTGAAGCGCCCTGCTGTGGCCTTTGTCGAGGTTCCCGCTTGGGTGGCAGGTCCGCGTCTCGACCTGCAGCAGCGCTTGGCTTCTGACGAGGTTTACGACACTCCGCTCTCGATGCCTTTCCTCACCCACAACCTAAATGACATTCAGAATGACAATGTGTTGAACACCCTGCGGTGGTTCAACAAGTCGAATCGTCCCGAGGAACGTGTAAAGGTCATCTTCGTGCCGTGCTATCTCGATGGAAAAGACGGCATCTTCAACCTTCCCTACTACGATGTGCTCATCGGCAACGACCTGAGCATCTATGCTTCCTACTACGAGCCCTGGGGCTACACGCCGTTGGAGAGTGTCGCCTTCCATGTTCCCTGCATCACGACCAGCCTGTCTGGCTTTGGCATGTGGGCAAACACGGTGAAGGGTGAGCAGTCGACCCTGATGGATGGTGTGGAGGTAATAGACCGCACCGACTACAACTTTGCCGATGTGGCTGATGGCATAGTCCGTTCTGTGCTTCAGTATGCCGCATGGAAGCCCAAGCAAGTGGAGCAGGCTCGCCGCAATGCTGCCGCGCTGTCGCAGCAGGCACTGTGGAAGCACTTCATCCAATACTATTACGAGGCCTACGACATTGCGCTGCAGAAGGCCTTGTATCGAGTAGAATCAATGACATCAAATTATTAATTATCCAAATTTTTTATGAAGATTAAAGCAAGTAACGCCAATCAAGCTTCGTTCCGCCCCATCAGCGCCCGCAGCAACATTCCTGCAGAGCTGAAGAAGCTGGAAGAACTGGCCCACAACATGTGGTGGGCATGGAACCACGACGCACGCAGCCTGTTCCGCAACATCGACGAGAAACTTTTCGATGAGTGTGGTGGCAATCCTGTAATGCTCCTCGAGCACCTGAACTACGAGAAAATGAGTCAGTTGGCCAAGGACAAGGCCGTGCTGAAGAAGATGGACGACGTTTACGCACAATTCCGTGCCTATATGGATGTTAAGCCCGACACCAAGCGTGCCTCTGTGGCTTACCTCTGCATGGAGTATGGTTTGAACCAAGTACTGAAGATATACTCTGGCGGTCTGGGCATCTTGGCTGGTGACTACCTGAAGGAGGCTTCCGACTCTAATGTCGACATGGTGGCCGTTGGTTTCCTGTATCGCTATGGCTATTTCACGCAGACGCTGTCTATGGACGGTCAGCAGATTGCCAATTACGAGGCGCAGAACTTCGGTAGCCTGCCCATCGAGCAGCAGTTGAACGAGGACGGCTCCCCCATGGTGGTCGACGTGCCTTATATGGACTATTACGTTCATGCCTACGTATGGCGTGTGAATGTTGGTCGCATCAAGCTTTATCTGCTTGACACCGACAACGAGATGAACTCCGACTTCGACCGTCCCATCACCCACGCCCTCTATGGCGGCGACTGGGAGAATCGTCTGAAGCAGGAGATTCTGCTCGGTATCGGTGGTGTGCTCACCCTGAAGAAACTGGGCATCAAGAAGGATGTCTACCACTGCAACGAGGGACACGCTGCCCTGTGCAACGTACAGCGTCTGGTTGACCTGGTTCGTGAGGGAATGACCTTCACACAGGCATTGGAGCTGGTGCGTGCCTCTTCGCTGTACACCGTACACACTCCCGTGCCTGCCGGTCACGACTACTTCGACGAGGGTCTCTTCGCAAAGTACATGCGCGGCTATGCCGACATGCTGGGCCTCACTTGGGACGAGTTCATCGGCATGGGCCGCATGAATCCCGACGACCACGGAGAGCGTTTCTGCATGTCCACCTTCGCCTGCAACACCTCGCAGGAGGTTAACGGCGTTAGCTGGCTCCACGGCGAGGTCAGCAAGAAGATGTTTGCTGGCATATGGCCCGGCTACTATCCCGAGGAGAGCCACGTAGGCTACGTCACCAATGGTGTTCACTTCCCCACATGGTGTGCCAACGAGTGGCGCATCCTCTATCGCAAGCACTTCGACGAGAAGCATCTCAGCGACCAGTCTAACGAAAGCATCTGGCACGCCATCTACGACGTCAGCGACGAAGAGGTTTGGGAAACCCGCATGCAGTTGAAGCGCAAGCTGGTGGATTACATCCGCGAGCAGTTCCGCGAGAACTGGCTCAAGAACCAGGGCGACCCCAGCCGTGTGGTCAGCCTCATGGACAAAATCAATCCCAACGCCCTGCTCATCGGTTTCGGTCGCCGCTTTGCCACTTACAAGCGTGCTCACCTCCTGTTCACCGACCTGGAGCGTCTGGCCAAGATTGTCAACAACCCCAACTATCCCGTACAGTTCCTCTACACTGGTAAGGCTCACCCCGCCGATGGTGCTGGTCAGGGTCTCATCAAGCGCATCTACGAGATTTCGCAGCGCCCCGAGTTCCTTGGCAAGATTATCTTCCTCGAGAACTACGACATGCAGCTTGCCCGCCGCCTCGTTTCGGGTGTGGACATCTGGATGAACACTCCGACTCGTCCCTTGGAGGCCAGCGGTACCAGTGGCGAGAAGGCTCTGATGAATGGTGTTGTCAACCTCTCTGTAAAGGACGGCTGGTGGCTCGAAGGCTACCGCGAGGGTGCTGGATGGGCTCTCACCGAGAAGCGTACCTACCAGAATCAGGCTTATCAGGACCAGCTCGACGCTGCCACCATCTACTCCCTGCTGGAGAACGAAATCATGCCGCTCTACTATGCGCGTAACAAGAAGGGCTACTCCACGGGCTGGGTACAGGTCATCAAGAACAGCATCGCCCGCATCGCTCCTCACTACACGATGAAGCGTCAGCTCGACGACTACTACTCGAAGTTCTACAACAACCTGCGCGACCGCAGCCGTCAGCTCCAGAAGAACGACTGCGCCCTTGCCAAGGAGATTGCTGCCTGGAAGGAGCAAGTGGCTGAGCGCTGGGATCAGATTCGCGTTGTCAGCACCGACAAGCCCGAGGCCCTCATCCAAGGTCTGCCCCTGGCTGGCCAGAAGTACCCCATCCGCATCGTCATCGACGAGGCTGGCTTGGAGGACGCCATCGGTCTAGAACTCGTGACCCTCACCACCGACAAGGACGGTGTCGACCACGTCTACTCTGTAGAACCCTTCAAGGTAACTGGTCACAAGGGCACGGAGTACACCTTCGAGCTTGAGCACTGCCTCAACAACGCCGGAAGCTTCAAGATAGGCTACCGCATGTTCCCCAAGAACGCTGCGCTGCCTCACCGTCAGGACTTCTGCTACGTTCGCTGGATATACTAAGCCCCATTTGGCTTAGGAACTAAAAAAGGAGAGAGGACGATTTCGCCCTCTCTCTTCTTTTCTTGGAGTAATGCGCTTCGCGCAGGGAGTTAAATCGGAAGTAAAATTGGGAGTAATAAAAGGACAAATGTTTTAGCTGCTTGCGTATCGTCCATTTTAACTTCCTGAGCCCTTGGGCTCATTACTTCCATTTTTACTTCTCTTTTTACTTCCTCTTCATTTTCTCTTCTCACTGTTTCGTAAATACAAGGTCTTCCATCACGCCCCCGTTGGTGTCGTTTTCGCCCGAAATCACCAAGTTCCCGTTCTCGGCGCGATAGGTGTATTTATACGTCTCGTAGGTGTCCTCGGGCGTCAGGGTAGTCTCGTCCTCCGTGCTAATCCAGATGTGCTGCGTATAGACCACAGTCACCTCGTTTACTTCCACCGAATACGTACCCGTCTTCTTGTAGCCGTTGTGTAGCTTGCCGTCCGAGCCGTTCATCCTGTATTCGAACGAAACAGCGTTATCCCCCCCGAATATAAACTTATAGGTGGTAGTCATTTCGCTGCCGATGGTGCATTGCCACTTTCCCACCAATTTATTCGTAACAATGATGTCCTCGTCGTCATCGCCGCAGGCCGTCATCATCGTGCCCATGCCAATTGCCATGAGTGCAATCACGGCCAGATAGAAAAACTTCTTCATAATCTTCTCTTTTTGTTTAGTGTAGAATGGTTTTCGCCTGCTAATTTACGGAGAATTTCCGAGACAGGCAAGACCGATGCCAAATATTTGCACAACCCCTCGCCCTTACCGCCCTCGCCCGCCTCATCAGTACCCCATAATCAAAAAGGACAGACCCGCGTGCTGGGCCTTTGAGTCAGAGCAGTTATGTTCCTGTGCGTTTGTTCTTCCTTCCTTATATATGGAGGAAGAACGAACGAACGGGAAATGCACAAACAAAGAACAAAATAAACGATTCCAAATGTCACCGTGACCTATTCCGTTCCTCCCGCTGTAGGCACCCGTTCCTGTGACCATAGGAATACTAATCCCTCCACTGTAGGAATAGTAATCTTTCGGCAGAGGGATTGGGCTCTTGCGGTGGGAGCATTGGCCTCATGGGCCTATGAGTTCTATAGGACTAATGGGACCTATGGGAAGGTGCCAAGGGGCAGGGGAGGTTACTTCACCATGTGGCCGAAGCGGCTGTGGAGCCACTGGAAGGGCATGTAGAGCACTGGTACGATGAACAGCAGGGCTATGGTGCCCACGAGCATGCCACCGGCGCAGCCTACACCGAGGGAGATGTTGCCGTTGGCTCCCACTCCGTGGGCAAAGACGAGTGGCAGCATGCCGAATATCATGGTGAGCGAGGTCATCAGAATGGGACGCAGACGCACACGGGCTGCCGTCATGGCTGCCATCGTGATGCTCATGCCTTGGCGATGCCGCTCCGTAGCGTACTCGGTGAGCAAGATGGCGGTCTTTGCCAACAGACCGATGAGCATGATAAGGCCCGTCTGCATGTAGATGTTGTTCTCCAAGCCCCACATCCGCGAGAACAGGAAACTTCCCAGCAGTCCGAAGGGCACGCTCAGAATGACGGCCAGAGGGATAAACAGGCTCTCGTAGAGGGCACAGAGGATGAGATAGACGAAGATGATGACGATGACGAAAATGATGGCCGTCATCGGAATGGAGAATTGATAATTGAAGATTGAGAATCTGGCTCCTTCCGACAGAGAGGCTTCCTCGCGCGACATGCCACCGAACTCATAGCCGTACCCCTCTGGCAGCACTTTCTCTGCCGTTCGGCGGATAGCCTCGATGGTCTGGCCGCTGCTGTAGCCGTCGGCAGTCTGTCCCATGACGGCAATGCTGCTGAACAGGTTGAAGCGGTTCAGTCCCTCGCTGCCATAGACGCGCTCCATCGTGATGTATTGCGTGATGGGTATCATCTGTCCGCTTGCGCTGCGGACACGCATGTTGGAGAGCGACTGCTCATCCAGACGGAACTCGGGCGAGGCCTGTACGATGACGCGGTAGAGCTTGGTGAAGCGCGTCAGATTGCTGCTGTACGTGCCGCCCACATAGCCCGAAAGCACTCGAAGCACAGCGTTGGGCGTCACCCCGTCGCGCTTGCAACGGGCAGCGTCCACCTCCACGCGGTACTGCGGGTATTTGGTGTCGAAGGTGGTGAAGGCGCGGGAGATGGCGGTTGACTGATTGAGAGAATCTATCAGCACCCTGGTCAGGCGCATCAGGTCCTCTGTCTTGCCGCCCTTGCGGTCCTGCACATGGAGCTCGAAGCCGCTGGTGGCTCCGTAGCCCGAAATCATGGGACGGGTGCTGACGCGAATCTGCGCCTGTGTGATGTCGGCAGTACGGCGGTAAATCTCGTCGATGACGGAGTTGATGTCGTCGCCCTTGCCCTTGCGCTCGTCCCAGTTCTTCAGTCGGATGTTGAAGGAACCAGCCGAGGAAGACTGGTCGAAGGTGGAACCGCGTCCGATGGTCATGTTATACAGACGGAACTGCGGAATATCCTTGATGCGGCGTTCCACTTCGCGTGTAATCCTGCCCGTCACCGCCATGCTGGTACCCGGGGCACATTGCACATTCACGTTGATGGAGCCCATGTCCTCGTTGGGCACGAAGCCCGTCTTGGTGGTCTTGAGCATATAGCCCAGCAACAAGCACACCACAACCACCGACACCCAAGGTAGCCATCGGTTGCGGAAGATGCGCAAGACACCACGCTGGTACTTGCCTACCACACGTTGGAAGCTGACCGTAAAGGCATCGTGGAAACGGGCCGAGAAGCTGGTATCACCCTCCTTGCGGGGACGCAGCATCAGGGCACAAAGGGCAGGGGAGAGCGTCATGGCGTTGATGGTGGAGATGACTACGGCAATCGCCATCGTCACACCGAACTGCGTGTAGAATACCCCCGTCGTTCCGCCCACAAAGCAGACGGGAATGAAGACGCTCATGAAGACAATGGTGGTTGTGATTAGCGCCGATGTCAATCCCTTCATGGCATCCACCGAAGCCAGATATGGCGACTTGTAACCCTCGTCGAACTTCGCCTGTACGGCCTCCACTACCACAATGGCATCGTCCACCACCGTGCCTATCACCAGCACGAGGGCAAAGAGCGTCAAGAGGTTCAGACTGAAGCCTATGAAGTAGAGCACGGCAAAGGTGCCTATCAAGCTGACTACGATGGCCAGCGAAGGGATGAAGGTGCTCTTGAGGTCCTGCAGGAAGATATACACCACCAGCACCACCAGAATGATGGCCTCCAGCAGCGTGCGCACCACATTGCGGATGCTGGCATCGAGGAAGTCCTTGGTGCTCATCACGTCCACCAGCTCCATGCCCGGGGGCAGCTCTTTCTGTATCTCCAAAGCCGTCTCGTCGATACGCTTGATAATCTCGTTGGCATTCGAGCCTGGTGTCTGGGCTATCATGCAGTTGGCACCGGCGTGCCCGTTGGTGCTGTTCTGGATGGTGTAGTTCTGTATGCCCAGCTCCACACGTGCCACATCCTTCAGGCGCAGCACGTTGCCGTCGGGCAGCGACTTGATGACCAGATTCTCGTAATCACGCTCCTCCTCATAGCGTCCCCTGTACTTCAGCACATACTGGAAGGTGTTCTCGGAGTCGGCTCCCAAGGTTCCCGTCGGCGCTTCGATGTTCTGTTCGTCCAGTACATTGTCGATGTCAGACGGCATCAGTCCGTAGGCTGCCATCCGCAGCGGGTCGAGCCAGATTCGCATACTGTAGCTGGCTCCCCAGATGTTCACCTCGCCCACACCTGGCACACGTGACAGGCGTGGCTCGATGTTGATTTTCATGTAGTTGGTCAGGAAGTCGGTGTCGTAGGCATCCGTCGGACTGTAGAGCGAGAGGCTCTTGATGTTGCTGGTCTGTCGCTTACGTACCGTCACACCGCTGCGCGTCACGTCGGCAGGCAGTTGTCCCTGTGTCGAGGCCACACGGTTCTGCACGTTCACCATTGCCATGTCGGCATCCGTACCCTGCTTGAAGAAGATGCTGATGCTGCCCGAGCCCGTGTTGGTGGCCGAGGAGGTCATGTACATCATGTTCTCCACACCGTTCAGGCTCTCTTCAAGGGGGATGATGACACTCTTCTGCACCGTCTCGGCATTGGCACCGGTGTAGTTTGCACGCACGCTGACGGTGGGCGGAGCAATCTCGGGGAACTGTTCGATGGGCAGTTGCAGCAGGCCTATCAATCCCAGCACCACAATGAATACTGAGATTACACCTGACAATATCGGCCTATCTATGAATGTCTTTGGACTCATCTTGTTTATTTAATACTATTTCACTTCTGTCCCTTCTCTCATCAGTCCTGCTCCCTCGGTAATGATGATTTCACCCTCGGCGAGACCGCGTTCTACGATGTAGGTAGTGCCATCGTCCAAGGGAGCCACCTCTATTTCCGTCTGCTTCGTCTTGCCATCCACCACGCGATAAACGAAAACCTTGTTCTGCAACTCGAAAGTGGCTGTCTGCGGAATGACTATCACGCTGTCTCTGACGCTTGAAACCACCACCGTGCCTGTACCGCCATTGCGCAAAAGATGGTCTTTGTTGGGGAAAACAGCACGCAGGGAGACAGAGCCCGTACTGGCATCCACAATGCCGCTTACCGCATCCACGCGCCCCTTATGTGCATATTCCTTGCCATTGCTCAACAGCAGCGATACGTCCGGCATTCCTTGCATGAACCTCTCCATGCTTCCAAATTTCATGACGAGGTCGGTCACTTCGCGCTCGCTGAGGCTGAAGTACACCCACATCTCGCTGTCGTCGCACACCGCTATCAGCGGCTCTGCTATGTTGCTGCTCACCAAGGCCCCGACGTGGTAGGGTATCATGCCGGCAACACCGCTCACAGGACTCTTTACGACTGTATAGCTGAGGCTGTTTCTGGCATTTGCCACTTGTGCTTCGGCCTGTGATACTTGAGCCTGAGCCGACAACAATGCCTGCTGAGCGGTTCGCAAGTCGAAGTCGCTCACCACTTGCTTGTCATACAACTGCTTGCGGCTGTCGTATGTGAGTTGGGCTGTTGCCTCTGCAGCCTTGGCCGACTTCAGTGCCGACTCTGCTGTGTTCAGGGCTTCCTGATAGGGAACCTGGTCAATCACGAAAAGCGTTTGCCCTTTTTGAACCTTTTGCCCTTCGCCTATCAGGATTTTGGTTATTAGACCACTGACTTGAGGCCTGACTTCCACGATTTCGCGTCCCTTTATGGTAGCGCTATAGCCAACCTTTACGGTTTGGCTCGTGCGTTCTACCTTCATGGTCTTATATACTAAATCTGCCTTCTCCTGCTTCTTATCTTGACATGAGAAGAATAGTAGTGAGCCAAACAGTAAGGCTCGTGCCGTTTTCTTTAACATAAAAGTGTAATGCGCTCATTATAACCCTACAAAGTTAGTAATTATCTTTGGAATGTGATGTTTGGCACGGGCAAAAATTTGTGTGTGTGGAGCGATTTTCCGGGGAGTTGCTTGTGGGTGTCGGCGAAAAGTGATACCTTTGCATCTGTTATGCAACCGTTAGCAGAAAGGATGCGCCCAACGTCGCTCGACGACTACATCGGCCAGAAACAACTGGTCGGTGAGGGGGCTGTGTTGCGCCGCATGATAGAGTCGGGCAGGGTGTCGAGCTTCATCTTGTGGGGACCGCCGGGAGTGGGGAAGACCACGCTGGCCAGCATTATCGCCCACCAGTTGCAGACGCCGTTTTACACGCTTTCGGCTGTGACCAGCGGCGTGAAGGACGTGCGTGATGTGGTGGAAAAGGCCAAGGCAAACCGCTTCTTCAATACTGCCAGCCCCATCCTTTTCATCGATGAGATACACCGCTTCTCGAAATCACAGCAGGACAGTCTTTTGGGGGCTGTGGAACAGGGGGTGATAACCCTGATTGGTGCCACGACGGAGAACCCTTCGTTCGAGGTGATACGTCCCTTGCTGAGTCGCTGCCAGGTGTATGTGCTGAAGAGTCTGGAGAAGGATGACCTGCTGGAACTGGCGCATAGGGCCATCGAGAAAGACGTGGTGCTGAAGGACATGGACATAGAGTTGCGTGAGACGGATGCCATGCTGCGATTCAGCGGTGGCGATGCCCGCAAACTGCTGAACATTCTTGAGCTGTTGTCAGAAAACCCAGTGTGCACAGGGGGAGGTCATCTGGTGGTGACCGACGAACTGGTGACGCAAAGCCTGCAGCAGAATCCGCTTGCCTACGACAAGGACGGCGAGATGCACTACGACATCATCTCGGCATTCATCAAGTCGATACGCGGCAGCGACCCCGACGGGGCTCTGTACTGGCTGGCTCGCATGATAGAGGGTGGGGAAGACCCAGCCTTCATTGCCCGCCGACTGGTAATCAGCGCCTCCGAAGACATAGGTCTGGCAAATCCCAACGCCCTGTTGCTGGCAAATGCAGCCTTCGATACGGTGATGAAGATAGGTTGGCCCGAGGGACGCATCCCACTGGCAGAGGCCACAGTATATCTGGCCACCAGCCCTAAGAGCAACTCGGCATACATGGGCATCAACGATGCTTTGGCTGAAGTGCAAAGGAGCGGCAACCAGCCCGTTCCCCTGCATCTGCGCAATGCCCCCACCTCGCTCATGAAGGATTTGGGCTACAGCAAGGGTTACAAATACGCCCACGACTACGAGGGGAACTTCGTGGAGCAGCAGTTCTTGCCCGATGCCCTGCAGCAGGCCCGTTTCTGGCATCCGCAGGACAACGCTGCCGAGAAGAAACTGGCAGAGCGCATGCGTATGCTCTGGGGCGAGCGGTTCAATGAACAGTAATGGTGTAACTGATGGTTTGTTCCGATTCGGGTTCCACCACATTCAACCAAGGACGTTGGCTAAACTCACCATCGAACTCTGCCTCGTCGCAGCAGCCCCACCACGGCTCTATGCACACGAAAGGTGCCTGACCGCCACAGGGAGCCCACAGGGCAAGGACGGGAGAATCGAAACCTACGGTTGCAATCTTTTCCTTATTATAATTAAATAAGATACATGCGTGCGCGAGACCACGGGTGTCGAGAATGGTGTCGCAGTCAAACGTGTGGTTGCCCAATGCCAGCAGCCCGTCTTTGTCCAGAGGCACATCGAAGGAACCCTCGGGCCACAGGTAGCCGCCTGGCTTCAGCCCGTTACCCACAAGCTTGTCGCTAAGGTCGAAGCCCAAATAACCATGCACCTCGTCTGCTACATCGAAGGCAGGTAGATTGAACGCGGGATGAGCGCCCACGTGGTAGGGCAGGGGCCGTGTGCCGTTGTTGCGGACAGTGAAGCTGACGCAAAGCTCATTCGCCTGCAACTGATAGCGAACCGACAGTTGGAAGGGAAGGGGGAAATGCTGGCGGGTTTCTGCCGTATCCGCAATCGAGAAGGTGAGGAAATCATCCCCGCAAGCTGCCAACTGGAATGCCATCTTCTTCACCAGCCCGTGCTTGGGCATCGGATATTTCTTGCCGTCGAACCGTACCTGCTGGTTGGCGCTGCTACCAATGGTGGGGAACAGGATGGGCGACTGACCCTCCCAGTATGCGGGGTCACCTTGCCAAAGAATCTCCGTAGTGGTCTGTTTCTTAAGGAGGCTGGTAAGCTCTGCACCCTCCTCCTTAACGCTGATGCGCAGCCATTGGTTTTCGATAGTGTGTTTCATGCTATGTGTCTTCTTTATACGAATATAGCCTTGAGCAGCTGAATGTTCAAGGCTATACTTTGTTCTGAATCTGAAATCGCATTTACTTCTTCACAGCTGCCAAGAACTCCTTGCAAGGCTTGAAGGAGGGAATGTTGTGAGCGGGAATGACGATGGTGGTGTTCTTCGAGATGTTACGGGCTGTCTTTGCAGCGCGCTCCTTCAGGATGAAACTGCCGAATCCACGCAGATAGATGGGCTCGCCATCTGCCATTACGTCCTTAACACTGGCCATGAATCCTTCGATTACGGCCAGAATTGTAGGCTGGTCAATACCTGTCTTCTTTGCAATCTCTTTTGTTAACTCTTGTTTTGTCATGATGTGTTGCTTAATTGATTGATTTATGGTATTATTTATGTATGTGATTACAAAGTTAATAAATTTTTCAATACGTTGTCACGCTAAAACCCTTATTTTATCAATATTTTTTTAAGAAATATGTCAAATGTTTGATAACTAATACACTACAATTTCTTGCATTCTTCTAACCAAGCTTCGAAAGTGGCATCGCTGGGCATTCGCCAGTCGCCGCGCGGGCTCAGACTGATGCTTCCCACCTTGGGACCGTCGGGCATGCAGGAGCGCTTGAACTGCTGGGTAAAGAAGCGGCGGTAGAATGTCGTGAGCCAATGTTTGATAACTTCCTCGGTGTAAACATCTTGGAAGGCGCGACAGGCCAGCATGTAGATTTTGCGTGGATGGAATCCGCTGCGAATCATGTGGTAGAGGAAGAAGTCGTGCAGTTCGTAGGGACCTACAAGGTCCTCGGTCTTCTGCTTTATCTCGCCGTTCTCGTTGGCAGGAATCAGTTCCGGGCTGATGGGGGTGTCGGCAATGTCGAGCAGCGTTTCGCGAACGGTCTTGTCGTCGTTCGTCGTTGCCACCCAGCAGACGAGATGGCGCACGAGGGTCTTGGGCACAGAGGCATTCACTCCGTACATCGACATGTGGTCACCGTTATACGTAGCCCAACCCAGCGCCAGTTCCGAAAGGTCGCCCGTGCCCACCACCAGTCCATTCATCTGATTGGCAGCGTCCATTAGGATTTGCGTGCGCTCGCGCGCCTGACTGTTCTCATAGGTAGTGTCGTGTACGTCTGAAGCGTGACCGATGTCGTTGAAATGCTGCAGACAGGCATCCTTGATGCTGATTTCGCGGATGGTTATCCCCAGCAACTGCATCAGCCGTATGGCGTTTGTGTAGGTGCGGTCTGTTGTGCCAAAGCCTGGCATAGTAATGCCGACGATGCCTCGACGGCTCTTGCCCAGCATGTCGAAGGTGTGGGCACAAACCAGCAGAGCCAGTGTGGAATCCAATCCACCGGAAATGCCCACAACCACAGTCTCGCTGTTGGTGTGCTTGATGCGCTTGGCCAGGCCCTCGCACTGGATGTCGAAAATCTCCTGACAGCGATAGTCGCGCTGATCTCCCTCGGCGGGAATGAAAGGGTGAGGGTTGATTTCTCGCGTCAGCTCCCTGTTGCTTTCCGACATGAGACCTGCCGACTCAATCAGCGTCGTGGCTTCATCCCGCACGAGTGATGTGGCTTTGTTGAAAGTCGTATTCTTGCGACGTTCCGAACGTAGGTATTCTACATCAATATCACAAACCGTCAGTATTTCCTCCATGTTGTGCTGGTGCTCAACCTTTAGCGCCTTGCCGTTTTCGAAGACAAGTGTCTTGCCGTTGAACACAACATCGGTGGTGCTTTCTCCAAATCCGCAACTGGTGTAAACATAGCCGCAAATGCAGCGAGCACTCTGTCCGCTGACGAGATTGCACAGGTACTCGTATTTGCCCGCACTACTGGAGTTGGCACTAAGGTTGAATACTAAGTCGGCTCCTTGCAAGGCTAGGTTCGACGATGGGGGAATGGGTGCCCACAGGTCTTCGCAGATTTCTATGCCAAAGATGCAGTTGGGCGTCTTGAACAACTGGTTGGCAGACACGCGAACCTGCTGACCGCAAATCAGGACGTTGCCTTCCTTGATTTCACGGGCGCCCATGAACCAGCGCTTTTCGTAGAACTCCTTGTAATTGGGCAAGAAGGTCTTGGGCACCAATCCCAGTATCTTGCCCTTTTGCAACACGGCGGCACAGTTTACGAGTCCATCCTGATATGACACAGGCATACCTATGATGGTGATGATGTTCATCGAACGTGTGAAGTTCAGCAGGCCAATGAGTGCCATCTCGGCCTCGTCCAACAATAGTTGCTGGAAGAACAAATCCTGGCACGAATAGGACGTGATGCTCAATTCAGGGAAACAGATTATCTCCACTCCCTGATTGTTGGCTTGAATGATTTGAGATTCTATCTGTTCGACGTTGTACTTGCAATCGCCGACCTTAACACTGGGCACTGCTGCCGCAACCTTTACAAATCCGTAATTCATGTCACTCGTTCTAAATGTAAGAGGTGAGAGGGTATATTCGTCATATTTTACCTCTCACCTTACCTATTCTATATTTAATACTTGAGCGACAGACGGGACTCGAACCCGCGACCCTCGGCTTGGGAAGCCAATGCTCTACCAACTGAGCTACTATCGCATAACGGAAGACAAAGTTAGCACAAAAATGGCTTTCCTGCAAACTTTTCATCACTTTTCACTCATTGTGTCATTTTTTTGTAATTAATTTTTTGTTTTACATTTTATTTTGTATCTTTGTCCTCAAACACCATATTTCATTAACCATTAAACTATTAAATGTATGAAAAAGAAATTTATCTGTGCCGTTTGCGGTTACATCTATGAAGGAACCGAAGCGCCCGAGAAGTGCCCCATCTGTAAGGCTCCCGCCTCAAAGTTCTCTGAACTGAAGGACGAGGGCGAAACAACATACGCTACCGTTCATCGCATTGGCGACGGCAAGCCCGATGGTGTCAGCCAGGAGATGATTGACGACCTGCGTAACCACTTCAACGGAGAATGCAGCGAGGTTGGTATGTATCTTGCTATGGCTCGTCAGGCCGACCGTGAGGGTTATCCCGAAATTGCTGAAGCCTTCAAGCGCTATGCTTTCGAGGAGGCTGACCATGCAAGCCGTTTCGCAGAGTTGCTGGGCGAGTGCGTTTGGGACACCAAGACCAATCTGGAGAAGCGTGCTGCTGCTGAGGCTGGTGCTTGCGAGGATAAGTTCCGCATTGCCAAGAACGCCAAGGCTGCTGGTTTCGATGCCATTCACGACACCGTTCACGAGATGGCAAAGGACGAGGCCCGTCACGGCGCAGGATTTGCCGGACTGCTGAAGCGCTATTTCAAGTAAAACCCTTTATATTAATAAGGTAATAGGGAGATGCCCGTAATTTTCGGGCGTCTCCTTTGTTTTTTATGCCGATTTTTCGTATCTTTGCGCCGATAATTCCGAATTCAACTATGCCTAAGATTTCTACACGCGGACACGAGATGCCCGAATCACCCATCCGAAAGCTGGCTCCGCTGGCCTATGCTGCTAAGGAACGTGGGGTGCACGTCTATCACCTGAACATCGGTCAGCCAGATCTTCCCACTCCCAAATCGGCCTTGGACGCTATTCGCAACGTGGACCGCAAGATACTGGAATACAGTCCGTCGCAGGGCTATCTGAGCTACCGCAAGAAACTCGTCAACTACTATAAAAAGTATAACATCGACGTTACTCCAGACGATATCATCATCACCTCGGGTGGTTCTGAGGCTGTGCTCTTTTCGTTTCTGGCCTGCCTGAATCCTGGCGACGAAATCATTGTGCCAGAGCCCGCATACGCCAACTATATGGCTTTTGCTATTAGCGCAGGTGCCGTCATCCGCACCATTGCCACCACCATCGAGGAAGGTTTCTCGCTGCCAAAGGTCGAGAAGTTCGAGGAACTGATTAATGAACGCACACGTGCCATCCTGATTTGTAACCCCAATAACCCCACAGGCTACCTCTATACACGTCGCGAGATGAACCAGATTCGTGACCTCGTAAAGAAGTACGACCTGTATCTTTTCAGCGATGAGGTGTATCGTGAATTTATCTATACTGGTAGCCCGTACATCTCTGCTTGCCACTTAGAGGGAATAGAGAACAATGTGGTGCTTATCGACTCTGTCTCAAAGCGTTATTCTGAGTGCGGTATCCGTATTGGTGCTCTTATTACCAAGAACCAAGAGGTGCGTAAGGCTGTTATGAAATTCTGTCAGGCACGCCTCAGTCCACCCCTTATCGGACAGATTGCAGCCGAGGCTTCACTCGACGAGCCAGAGGAATACAGTCGCGAGGTTTACGACGAATACGTAGAACGCCGTAAGTGCTTGATTGATGGCCTGAATCGTATTCCTGGTGTGTATAGTCCTATCCCAATGGGAGCCTTTTACACGGTAGCCAAGCTGCCTGTTGACGATGCCGAGAAGTTCTGTGCTTGGTGTCTGAGCGACTTTGAATACGAAGGTGAGACCGTCATGATGGCTCCTGCCGCAGGTTTCTACACCACACCAGGTGCGGGTCGTGACCAAGTGCGTTTGGCCTACGTGCTGAAGAAGCATGACCTCACTCGTGCCCTCTTCGTCCTGCAGAAAGCTCTTGAAGCCTACCCTGGCACCAAGCGATGAACTTTTCGTGGTACATGGCTCAGCGGCTTTACAGCCGCAATGGAGGCACCCGTCGTGCTTCCCGTTCTGCTATTGCAATAGCCACAGCAGGCGTCACCTTGGGCCTTGCCGTAATGATTATTGCCATCACCGTTGTACTGGGCTTCAAAACTGAGGTGCAGAACAAGGTCGTGGGTATCGGCAGTCACATCACTATCCAAAACTATCAGTCGCTCTACAGCAGCGAGTCGCAACCTATCGTCATTACCGATGACTTGCTTCGCACTCTCCGCAAATTCCCTGAAGTGACACATGCCCAGCGTTTTTGCATAAAGACGGGTATGCTCAAGACGGATGATAGTTTCCAAGGAGTTCTTTTCCGTGGTGTCGATGAGCAGTACAATCTCGACTTCCTGCGCACACAACTTGTTGAGGGAGAACTCTCAAAGCCTTTCTCGTCAAAGGAGAATACAGGTCGTCTCGTCCTTTCCCAGCATTTGTCCCAGCAACTGCATTTGGGTGTAGGCGACCGTGTTTATGCCTATTTCTTCGACGAACGGCTGCGTGCTCGTCGTTTCACGGTTACAGCAATCTATGCCACTCACCTCAGCGAGTACGATTCGCGCCTTGTCTTTTGCGATTACCGAACGGCTCATCAGCTCTTGGGCTTTGAGGCCGATCAGGCGAGTGGGGCAGAGGTGTCCGTCCGACAGATGGAGCTGTTGCCACAGGCTTCGGCACATGTCGCCTCCCTCGTCAATCACAGTCAGGACCACTATGGCTGCTACTACACTTCACCCTCCATCAAGGAAACTTATCCTCACATCTTTGCCTGGCTCGATTTGCTCGACCTCAACGTCGTGGTCATCCTCCTCCTGATGATTGCCGTAGCGGGATTCACCACCGTGAGCGGCCTTCTTATCATCATCTTGGAGCGTACCCAATTCATAGGTGTGTTAAAGGCGCTTGGTGCATCCAACACCTCGCTGCGCCATCTCTTCCTCTACTATGCCATCCTCATCGTGGGGCGTGGCATGTTGTTGGGCAATGTGCTGGGTATCGGCCTGTGCTATGTGCAACGCTATTTCCATCTTGTTCACCTCGATGCCGACACTTACTACATCGACACCGTGCCCATCCTCATGTCGTGGCCTTGGGTTCTTGCGGTCAATGCAGCCACTTTTGTTATCGCCACGCTCTCTTTGCTGCTGCCAACCCTCGTTGTTTCCCACATTCATCCTGCCAAGAGCATCCGTTTCGAATGATTCTTTAAAAATAATTCGGAAAACATTTGGTGGGTTCACGGAAAAGTTATACCTTTGCAACGCATTTGAGAGAAAGACCCCCAGAAGCGGGCATCAGCGGATGCAGAAAAGCTAAGGAAGTTTGGGTGAGTGGCTGAAACCACCAGTTTGCTAAACTGACGTGCGGGTTACCGTACCGGGGGTTCGAATCCCCCAGCTTC
>JBGUVX010000011.1:0-5735 GCA_045220575.1 Bacteroidaceae bacterium
TCACCTATCGCTCGGCGCGAAGCGACGCTTTGCTTGCAAAGAACCTATAACCTATAACCTAAAAAACACTATGAAAAACGAGACGAAGAAAGAAATTGTGAAGTTCCTGTGGAAGTTCCTGACCGCCCTGCTGGCGGCACTCGGCGGCGCGGCCACCGTTTCCAGTTGCTACACGGTGAACCTCTTCTGAAAAATGAAAAAATGAAAAAATGAAGGCTGCGATTAAGCGAGAGCAGAGCGATGCTCGCATCAGCTATGCCAAGCGGAAGCAGTCTCGACCGCAGGTCAAAATGAGAAGGCCCCGACTTTTACGAGTTGGGGCTTTGTCATGTTGCGGAAATGTTGTATCTTTACGACCTGTTTCTTTCTCACAAAGGAATTTTGCATTTTGCATTTGCAATAAGGAAATAAAAGGTGAAGTGAACCTAAAAACTATGAATATGAATTTGAGAGGAATAGCAACGGCACTGGCCATCATGACTTTCGCGGTGGCCAAGGCACAGCCAGAGGGAGGCTTTGGCGGGTTCCAGATGCAGGCGAATCTGGAAACTTCGAGAGTATGGAAGGACGTGAACTATGCGGGCGACGGGGAGGCTTATCACACCTGCGACATCTATCTGCCCAAGCAGCAGAAAAAAGCGTATCCCGTGGTCATCCACATCTACGGGAGTGCCTGGTTCAGCAACAACAGCAAGGGGGCTGCCGACCTTGGCACCATCGTACGGGCACTGCTGAATGCGGGCTATGCCGTGGTGTGCCCCAACCACCGCGCAAGCACCGACGCGAAATGGCCTGCACAGTTGCACGACATCAAGGCCGTGGTGCGCTTCGTGCGCGGCGAGGCCAAGCGCTACTGGTTCGACCCGAAGTTCGTGGCCACCAGCGGTTTCTCGTCGGGCGGACACTTGGCTTCCATCACCGCCACGACCAGCGGAACGCGCAAGGCACAGGTGGGGAGTGTCGAGATTGACTTGGAGGGCTCGCTTGGCAAGTACACCAAGAAGAGCAGCGCCGTGCAGGCAGCCTGCGACTGGTCGGGCCCCATCGACCTGACGGCAATGGACTGCGGAGAGCACATGACGATGGGCGAGAACAGTCCCGAGGACATCCTGCTCAACGCCAAGCTGGCCCAAGAACCCGACAAATACGTCAGCCTGAGCGCCACAACGTACATCGACAAGAAGGACCCTCCCGTGATTATCTTCCACGGCGAGCGCGACAACGTGGTGCCCTGCTGTCAGGGACACAAGTTCCTTGAGGCGCTGGAGGCTGCGGGCGTCAAGACGCAGGCAACCTTCGTGCCCGAAGGCGGACACGGAATGGGGATGTACAGCGAGGAGAACCTGCAGAAGATGGTGCGCTTCCTCGACGCTGCCCGATAGGGGCGGACTACCTTACGACAACCTTACGGCCCGCGCGAACGTAGATGCCCTTGGAAGGCGTGCCCGAGAGGCGGCGACCCGAGAGGTCGTAAATCGCAGCATCGGCAGGGCGCTGCGCAGCGGCAGGAACGCTGGGAACGGCATCGAGAATGGCAGTTTCCAGACGATTGAGTTCATCGCGCGAAATCACCAGCACCTTCCCGCCATCGGCATCGGCAGGCAGGCGCGGACTCTTCGTGGCAAAGTCCCACCAGAAGATGTCGGCGGCGACGCTCGTCGGTGAGCCCAGCAGTCGCGGTGCGCCGTTCTCGCTGCCAAGAAGCAGCCACCCGTTGTCGTCGAAGGACTCCATGACGGTGGGAGCGAGGATGGCGCGGGGCGTCTCGAAAGCTGTCTTGAAATTTCCGAAACGACCTTTCGAGGGGTTCAGGTGGTTACTGGTGGCCATGCAAAGGCCCTGTTCCTCGGGGTCGGTGTAGAGCGCCACATACTGGTCGGAGGCCCGAAACACATGCAGGTCGGCGGCGGAGCAACCCGGGTTGAAGTAGAGGGCTGGCTTCGTGAAGGTCAGCAAGTCGGCTGAGCGGCTGTACTGGGTGGAATACTTGCCGCGCGAGAGTTTCGACCAATAGTAGATGTAGTACTGGGTGGCAGGGTCGAAGATGATTCCAGGAGCTAAGGCTGGGGTATCGATAATCTTCGCTTCGAGCCCGTCGAGAGGCTGCCAAGAGACGAGGTCGGTGGAGGTGAGGTGATAGAGGCCGGGGGCATCGTCGCTGCCTCCGAAGACGAGATGGAAGGTGGGCGTGCCGCCTTCGTCCTCCAGCCTATAAAGGAAAGGGCGGCGCACAGGGGGCTGAGCGGCTCCGCCGTAGATGCTGTTGCCGTCGTTGAGCTCCGTCCACGAGAGGCCGTCGAAGCTGTAGGCATAGAAGAGGCGGTCGTCATTGGCCTTGGCGTACGACAGCAGGTAGGCGCGGTGGCCGTCTTCCGTGGGCGCGGGAAAGGTTTCCGCCGTCATCGGCTCGGCCACGAGGGTGCTGTTGTCCTTGTAGGAACGGATGCTGAAGCCGGCATCGATATACTGTCCGCCCGAGGTCTGCTTGGTGTGGATGGCAATGACGTTGTCGCCCTCAAGGTTGATGGTGCGGCGGGCCGATTCGGAGATTCCGAAGAGCTGGTAGGAGGTGTTGTAGCCCGAAGTGCTCATGGCCAGCACGCCGTTGATGTAAACCTCGCTGTCCTCGTCGTAGAAGAGGCGCAGGCAGAGGTTGGGCAGGTCGTCGGCGGTGACTCCCGACAGCTGGAAGGTGCGGCGAATCCAGATGTCCGAGGTAGTCCACTTTGTGCGCACCTTGGCGGCGGGCTGACTGATTTCGCCAAAGCCCGCGGCGCCCGTCTTCCAGGCGCTGTCGTCGAACCCTGGTTGCTCCCAGCCCTCGGCGGGCTTCGCCGTGGTGTACTGCCACATGATGTCGGTGGCGTTGTCGCCTGCCTTCACCACACTCTTTGCACCGCTGACGCGCTGGTTCAGCGTGCGTTCAATTTGGCTGCGGATGGCCGCCAACTGCTCATCGTCCACCTTCAGCACCTTGCGGTCGTAGGTGAGGATGCCGTTGACTTCCTTCTCCACGTCGGTAATCTGCGTATAGACGCCAGCCCACAGCCCCTTCTCCAGTTGCAGTCCCTGCAGGGCCGAGGTATATTGGATGAAGCGGTCGGTGTAGTCCGCGCTGTTGTCAACAGAGGTGTAAACCTGGTCGTTGCCGCCCCACAGGTGACCGTCTATCAGATAGGTGATGCCGCCGAACTCGCCGCAGACGTTGATGCGGTTGTTGCCAGTGTTGCTCGTGCCGCTGGGCGAGGGATAGCTGTGGGCGTCGGTAATGTCGCCAATGCCCTTGTCGTACCAGCCGGAGGCGGCATTCATCAGGCGGCCCGTGTCGGCATCAGCCGTCCTGACGACGAAGTAGCCTTGTTTGGTGTGGTCGGCACCCGCGTTGGAGTCCTGTCCCCAACCCTCGTTGAAGGGCACCCAGACGCAGATGCAGGGATGCTGCTTCAGGGCTGTGACGATGTGGTCGCACTCGTTGTAGAAGATTTGGTGTAGCTCGGCCTTCGTGCCCAGATTGCCGCTGTCGCTGCCGCTTGGCATGTCCTGCCACACGATGAGTCCGTTGCGGTCGCACCATTCGTACCACAGGTCGTTCTCCACCTTGATGTGCTTTCGCACCATGTTCATTCCCAGCGACTTGATGACTTTGAGGTCGTAAACCATGGCCTCGTAAGAGGGCGGTGTCAACAGCCCGTCGGGCCACCAACCCTGGTCGAGCGGGCCGTACATGAAGATGGGCTTTCCGTTGAGCAGGAAAGCGGGATGACCGTCCACCATGCCCTTCGAGAGCGTGCGCAGTCCGAAGTAGCCGCGGGCGCGGTCGCACTCCTCGCAGTTGTCGCGACAAAGGTAGATGTCGAGATTGTAGAGGAAGGGCGAATCGGGCGACCAGAGCTTGGCGTCGGGGATGGTGAGCACCACCTCCTGCCCCGCCTTCACCTTCTCCGTCGAGGCCACCACAGTCTCGCCGTCGCGGGCAACAAGGTAGAACTTGCAAGTGGGGTCGTTGGCAATGACACGGACTCGCGCCGTGCCCGTTGCAGCGTCGGGAACCACCTCGTAGCGCTCGATGTAGCAGTCGCTCACAGGCTCCAGCCACACCGTCTGCCAGATGCCGCTGCAACTGGTGTACCAGATGCTCCCGGGGTTGATGGTCTGCTTGCCCGTGGGCTGTCCGCCCCTGCTGCTGGGGTCGTAAACGGCCACCTGAATCTCCTGCTCGCCCTCTGGGTTCAGATAAGGGGTGATGTCGAAGGTGAAGGGATCGCTGCCGCCGTCGTGCTGTCCAACCAAAGTGCGGTTGACGAAGACCGCACAGCGCCAGTCCACGGCTCCGAAGTGGAGCAACGTGCGCTTGTCCTTGAAGGCCTCGGTCAGCGTGAACGTGCGACGATACATCAACGTGGAATTGGCCACACTGGAGTAGTCAGTTTCCATGATGCCCGACAGCGCCGACTCGACACCGAAGGGCACCAGAATGCGCTTGTTGAACTTGTTCACCAACGACTCGGCCTCCAACTTGACGGTGTTGGCACGGCGGAAGTACTCCCACACGCCGTTCAGGTTCATCCAGTCCGCCCGCACCAACTGCGGACGGGGATATTCCTGCCAAACCTGTTCGGGATCGATTTCCTCACCCCACGAAGTCATTAAGGCTGCTTGCTTGCGTTCCCACTGTGCTGCCTGAAGCGACCCTGCGAACAGCAGCACGAAGACCAGAGAACAAAACCACTTCCTCTTCATAATGGTATAGTTTAAGAGTTTCACAACGCAGGGCAAAGATACGAAATATAATTAAAACCCAAAAATAATATAAAAAAAAGTAACACCTTTGTTAAATCTATCATTTACCTTTTTATTTCACGTATTATTTAGTTGAAATTTGAAGAGAAAGAGAGAAAATACCTTTCTGTACGCATTTTTCTACCCAAATGGAGGAAATTTAATCCTGATATTTGAAAATAAAAGTATATATTTGCAATCGTAGAAGCCTTAAAATGCGAAAATTAACACTAAATATTAGCTATATGAAAAGAGATTTCCTGAAAAGCTTGCTGCTGGGACTAATTCTTCTCGTCAGCAGTATGTCTGTCACTGGTCAAAAGACCATGACCATTCGATTCGTCGATGAAATGGGGGCTTCATTACGTAAGGCCAATGCAACACTACCCGAAGTGATTCGCCTCAGCGGTACTGGACAGTCTGCCATCGTTACAGTCGTCACTTCCGGGCTAACGGAGGATATTCAGGTTAGTACGACCAGTGGATTCAGCGTCGAGCCCCAGCTCATCAAGATTGGGGACGAAGAAACGGAACTCACCATTACAAACCTCTCCACGAAAAACACGACCAAAGGGCGATTAATATTACGTTCAGGTGACATGCGCACGTATGTTAATATAGTAGCACAAGGTACTGAATTGCCCCAGAAGGACCTTTCGCAGAGCGCCGCATACAAGGGAAGGGAGGATGACGACAGCCACTCGTTTGACGCATCGGAGCTCACGGACAACGGATTCACCGTCGAGCTGAGGGCCAGGACCGACAATGCGGCAAAGCAGATACTCCCCTATGCCGTGACGAGGGACGGTATGGGTTTCAAGAGCTACATCAAGGACACATCCATGGGAATGAAGAACTCCAAGGACGTCTTCGTCTCGGAAAAGGGTATATCAAACCCGGCAAACGGGGGGACCTTCTACAACACCGACGGCAAGTACCACACCTACAGGTATGCC
>JBGUVX010000012.1:0-174024 GCA_045220575.1 Bacteroidaceae bacterium
GAGATGCTCGAGTGGCTGAAGAGGCACGCCTGGAAAGCGTGTATACGTCAAAAGCGTATCCGGGGTTCGAATCCCCGTCTCTCCGCAGGAGAAAAGAGGTTCAAAGCTCCAACAGGCGAAAGCGAAGGGGGTGAAGAACATTCAAGCATGATGAAAAACAAAGATAAAATAAGTATTAATAATTAACTTTAAAATCAAAAAAACAATGAAAAAGTTATTTGCAATTGTTGCATTGGTTGCTGCATGTTCTTTTGCTGCAACTTCTAACGTGATGGCACAGGAAGATGTTGAAGAGGCCGCTACTGAACAGGTAGACACCGCTGCTGTAGACACCGCTGCTGCAGAGGCTGCTCCTGAAGAGGCTCCCGTTGTATCTGAGGAACCAAGCGAAAGCCTTCACAAGGTTCTGAAGACGAAGTTTATCGAAGGTGACGCTGGCTTTATGTCTCTCGTTGCCTTGGCTCTGGTGCTGGGTCTGGCATTCTGCATTGAGCGTGTGATTTATCTGACACTGGCTCAGGTTAACACCCGTAAGTTCATGGCTGATTTGGCTGACCTCGTTGCTAAGGATAAGATTGAAGATGCTATTGAACTCTGCAAGAATACTCGTGGCCCCGTTGCCCGTGTATCTAACAAGGCTTTGGTTTGCTTGAACAGCAAGGAGCAGAACGACATCGCTTCTATCGAGCGCGCCATTAACACAGAGGCTGAGATTCAGGGCTCTTATCTTGAAGAGCATTGCTCTTGGATTACCTTCTTCATCGCATCTGCTCCTTCTCTCGGATTCTTGGGTACGGTGATTGGTATGGTTATGGCCTTCGATACGATTGAGAAGGCTGGTGATATTTCTCCTACTGTTGTGGCTGGTGGTATGAAGGTGGCCCTGATTACGACTATCTTCGGTATCGTTGTTGCCCTGATTCTGCAGTTGTTCTACAACTTTATCCTGGGTAGCATCGAAGGCTTGACTGCTAATATGGAAGAGTCCGCTCAGGAACTGCTGACCATGTGCGTTAAGTCGCCCAAGTGCCAGAAGTAATTAACCTTTATTCACTCATTCTTTAATTATTAAGGAGAGTTGTTATGAAATTAGAGAAAATATCCAATAACGTATTATTTGCAGTCTGCGGTCTCATCGTATTGGCATTCCTTCTGTTCTATACTGTTGGTTATGACAATATTGATGCGGAGATATCCACAGATAAGGTTGCTCCCAAGATGACCATTCTGCTGATGATGCTCATGTACCTGTTGGGCGCAGCCACATTCTGCTTGATGGTTTGGAGCCTTATAACCAGCGCCCGTAACTCGGGAGGAAGCGACGAGGCTACCACTAAGGGCGTGCCCGCTAAGAGAGTGGTTCTATTGACAAGCGCTGTTACCCTGCTTATCTTCATCATTGGCTTTGCCATCTCTTATGCTATGGGAGAGGATGCAGTAATTGGCAATGATGGTAAGGAGAAAGCATCCGCATTCATGGTGGTTGTCGTAGATGCCTTTATGGTTGAGATTTACGCATTGTCACTCATGTCTATTGTCTCAGTCGTTATCGCCAGTACGGGTGTGATGACGAAGAGTGCTACTAAGAAGTAAAACGAATAACCTCAGCGAGATATGGCAAAGAAAAAAAGAAAAGTACCAGGACTGAATGCCAGTTCTACTGCGGACATTTCTTTCATCCTGCTTATCTTCTTCCTGATAACCACCTCTATGGATACGGATATGGGTCTGGCACGTCGTCTGCCCCAGCCGCCTGAAAACGAGGAGATTAAACAAGAGATGAAGATTAAGGAGCGCAACTTGATGGAGGTTCGTATCAATGCCCAGGGATTCCTGTGGGTAAAGAATGGCGTTTTTAACGGGTTTGTTAATGACGTAAGCGAATTAAGAGATCTCGCCAAACAGTTTGTTAAGAACGAAGAGAATCTTAGTATCTTGCCAGAGAAGCATCCCATTAACATTCCTTTGTTGGGTATGTGCAATTTGACGGATAAATGTGTAATCTCTGTTCAGACTGACCGTGGAACACCTTACAATATGTACTTCCAGGTACAGAACGAACTGGTAGCTGCTTACAATGAGATGCGAGATGAACTTTCCAAGCAGAAGTTCGGTCGTGTATATTCTGCACTAACCGATGAGCAGAAGGTTGCTATTCGTACTTATTATCCTCAGAAGATTTCCGAGGCTGAACCTAAAAATTATGGAGGGAACTAATTATGGCAAAGAAAAAAGGTAGTCGCGAAATGCCGGAGATGAACACCTCATCTCTGCCTGACTTGATTTTCACCATTCTGTTCTTCTTCATGATTGTAACCACCATGCGTGAAGTTACATTGAAGGTGAAGACTGTAACGCCAAAGGGTACGGAACTGGAGAAACTGGAAAAGAAATCTGCTGTTTCTTTCATCTACGTAGGTCCTCCTACCGACCAGTTGCGTGCACAGTACGGTAGTTCGACTCGTATTCAGTTGAATGACCGCTATGCCGAGACGAACGAAATCATGGACTTCATTGCTCAGGAACGTCAGTCGATGTCCGATCAGAGTCAGCAGGTAATTTCCATTAAGGCTGACCAACGTACTCAGATGGGTTATATCACTGATATCAAAGAAGTTCTGCGTAAGTCGTGGGCTTTGAAGATTAATTATTCTGCAGAGCGCAGAAATTAAGCGTACGATTATTCAATAATCATAGGCTGGGTCTGCAATAGGAGACCCAGCCTATTTGTTTGCAATAATTTGTAATTAAAGGTGCTCGTTTCATAAAAAATTATTATCTTTGCAAACATTAAATCTAACGATATGGTTGTTTTAGACGAACTGGACGAGAAAATTCTCGAGTTGATAGCAAACGATGCCCGTATTCCCTTCTTGGAGGTGGCTCGAAAGTGTAAAGTGTCGGGTGCGGCCATTCATCAGCGTGTTCAAAAGCTTCAGCAGATGGGTGTCATTAAGGGTTCACAATACCTGTTCGACCCCGAGAAGGTTGGAAATGGAACTTGTGCTTTTGTTGGCATTTTGCTTCGTGACCCGTCTGATTCTATTCGCGTCGTGACGGAACTTAAGCTTATTCCCGAAGTGGTGGAATGTCATTATACGACGGGAAACTACGACCTTTTTATTAAGTTGTATGCCCACGATAATGCGCATTTGTTACGCATTATTCATGACAAACTGCAGGGTATTGGAATCCAACGTAGTGAAACGATGGTCTCTTTCCATGAGCCGATTCATCGTCAAATGCCTGTATATAAGGAAAAATGATTAGCCTGATTGCAGCCGTTGCACGGAATCGTGCTATTGGCTATCAGAATAAACTGCTCTATTGGCTTCCTAATGACTTGAAGCGATTTAAGGCACTTACTACGGGGCATGCTATTGTCATGGGGCGTAAAACCTTTGAGTCGCTTCCCAAGGGTGCATTACCCAATCGCCGCAATATTGTTTTGTCGCATGGCGATGCTGTTTTCGAGGGAGCCGAGAAATATGCTTCCATCGATGATGTGCTTGCTGCGCTCTGTCCTGAAGAAGACATCTTTATTATTGGAGGGGCCAGTATCTACAAACAGTTCCTTCCTTTGGCCGACCGCCTTTTCCTGACTGAGGTAGATGACACACCTGCCGAGGCAGATGTTTTTTTCCCTGACTATTCTGGATGGAAGGCAATAGCAATTGAGGAGCACGACACCGATGAACGTCATGCATTCCGTTATCGTTTTGTTGACTATATTAGACCATGAAACAATATCTCGATTTATTACAGCGCATTCTCGACGAAGGGGTGGAGAAAGGAGACCGTACTGGTACAGGCACTATTAGCGTATTCGGTCACCAAATGCGGTTTGACCTTGAGCAGGGGTTCCCTCTGCTCACTACCAAGAAGGTACACCTGAAGAGTATCATATACGAACTGTTGTGGTTCCTGAAAGGCGATACAAACGTCCATTACCTACAGGAACATGGAGTGCGCATATGGAATGAGTGGGCAGACCCAGTTACTGGTGACCTGGGACACATTTATGGTTACCAGTGGCGTTCGTGGCCTGACTATAATGGCGGTTTCATCGATCAAATTCAGCAGGCAGTAGATGATATTAAGAATAATCCAAATAGTCGGCGCATCATTGTATCGGCTTGGAACGTGGCTGATATTGATAACATGAACCTGCCGCCTTGTCACGCCTTCTTCCAGTTCTATGTGGCCAATGGTCGCCTGTCGCTGCAACTCTATCAGCGTAGTGCCGACACGTTCCTTGGCGTTCCCTTCAACATTGCCTCGTATGCTCTCTTGTGTATGATGATGGCTCAAGTGTGTGGCCTCAAGCCTGGGGAGTTCATTCATACTACGGGTGATACTCATATATATACGAATCATCTCGAACAGGTTCGCCTACAGCTTAGCCGCGAACCGCGTGCCCTTCCTCGTATGTTGATTAACCCTGATGTGAAGAGTATCTTCGACTTCCAGTATGAGGACTTTCAACTCGAGGGCTACGACCCGTGGCCTGCTATTAAGGGAGTGGTGTCGGTTTAGGTAATTGACAATTGATAATTATGCAGTTGCCTTCGGATTTTGTTTCTTTAATGCGCTCGCAGCTGGGCGAGGAACAGGCCGAAGCCCTTTTTGAGGGGCTACAGCAGGAGCCAACGGTTTCAGTACGCTTCAATCCCCGAAAGATACTATATCTCGCATTGAATCAAGAGGTGCTGGACGACCCAGTACCTTGGTGTCCCAGTGCATATTACCTTGATGGACGAAGAGCCTTCACTTTCGATCCGCTGTTCCATGCTGGAGCCTACTATGTTCAGGATGCTTCGTCCATGTATTTGGCTGAGGTGCTTCGGAGATACGGGGCCCATAAGCCCAATGAGGCTAATGAGGCCAATAGGTCTTATGGGGCCTATGAGACGTATGGGGCATGTGAGGCTAATGGGCCGCTAATGGCTTTGGACCTTTGCGCAGCACCGGGAGGCAAGAGCACGCTGCTGGCCACCCTTCTGCCTGAGGGCAGTACGCTCATCTCGAACGAGCCCATCCGAAAGCGTGCTCAGGTTCTGGCCGAGAACATGCAGAAGTGGGGGAGAGAGGGCTGCTATGTCACGAATAACTATCCTCGCGATTTCGGCCATCTGCGCCAGACGTTCGACCTTATCCTTACTGACGTCCCCTGTTCTGGCGAAGGAATGTTCCGTAAGGACCCTGTGGCCGTTCAGGAATGGAGTCTTCAGAATGTACGCCAATGTGTTGAACGCCAGCGCGAAATCCTCAGCGACATCCTGCCCTGTTTGACTCCTGGCGGGCTGCTCATCTACTCAACATGCACTTTTAATCGCTATGAGGACGAGGAGCAGGTCCTGTGGCTCCAGTCGGAATACGGCTTGACCTTGCTCGAAGAACGCCATTTCTTCCCGGGGCGCGACCGAGGCGAAGGGCTTTATATGGCCGCTTTGCGGCGCACAGAGCACACAGCCCCTAACCCAACCTTCCCCGAGGGGAAGGAGCTTGTTAAGAAGCTGAAAACCCTGAATGTCATTGCCGACGTTGCCGCCTATAATCGTGAATTGTCAGTTGCGGATTGTCAATTGGAACTCTCCTATGACGATGCCATTCGTTATCTGCGTCGCGAGGCCTTGCACATCAGTGCTCCTCGTGGACAGGTCTGTGTCACCTATCGCGGCCTGCCCCTCGGTTTGGCCAAGAGCGTAGGGTCGCGCCTCAACAACCTCTATCCTCAGGAATGGCGCATACGCACTACCTACAGCCCGACGGAGCCTCTTCCGGATTTCTTCTTGGCCAGCGACGGAAGCCGATGAAGGGCCTTTAACATATATTATATCAAACGAAAGGCAAGTTTCCAGGGAAAAGCATTACCTTTGCCGCGGAAAACGAATGAGTAAGAATACACTATGAAGAAACTCATTTTTATAAGTATGCTGTTGCTGTGCACGATAGGCGTGGCAGCACAGAGCCTGTCGGGACGAGTCTACTACCATCCCAACATCATGGCCGATGAGATTAACAGCGCCCTGAAGGAGGCAACGAAGGATGTGGACAAACTCCGTGCTAATGCCCTTGCCAAGGCAGAGAAGGAGAAGGGACGCAAACTGACTGCCGAGGAAAAGGTGGAGTTGAATAATAAGGTGGATGAGAGCATAAAGATGGCACAAGCCATGATGGACGGCATGAAGACTTCGGTAACGGTGACGTTCAAGGACGAGAAGAACATGGTGATGAAGGCTAAGATGCAAGTCAATGATGACGTCTTGAAGGAGGCTGGCATGTCGTGGGCCAAGCGCAAGATGATAAAGATGATGACAGCCATTTCACCTTCCGAGAAGGGCACTTATGTTGTGGTGAACGACATGGTCATCATGAGCGATGGCAAGGAGCTCGACACCCTGCGCCTCAGCGATAACGGCAAGTTCCTCACGGGCAAGCTGGACGAGAAGAAGCAGTTCAAGCTGCGCCGCATCCAGTAGTTTTTCCGACCCTTACCGTATTAGAACCTTCCGGCCTCCCTCGATGTGGAGGCCTTTTTTGTGTCGTTCCCCTATGAGGCGACGTCCGCTGAGGTCAAACCATTTGCCGTTCGACGATTTCTCATTTGCCATCTCGATGCGGGGTGAGTCGATGCCGTTCTTGATGTCGGACAGCAGTTGCTTCATCTCAGCACGGTCTACGACAATGCCGCTGTCCCACGCTGCCTGCCACCACTCGGCATCTGTGTGGCGATGGGTGTCGGACGTGCCGTTGTTGTAGTCGTAGTCGTACCATGTCATGAACCATCCCCATTGGGCTCCCCTTTCCCACATGTCGCCTACTGTTGCCATGCGTCGGCTGTCGCTGTGCCCACACTCGGCCAGCACGACCATGCGGTTGGGGAATGCCGCCTGCAGCTTGTTGAATTCGCTCCGTGCCTTGGTTGCAGTCACGCCGTAGTTGTCGCGCCCGATGATGTCGACATATTCGTCGCCGGGATACCATGTATCGTCGCCGATTTGGCTAGTCCACACCCAGATGAGGTTGTTCAGTCCGTGATGGTTCACGAAGCGGTCGTACATCAGTTGCCACAGCAGCTTATACGTCTCGGCCCCCTTGCTTCCCCACCAGAACCATGCCTTGCCGCCCGAGTATTCGTAGGTGTTGCCGGCGGCTTCGTGCAGCGGTCGCCACAGCACGGGAATGTTTCTGTTCTGCAGCTTCTTCAGGTAACCCGCCACCTGGTCCATGTCCTTGATAATCAGAGCATATTCTTCCGTCGTCGGGTCGAGGGCTTTCTCTGGGTCGAAACTGGTTTGGCCGTCTTCCGTGCCAGGGGTGCAGGTCCAGCCCGTGCCGTCGTTCGTGGGCACGTTCCAGTGCCACATGGCGCCCACGAGCCCTCCCGCTCTCCACCAGTTGAGGGGCACGGAGATGTCGGAATAGTCGAGCCATCCATTGGGATTCACGTCCTTTGAGGCATAAATCTGGATGAAGTCGAAGACATTCAGTGCCGGGTATTTGTTCGTCCAGCCGTAGACGTTCTGCGCTTCCTTGATGTTCCAGTTGACGTTGGCAACGGTGCCGCTGACCGTCTTTTCGCCATAGAGCGTCCGCAGGGCCGTATACACCCTTCGTGTTTCCTCCGTTGCGTTGGGGTTAATCGGTTCGTCGATGATGTCGTCGTTGACGGCGGCGACGTGGATTCCCGCAAAAGCCGCAGCAACGAGGGTGAGTAGCAGTCTTTTCATACTTATAACGTGTTGTCTGCTGCGAAGTTAGGCATTTCTTTTGTAACTGCCAAATTTTCGCGGCCTCTTCGCGTCATTTTAGGGGCATCGGACACGGCACCTTCGTGACTACGGTCGTGAAGTTTCATGACTACGGTCATGACATACCCGTGACTACGGTCATGAAAACCCGTGACTACGGTCATGAAAGTTCATGGCTACGGTCACGATGGCAGCGTGGTTACAGTCGTGTGGGCGACGCGATAGTAATGCATCGGACGAAGGGATAGTAATGCAGGGGGAGAGGGGATAGTGTCGCGTCGAATGAGGGGACACGTCGCGGCGGGCGAGTTGACATATGAACTCGTAGGTGTTGTCGTGCGAAGTCGGGCGAGTTGACATGATGCCTCTGCGCCTTTGACGATAAAAAACTGCGTGTGGAAAGTGAAAATGACACGGCATTCCTTGCGTGGGAGAAGAAAAAGGCGTACATTTGCACAAGACATTCAACATTTTAACCCTTTAACCTTTTAACATTTTAACTCTTTAACCTTAAATATTATGACAAACAGATTTATCTTGAACGAAGTGTCATACTTCGGCCCGGGTGCCCGCAAGGAACTGCCCGGAGTGGTTGCCCGCTTGGGCTTTAAGAAAGCATTGGTGGTGACGGACAAGGGACTGATGAAGTTCGGCGTGGCCAAGATGGTGCTCGACGTGATGGATGAGGCCGGCATCCAGTACGAAATCTTCGACGACGTGAAGCCCAATCCCACGGTCAGCAATGTGAAGAACGGCATTGAGGCCTGCAAACAGGCAAAGGCCGACTTCATCGTGGCCATCGGCGGCGGTTCCTCGATGGATACGGCCAAGGGCATTGGCATCGTGGTCAACAACCCCGAGTTCTCGGACATCATCTCGCTGGAGGGCGTTGCCGACACGAAGAAGAAGTCACTGCCCATCATCGCCCTGCCCACTACTGCAGGCACAGCAGCCGAGACCACCATCAACTACGTGATTATCGACGAGACGCGTCAGGCCAAGATGGTATGCGTAGACCCCAACGACATTCCTTGCGTTGCCATCATCGATGCCGAACTGATGTACTCCCTGCCCAAGTCGCTGACCGCCGCTACGGGTATGGACGCCATGACCCACGCCATCGAAGGCCTCATTACGAAAGCCGCTTGGGAACTCAGCGATATGTTTGAGGTGAAGGCCATAGAGATGATTTACAAGTATCTGCCCATCGCTGTCGATGAACCCACGAATCCCAAGGGACGCGACGGAATGGCCGTTGCCCAGTACGTGGCAGGCATGGCCTTCTCGAACGTAGGCCTGGGCGTAGACCACGGTATGGCTCACCCCTTGAGCGCCCTCTTCGACGTGCCCCACGGCGTGGCCTGTGCCATGTTGCTGCCCACGGTGATGCGCTTCAACATGCCTGCTGCCAAGGAGAAGTATGTGGACATTGCCAAGGCTTGTGGCGTGTATGAGGCAGGCATGAGTGTTGACGAGGCTGCCGAGGCCGCTTGCAAAGCCATCGAAGACCTGAGCGCTCGCGTCGGCACCAACAAGCGACTGACCGAACTGGGCATTACGGAAAAGGACATTGACGCACTGGCCGACCAAGCCATTGCCGATGTCTGCACACCCGGCAACCCACGCGAGGTGACGCGCGACGACATCGTCAGCCTCTACCGTTCCATCCTGTAAGAAAAAGGGTGATTACCTTACCAATACCTTTCGGCCTCCAACAATCTGGAGGCCTTTTTTCGTCTGCCCCTCTGGCAACGGACGTCCGCTGAGGTCGTAAGCCCTTGTCTCGCGCTTCGTGGCAGCATCCAGGACGGGCAGCAGGTCGGTAGTGAACCCATCGGCATGAATGCTGAGCTGCCCCAGCACGAAGTCGGCATTGCGTGCAGCATCGGCGTAGAAAACAATGACGTAGTCGCCAGTCTCCGGAATCTCGAACTCAAGTTTCTGTTGGCTGACTCTCGCAAACCTGTTGGCCACGTCGCCACCGATGTTCAGGGTAGGGGTGTAGGTGCTTGATGCAACCTCCTGCCCGCCAGTGGTCTGAACGGACACAATCACGGGAGCGAAGTCGGGCTGATTCCAGTTGCACACCTTATATTTAATAGAATATGCTCCTGAGTGAAGCGTGAGGGTTGAGCGGGCCGAACTGGCACCGAACTTGGCCCAACTGACCTTGGCCTTGCTCGTGGCGTTCTGGACGAGCAGGCCATAGTCGAGGCCTCGGGTGGAGTTCGTGAACTTCAGGATGCGCGGGCCGTCGGTGTAGGAGATGCCGCCGCCTGCACGCTTTGTCGAACCGTCGGAAACGTACCAGCCTTGTGGCACCACACCCTCGTTCTCGAAGTTCTGATGCAGGTTGTAGGAGCGGGCTTGGGTGATGTAGTTGACCAGACATGAGGCCGTTGCGGTCTTTTCCTTGTTGTCTGTAACCACGACGTGCAGGTTATGTGTGCCGGCAGCAGGTGCAGTCACCGTGGCAGAGCTCGTGGCCGACGTCTTTGTGTCGATGAGCGTAATGCCATCGTAGAAGTCCATCTTCGTGACCTTTCCGTTGGGGGCCTTTGCACTGGCACGAATCGTGATGTCAGGAAACACGGCCTCTCCTTTCGGCGCCATGTACAGATGGGTGGTCTCTCCTGCCGGCTTGGTAATCTTCACCGAAGGCTGGTTCAGGGTGAAGCGCTTGCAGAAGTTCCAGATGAGGTGGCGGTTGAGGTCCATAGGCCAGTGTCCGCCGTTGTTGTAACTGTAGAGCCACACCTCGCCGCCGTTAGGTCCGCCCGTCCATTTTTCCAGGTCGCCGTCGTACCAACTGCTATTTATGGGCTTGTAGCCTGTTGTCTTGCTGTAGTTGGTGTGCTGGTCGTGTGTGGCATAGTTCTCGATGTAGTCGTGGATGCCGTACTGCTCGTAGCCGAACACATCGTCGCCATAGGCAATGCATTCCAGCAGGTTGACGGGCTTCTGGCAGTTGTTCCAAGGCTGTTCGCTGAACTGTATGCCGCTGGTGGGGGCAAAGGCTGCAATCTTGTTCTGCATGTTGCCGATGCAATGGTGAATGAGCATCGAGCCCATGGAGAAACCAGACCAATATACGCGGTCGGTGTCGATATTGAAGCGACTCGCCATTTCATCGATGGTTTTTATGACGAAGTTCTGGTCCTTGGTGCCGCCCACATCCCACGTGCTGCCATCGCTGCGCAGATAGGCAACGACGAACTTGGCCGTATCAATCATCTCGTACATCTTGTCCGCCCCATACTGGTATTCGGGACTTTGATTCATTCCATGGGTCACGATGAAGAGAGGCGACTTTTCGGGCAGCGAATTGGGCACGAAGACTACCATGTTGCGCTGCTGGCCATTTACATCAATGTCAATCGACTGCTGTTTGTAGGCATGTGCTTGGAATGCCGAAAGCAAAACAATGATGAGTGAAAGTAAAGACTGTTTCATATTGGGGGTAATTTAGTTGAAAATCAAACACTTTTCTCGTTTCATGACAACGAAATTAGGTATTTCTTTTTGTTTGGCCAAACTTTGTTTGTCTTTTAGTCCGCTCAATTGCGCCCATGAAACGATTTCATCGTATCTTTGAGACATTTTCATCGTATCGAAGGTGTCTTGGCTTGCATAATCGTACCTTTAACCTGCGGTTTTAGATACTCACGCTCGGAAAAGTTCAAATAAATTTGACTTTTCGCTCGCTTAATCGTATCTTTGCAGGCGTAAAGCAATAATAATGTAATTAGGAATACAATGGACTGGTTAATTAATCTTTTTACTGACAGCGATTCCATCGCACACATCGTGCTGCTGTATGCGTTGGTCATCTCCATCGGTATTGCCTTGGGACGAATCAAGATTTTCGGCATCTCCCTGGGCGTTACGTTCGTGCTCTTTGCTGGCATCTTAGCCGGACATCTGGGACTGACGGGTACAACGAACGTGCTTACGTACATACAGGACTTCGGCCTCATCCTATTTGTCTATTGCATTGGCTTGCAGGTGGGACCGGGCTTCTTTGAAAGTCTTCGTGACGTGGGCATCAAAATGAACCTGATGGCGGTAGGTATCATCCTGCTGAACGTGGCCTGCTGCATTGGCCTTTTCTTCTTGGTGTTCTATAAGGGAGGCCCAATTGTTGGTGATACTGCCAAGGAACTGGCCATGATGGTCGGCGTGCTGTGTGGAGCCATTACGAACACCCCTGGACTTGGTGCTGCCAACGAAGCCTGTGCAACGGTGTTTGGCACCGATGCCCCCCCCATTGCCAACGGCTATGCCTGTGCCTATCCCCTTGGTGTGGTAGGTATCATACTGGCAACCATCGCCATCCGCTTCATCTGCAATGTGAAGCTGAAGAAGGAGCAAGAACAACTGGAGCAGGAACGTGCCGAGAATCCCCATGCCAAGCCCCACAAGATGACGCTTGAGGTGATGAACCGTGCTCTTGACAACCGCACACTGTTGCAGGTGAGCCAGTTCTTAGGTCGCGACTTCGTTGTGTCGCGCATCCTGCACGAAGGACACGTATCCATTCCCAACCGCGATACCATCCTGCATACGGGCGACAAGATGTTCATCGTCTGTGCCGAAGAGGCTGCCGAGGCCATTACGGCATTCATTGGTGAACCCGCTGAAGTAGAGTGGGAAGAGCAGGATACGCCTATGGTGAGCAAGCACATTCTGGTGACACAACCCAGTATGAACGGCAAGACATTCGGCTCGCTACACTTCAGCTCCGTCTATGGTGTCAATGTGACACGTATCCGTCGAAACGGCATGAACCTCTATGCCGACCGCAACCTGCGTATGCAGGTGGGCGACAAGATTGTTGTCGTTGGTCCGGAAGATGCCGTAGACCGTGTAGCGGCCATGATGGGTAACTCGGTGAAGAGCCTCGACCATCCCAACCTCTCTACCATCTTTATCGGTATCTTCGTGGGTATTCTCTTCGGTATGATGCCTATCGCCATCCCTGGTATCCCCACTCCCGTGAAGCTGGGTCTGGCTGGTGGTCCGCTTATCATAGCATTGCTGGTAGGTCGCTTCGGCTATCGTGCACACTTGGTGGCCTATACCACCACGAGTGCCAACCTGATGCTTCGTGAGATAGGTCTTGTGCTGTTCCTTGCCAGTGTGGGCATCAAGGCTGGTGCCTCTTTCTGGAACACCGTGATGAATGGTGGACTCACCTACGTCTGGTGCGGTTTCCTCATCACGGTCATACCTATCCTGATTGTGGGCACCGTAGCTCGTCTGCGCTATAAGCTGAACTACTTCACGCTGATGGGACTCATCGCAGGTTCGAATACTGACCCTCCAGCATTGGCATACGCCAATCAGACCGCTGGTAACGATGCCCCTGCCGTGGGCTATTCGACGGTATATCCCTTGAGTATGTTCCTGCGCATCCTCACGGCTCAGCTCATAATCCTACTGCTATGCGCAGCATAAAGACCCCATCCCCAGCCCCTTCCCGAGGGAAGGGAGTGTTTGTTATTATTGCGTATGTACTATTTCTTTTAACATATTGCAATTCAGTATTGTATGCCCTCCCCTCGGGGAGGGATTGGGAAGGGGGTCAGTACTATCGCCCTGTGGAGGGACTGAAAAAGGCTGAACTCAAGGCTGCCCTGCACGACCTGATTCAACCAGACCTCGTCCTGAAGTACGGAGGCAAGGGAGAGGGCTTCACTTGGGCCGGTTTCTATGCCGCCGACTGGTTGGAGGGCGGGTATGTCCGCGACCGCTACAGCAACGAATGGCGCAAGTTCAAGGAAGACAAGAGCGCTGTCTCGAACATGAACATAGAACACATTTGGGCAAACAGTTGGTGGGGACATTTGGAGAATAATGCCTACTGCGACCTCTTCAACCTCTATCCTGCCGACGCTCCTGCCAACATGCGCAAGAGCAACAACCCCATTGGTGTAGTCGATGGCAATGTCGCCTACGATAACGGTGTTACAAAGGTGGGAAAGTCTTCGAGCTATCGTGCCGACTCCCTCATTACGGTATGGGAACCTGCCGATGTGTGGAAGGGCGACTTCGCGCGTACCTATTTCTATATGGCCACGTGCTACAGTCACATGCGTGACCTGTGGACAACAAAGGAAGGCTGGCTCACTGTTGACGGCAGCGACTGGCCTACGATGCGTCCGTGGGTGTATGAACTGATGCTCAAGTGGGCAAAGCAAGACCCTGTGGACCAGATTGAGAAAGACCGCAATGAGGTAATCTATGGTATTCAGGGTAACCGTAATCCCTTTGTCGACTATCCCCAACTGGCCGATTATGTGTGGGGCGATAGCACGGAGTACAAGTTCTACATAGACCCGAACTCGACGAGCGCCAGCCTGTTCGTGCCCGCCCAAGGAGCTTACTTCGACTATGGCTTGCAAGCCCTGAGCAAGGGGCTTGATACCACCTTAGTGATACGTGGTCGCAACATTTCTGGTGGAGTAACACTGGCTGTGGATAATCCTGTCTTCAAGTTTGGAACGACTCATGTCAGCGCCAACCAACTGGAGGAGGGATATGCCGTTTCCCTGAAGGTGAAGCCAGAGAACGCAGGGAACTGCAAGACTGTGCTCTCCATCACTGGTGGGGGCATTTCCCAGACGGTCACGCTCGGCGTTGCCTTTGTGGATGGTATTCCTGCCTACGAGGCAACAGATATCGTATGTACCCAGTATGTTCGCCGCTTTACCGCCAACTGGATGGCCTACAAACCAGGTACAACATACACGCTTGATGTGTACACCAAGAATACCGATGGCTCGCACAAGACTTTCGGTACTTTTACTACTCAAGACACCACGTACTACAAGGTTACGGGCGTGAAAGCCAACACGAAGTATTACTATACGGTGTCGGTATATGAGAACAACGAACTGAAGGCCTCGTCCAACGAGGTGATGGTGCAAATGCCGGAGATTGCTCCCGTGTTCTCCGTAGAGCCTTCTTCGATAGCCTTTGCCTCGGTGCCTGGAAAACCCAGCCGTGAGACAACAGTGACCGTTACCCTTTTCTCCGTTCCCGAGTATGTGACTCAGGTGGCACTCGACCAGCCTTTCGAAATAAGTGCCGATGGCGAGGTCTGGACACAGATGCTGACGCTGACGGGTTCAGAACAGAAGTTCCTGGTGCGCCTCGGTGCTGTTCGCGAAGAGGGCTACTATGAAGGTGAAATGGTGCTTGGCACTAAGGGCGTAGAGGAAAAGGTGGTGACGCTGACCGCCTCCGTCGATGCCAGCAAGGCCTTCTTTGAGGACTTTGAAACAGGTTCCAAGAAAGGCTATGCCGTTGGCGAAGTAACCTGCTCCGCTGCCACATGGGAAATGAGCAATGCCCTGATAGCTGCCGACGACAATGCGATAGGCAAGAATTGTGTGCGCATGAAAGGCTATGTCAAGTCTGGCGGAACTATCACCACACCAGCCTACATTGTAATGACCGCCGACAAGGAGAACGGTTGCGATAGCCTTTGGTTCTGTGCTGGCTGCTATGGCAACGATAAGGGTGTAAAGATGACCGTTAGCTATAGCCTTGATGGCGGTCAGACTTGGACATCAGTCGTGTCATCGCTCGCTGTCGGGACAATGGAGCGTTATGGCTACGCAATCAATAAGCAGGGCAATATCCGCCTCAAATTTGAGAGTGAAAACAATGGTAACGTGCGTGTCAACATTGACGATGTGCAGATGAGCGACTACCACGGTGCGGACGGCATAGGAAGGGTAAATTGTCAAATTGTAAATCGTCAAGTTGTAAATGAGTATGACCTGAGTGGTCGTCGTGCAGTTAATGACAGTAGCATCGTTATTCGTTCCGGCAAGAAAACCCTTCACCGCAGAACAAAAAGTCACCTCTAACCCTTTAACTTTTTAACCCTTTAACTCTTTAACCTTTTAACCTTTAACCCTTCTTGCGTTATTTCATTCAGTTGAGCTACGACGGAACTGCCTATCACGGATGGCAGCGACAGCCTAATGGCGAGAGTGTGCAGGAAACCCTCGAAGGGGCTCTTAGCATTCTCCTTCGTCAGCCCGTCGAGGTTGTTGGTGCGGGCAGGACGGATGCTGGGGTGCATGCTTCAATGATGGTGGCTCACATGGACTTGTCCTCCCCCCTTGGAGGGGATTTAGAGAGGGGTCTCGTCTATAAACTGAACAAACTCCTGCCTCACGACATTGCCGTACAGCGTGTATGGCCTGTGGCAGACGATATGCACGCCCGCTTCTCGGCTACTTCGCGCACATACCATTATTATATACACACGCGCAAGAACCCGTTTCTGCGCGACAGAAGTTGGCTGGTGACGTTTCCCCTTGATTTCGACCGCATGAACGAAGCCGCCCAGCGACTCTTCGACTATGAGGACTTTACCAGTTTCAGCAAGGTGAATACCGACGCGAAGACCAACCTCTGCCACATCACCGAGGCCCGATGGGAAGAGGTAGAGCAGGGGAACTGGAGGTTTACCATTACTGCCAACCGCTTCCTCCGCAATATGGTGCGAGCCATCGTCGGCACGCTTGTTGAAGTTGGGCGAGGTCGTATGACGGTCGAGGAGTTCTGTCAGGTAATCGAGCAGAAGAATCGTTGTTCGGCAGGCGAGAGCGTACCCGCCCACGCCCTCTTCCTCACCCGCGTGGAATATGTAAATTGTAAATAAATAGTAAATTGTAAATTGTCAAATTATAAATTATAAATGACCTGGCTTCTATTCGCATTCCTCAGCGCAGCCCTCTTGGGTTTCTACGATGTCTTCAAGAAAAAGGCATTGCGTGAGAATGCCGTGTTGCCAGTGCTCTTCCTCAACACCTTGTTCTCCTCGCTCATCTTCTTGCCTGTGGCTCTGATGCCAGAGGTTCCCTTTGGGGGATGGGAAGTGCAGAAGTATATCGTGCTGAAGAGCCTGATAGTGCTTTCGTCGTGGATTTGCGGTTATTATGGCATGAAGTATCTGCCCTTGACGCTCGTCGGACCTATCAACGCGACGCGACCCGTAATGGTGCTCATAGGCGCCCTGTTGTTCTTCGGCGAACAGCTTAACCTCTATCAGTGGGTGGGTGTACTTTTTGCCATTATCAGTTTCTATATGCTCAGCCGCAGCGGAAAGAAGGAGGGGATTGACTTCCGTCACAACCGTTGGATTCTGCTTACCGTCTTGGCTGCCATATTCGGTGCCCTTAGCGGGCTATACGACAAATACCTCATGGCAGCTCCCGAGGCAGGCGGGGTAGGGCTCAACCGTATGACGGTGCAGAGCTACTTCAACTTCTACCAGTGTCTCATCATGGGCTTCATGCTCATCACCCTGCATCCTGGTAAAGAAGGTGTGGCTCATGCCCTCTCCCTTGGAGGGGGTAGGGGGAGGTTTGTATGGGTCTTCCTGGTCAGCCTTTTCCTCAGCATGGCCGACTTCGCCTACTTCTATGCCCTCAGTCTGCCAGGGGCGCTCATAAGTGTGGTCAGCATGGTGCGTCGCGGCTCGGTGTTGGTCAGCTTCAGCGTGGGTGCCCTTGTCTTCCGTGAGAAGAACCTTCGCTCCAAGGCCCTCGACCTTCTGCTGGTGCTCATCGGTATGTTGTTCCTCTATCTCGGCACAAGATAGCTAAAGTAAAAAGTAAAAGGTAAAAAGTAAAAATTAAAAAGTAAAATGAAGCGAATTGCGTTATTGGTAATAATTCTTATTTCTTCATTCTTAACTCTTCATTCTCAAAGAGTTTCGGAACTCTTTGTGTCCATGCCCGACAGCGTGTTTACCCTGCTGACGCAGAAGAGCCGTCGTGATATGGTGGATTTCTACAACAACCACATGGAAGCGAGGGTGCGCAATCGCCTGAACGACTATGTGCAGCTCGATACGCTGACGGATAGTTTCCTGCGTCTTCGCCTTTCCAGCATCAGTCGTGCTGAGATGAAGTTGCTGCAGACTGAAGATGGCGATACCCTCGTGTGCCTGGTGCGCAGCATCACGTCGCCTGTTGCCGATAGCCACGTACAGTTCTTCAATCTCAGTTGGCAGCCTTTGTACTGGATAGAGCTTCCGAAACCAGCCACCGCTGAATACTTTACGGAGTTCCCCGATTCTGTCAAGCGCGACCTGACGTTTGCCCAGCGCAGTATCGATGACCTGCGTTTCGTGTCTGTCACTATCGACCCCGTTGAGCCTGTCTTTACGTTCATGCTGTCCATAGACGAACTCAACCGCGACGAGAAGACGCTCGCCAGTCGCTTCCTACGCTCCCTCCGCTACCGCTGGACTGGCTCCGCCTTTGTAGAAGATAAGTAAATTACTCCCACGAAAAAACTGCTTATTAACTTCTAATAAAAAGATATGTACAACAAAGAACACGGTCAGATGGCCAACCGCTTCATTCTGGGCAGCCTCGCTAAGGTGCTCCTTCTTTTTACCTTGTTTGTTACAACGGCGAATGCCGCTAAGTTCACGCCGAAGAGCGATAAGACTTACTACCTCTCTACTGCCCGAGGCGCCTATGGCACCAAGGACGGCTATCTCACCAATACGGCAAACACCTCGGCTTCTGGCGCGAAGAGTGAGTTCGCCTTCATCTCCTACGACAGCAAACTCTATCTCTATAGCGTTGCCGAAAAGAAGTTCATGTACCGCGACGCCACACCGTTTCGTGACGACTGGTACAACATCCTTCTGTCTTCCGATAGGGCCGAGCCCTTGGAGATAGAGAAGACCAGCAACACCTATCCTTATTACCTGACAAGTGAAGGATTCGTGTTCAACACGCATCGCAGCACGCAGAGAGGTGTCTGCCTGAATACGTGGAAGACAAAGGACGAAGGCAACCTCACCAAGATTGAGGAGGCGAATGACTTCGACCCCACAGAGGCCTTGGCTGCGCTGACTGATGTCTTCGACAGGGACGCAACGGTCGTGTACAATGTCTATGACGTCGATGGCAAGTTGCTTGAGACGCAGACGTTGCAGGGCAAGTCGGGCACCGTGGTGAGTCAGGTGCCGACGGATTTCGTGCGCCACGCCTACACGCTCTACTCGATAGACACTCCCGTCACGCTTGCCAAGGGCGACAACGAGGTTCGCGTCGAGGCCGTCTTCCAGATGCCGTTCACCACGTCGGATAGTATAGATGAGGCTCATTGGTACAACCTGTACCTGCGTACAGGCTCTGATGCCGTGAATGCCGAAAGCGGGTATAAGTGCGTGGAGGGTGCCACGCTCAACCAACTCAACTCCAACACCTTCCAGTGGGCCTTTCAGGGCGACCCCTACAAGGGCATTGTGGTTCGCAACCGCTCGGATGTCAGCAAGTCGCTTGGCAAGAGCGGTGACCGCGTGGTGCTGGTAAGTGATGAGTTCCGCTGGAACCTCACGGAACACGCCGACGGCTTCCTGCTGTCGAACCCCGCAGATGGTAAGTTCATCAACGAGTACAAGAGTCAGGGCGGCTTCCTCAGCTTCTGGACCAATGCTAACGACATCAACAGCATCTTCTCCATCGAAGAGGTGGGAACGCTGCAGACTGTCAAACTCTCCACGGGTGCCACCATGCGTCTGTTCGTGGCTCCAGAGGAGAAGGCCAACGGCGCAGCCATCATCCTCATCCCGGGCGGTGGCTACCAGTATATTGCAGGTGCCACCGAAGGCAGCGACTGGGCTCCCATGCTCAACGACCTGGGCTTCACGGTGGCTGTGCTCTCTTACAACCTGCCCAACGGCGTGGCCGATGTACCTCTGAAGGACGGCAAGGCTGCCTTGAGCTATTTCCGCGACAATGCTTCCGACTTTGCTCTGCAGGCCGACCGCATAGGTGTCATGGGCTTCAGCGCCGGCGGGCATTTGGCAAGCACCTTGGCTACGCACCTCACGGGCGACGAACTGCCTGCCTTCCAGATTCTGTTCTACCCCGTAATCACGATGGATGCCTCGTACACTCACGCTGGTTCGCGCGAGCACTTGCTGGGCACCAACCCCTCGCAGGCGTTGGTGGACCTCTACAGTAACGAGAAGCAGGTGACCAGCGAGACGCCGCAGGCTTACCTCTGCTGGGGAACGGGCGACCGCACCGTGCCGCAGGCCAACAGCCTCAACTACGTGGCAGCCCTCGAAGAGGCTGGTGTTCCTGTCCACACCCTGCCGTTGGATGTTGCCAATCACGGCTATGGCTTCAAGACCGACTTCCCCTACCACAGCCAGATAGTCAGCGACCTTACGGTCTGGCTTCAGGACCTTATCGGCACACTCACGTCTGTCAAGCCCCTCTCCGCTTCTCCCTCAGAGGACGGGCCTATCTACAACCTTGCCGGTCAGCGCGTGTCGAAGCCCCAGCGCGGCCTCTACATCTCCCCCTCGCGTAAGGTCATCCTCTGCCGCTAAATCGTATTCGAATACGATTCCATACCTATACAAAAAGGTTCTGCAACTTTCGGCAATAAGTTGCAGAACCTTTGTCTATAAGGATAGTATCCTATTGGCGAAGGAATAGTAATCCTATGCACGAAGGAATAGTAATCCTATGCGGGTAGGAATAGTATCGCGAGGCGGGAAGGGACGCGATGTGTTTACCAGAGGGATGTGATGAGACTGCGCTCGACTTTCTCCTCAATGTCGTCAGGCAGGTTGCAGAAGAAGTCGAGGCCCGTGAGCTCTTCCAGCTCGTCTATGCTCTTGGCGTATTGGGTGTCCTTGTAGTTAGTGCCCGTGCTGGCGGAGTGTGGCATCCAGAAGCCTATGGCCTTGTAGCCGCCGTTTACGCGATAGGTGCTTTTCTTGCACAGGATAGCCATGAAGAAGTAGTTGGGCACAACCAGATTCGCAGGCGTGAGGGCATATTGCCGTTTGCCGTTTCTCTCACTGATGGTACCGCCCTTGACCACGTAGAGCGTGTCGCGGAAGTTGTCGATATTGTATCTGTTGCGCAGGACTTTGTTCTCCAGATGCCACCAGATGCTCGACCTGTCGCCGTTGAACGTGCCGTTCTGCGGGTGCATGTTGCTGTAGTAGAAGGTCTGCATGTTGGCAGCCTCTGAGATGACGCGGTCCTCGCTGGCAACGATATGCCCGCGTGTGTACCCTGTGCCGCTGTAGTCGGACTGGCTGGTGCGATAGCTTGATGGGATAAGCGGGTCTGTGGACCAGGCATCGGTGCGTGATACCGATTTGCCCGTGTTCGACTTGTCCCAGCGGAAGGCGCTCCAGTACTGAGCCTTCAGGTCGTAGTTCCATTCCACACAGTAGTTCACTCCGTAGGTGGGCACGGTGTGCACGATGAACAGGTTGCGCTTGCCGCCCTTCAAACGGGGAATCTCAAGGCGGGCTGCCACCTCGCGCAGATCTATGCTGCCCTCGCTCACGGCCTGTATGTCGCCCATTGTCACCACGCTGCGGTTACTGGGCTTGCTGGTATCGCCCATGCGCTTAACATTGGGGCTGTTGACGAATATCGATTCGGGGCTGAAGGGGATGATAGGTGTTTCCTCCTCATCTCCACCACAGGCAATAAAAACAAACATCAGTCCCAAGACGAGACTGATGTTTATTAATCTGTACCGCCGTAGCTGATTACTTGCGGGTCTTAGCATAGCGGCTCATGAACTTGTCTACGCGACCTGCGGTGTCAACGAGCTTCGACTTACCAGTGTAGAAGGGGTGAGATGTGCTGGAGATTTCCAGCTTAACTACGGGATAGGTCTCACCTTCGAACTCTACGGTTTCAGAGGTCTTGCAGGTGGAACGGCTGAGGAACATGTCGCCGTTGCTCATGTCCTTGAACACAACGGGACGATAGTTCTCGGGATGGATGTCCTTTTTCATTTCTTTATCTTTTTATTTGTTTCTATGCTCTTTTTATCGGCGAACAGAGTTGGTAACACGGCCTCTTGAGCCCACTATTCGACAATTCGCCTGCAAAGGTAGTGAAAATCGAGCGCTCCTCCAAATATAATGAGCAAAAATTATCTTTTTGTGACAGAAATACACGCTCACGGCATGATATTTATGGCATAAAGAGAGAATTTATGGCCATGTGGTCATAAACTGCATAGCAGTTGCTCATTATATTTGGAAGAGCCGAGATGCCTCCTACCTTCAACGAAGTTAAAGGTCCTACCTTCTTGCTCCTCTTCGCTACGCAAGCGTCACCCCTACGGGGATGCCGAGCGCGACGTCAGTCAAAGGTAGTGAAAATCGACCTTAAAAAGGTCAAAGGTACAAGAAAAGCCTCGCCAAGCGGGTGCTCAGCGAGGCTTTACGAAGTGTTATGCAGATTGCATTATTCGAGTGTTACCGACTTTACTTCCCATGTGGGAGCAGTTGTTGTGTTGCTGACGTACTTGAAGGCGATGCGAATGCTCTGGTTAGCATAGGCGCTGAGGTCGACTTTTGAGTCAACCCAGTTCCAGGAGCTACCATCGGGCTTCGGTGCGAAATCTAGAGACGTCCAAGTAGCGGTGGAGGGCAGGCCTGTGCTGTAGTTGGTGGAAACCATTACGGCGATGTGGTCGGTCAGCGTGGCGCCCTTCAGGTAGTTCAGGCAGTTGTTGAAACTGAGTGTCTTTTTCTCGCCTACGGTGAATGCGGGTGAGATGAGCCACGACTCTGTTGCTTTGGCGCTGTTGTTGCTAAAAGCAGAAGCCTTCATACCATACTGTGCATTTTGCTGCCATACGTAGGAGAGCCCATCGAGTTCAACGTCTGCGATGCTCCAACTGCCCTGTCCACTGGTGAATACTTGCTCGACTGAAGAATCACCCGTTTCACCACCGTTGCCACCATTATCGCCATTATCATTGGTTTCGGTACCGATGATGTACTTGCTGGTGTTCTTCAAACCAGCTACCCCGAAGTACTTGGCAATGTCGCCGTAGAGGCTGACCTCTGCCTTGAGGTTCTCGGCATGGTCCTTCAAGTTGATGCGTGTACGAACGTCGCCAACGGGAAGTTGCACAGCAATGCAATTGTTGTAGTCAGTCTCGTCAGCGCTGGCTGCCAGCAGAATGTTGGATGCTACCACGTTGCCTTCTGCATTAAAGTGTGCACCCTCGGCAAGTTTCTGTCCTTCAACGTAACCTACGATGAAACCTTTAATCCACACGCCTGTAGGTGTCTGACCACCATTGTAGACGGTGAATACATCGGTTGCGGTGTATGGTTTATCCTTCGTTCCATCGCCAGTGAGGTCACCAGGAGGAGTGTCGCCTCCGCCTCCGCCTTCGCCTGCCTCAAGGATTTCGACGGTGGCATTCTTGATTTCGGGTGTCACGTTGCCGTCCTTGACGTACTTCATGAGGTTACCGGTAATCTTCACCTTGGAACCTTTGACGAATTCCGTAACGCCAGAGGGCAGATTTGCCCAATAAGCTTCGAATACTTTGCCGCCGTCCTTGGTGTCGGCCATCCAGAAGATCTGCTGGTCGCGGCTGACGGAACCAACAACCTCGGTGATGTAGCCCGTGATGGTGTAGATTTCCTCAGAAGTAGCACCATCGGCCAGTGCATTGGTCAGCTCGACTGCCTGGGCGCAGGTAACTTCAATGCCAGACACAGGAGTATCGCCTCCGCTTGATTGGCCGTTGAGGCTCACGAGCTTACTGCCTTGGTCGAACTCGTAGGTGCCCTTGAAATTCAATACTTTACCGCAAATGATGACTTCGTCACCAACATTCACACCATTCTGTGAGGCGAATTTGGCTCCGTCGAGTCCAAGACCACGATAAACCTCAAACTCGTTTGCAGTTTTTCCATCATCACTAATGTAGTAAGTGATGTTACCATATTGGCTGCTCCAAGCATTCTTGCCATCGGTTTCTACCTTGGAGACAATACCCTTGACGTAGATTTCGGGAGAGAGCTTCTTGTCGGTGTTGTCGGTGGTCTGCTCCAGCTCGCCACATAATTGACGAACAGCGGCTACGTTGTAGGGCGTGTCTAATGTGCCATCGCCTGCTGGGTCTACGATGACTGCGGGATCGTCCCCTTCGCTAATGGGCATGGGGTAGGGGGCAGGTACGTCGTCGCAGCTATTGAGGACGAATGCGCCCACAACTGCGAACATTAATGATTTCCAGAACTTTTTCATAGTTATATTGTTTTAATCTTATTTATCTTTTATCGTTTGCCTTTTGCCTATTCAAGGACTTCGACGTCTTTGATGTCACGTATAATCAATTCCCATGCATCGTTGTATCTCTTCCAGATGCCGGTAATGTTCATCTTGCCTGTGGGGATGGGTGTGTTGGCAAAGTCGCAATACGTGCTTGTGTATATCATATACGACTTTTCGTTGTTATACGGGCTTTCATTGAAATAGCGGTTTACGCTACCGTCGCTGCCTGGTGCCCAGGTGAGTTTGCCGTCGGCGCCCTTCACGCTGATGTTCTTGATGGTCATCAGTTTGCCACAGTCTTTAGTAAGGTCACATGCACTGGTGAACTCAGTGGGAACAACCTTCGAGGGATCGGCAGTACCGATGAGCTTCACGTGCTCCTGCCAGAGGGCGTGATCCATGCGGCTTACGTAGGCATCGCTGTTCTCATCTTTCTTGTAAGGCATTCCAATTTGAGGTTGCTTACCATAGCCCCCAATGCAGAGCCCCTTGAGGTCGATGAGCAATTCCTGACCAACGGGCATGTAGGCGAAAAGGTCGCTGCCACCGATGGCAATAATTAGAGCATCGCCAGAGGCGTCTTCCTGCACGGCAATGCCGTTGTAAAGGTTGCCCTGTACATCGTTGCCAGTCACGCGAACGCGCAGCTTGCTATCGGTCGTGATTTCGTTGACTGTGTAGTTCTCGGCATATTTGGGATATGCTGCCTTGAGTTCTGCAATAGTTATGATGTTTTCGTCTGTGATTGCATTGTTGCCGTAGGGTACACCGCCAGAGAAGTCAGGGGCATCCCAGTCGCCATCCTGACAAGCGACCGTCACGAGGGCGAGCCCCATCGTTAGGATGGCAAATGTCAAATGTAAAATATTTCTTGTCTTCATAATTGTCAATTATCAATTATCAATTTTCAATCTTCAATTTATTCAGAACTTATAGTTGAGGTTAAGCATGAAGTTGATGCCCTGTGCATAGAACTTCTTGGGGTTCTTCTGGAAGTTGTAAGTGCGGTTGACGGTGTTGCCGTCGCTGCCGCTCTCCTTACCTGTGTAGTTGGTGCTGCGGCTCTGTTCGTAACCACCCGTGCAGAACTTACGGTTGTTGGTGATGTTGGTTACCATAAGGTTGACGTTCAGAGGGTTGTGGGCTATACGGAACGAGTGTCCAATGGAGCCGTCGAGCATGAACCCGCCTTTCGACTTAGCCTGAGACAGCAATGATTCAGATGGGTGGATAGGCTGACCAGCGATTGTTTTGTCAACATAACCCATTGTACCATCGTTGAAGTTTTCAATCTGGTCGCGAAGGGTGGCCTGATAGCGCATGTTGGGCGAATAGGAGAGGTAGATGCGGTCGTAGTAGTTGCCGTTGAGGTTGAAGTACCATCCCTTGACGCTGTACTTCAGACCCAGGCTGACTGCTGCCAGAGGCGTACCGCTCTCGCGCATACCCTTGTTCCAACAAATGTCATGTGTGGCATAGCCCTTGTTGGAGAGCATGTAGATGACATCGGTGTTGGAAGCATACTTGGCTTCGGCAATAGATCCCAACAGATTGATGTTGAAGTTGCTGGTGACCTTGAACTTCATGCCCAGCTCAGCGCCGAAGTAGTGCTTCTTCACGCCTGTCATGCTGACGTAGGTGAAGGAGTTGACGTCGTCGAAGTAGAAGTTCTGCCACTCGGTGCCCTTGGCTGTGTGGGTGTAGTAGGTGGTGAAGTTCATCTGCAGCCATTTGTTGTTGACAGCATAACCGAATTCGCAGGTGAAGGCTTCCTCGTTGCGAAGGCCTGTTACGAAGTTGTTGTTCATTTCGGGGCTGACGAAAGCCACGTTGGCATTCGGACTACGGAGTTCGTACCCAGCACCCACGGTGAGGGCCTGACCATGACCAAGGTTGACGTTTGTGCCCATCTTGAAGCCTCCGTCCAGGAACCCAGCCTTGCCGCTCTTGCCATACGAGTAGTCCTTGCAGATACCGTTTTGCATCTTGCCGTCGCGCCACATATCTGTGCCGCCCACTTTGACTGCCAAGAAACTGTGGCGACGCAGGTGGTCGCGGGTAATTCCAGCCCAAAGGGTGGCTTTCTGCACGAACAGGTTGTAGTCGTAGCGGAAGCGGTCGCCCTCGCGAACCACACCGTTCTTGTTGCGCAGGTCGTAGTAGATTTCGTCAGATCCATCGGCATAAGTGCCTTCGGCGTATGTGTTGCGATTGTGGAAGTATTGTCCGCCCAGCAGGTCGTCCATCGTCTGGTAGTGCATACCTTTGTTCGATGAGAGCTGTAGGCCGACGTGCAGCTTGTGACCCTTGTTGATTTTGTATTCGAAGGTGCTACCCAGACCGAAGAACAGGTTGTCGTTATGCTTGCGCTCGATGTAGTAGATTGCATCGTGTCCGCTTGCGTTCAACTGCTGGTTGGCGAAGTAAAGCTGGTCGAAGTTAATCTGTCGGTAAGCCTTCGAGCCTGTCCACAGATTGTAGGCATTGGTCCAGTCGGTAAGGCTGCCAGTTCCCTTCAGACTTGTTCCCCATACATCATAGAAATAAGAGGGGAATCGCTTCCAGTAGTCGGGGTGGGGGTTGGTGCCCGAGTAGTTGAGCTTGGTGCTGCTATACATGGCATAACGTCCGATGGCGCTGGTGGTGAGCTTCATCTTTTCGTTGATGTTGAAGTCCCATGTCAGCATAGCCGTAGGCTCGAAGTTGTTGACAACGCGGCTGGAACGCTTCTTCCCGTCCTGATAGCCCCAATAGGGGTTGTACTGATAGTCGTTGGCTAACCAGTAGGCTTCGTCGGTCGAGGCACCCTGTTGTGCACGCTCTGTCGGGTTGCCCCAGGTGGAGAGGTTCAGCGAATGGTGGTCGTTGAACTTCTTCATCGCGCTCAGGAAGTACGAAAGGCTGTTGTAGAAGGTTCCCTCTACGGCTGCCGTGTTCATGTTTGCCCAGCGGTAGCCCACTGTGCCGGCGAAAGCCCAGTTCTTCTTTGTCATTCCTGAGCCGAAGGTGTACATCGCACGAACCGTGTAGTTGCGGTTGGCACCGGAGAGCGTAACCTTGTGCCCGGCAGGCATGGCGTTGGCGCGGAAATTGTAGTTCGACGAACCACCGACGTTGGACATTGAAAACGCGTTGGCTTCGAACACTCCGCTGGCATCAATGTTTCGTGTGGCATCGTTCATGCCGCCGATGGTGCTGTAGTTGAACTGTCCGTTCTCGGCATTGTTGACTTGCACACCATTGAAATAGATGTCGTTGTACCTCGAGTTGTAGGCGCGATACTTGTAGCGGGCGGGACTGAAAAGGTAGCCCACGTTGCTGGTGTACACGTTGTTGCTCGAGTTTACCATGATGACATTCTGTGTAACGTCATCATCCTCGCCCAATTGCGATTCGGTGAAGACAAAGGCCGCATTGTCCTGTTTCAGTGACTCTTCGGTTTCTTTCTCATCCCCTTTCGCATTTTGAGCCAGACCCAGTGACGCCATTCCCAAGAATACCGCCACAAGCTGTAACTTCTTTGTCATAGGTCGTTTTTGTGTAGTTAAAATTGTTTTCTTTCTGCAAACTTACGAAAAAATGCTGGCTTTCCTTCTCTTTTTTATAAAAAATGTGAAAAAAAGTATAATACTTTGTTTCGCTTGCAAAAACTTGTACCTTTTTATCTCTTTTTTCGTACGCGTATCGGAATTTTTCATTATATTTGTCGGCAAATAACAAAGAAACACGTTACGGATATGCGTAAAACATTTATTTCTATGCTGCTGCTGGTCTTCGTTGCCACAGCTTCTCTTGCCCAACAGCGTAAGTTTGGGCTATATCCCGTGGCTTTTTATAATCTGGAGAACATCTTTGATACAGTACATGATGAGGGGAAGAACGACTACGACTTCCTTCCCAACGGCTCGTATCACTGGGACAAGAATAAATACGAGAATAAACTGAAGAACATGGCACGTGCCCTGCTTGACTTGGGTACGGACAAAGTGCCGAACGGTGCTGCAGTAATTGGTGTTTCGGAGGTGGAGAACTCTCGTGTTCTTGATGACCTCACGAGTCAGCCAGGTATGGCGAAGCGTGGCATGAAGTATGTACACATCGAGGGACCAGATAAGCGTGGCGTTGACTGTGCTCTGCTATACAATCCGCGCATATTCCACGTCGACAAGTATTTCCTGCAGCCCTATGTCCATGAGCCTGGCGATAACAGTCGTCCGACCCGTGGCTTCCTGACCGTACAAGGGCGTATGGATGGCGATAAATTGACCGTTATCGTTTGCCACTGGCCCAGCCGTGCGGCAACGGTTCACTATCGTTCGTTGGCAGGTAAGCAGGTTCGTCATTTGACCGACAGCATTTCGAAGGCCGACCCCGAACAGCGCATTATTGTGATGGGTGACCTTAATGATGACCCCGACGACCCGTCAGTAGTCCGTTTCCTCGGTGGCCGACGTAAAATCAGCGGCGTGCGGGAAGGTGACTTCTTCAACCCTTGGTGGGAGATGTTGCGTGGCAAGGGACAGGGTACCTTAAGCTATCAAGGTGGATGGAACCTGTTTGACCAAATCTTGATGTCGCGCAATCTGCTGGACATCGATGGCAAGAAAGACTATCGTCATCTGAAACTGTACACGTGGCATATCTTCAAGCGCGACTATCTGATTCAGCAGGAAGGTAAGTATAAGGGCTCGCCCAAACGGACCACTGCCGGAGGCGTGTGGCTCAACGGCTATAGCGACCACCTGCCTACCGTTGTCTATCTCATCAAGGAAACGAAATAAGGGCGTACTATGAAAAGGTTATGGATATGCATATTACCTTTTATATTAATGGTTGCGTCGTGCTCTAAAGAAGATGGCGACTGGGATTCGTTTAAGTGGGACAAAAAGGAATATAAGAATGTCAGTGCAGAGGGAGGTGTCTTCGTGTCAACTCTAAAGAACTACAAATCGTGTTGGCTTACAAGTACAAGCATGGACGATATTGTCTATGAGGGCGGTAGCATCTATAATAACTATGACGAGGAGGACAGCACGGGCTATACCTATAATGGAGTTACGCACTACTACTACAAGAACCCGCGCTTGGATGTGCAGATAGAAGGAAACAAGGTGACAATGACTGTAGCTCCAAACCCCGACCCTGTGCCACATAAATTCTATGTTGACCTGAGTATGGGAGATTGTTTTGGTCCAGGCATTAGCATTACACAAAAGGCAAAAGAATAAGAACTCTTAATTATTAATCATTTTAAATTAACTGATTTATGACAAGTTACAAAGAACTGGGACTGGTGAACACCCGTGAAATGTTTGCCAAGGCAGTAAAGGGCGGTTATGCTATCCCCGCCTTCAACTTCAACACGATGGAGCAGATGCAGGCTATCGTACAGGCAGCAGTAGAGACCAAGTCTCCCGTCATCATGCAGGTCAGCAAGGGCGCACGTGCCTATGCCAACGGTACCATCCTGCGCTACATGGCTCAGGGTGCCGTAGAGTATGCTAAGGAGCTGGGTTGCCCCAATCCTCAGATTGCCCTGCACCTCGACCACGGTGACAGCTTCGAAATCTGCAAGGAGTGCATCGACAATGGTTTCTCAAGCGTAATGTTCGACGGTAGCTCTCTTCCATACGAGGAGAACATCGCCATCACCAAGAAGGTAGTTGAGTATGCTCACGCTCACGACGTAACCGTTGAGGCCGAGCTCGGCGTATTGGCAGGCGTTGAGGATGAGGTAAGTGCTGCAGAGAGCCACTACACTCGTCCCGAGGAGGTTGAGGACTTCAGCAAGCGTTCTGGTTGCGACAGCCTCGCTATCTCTATCGGTACCAGCCACGGTGCTTACAAGTTCACTCCCGAACAGTGCACACGCGACCCGAAAACCGGCAAGCTCGTTCCTCCTCCATTGGCATTCGACATCCTGCACGAGATCGAGAAGCGCATCCCTGGCTTCCCCATCGTACTGCACGGCTCAAGCTCCGTTCCTCAGGACGAGGTTGACACCATCAACAAGTTCGGCGGCAAGCTGCCCGATGCCGTAGGTATTCCCGAAGAGCAACTGCGTGAGGCTTCTAAGAGCGCCGTTTGCAAGATCAACATCGACTCCGACTCTCGTCTGGCTATGACCGCTGCCATCCGTCAGCACCTCGCTGAGAACCCCGGTCACTTCGATCCTCGTCAGTATCTGAAGCCCGCTCGCGAGAACATGAAGAAGATGTACGTACACAAGATCGTGAACGTGCTCGGTTCCGACAACAAGCTCTAATCGTCAGCTGTTGATTCAGCTGCATAAAAAGATAGCCTCCTCTGCGACTGTGCAGGGGAGGCTATCTTGTTACTTCTGGGTGTGGAACGTCTATTTCTTGATGGAGAATCTGAATGTGGTGCCCTTTCCTATGTCGCTCTCTATGGAGATGGTGCCGTTGTGCAGGAGGATGGCATTCTTGACGATGGCCAGTCCCAGACCCGTACCGCCCAACTGCCGGCTGCGACTCTTGTCGATTCTGTAAAAGCGTTCGAAGATGCGTGGCACATGTTCTTTGGCCATGCCGATACCATTGTCGGCAAAGGTGAAGTGCCAGTGGGAGGGCGACTCGGTGGCGTACAAGTCTATGGTGGTGCCTTCGCCGGCATATGCGATGGCATTGTCAATGAGATTGCGGAAAATGCTGTAGATGAGTTGCTCGTTGCCCCTTGCCATGATGTCTTGTGGCAGGTAGTTGCGCAGTTGCATATTCTTGTTGCGAAGGGCCAGTGCCGTCTCTTCGACAATGTCGTTTACGATGATGGAGATGTCTGTTCTATCCATTTGCAGAATGTCGGCGGCATAGTCCATGCGATTGAGTACCGAGATGTCTTGCAACAGCGCTGTCAGTCTTTTGGCCTGCATCATGGTGCGCTCTGTGAACTGTCTCCTTTGCTCGTTGGTGATGCCTGGCGTGTGGAGAATGGTTTCGGAATAGCCTAATATGCTACTTACGGGAGTTTTCAGTTCATGTGCTATGTTTTGTGTCAGTTCGCGGCGCATTTTGTTCTCCTTCTCGGCCTGGTCGCAACTGATGCGTTCGTCCATCCGTTGGGCATACCTGTAGAGCAATATGCTCAGTACACTCATCACTGCCAGGGAAAACAGTAGCAGATGCCAGTCGCTGACCTCTTCGAATGGTTCGATGGACTTTCGGTCATAGTCCTCAAACAGTATGAAGATGATGGCGTATATGGCAAAAATTGCCATCACGCTCAGAAACATCTTTCCTCCTTCAGTGGGTTTCTTCATGATGGGCATATATGTTCTTCACGCGTTGTTTTCAGCATCAAAGAGATAGCCGTAGCCCTGTCTTGTGGCGATGCACTTCTCGTATGGTCCCAGTTTCTTGCGGAGTCTGGTGATGTTGACATCCACTGTTCGCAATGTCACGACTACATCTTTTGGCCACACCTTTTCGAGCAATTGCTCTCGTGAGAACACTTGCCCCTGGTTTGTCAGCATCAGTCGGAGCAGTCCTAGTTCTGTTTTTGTCAGATTGAGCGGTTGTCCATCGAGTGTGGCTGTCATCCTGGTTAGGTCAACGAAGAGTTCTCCGAAGTTCAGCATCCTTGGCTCATCGTTCTCTTCTCTTGTGTTTCGTGCCAACACGGCCTTCACCCGAGCCATCAGTTCGCGCACGGAGAAGGGTTTTGACACGTAATCGTCGGCCCCTGCCGAGAATCCTCGAAGTTTGTCCTCCTCCGAATCTTTGGCAGTCAGGAAGATGATGGGGGTGCTGCATCCCTTTTCTCGCAGCGAGTCGGCCATCTCAAAGCCCGACATGCTGGGCATCATCACGTCGAGTATAATCAGATTGTATGAGCCAATGTCGCCTGCCATGGCCTCGATGGCGGAGTGAGCGACTTCGGCTTCATAGCCTTCGGCCATCACGTTGGCCTTGAGAATCTCGCACAGGTCAGGTTCGTCGTCAACTATCAGGATGCGTTTCATGTTGCAAAGATAAGAATTATTTTCCTTTTTTGAAAAAAGCCCTCATTTGTTGCGGTAAACAAATGGGGGCCATAGGTTAAATTGAAGGCTGTGCAACTGTATTCGTTTCCCGCAATAGTTTGTTAAACAACCAGTGTGCCAGTATCGGAGAATTTTAATTGGATGTCGGCTTGGTTCTCCATATCGATTTCCACGAGGTAGTAATTTCCAGTGGGTGTCTCTACTCTGTAGACATCCTCGATTTCCCTGCCGGCATAATTCTGGTTGATATAGTCTATGGCAGCCTGTGGAAGTTCGCGGATGGTCAGTTCCTTATAAGTCATCACCCATGTTCCGTCAGCCTCGAACCAAGCCTCCATCTCATAATTGTCCATGAAGAAATCCACCTTCAATTGACCGTTTTTCTCACGTTCCCAATTTGCATTGGTGGCAGTGGGGTACATCTGCTTGAAAGTGTTCATCACTGCAGGAGCAACGTCGTTAGGCGACACGTCGTCATCTCCGCACCCGATAAATGAAAAACTCATCAGTCCCACCAGGAGACTTAGCATAAACTTTTTTGCATTCATAATCTTTGTTTTTAGGTTTGACTTACGATGTTGCACAAAGGTAGTTATTTGTATTAACCCTGCGTGCATTTGTCACGTTACATTCTTGTTACAATTTCTTGCTGTTGGGAATGCCCCGTTTAGTCATTATCTTTGCATCCGAAAATAAGAAGAATTAGGTGCTATGGAGAAAACAGAGTCGTCGGAAAGGCTACAAACATCGATACTCAATCCTTATGAAAAGCGTATTCTGAATAAACTGGCCGGTGCTATGCCGGCCTTTGTGACGTCCGACCAATTGTCGTTCGTGGGCTTTCTTGGAGCCGTGATGGTTCTTGTGGGATATGCCATGACTGCCTACGGGGCAGCGTGGTTGTGGTTGGCAAACTTCGGTTTCCTATTGAATTGGTATGGAGACTCTCTCGACGGCACTTTGGCTCGTTATCGTGGACAGTCGCGCCCACTCTATGGGTTTTATTTGGATCACAATCTGGATTGTGTCTGCATGGCCCTTATGGCCATAGGAGCTGGATTGTCGGCCTACATGAGTCTGTGGGTGGCCATGCTCATTGTTGTTCCCTACCTGATGCTTGATGTGTTTGTGATGATTAATGCACATCTGAGAAACGAGTTCAGGCTGACATTTGCCAAACTGGGGCCCACGGAGCTGCGTCTTATCTTGATTTTGGTGAACACCGTATTCTTTTGCATTGAACCTCTGCGCACGTGGGCCTGCAGCCTGGAACTTATGGGCAAGACGCTCACTCTTTCTGCCCTTGACATCTTTGGGCTCTGTATCGTTTTGATACTGAATATAATCTATCTGACCAGTTTCTTTGCTGATGCCAGGCACTATGCTAAAATAGACCCCATGCCTCACGATTCTGTTTGAGGTTTTTTGCATAGCATTCTGCGGCCCGAATTTGATCATTGGCAAGACGGAACTCCGTCTTGCTATTGTCTGAGCCTCGTCTTGCGCAAGACATCGTCTCTTCCAACCCAGCCCGTTGCCTCCCCCAACCTCGCCCGTTGCCTCCCCCTTCGCGATACGTCCCCTCGTCCGACTTCGCCTGTCCCTCTGTCCGACCTCACTCGTCGCCTCACCCGACGCGATACTATCCCTATGACAGACGCATTACTATCGCGTCGCCCCACGCCATACTATTCCTTCCCTTGTCACACAGCTGTGTGTCAAGCGCAGGAACACTATGCCTTCACCGTAAGGACGCTATCCCTCTGCCCCAACGACAGCCCACCTCTTGCCGGACAACGCAACAACTCGACCTAAAAAAACCTGAAAAATAGCATCGCTGGGACATTTTTAGCCCCATTTTGGTGCTAAAACCATCACCACTATCACCATCCATCACCCCATCCATCACCCGTCCAACCCGCATGAATAAAGGAAAGGTGATGGAATGATGGTTTTTCCCACCAAAAAATTAATAAGATGTATTTCGTGACCGTAGCCATGCTTTTTCATGACCGTATTCACGGATTTTCATGACCGTAGTCATGAGTATGTCACGACCGTAGCCATGAAACTTCACGACCGTAGTCATGAAGGTGCCGTGTCCGTAGTCGCGACTCCGCCCTGTCCGCGACCGCCAAATCCCACCACCTGCATCATCGTTCCTTCGCATCTGCTAAACATTTCCCCTGTTTCCTTTTGCACATATGTAAAAAATATGTAAATTTGCAGCAGTAGTCGGCGGACTACACCATCTTATTTGCTCAATTCACTACTCGAACTTGCACCTCGACAGAGAATTTTGAAGCAAACCTATACACAATAGAGTGTACGCATAAGCGTAGGCTCATCCATAGTGTATAGGGGCAGTGCAAGGCCTGAGTAGTGTATGGAAACAGGGTCTGCGCTTTCTTTATGCCCATAAGTTCGTGCAGCCCATAGTGGAGAAGGAACTTATTTATTAACCTATAAAACAAACAACTATGAGCATGAAAAGATTATTTGGAATGGTTATGCTGGCCATGCTGCCACTCGCCTTCACCTCCTGCGGCGACGATGAAGAGGAGAAAATCAATCCTCAAGAACAAGGAAACGACAACGACACCCCCGAAACACCAGTTGTGAAGGACATCATTGTGGAGGTGGATGCCAATGGCAATGCCAAAGGCGGCCACCATTTTATTAGGATTGACGACACCAACTTCTACATCGATGACATCAAGTACACCGCATCACAAGGCAATTTGATTGTCTCTGGTTACGACGAAGCCTACTTCAGCGGCGAAGCCAATATCATCACAACGCTGAAATATGACGGACGAACCATGAACGTCACGAGTATTATGGCAAGCGCTTTCAAAGACTGTACCGTCCTAACCTCCATCGCCATCCCAAACAGCGTGACAAGCATAGGAGAGGATGCGTTCTCTTATTGTAGCATGACATCCGTCGCAATTGGCAATGGTATGACCACAATTAGCGAGTCCGCGTTTGAAGGATGCGACGGACTTACCAAAGCAGAATTTGCCAGTGTAGAAAGCCTATGTGAAATAGATTTTAAAGATTATGGTGCAAATCCATTGAATTATGCTCACCATCTATACATCAATGGTAAAGAAGTAACAGATTTAGTTATTCCTAACAGCGTAACATCGATTGGTAATTATGCGTTCTATGGTTGCAGCAGCCTGACCTCCATCGCCATCCCCAACAGCGTAACCTCGATTGGTTGGAAGGCATTCTCTGATTGCTACTTTACATTAGACTCTTTTATTAACAATTCATCATTATCTGATAATACAAAATGGGGAGCAACTATTGTTGATGTAGAAACAAGCGAAGGATTATTAATCAAAAATAATACTATTGTTAGATGTAGACCTTGGGCGACCTCTATTACCATTCCCAATAGCGTAACCGAGATTGGTAGCTATGCTTTCGATGGTTGCATCGGCCTGACCTCAGTCACCATCCCCAACAGTGTAACTTCAATTGGCAATGGCATATTCTCACGTTGCAGCAGTATAGAATCTATTGTTGTGGAGCAAGGGAATACCAAATTTGACTCACGTAACGGATGTAATGCAATCATAAAAACCGCAACAAACACCTTAATACAAGGATGTAAGAATACCATTATCCCCTACAGCGTGACTGAGATTGCCAGATATGCGTTCTATGGTTGCAGCAGCCTGACCTCCATCGACATCGACGACGTGACTTGGATTGGCAATTATGCGTTCTATGGTTGCAGCAGCCTGAAAGATGTTTATTGCTATGCGACAACTCCTCCTCGAATCGACTCTTACACATTTTACGACTCATACATTTCTTCTGCGACACTCCATGTGATTCCCGGATACGTTAATACATATAAAAGCAAAGAGTATTGGAAGAATTTCGGCAGCATTGTAGCCATCAAGCTCTAACCCCACTCACAACCTATCACCCAAGGACAGGCCCAGCACGGGTCTGTCCTTGGGTGATTATGGGATGCTGATATGTGGGCGAGGGGATAATACATGCTCTCTTAGGCTAAGGCAGATTGGCATCACTCAATCCATATTTTACATATTTGAAACATCCTTCTCCCTCTCGAAAACTCCTGCAGTACCTGCAAGCCTAAACGATTAAACACCTCCCCGTGCTCCATGCAGTGCACCCGCAGGTAATCGGCTTGCCGCTTCGATCGTCGAAGAACTCCAAGTCCAGCCCCTCCTTGTATGAATTAAATTGCTTGTTTGGTGTCATATATGTCATTAACTATTGAATATTAATGCCACATTATATTCTCAATTATCATTAAGAGATTTTCTTTGTGGCAAAACCCCTGGTTTAATAGTCCTAATCATACTTGGATTCATTCTGTTATCGTTAGAGGCGAGTTTTGTATAACCCAATAAAATTAGATTCTTTGTCTTTGCTATATTTGTGTCTGGCATCGCTCCCTTAGCATACATCACTCGTAAGGATGACAATGTATCGCCAAAATAGAAAGAATTTTTATCTACATTATCTAGATATTTTCTTACTACACTATCCCAATGTTCTGGTTGTTCGTAAACCACTAAGTTTACTAAAATGTGTTTGATAACAAGATTCGTCTCCTGTTCAATCTTCTCATACAGAAGGTCTGCAAGTTTGGAAGAATATATGTTATCTTTATACCATGTGACGATATTATGAGGTATAGCAGACATGATGTCAATAAGTAGCTGTCTTTTGTCGCCAGATTCTGTATCGAAAGATTCATCAAGATGAAGTCTAAAATCGTCATATCCTGCCTTACCATCCATTGCTAGAGCAGGAGCCATTAAATAAACGACTCTGACAGTATTCAACCAAGCATCTGTAATCGCGCTTAGCAGTTTAACTTTGTTTTCTGGTAGTATATAATCACTGTTTCTAAGAACCTTGGAAGCAATTCCAATCATTTCCTGAAGGTAATTTACAGAATAATTCTCCCATACTTTTCTTACGTCTTGATGAAATGGTGTGGATGGATTGTAGGTGGAATCATCTAATGCATCTTTTATGTTTGTTGGCAATTTTGATTGCTTAAGTTGATCATCCAATTTGTCAATGGCTTTTGCAGCTTGTTCGTCAGTAATTTCAAGTCGTAAATGTTGTAGCGGATTCATTTTGTCAGGAAGTCCAACTTTATCATGAACCTTTGCCGTTACCTTATTGATGTCTTCAGTAACAATCTCTGCAGCATCATTTCTGGTACGGTCGCTTCCCGTATAAAACTCTAACACCTCTGGATAATGGGCATAATTCTCTTTTTCCAAGATGAAGTTTGCAAACTCTGGTGATTTTGTCATCCGCATAGCAGCGAAATAATAAACCCAAAAAGCAAATCTGAAGCTATAAAGATCATTTTCATATTGACAAATAATCTGGTTCTTGAGTAATATGGTAAATAGATAGTTAATATCGAGTGTTATCTTTTGCTGCCTGCAAAAATCAGAGATTCTATCAAAAAAGTGTTTACTACTAAAGTAATATTGTTCATTGCGAATCATTTGTTCACAATAATAACCGATAGCAAATTCGCAATCTTTTACATCAGGTAGAGATTTGTAGCTTGGCACATCTTCGTTTTCAAATATGATCCAGAGCAGTCGCTCTACCATTGCAGTCCTGTTAACAGGATTTTCTTCAAACGAGTTACTAAAAACCTCTAATAGCGAAATGCAGTTCAGTGGTGTCCTGTGCATGTTGAAGTTCTGAATGTCATCATTCAGTCTTTTCAAAACGACTTCTTCCTCACCTATCCATCGTTTCCTATTATAAGCTGAAACCATATTTCGCAACTGACTCAGCTGCATAGGGGCCATGAAGATTGTTGCTATTGAGAACTCATAAAAGGAAATATTCTCATTGTCTACAAATGATTTCTCCAGCATTGGACACAAAAGTAACAGAGGAATTCCTTCATACTCTTCCTTCATATATGTCAGTATTTGCTTTGCGTCTTTGTTACTCAAATCCCAATTATCAAAGACTATCCATCCAACGTTTTCCTTCTTTGCTCCAAAAGTTTCCAACTGCCGTGCTATGTCTCTCTCTATTTTACTTGCTTTTACTATTCGGCAATCAAGGAATAGGGCAAAAGTTCTTCTTTCTTTCCATAACCTAAGTATGAAATGCCATCCAAAGGAAGATAATCCGTACTGGGCAGGTGTAACAATCTTCAAACTTTTACCAGCATCCATGATGTCATCTTCTGAATACAGGTCTTTTTTGTTGAATGTAAATGCTCTGTCAAATCTGTCCAAACTAAAATAACGATCAATCCAGACTAAAGACTCGTCGCCATAAATAGCCATTGTGTCTCGGAATCGCTCTTCTAACATCAAACGGATAGGATCTTTCTCGCTATGTTTGTCGTTTGTTACTTCGACAACACCATCCTCTCCATCCGTAAAATCAAGTCCCCTTTTGAAACTATTTCTTGATGCGAACCATTCCCGATAGATAACCTTTGCTACATGGTCATCCTCCAGTTCAATGATGCAATAGCCCAGCTTGTCTGTCTTATCTGTATACAACTGAGGAACTTGACACCAAACGTAGGATTCGCCTTTTATCTGATTACAAAGAATGTTCTGACGGTGCGTATGCCCAGTAAGCAACAAGTCGAAGTCTGTTCTAAGCAATTTAGTGAGTTCATCATCCGCCCATTCAGATAAAAAGGGTAAAGGATGGTGCATCATTAGAATTTTCTTCTTGGAATTCTTTTGAATCCAGTCATTTAAGTTACGTGTATCTACATTTAGTTTTCTTTCATCGTTTTTAAGTTGTTGGTATTCGCCCCAATCATAACCTGCAAAAGAAGTCAAAGCACTATTCAGACAATAAAGACTCCATTCTTCGTTAATTTCAATAGGAAACCCTATCAAATTCTGACATGAATTTGGTAGATGTTGTTCTACAAAATGTTTATAATTTGCAAATTTCTCTGTGAAGATAATCCCATGCTGCCCATTTATCATGTTGTCAAATCGGTCTTCAGTGAATTTTTGATTAACCACTGGCGCATAGGTCTCTCTATTGTCAATGACCCATTGGCGCTGACAATCATGATTGCCAGGAACACAAATAATTTTTTCACGTGGAATGCCATATGTTATTAACTTGCTTAAAATCTTATCATAGAAGGCCTGATAACTGACAGTCTCGTCAGCAGCTTGAACAAGGTCTCCACCAATCAGCACATAAGCATCATTGTATTGCAAAGAAATGAGTTGCTGCTTAACATCCTCACAGAACGCTTTTATCACTGCACCTTCATTCTCGGGTTTCTTACCTGTCAGGTGAATGTCTGAAAAATATACAAGAATTGTTTTCATTTCGATATTGGCTTAAATGTTGATACGTACTAACTTCTTTCGTCCTCCCATTATAATTCTCATTTCTTATCCAATAAACATTTTGGGTGCTCCAGTTCCTCTACCAGTTTGTCTACCATCGTGCAGGGCTTATGCATGGCATAGTTGGTGCCAGTATGTAATGCTCGAAGCTGTTTTGCAAAGCGCTTGGCTAAGTCCTCACGACCATACTGCTGAAGTAAGCTGTATATATCGGGATTTCCTTTCTGGTACTTAAAGCCATCATCGCCCATCTTCTTGCGAAAGGCATCCTGTAGCTTGTCAATGTAGGCCTCGCGACTAATGCCTGTATCAAGATACTCAAAGTGTAAGTAGTACCATAACTCAAAGGCCTCATTAGTCCACGCACTTTGGAAGCCCAACTTGTTGGCTTTCTTTATGGCTTCATTGAAATCGTTGAAGTCATCTTTGTCAAAAACGACCCATACGCGATCAAAAGACATGGCATTCTTTCGCTCCAGTTCCTGTTTTATTTCTAAAGTCCTGTCAACCAGAGCTACCGTTGCCCTACCTTCACCTTCAATAGTTACCTCACGAACGGTTGATATATAGTTCTTGAAAAGAGCCTCAAAATAGTGTGGCTCGGTCTTAGTTCCTTCACACACTATCAGGAAGCGCACAAGTTTTTCGCGAACATTCTCCTTGCGCTTCTTGGAAGCCTTGGCTTCTCGGCGTTGCTTCCTCAGCCTTGCGATTTCTTCTTTTCTCGAATATCCCATATCAATCCTTTATTTGCCAATAAAAGGTATAGCACCATAGCGTCCACGAATGTAGTCGCGCTTGATATCACGATCATTGCGAACTTTCTTCCCATCTTCATCCTTAAACTCCACAAGCGAGTAGATGTCGGTAGACTCCACCTTGTCCTTCTCTGCAAACCAAATCTGATCACGGCGAACAATTTCCAAATCGAGTAGATTTGTGTCATGTGTAGCAAAGATAAGCTGTGCTCCATGCCTGTTTTTCTTTGGATCCATAAACAGAAGCACGATGTTCCGTGTTAGTAGTGGGTGCAGTTTTGCATCCAATTCATCCACAATCAGCGTCTTGCCTTCGTTCAATGTGTCGAAAATAGGCCCGGAAATCTCGATTACTTTCTTTGTTCCCTCAGATTCCATCTGATTTTTGTGGAAATTACGCTCACCAATCACAAATCCACTTTCATCATAGATATTGTGAGTAGTTATTGGTTCGACGATACTACCCGTGGTTATGTCTTTTTCCAATTGTGACCTTATCGACTTGGGGGCACCATCCAAAGCCTCTTTGGGAATATCAACTTTCTTAACCGAGAAACGAGTAAAGCCCAGTTGCAGTGTCTTGAAGAACTCCTGAGCCTGGTCTGCTCCATTCAAATGTTCCAAAAACATTCTGAGCGTAAATGCCTCGTAGCCTTCGCTGTCTATTCCAGATAGTACATTGCATTCGCTAAACCAACCCATTATTGAGTTGGATTTATCACCCTTCAGTTGGGCAACAAGTGAAAGGAAAAGACGATTCGAGTTGGTCAAATCTTCTTTCCCTTGACCTTCAGGGAATCTTTTCGCTGACACTTCAATAATGTCTCGCGAGCGCATGAAGAGTTCATACTCTTTTTCGCCAAACCGCTTCTCATATAGCCATTCAGAGATGATGTTGGCTTGGTCGTATTCAAAGCCATAGCGATAAAGCACCTCACCTTTTATAAATTGTATCTCAAACAACGTAGGCTGAGAGTCAGAGTTCTTATCCAAGGCAAAAGGATCATAAGGTAGTGCATCTCCCTCATTCAGGCGCACAGAGCGCCTAACCATACTACGCATTGTAGATATAGCTTGAATGAGATTACTCTTGCCACCAGAGTTTGCGCCATATAAAACTGCCATCGGAAGCAAACTGTACTTGCCTTCGTTGATTATAGACTCTTTGTGCTCTTTTATTGAACTCGCCTCCATACTAAAGGTGCGTTCCTGTTTGAAAGAGCGATAATTCTTAACTGTGAAATTTACTAGCATATCTCAATACTCAATATTTTTGTGCAAATATACAACTAATTCTCAATATGGGCTGTAAAATATGAGAAATTATCTCAAAATTCAAGACGATTTAACAAAATCGCCTATTTGAAATGGCCAAAAATGCGAAAATAAGAACTGAGCCAGATGCAGAGGGACATCAACATTGTGCGCATGAAGGACGGCACGATACGAAAGGTGCTGGTAAAGTGAGGGCGGAGCGATGCCTATCGGCAAGATGCTTGAATATGCAAAGCAGGCGTGCATCCCGATGTGGGGTGCACGCCTTTCTGTTGTGAGCTGCTTCCGAGAGTTGAACTCGGGACCTCATCCTTACCAAGGATGCGCTCTACCACTGAGCTAAAGCAGCATCGCTTTCGCTTTTGCGGGTGCAAAGATAGTGCAATTCGAGCGAAAAACCAAATTTTGGAGCAGCGAATGCAAAGATATGCTTGCATAATCTTTGCTGAGTCGCGACAAAGTTCGAGCAAAGGTCAAATTTTGGAGCAGCGAATGCAAAGATATGCCTATCTTATTTATGCTATTGCTCCAATTTCTTTATTGCGCCGTTGTCTTGGTAGAGGGAAACTTTGGTAGTTGTCTTCTTATTGAAGAGAATGTCGCTCAGGATTTCTGTGTATCCGAATTGTCCCATGTTGCATTCTGCCTTGAGCAGCGTCTGGTTGACGTCGAAGATAGTTATGGCCTCGCGTGCGGGTACATTATAATATATGCCCTGTGTCATCTTGGCCTTCTTCTTGTCGGCTTCGGGGCTTTCCTGCCTTGGAGGTAGGTTGCCAGTGTTCTTGATGCTGATGTAAACGGGCTGGCCCGACAAATCATCCTTATCCACTACGCCTGCGAAGTTTGAGAAGCGGAACATTACTTCCCTTTCCGTTTCCTGTTGAGGCACATAGGTGAAGGTGAAGACCTCGGTGCTCGTCTCGGTATGTCCTGAGAATAGCTGCTCGAGGGCTTTGGCCTGCGTATCCAATTGTGTGAGCATCAGTTTCAGTTGTTCGCCGTCCTTGGGCGTATTGTCAGCCTCTCCGCGAATCAAGGCGTTGCGGCTTTCGCGGATGTCGTAGATTTCCTGGGCACATAGTTCTGCCATCTTGGCGGTGCTGCCTGCCGATAGAATCTCCTGGTTCATGTATTGTTTGGGATTCAGGGGCTGGGGGGCAGGCGTGCCTTGTGGCAGCGCCGGCAATGTGTGCTCTTCGGCTTCGGTGTTGATAGAGAGCAGGATGCCATCGTGAGTCAGGGAAACCATCGGGGCAATCGTTTTGTTCTTCACTTTCACGTTATAGGCCTTTGTCCTGTCAGGTATCCCGTAGGGCTCCAGGTTGATGCTCTTGATGCTCCACGATGTGCTGGCCGTGGTGGGCACATCCTGCAGGCGGAGATAGCGGAAGGCGTATTTGTTCAGTTCACCAGGTGTGGTGACACTTTTCTCAGCGATTACGGTAACGCGCAGAGCCGTTTGAGGTAAGAAGTAGTTTACCCCGTCGATTGTTGTGCCCGGCACGAAGTTGCTGACTTCGGTCTGTGCCCAAAGTGAATTGAAGATTGATAATTGGAAATTGAAAGCTAAAAGCAGTAATGTAAACCGTTTCATTATTATCTATTGTTTATTATTTATCATTCGGAATGCGTCGGGCAGGTGATGTATGATGTCGCGGGACAGCATGCAAGCCTCGCCCAGTTCTTTAGCTGCGAAGTCTCCTGCAGTACCGTGCAGCCATACGCCAAGCAGGGCAGCTTCGCGTGGTTGGTAGCCTTGTGCCAGAAGTCCTGTAATGATGCCCGTCAGCACATCTCCGCTGCCCGCTGTTCCCATACCCGAATTGCCAACATTCATCACGTAGATGGTGCCGTCAGGTGTGCAGATATGTGTCGGGTGTCCCTTTAGGACGATATAGACATTGTGTTGCATTGCGAAGCTGGCAACTTCGGCTGGTTCGCAGCTGCCAATAAGCCGACGGGCCTCGCCGGGATGGGGGGTGAGGATACAGTCTTGTGGGATTAGGCTGAGTAGGGCAGTGTCCTGTGCCAATGTGTTCAGCGCATCGGCGTCCAAGACCAAGGGGCGTTTGCCCATAGTCAGACATTGCCGCACAAGGCTATTGCCAGCACCGATTCCGGGCCCCATGCCCACAGCGTCGTAGATGTCGAGATACTGGCTGGCCAAGATGGCCTCGGGTACGGCAACTTGCAGGATGATGCGATTGTCGTCGGGAGTCAGGATGGATAGCTTGCCGATGCCGCTGCGCAGGCAGGCCTCGGCAGCCAAAATGGCAGCACCAGCCATCCCTTTGCTTCCGGCTATGAGAAGGGCGTGTCCAAACGTGCCTTTGTGCCCGTCGACAGGACGGGGACGCCACATTTTGCACAATTCCGCTACGCTGATGTCCTCGATTTGGCCTTTCATACTGCAAAGTTAACGATTAATGTTGACTTGTGTAGTATTTTTTATTTTTTAATTTTCAGTTTTTAATTTAATTATGTTATCTTTGCAGCAAATTAACATAGTTATGAGCAATACCATTCAAGTTAAGGATAAGACATTTGCCGTATCCATCCCCCATGAGAAGATTCTTACAGAGGTAAAGCGCGTTGCTGCAGAGATTTGTAGAGACTATGCCGGAAAGGAGCCTGTCTTCCTGGCTGTGCTGAACGGCTCGTTCGTCTTTGCTGCCGACTTGTTGCGCGAGGTGGATATCCCTTGTGAGATTTCTTTCGTCCGTCTGGCTTCCTATCAGGGCGTATCGACGACTGGCGCCATTCGCGAGATAATGGGCCTGAACTTGGATGTTACGAATCGTCCGGTTATCATTGTGGAAGATATAGTAGATACCGGCCTGACTATGGCTCACATGCTGGAAACGCTGAAGGGGCATAACCCCAGCAGCGTGGACATCTGCACCTTGTTGCTGAAGCCGGGTAAACTGCAGGTTGACCTCGATATCCGCTATTGCTGCATGCAGATTCCTAATGACTTCATCGTGGGCTATGGCCTCGATTATGACGGATACGGACGTAATACAAAGGACATTTATACATTAGTGCAATGAAGAACATAATTATCTTTGGTGCTCCGGGCAGTGGCAAGGGCACCTACAGCGAAGCAATCGTTGAAAAGTATGGAATGGGACACATCTCTACGGGTGACGTTCTGCGTGCCGAAATCAAGAATGGGACCGAGATTGGCAAAGTTGCCAAGGGCCTTATCGACAACGGACAGCTCATCCCCGATGAACTGATGATTCAGATTCTGGCAAAGACTTACGACGCGCTGCCACAGGGCTGTGGTGTCATCTTCGACGGTTTCCCCCGCACCATTGCTCAGGCCGAGGCTCTGAAGAAGATGCTTGCCGAGCGCGGTCACGATATGGGCGTAATGATTGAGCTGATTGTAGACGAGGATACACTGATGAAGCGTTTGCTGAATCGTGCTATCGAGCAAGGCCGTGCGGATGACAATGAAGAGACCATTGCCAAGCGCTTTGCTGTTTATCACAGCCAGACAGAACCTCTCGCAGCTTGGTTCGAGAAGGAGGGCATACGCCACACCTTCACCTGGGAAGGCAGCAAAGACCAGATGTTGGCAAACATCTTTACCTTCCTTGATTCGTTGAAATAATAAATAGATGGAGAGCAACTTCGTCGATTACGTAAAGATTTGTTGCCGCTCGGGTAAGGGCGGTCGTGGCTCTGCGCACATGCACCGCGCCAAATACATCGCAAACGGCGGTCCTGACGGAGGCGACGGCGGTCGGGGCGGGCATATTTATCTGCGCGGGAACCATAACTACTGGACGCTTCTGCATCTTCGCTACGAACGTCACGTCTTTGCCGGACACGGCGGTAACGGCGGCAAGAGCCGCAGCACGGGTCACGACGGTGAGGACCGTTACATAGATGTGCCCTGCGGTACCGTTGTGTATGATGCCGAGACGGGTGAGTATCTGTGCGACATCAGCGAGGACGGTCAGGTGGTGATGCTGCTTAAGGGCGGTCGCGGCGGATTGGGAAACTGGAACTTCCGCACCTCGACGAATCAGGCTCCGCGTTATGCCCAGCCGGGTGAGCCGATGCAGGAGAGAACCGTAATCCTCGAATTAAAACTGCTGGCAGATGTGGGCCTTGTGGGTTTTCCCAATGCAGGCAAGAGCACGTTGCTCAGTAGCTTGTCGAGCGCACGTCCTAAGATTGCCAACTATCCCTTCACTACGATGGAACCCTCGCTGGGCATCGTCAGCTACAGGGGCAACCAATCCTTCGTGATGGCTGATATACCGGGCATCATCGAGGGCGCTTCGGAAGGGCGCGGTTTGGGCCTTCGTTTCCTGCGTCACATCGAACGTAACTCGCTGTTGCTGTTCATGGTTCCGGGCGATACGGACGATATTCGGAAGGAATACGAGATACTGCTCAACGAGGTTCGAACCTTCAACCCCGACATGATGGACAAGCAGCGAGTGCTGGCTATCACAAAATGCGACCTGCTGGACGACGAACTGATGGAAATGCTCTCGCACGACCTTCCCGAGGACCTGCCGCATGTCTTCATCTCTGCCGTTGCAAACCGAGGGCTGACGGAACTGAAGGATATGCTGTGGGCAGCATTGAACAGCGAGAGCAACAAGCTGGAGGCTATCACGAACCAAGAGCGTATCGTGCATCGCAACAAGGACCTCAGCTACCTGCAGGAAGAGCTGGCTGCGATGGGCGAGGACGAAGACATCGAGTTCATCGACGAGGAAGACATCGAGGACATAGAGGACCTTGATGACTTCGAATACGAAGACGTGGAGTGATTACTTGTGACGGTTGGCGCGAGCCTTGCGGATGTCGGCCTTCTTCTTTGCCGAGCCGCTGCCGTGGGCGCCGGTAACGTATTGCTTCTTCTTAGCTTTGGAGCGCACTTTCCCATCGGAAGGTGCGCTTTCGCGTTTCGGTCCACCTCGGAAGGTGATGCCGTTGAGGATTACATCGTCTATGTCGTCGCCTGCGAAGTTGTTCATAGTCTTAGGGGTGCTTATGGGACTAATGGGACGTATGGGTCTTGTGGGGCCAGCGGGATTAATGGTGGAAGAGGCGGACACCGGTGAATGCCATAGCGATGCCGTACTTGTCGCAAGTGTCGATTACGTGGTCGTCGCGAACGGAGCCGCCAGCTTGTGCCACGTAGCGGACACCGCTCTTGTGGGCACGTTCTATGTTGTCGCCGAAGGGGAAGAAGGCATCCGAACCCAGGCAGACATCGGTGTTCTGGCTGAGCCATTGGCGTTTCTCCTCGTCGGTGAGGGGTTCCGGGCGCTGGGTAAAGAACTTCTGCCATTCGCCGTCGCGCAGTACGTCGTCGCACTCGGGACCCATGAAGATGTCGATGGTGTTGTCGCGGTCGGCGCGGCGAATGCCCTCTACGAAGGGGAGGGACATTACGCGCGGGTGCTGACGCAGCCACCATAGGTCGGCTTTCTGCCCTGCCAGTCGGGTGCAGTGGATTCGGCTCTGCTGTCCGGCTCCGATGCCGATGGCTTGTCCGTCCTTTACGTAGCAGACGGAGTTCGATTGGGTGTATTTGAGGGTGATGAGGGCGATGATGAGGTCGCGCTTTGCCTCGGGTGTGAACTCCTTGTTCTGTGTGGGTATGTTTTCGAAGAGTGCTGGGTCGGCGAGGTTTATCTCGTTGCGGCCTTGCTCGAAGGTGATGCCGAAGACTTGCTTGCGTTCGATGGGGGCGGGGCGATAGGCAGGGTCAATCTTTATGACGCAGTAGGTGCCTTTTCGCTTGTTGCGGAGTACTTCCAGCGCTTCGGGTGTGTAGTCGGGAGCGATGATTCCGTCCGAGACTTCGCGATTGATGAGTCGGGCTGTTGCTTCGTCGCAGGTGTCGCTAAGGGCGATGAAGTCGCCGTACGAGGACATGCGGTCGGCTCCGCGTGCTCTGGCATAGGCCGAGGCGATGGGTGTGAGGGGTAGGGGGGCGTCGTCTACGAAGTAAATCTTCTTGAGCGTGTCGCTCAGGGGAAGGCCTACTGCGGCTCCGGCGGGGCTGACGTGCTTGAAGGAGGCTGCTGCGGGCAGGCCTGTGGCTGCCTTGAGCTCCTTGACGAGCTGCCAGGAGTTCAGCGCGTCGAGCAGGTTGATGTAGCCAGGACGGCCGTTTAATACTTCGATGGGTAATTCGCCCTCTTCCATGTAGATGCGTGAGGGCTTCTGATTCGGGTTGCACCCGTACTTCAATGACAACTCTTTCATACCTTAATAAAAAAGTGGAGCCGGAGGGGATTGAACCCTCGTCCAAACAGGGAAGTCCTGAGCTTTCTACACGCTTATCTTGGTCTTGGTTTTCGTGCGGCGGCAAGACCCAAGCCACCAACCGTCGCCTTATCCTCTAAAGTTTCGCCAGACGTGCGAGGCCGCGTATGACTATCCCCGATTTTGCTGTGCCACCGGTTCGGAGCGCTTCGGGGCGTTAGCCTCCGGGTGACATCTCGTTGCAGCACCTGGTGCCGCAATTAAGCCAACGATCTACTATACTTCAATCAGGCAGCGAGAGCGTAGTTTCTTTCGCCAGTTAATTGTTCGACGGTCATTGATTATAGAGAGCGGCTGCCAACTCTCTGCGTGCTTACCGAGCACCTCATCCTGCTGTCAAATCCATGTCGACCCCAGTGATAAGATGGCGCAAAATTACGACTTTTCTGCAAGGTCTGCAAGTAAAATTGCAAATTTTATTTGCCAAACTTTACAGCGACGCTTCCCAAAGTGTATTCATCGGCGATGAACGGACGGACGTCGGCGATGAACGTACATCCATCGCCGATGAATGTGCAGCCATCGGCGATGAATACAGTTTCCCTTGCGTCGTTTGCAAGAATGCGTTGTGACGCTTGCATTTTGGGCTTGCAAAGTTGTCGTTTTTGGAAAAAAATTATGTTCTTTTAACAATAAATCGCGCGCTTCGGGGTTATATAATATATAATGTATAGGAAAATTAGTAGAAACGAAACACGAAATACGAGTGATACCATCTGATAATAACTTTGTTGATGGGATGAACTGTGTCGAACGAGGCGTCAAGCGTGCGTTCGACATTGTGGCATCCCTGCTGGGCCTGATTTTATTGTCTCCGCTCATCCTCTTCATCAGCATCCGCATGCGCCGCAAGGCCGACGGGCCCGTCCTGTTCAGGCAGGAGCGCATAGGACTGCACGGCAAGCCTTTCAACATACTGAAGTTCCGCACGATGCGCCCTGATGCAGAGGCCGACGGCATCCCGCAGTTGGCAGAGCGCTGGGACGAGCGACTCTCGCCCGACTGCCTCTTCCTGCGCGAGCACCACCTCGACGAGCTGCCGCAGTTGTGGAACGTACTCGTGGGCGATATGTCGCTGGTGGGTCCGCGTCCGGAGCGTAAGTACTTCATCGACAAAATCATGCAGGAGAACAGCAACTACGAGCAGCTCTACCAGATACGTCCCGGCATCACCTCTATGGCTACCCTCTACAACGGCTACACGGACACGATGGAGAAAATGCTCATACGCTTGCAGATGGACCTCGAATACTTGCAGAAGCGCAGCCTTTGGCTGGACATGAAGATACTGTTTACCACCATCAGGCTGATAGGATACGGAAAGAAAATTTAAGACTATGCGAAGATACATCATTACATTCGTGCTCCTCTTGAGCACCTTGTGCGTTTACAGCCAGTCGATGACCGACGACCAGGTCATCAAGTTTGTACAGAAGGAACAGGCCGAAGGTCGCAACCAGCAGGCCATCGTGCAGAATCTCCTGAAGAAGGGCGTTACCCCCGAGCAGTTGCGTCGCATCCGCAAGAAGGTGGAGGCCGAGAAAAACCAGTTCGGGGCAGTGGACCTGACCGGCCAGAGCTCCAACCAGTCGAACAACCGCCTGCGCACCAACAAGGAGAAGGCTGAGGACGAACTGCGGCAGAAACAAGGCTACATGGTACGTTCCCAGCGCCAGCAGAACGACTATCAGTACATGAATCGCAAGGAGCGCGCCGATGCCCTGAACGACGAAATCGACTTCATGGACATCGACTCACTCGTCTACTACCAAAACCTGTTGCGAGGTGCCGGCGAGCGCGAAAACCAAGTCTTCGGACGCGATATCTTCAACAACCCCTACCTGACCTTTGAACCCAACCAGAACATGGCAACGCCCTCCAACTATCGGCTGGGCGCCGGCGACAACGTCATCATCGACATCTGGGGAGCCAGTCAGGAGACGTTCGAGGGAATCATCTCACCCGACGGCTACGTCGTCATAGAGGGTGTAGGCCCCGTAAAGCTGGGTGGACTCACCGTCAGCCAAGCCACCAGCACCATCCGCAGCCGCCTGGGACAATACTATTCCGGCTGCAGCTTCAACCTGGCCGTAGGCGAGACCCGTTCCATCCAAGTGCAGGTGGTCGGAGAAGTGCGCATGCCCGGCACATACACCCTTTCCAGCCTCTCCAGCGCCTTCAATGCCCTCTATGCGGCAGGCGGCATCAGCGACATCGGTACCCTGCGTAACATTCGCGTCTACCGCCAAGGTCGCCAGATAGCAACCATCGACGTCTACGACTACTTGCTCAACGGCAACACGAAAGGCGACGTCCGGCTGCAGGACAACGACGTCATCACCGTTGACGCCTACGAAGCCCTCGTCTGTGTGCGAGGCAAGGTGAAGCGCCCCATGTACTACGAAATGAAGCACACGGAAAGCATCCAGCAACTGCTGCGAGACGCAGGCGGATTCACAGGCGACGCATACACCAAGAACGTACGCCTGACCCGTAAGGCCGGAAACGAGTACAGCATGCACACCGTCGACGAATTCCAGATGTCCAACTTCACCCTCATGGACGGCGACTCACTCTATGTCGACAGCGTCATCCCACGCTTCAGCAACATGGTCGAAGTGCGAGGTGCCGTCATGCACGCCGGACAGTTCCAGTTAGGCGGCGAGATACAAAGCGTGCGAGGACTGCTGAAGGCAGCAGAAGGCTTGCGTGAAGACGCCTTCAAGAGCCGCGCCGTCATGCACCGCGAGAAAGAAGACCTCTCGCTCGAGATGCTATCGGTGGATGTCGAAGGCATCCTCAACGGAACCGTTGCCGACGTTCCCCTGCGCAAGGGCGACGTCCTGTTCATTCCCAGCACCATCGACATGAAGGGCGAACAGACACTCAGCATCCGAGGCGAGGTGCTCTACCCAGGTGAATACCAATACGCCGAGAACACAGGCGTGGAAGACCTCATACTCATGGCTGGCGGACTCACTCCCGCTGCCTCAATGGCAAAGGTCGATGTCTTCCGCCGCTCCCAAGACCACAACGCAACGGAATCTACCAATCTCCTGTCCGATGTATTCAGCTTCTCGCTGTCCGACGGATTCCGTTCGGGTGACAACGACTTCGTGCTGCAGCCCTACGACATCGTCGTGGTGCGCAAGAGCCCAGCCTATAGCGAACAGAAAACCGTGCGTGTGGAAGGCTGTATCAACTTCGAGGGCGACTATGCCATCAGCACGAAGGATTACCGCCTGAGCGACCTCGTGAAGGCAGCTGGCGGAATTACCGCATTGGCACACCCCATCGGCGCACGCCTCACCCGCACGATGACGGAAGAAGAGAAAATCCAACGCGAAAACTCAGTACGCGCCGCTCAGATACAGATGTACGAGGAAGCCATGCAAAGCGAAAAGAACTACGATATGGCGCAGGCCGACTCGCTGATGAACCTCAAGCTCGATCTCGGCGATACCTATCCCATGAGCATCAATCTGGCTGAGGCAATAGCCAACCCAGGCGGACCTGCCGACGTGATACTGCGCGAGGGCGATGTACTCGTCATTCCCCAGTTCACCAACACCGTCAAGGTCAGCGGCGAAGTCACATATCCCGTCTCGATGGGCTACGTCAAAGGCAAGAAGCTGAAATACTACATCGACCGCGCCGGCGGCTATAGCAACAGGGCTCGCAAGAAGGGCGCCTATGCCATCAACATGAGTGGTTCGGCCCGAAAGATACGCCGATTGCACGGTAGCGACATCCAGCCCGGTTGCGAGATTGTGATTCCCACGCAGAAACAGAAGACTCGCATGTCCACCGCCGAAATCGCGGCCATCAGCACAGGTGGCGCCTCACTGGCTAGCGTAGTAGTCGCCCTCATCAGCATCCTCAAGAAATAAACAGACCGTCATGAAAGATAAGAAGGAACTTAATATTGATATCGTCGGAATCGTTAAAAACCTTTGGGCCAACAGAAAACGATTCTATAAAGTCTGGATATGGACCTTCGTCTTGTCCTGTATCTGGATTCTTCCCCAGCCGCGTTACTATAAGACGGAGGTGTCCATTGCCCCCGAGACAGACGAGGGGGGAGCTGCTGGTGGGTTGGCTTCGCTTGCATCGAACTTCGGTCTGAATATTGGCGGAAGTAACACTGATGCCATCTATCCGCAGCTATATCCAGACCTCATGGGTTCTACAGACTTCATTGTCGGTCTTTTCGATATTCAAGTCACTACACTCAAGGGCGAGCTTCACACTGACTATTACGATTATCTGCTTGTTCATCAGAAGAAAAACTACTTAACCTATCCCTTTGTCTGGACAAAGCGGACGATAAAATCCTTCTTTGAAGAGAAACAGGCTGACATCCCAGGAAAGAACGGCAAACGCTTCGACCCCTTCCACCTGACACGGACTACCACTTCTATAGTGAAGACGGTGCAAGACAATATTGATTGCATCTTCAGTCGCACCACCAATGTTGTCACTATCACTGTCAGGGACCAGGATCCGTTGGTATGCGCCCTGCTTGCCGACAGCATCAAGGCTCACTTGCAGGACTACATCACGGACTATCGAACTAAGAAGGCTCGTCTCGACGTCGCACACTATCAGCAGATGCGTGATAGCGTGGAGTTGGAATACAACGAGGCCATGAAAGCCTACAGTAGCTATTGCGACACCCATCAGAACATCATACTGCAGAGTTTTCAAAGTGAACGGGATAAACTGGAGAACGACCTCTCGCTCAAACAGAACTTGCTGACCACGATGGAGACACAGTTGCAGGCCACAAAGGTAAAGCTACAGGAGCGCACCCCGGCCTTTACCACACTCACCAATGCCACCGTGCCAGTGAAGCCTGCAGGACCTAAGCGCATGATATTCGTGGCTGCCATGCTCTTTCTGGCCACTTTAGGCACCATTGTCCACATGTATCGACGCGAACTTCAGGAATGGTTCTGACCCCCCATCGCCTATGACGCAGAAACGACAGATTGCAATGCTCTATGGCTCCACGTTAGCTGGTGTGCTGATGGGGGTGCTAGCTTCAATTGTCAATACGCGTTTCCTAGTTCCTGCCGAATACGGCGATGTACGCTATGTACAGAACATCATTAACTTTCTGGCTACATTCCTCATTTTCGGCTATTTCCTTTCTGGTGCTCGCCTGATGGCAATTTCCGATGACCGTCGTCATGTGGCACGCATCAAGGGTATGATGGTTCTTATCCTCAGTGTCGCCTGTTTGGTTCTCAGCATGGCTATGCCCGTCTGTTATTTCCTGCACACCGAAAAGACAGCAGTGGCTGTGCTGTTTTTAGCTTCCATGCCTGTATGCTTCTATCCGCTCTTTCTGAACTACATCGACCAGACAGCGCAGGGCGACAATCAGATTACGCATCTCTCGCTGGCACGCCTCCTTCCTTTCTTGCTTTATGTGCCTTGTGGCTATGTCGTATATTCCCAATTCGGAGCGACTCCGATGCGTATGGTATTTCTTCAATGGGGGCTTTATTCCTTAATATATATATTTATCATTATTGCCACCAAACCATCATTTCATAACTTACGTCCTATTTGGCAGGCCTTGAACGAAGAGAACCGTCGATATGGCCTGCAGCTCTATATCGGTTCACTGGTTATGGTGTCTACCAACTACCTCGCAGGCATATCGATTGGCTATTTCAATAGTGACAACAGCGAAGTGGGTTTCTACACGCTGGCTCTCACTGTCACCACCCCCTTGTCGGCACTTCCTAGCATTATTGGTACGGCGTATTTCAAGAAGTTTGCTAAGCAGCCGTGCATTCCTCGCAAGGTTATCGTCGCTACTGTTGCCTTGACGATGGCTACGTGTGTGTTATTTGTTTTGCTGATTCATCCCGTTGTACGTTTTCTCTATTCCGAGAAGTACGCCGTGGTGGGAACGTATGCTTCCATTTTATCGGTGGGTTTCTGCATCCACGGTCTTGGGGACATGTTCAACCGCTACCTCTGTAGTCACGGTCAAGGAGTGTCGGTGCGTAATGCTAGCATAGCCAATGGCATCTTCAAAATCTTTGGATTTACTGTTCTAGTAGCTATATTCAATACCAATGGTGCCATTGCCACTACCATCATTTGCGATATTGTGTACTTCACGTGCTTGATTTTCTATTACATTCGTTTCACTAAAACATCTGTCAATGGATAGGTTCAAGTTCGTAGTATTCGGCGATCATTGGGATGTGTGCCAATTTGCCCATCGCGATTGGATAAAGGACCCAAAGATATGTTATATTCCCACATATCGTCCTGCTGGTTTATTGGGGCAGATAAACCGTCTGCATTTCAATCCGCGCCTCAACAGGATTCTTCCCTTGCCTTTAAGACCTAGTTGGAATGCCTACTATCTTCGTGGCATCAAAGATAAGAACCTTTGTTTCCTTGTGACGGAACACTGGTTGCGCGTGGAAAGCAGTATCCAGTTGTTGCCTTACTTGCGTCATCACTATCCACATTCACGCATAATCTGTTTTACACAGGATATGGTTGATACCATTCGTGACCACTATACACGTCGCCCTATCAATCTTGAATACATGCGTCGGTATGCCGACCTTCTTATTAGTTATGATGAGTCGGATGCCAAACTGCACAAAATGCTTTACCATCCCACGGTATATTCCCCCATAGATATGGTTATGACGGATGAGCAACCAATCTATGATCTGTATTTCCTTGGACGGGATAAGGGACGCTTGATTCAGTTGGTCGATATTTGCCATGCGGCACAAAAACGTGGGCTACGGTGTCATTTCATATTAATTGAGGTTCCAAAGGCAGAACAAATCCCCTGTGACGGAATCACGTATCTCGATGTGCAGCTATCCTATGCCGAGAACTTGCGCCTGTGTGCCCAAAGTCGTTGTATAGTTGAGATGTTACAGCACGATGCTTCCAGTGCCACATTCCGTACTTGGGAGACGATAATGCTGAACCGCAAGTTGCTGACCAATAGTCATGCTATTAGAAATTCGGAGGTCTACGACCCGTGTTACATTTCGGAGTTTAATAGCACGGAAGACATCGACTGGCAGTTTGTGCAGGAGGATTGTGACTTTCCCGATGGACGTAATCCCTTCCAACAACGCATCAGACCATTGTCACTAATCAACTTCATAGAGAAACATTTGAATATTCAGATAGAGCACTCATGAGCATTTTTTACCTTATATTCATCATGTTGACTGCATATTTCTCCTTCCGCTACGATGGGATTGAGGAATATGACTCCCACAAGCAACACCGCCTGTGGCTGATGTGTTTCTACCTGATTTGCCTCTCTGGCTTCAGCTACGGTCTTGGAGGTGACAAGTTTGCTTATCTGGAATATTTTGAGGAATATCCCACCAGCTTTTCTGAAACCTCTAACTTCATCTGGCTGGAGTTTATGAAATATGGGCACATGCCTCTGTGGACTCTTGCTAATCTATTTGCCAAGGTTGTCTTTCATTCTTTCTATGCCGTACAGTTTATAGAGAGTACCATTGTCAATGTTGCAGTATGCTATGTCGTAAGCAAGTACACCCACCGCTACTTTATGTTTCTGCTAGCTTATTTCGTCACGTTGCAGTTCTTCATCTTTAATACCGAGGTCATGCGCGAGGGATGCTCGATGGCCATCATGCTCGTTGGTATGCATGGATGGCTGAATGGTCGAAAGTGGCTTTATATATTGTGCTTTCCTTTGGCGCTACTCTTCCATATCTCAGCTGTGGCGGCATTGCTCTTTCCCCTTTCTCGAATAATACGTGTCACACGTAACACCCTGTTCTATGCCCTGATTGTTTCATTCCTTATTTGGCTGTTGAGCGACCTTATTCTGAGTAGGGTGATGTACTCCGTATTGGGCGGGCAGGGGGCAATGGTGACCAAGGTGCTAACATACTCTATTATGGCAAATAACATATTTGGTTTTGCTCGCTCAGTAATTACTTACCTGATATTTCCGTTCATTATTATGTTTACTGTGATACAGGACGAAGCGGATGATGAAAGGCGGAAGATAAAGGAACGAATGCTTGCCTATACTGTGATAATGGGCGTTATCGTCAGTTCCTTTACGGGACTTATCCGCTTGTATAACTACACGCGTATTTTCTACTTGATAATGTTGGCAGACTTCGTCTATACCCTGTTCCAACAAAAGAAGCATCTCATAATTCGATGCGTGACATTGCTTGGAACAGTCTTCCTCATAGCGCTCCAATATATGATTCCCTATAAGACTACCAATACCCGCTACTACGATTATTTCTATCCGTACACCTGCATTCTTAATGAGGACAGGAGCGTGTACTTTCGGGAAATAGCCCATGATGAAGCAGTCTTGGAAGAAGCAAAAGACGACAACGTCCGCGATATTAAATAATTATAACCGATATTCGTATGTCTAAACTGATAAAGTATATGAGAATTCTCTGGCAGGTCCTGTTAGGGAATGTAATGAAGTTAAAGGTATGGTTTGACGTATATGTGCGAAGGCATGTATCTTTGTCGGAGGATGTTGTGCCGAACCTCATTGTTTCACTTACAAGCTATGGTAAACGAGTTTCAGGTGGTGGCATATTGTACACCCTTCATTCTCTAATCACGCAGAAACGCAGGCCAGAGCGCATCATACTCTGGTTGGGGCAGGACGAGTTTAGTGATTCGAATCTGTCTGCGGCGCTTCGCTTTATAATGAAATATGGGGTCGAGGTTCGTTACTGTAAGGACATACGTTCATATAAAAAGCTATTGCCCACACTTGCATTGGCTCCCGAGTATGATGTGATAACTGTTGATGACGACATATATTATGGAAGTAATCTCGTGGATACCCTATATACTGCACATGAGCAGAATCCAGACTGCATTGTTAGCATGGGCTGTCGGATAATTGAACGAGAAAAGAATGGTGAATTAAAGCCTTACGCTTTGTGGCGACGCAATGACTATATGAATCAGGAGTTTCGCGCTAAGTATGTAGTGGCAGTGGGAGTTTATGGAGTATTATATCCTGCTGGAATATTGGGCAACGAGGTTCTACAGATAGATTTGGCCCGAAAGTTATGCCCTCAAGCTGATGACTTATGGTTCTTTATTATAGGTTTGCGCCGAGGACTGGATAAATATGTGTGTAGATTCAGTAAGGTTTCCTACTTCCCAACCGACCTTATTCGTCAGACCTTGACCCGTGATCGCTTGTTCGCAGAGAATGTGAGCAATAATGCTAATGATGAACAGTTGGCAAATCTTTTGTCCTATTTTGGTATAGACATAGCCGAATGGACTACATTACCAAAATAAATATCTAAAAGACTTCGCATCGTGTTTCTTACGTCAAAATCTTCGTAGTGTTTCGATATTACGCCCTTGTCCTTTTCGTCAAGATGTTTGATGACGCACGAAGTCCATTCTTCAGGTTTGTCCAAACTTAAGAATGAGCACAATCCCATGTTCACTTCATCCGATACTGCATCAGATGTAACAATATAAGTGTTCATCTTCTGCGCTTCTATAAACGCGAGACTCAGTCCCTCTCGTAAACTTGGAGCAATCATGACATCTGCAATAGCCTGTAGTTCCTTTATATTCGCATCTTGTGGCATCCGTCGTACATAGCCAGACATTTTATTATCAGCTATGAACTTGTCAACATATTCATTCAATGCTCCTTCTCCCACAAAAAACATTCTAATATTAGGATACTCAGAATAAACATTCTTGATAACCTTAAGCGCATAAATGGGGTTCTTTGGCTCATCGAGACGACCAACAAATATGGTTACTTTCTCATCCTTCAAGCCATAGTTTCTTCTAAGATGTTCTATATCGAAGTTATTAACATCCCATATGCCATAGTCAATACCATTATAGAGGGTTTTGGCCAAACCGGACTTGAAAGCCTTCTCTCCATATAAAAAAACTGTTGCCGCATCTGCGCATCCCAGGAAGTCTGTTCCGACTTTGAACAAAAGGCATCTGGAAATTGTCTCAAAAAGATTCTTAAAGAGATTGGTATGCAGGGTCTTAGCAGTATGACAATGGGAGACTCGTTTCCTTACTCCCGCAAGTTTGGCACATAGAAGGAAATAAGCGTTACCATAATAGTAATGACTATGAACCGCAGCAAACTTGTTTTTCTTGCACACCTTGTACAAATTGAACATTTGTAGTGCACCATCAAGTTTTGTTCTATCCCCCTTCCTCGAGATGAAGAATATGCGCCCTCCCATCCGTTCGATTTCATGGCCAAAGACTCCCATACCATCATGAGTAATAGCGAAATCAAACTGAACTTGACTCCTATCGACTGAACGATACACATTCATGATGAAGGCTCCAATTCCTCCAGCATCCAGAGACCTCATGATGTGCAACACTCTTTTAGGATTTGGGTTCTCCGTCATTTTCTTTTATTGAGTATTTTACATTGGTCATCTTTACGTTCATTTTTTTCCATACGTAAGCTGGCATGAAAAAAAAGATGAAGAAAAGAAAAGCATGCAACCTGCTGTCTCCGAACACCACGCGCCAAGTTAGCATCTCATACTTTACAAGTGACCATTTGTTGGCGGAAATGCTCTCGGAACGTAGCCGATAGTATGCCAAAGGCTCTTGTATTCCATAGGCATATTGGCACTTCTGAAGAATCATCAAAACATATGCATAATCCTGACGTTTGCGTTGTAATGGCATGAACAATTTGCCGCCCGTCTTTGTGGTATCGTAGATACATGTAAGAAAGCCAATCTTATCATCACACTTTGTCTGGAACAGACTTTGTTGTTGTGGGGCAATGATTACGCCTTTCTTGCTGCCTTGCTCGTTGCACGTGATATATGAAGCATAGACCATGCAACAGTCCTTGGCTTTCATGAAGGCGATTTGCTTTTCCAGTTTTGTGGGCATCCAACGGTCGTCGCTGTCACAGAAGGCAAGGTAGCGTCCGCGTGCTTCGCGTATGCAGTTGTTGCGTGCCATTCCTGCTCCTTTGTTTTCGGGTAATGAGAAGATGCGTACACGATGATCTTTCTTGGCATATTGCTGCAATATCTCAATTGTCCCGTCTGTAGAACAATCGTCCGTAATAATAAGTTCTAGGTTACTATATGTTTGTCCAAGTATGCTATCGATACTTGCGCTGATGTATCGACAGCTATTGTACGATGGCATTATAACAGAGACTAATTCTTGTACGTTATTCATGCCGAAACAATGGTTTTATTTCGATTATTGACGATGATAATGACGATTGTGTATATAAAAACATCAATCAGCAGTATCAGTGGAAGCGGGAAGCGGACCTGCCACATGGCATAGTTGATGAGGCAATACGTGCAGAACATCAATAAGATGGCTACCAGTGCACCATGCATTGAAAGACCAGCGGCCATGAACAGGTGGTGGATGTGATTCTTGTCTGCAACAAAAATACCACGCCCCGTAATCCATCGCTGGAAGAATACACGCACTACGTCGAGAGTGGGAATCAGCATCAATGTGACGGAGATGAGCATTTGAGTCTCTCCGCAGTTTACAGGAGCGATGGGGCGCATCAGGCTCTTGATGCCCATGTATGCGCATACGTAGCCAAGGAACAGACTGCCAGCATCGCCCATGAAAATCTTCATGTGCCCTTCGCGCCCAAAGACATTGAAACAGAAGAAAACCACCAATGTCCCTACGATTGCTGCGTCTAATACCGCAATGGTGGGGTGGTCGTTGATTACAAAAACGTAGGTGTAAGCCGAGAGAATGAGTATACACAACCCGGATGACAGTCCGTCAATGCCGTCGATAAGATTTATGGCATTGACGATGGTCATTATCAGTATTACCGTCAGTGGATAGCCCACCCACAAGGGAATTTCATGCATGCCGAAGATTCCGTTCAGGTCGGTTATCAGCAGTCCGCATAGCGGCATGAAGAAAGCGGATATGGCTTGAATGACGAATTTATGACTGGCTTTAATACCTACGAGGTCGTCGAGTATGCCTATCACGTAAACCATAAAACAACCCGTGCCCATAGCCAACGTGGATATGCTGATTTCCACGCGGTGGTCTTCATTGTCGATGATGTACAATGCGGCACATAGGCCCAATATGGCTGTCGGCATGAAAATGAAACCGCCTAATCGCGGGATGGGAGCCTTGTGGACTTTGCGCGCATTGGGCTGGTCGAAGACTCTGAAATGCTTGCACAGCTTAATGACCAACGGTAATCCGATGGCTGTAAATGCTGCTGCCACCACAGCGGCTGCAACAAAAGGGAATATGCTGTTCAAGTCTACCACGTCGTGTTCCGGATGTCTTGTTTTTATAACTTAAAAACGTGACGCAGTCCGTTTTTATTGTGTGGCAAGGTCAGAAAAATTCTTAGTATTTGCGGAATGCTATTGTGGCCGTGTCTGAACTCAGCACCATGTGCTTGCTGTTCAGCATGTCGATGTGTAATCGCCCATGTCCCGGCACACCGTACGGGGCAAGGTCTGACAGACTACATACCGAATCCTTGGGCCAGAATACGGGCCTTTGTATGATAAGGCTGTCGTTATGTTTCGTAAAAAGCGATAGGTAGTAGCCACCTTCGTTCACCTTGCGTATCTTTAATATGTCCTGTTGGATGCTGAAGTAGTATGCGTCCTGCTTTGTCTTGACAATCGTGCCAGTTGTGGTGTTGCGCCATTCGGTCATTTGCCACATGCCGTCCAAATCGCCGTTTTTATCCCATTTCATCTCGCAACTGTTCATCGTAAGTGTGATGAACGCGGCTATAATATATTGTATGTTTTTCCTCATTTCTTGGTCTTTTTATTAATCCATCCTGTATAGCTTGCCGTCAGCATAACTCCCTTCGATTGTCCTAACAACTTGCCCCAGTTCTGCCCGTAGGCGACGCCTACTGAAAGGCCTTTTACCTGGTGGGGACGGTATGTTGCCTCCACCATCAGGAAATCAGCTTTCACTGGGTCGGTGCGTGGAAAATCATAGGTGCCTAAACTCTTCTCGTGTGTGTAAAGAATGCGGTAGCCTATCTCTGGTGTTGGTAATCCTTCTATTCCTATGTGATGGGCCTTGATGCGGTTGTCCTTGAATCCTATCCGGCCATTATCGTTGTAAATGGGTGAGGGCAGTAGGGCATTGCCTAAACTGTAGCCGGCATGTTGCCATGCGCCATACACATGGTTGTTGTAGTATTCGTCTATGCCGTAGATGGCAGTCGGGAAATTAACTGTTTTGTCGTGGTAGATGGGGCCGCTTTGGTCCGTAGTGCGTATATGCTCATACAGAACAGTCGCTACAACGGGATTCTTGGGTAAACGAACCTCTCCGCCGTACAGCATGTCTTTCCAAGGGTATTGCCAGAACATTTGGCTGTGGTCCTCGAAGAGGTGCTCGGCATACACCGATGCTTTCCATCCCTTGCCATGATAGTCGAGTCGCAGATGCCAACTGCCTATCTGGTTGCCTTCGGCATTGTCGTAGCCCCCGTCGTTGCTGTCTCCGCCGCCTGGGATAAATGCGTGCCAGAAGGATTTCAGACCGTGGGGGAGCTTTTGGTGTGATTGAAAGGCTGTTGGGCTTGGATTGTCGGGCCGGTCCTCCAGATTCCATACTTCGCCGCCAAACTGTGCCGCCATTTCCAGTCCGCCTGTAAGGGTGAGGGGAAACTTCTGGGTGTTGCCGATTTTCAGGAATCCTGCTTTCGAGTGAAATAGCGAGTTGTGGGTACGCAGATTCGTGGTGCCGGCGGTAAAGTCGTCTTGCCATCCGTTGTCTGTGTATATGCCATAGGCAATGTGCGCCTTTAGGTGTAACCAGCCCTTGGTGCGCGGAATAGTCCAGAAGTCAGGCAGTTCCAGCCTTACCTGCGGTATGGGACGGGCATTGTTGGAAAGTACCATGTCACCTGTGGAAAGCCGCTGGTTCTTCAACTCAATGGGACGCTCCTTCTGTCCGACAGACAAACGAATGGCCTTGTATTGGAAGTCGGCAAAGGCTTGTTGGATTACGAAGCGCGTGTCGTTGCTGCTTATGCCGCCAGCCAAGTCCAGTCCGTAGCCGATACGCCAATTGCGAGCGCTGTCTGCTTCCACGTTACGCCCGATGGCAGCACGTGCCCATATACTGTTTGGGTCTGTGGTGCTCAGTCCGTAGCGATTGTTTGTAAACCAGAATGGGGCAATGTCGTCGCTTCCCACTGTTCCTTGCAGGGTAGCTTTGTATTGTATGTTTTCACCCAGCCGCTTGGCCTGGGCCCACGATGTTGTCGCTGCGCATAACAGCAACAAGATGATGAATAGTTGTTTTTTCATAAGGCTATGGTGCAAAGTTACGTTTTTTATTTCATTTTTCGAAACAACGAGACGAAAATCATATACCTTATTAATATTTATAGGGAAAAAATTGTATGGGTGGGCTTTTATGTTTAATTTTGCGTGCTTAAAATATTCAATATCCATAAAGATAGATGTCAAAAGCTAAGATACACCGTTTTATTGAGCGTTTTGTCGAGATTGTCTTCAGTCTCTTCTTCCTGCTTACCGTTTTCCCCTTGGTCTACATTGTTGTGGCTATAGTGGTGAAGCGTTGTAGCCCTGGTCCTGCCGTTGTGTTGCGTCCCCGTCGCCGAGCCGATGGCTGTCAGTATCTGTCCTATCGCTTCCGCTTGCGTAACGAAGAATCGTTCGTGGCTCGTATGCCACAGCTAATCAATATATTGCTTGGAGACTCTCCTATACATCTCAGCGTCTCAATGGACGTAGGTGAGAAAGTCGTCGAACCAATAGAAGAACCTATAGTTGAACCAATAAATACAAATACAAACATAGATAACGATGTCGATATTCAGTAAAATTTTCGGTCGTAAACAGACCGAACAAATTCGGATTGGTGGCATGGAGGATTTCATGACGCTTGTTCGCGTATATTACCAGGCGACTATGGCCTCGCGTCTGGGCATCAGCAATTTGGCAGCATTCCCCGACCTGCGTGTCTTTAAGCAGACCCTGAAGGTTCCGACGCTGAATAACAAGCTGGGCGTGGGAGAAAAGAAGCGTGCCCAAAAGATGCTAAGCGAGATGTATGGTCTCTCTGAGGGCTTCTTCCAAGAGGTCGATGAAAGCATCAAGAAACGCTGTCGCACCCCACAGGATATGCAAACCTATTTCCTAGTATTCCAGGACTTCAGCCAGAACCTGATGATGGCTATGGGGCAACTGATGCAGTGGAAGTTGCGTCTTCCCTCGTTCTTCCACAAGGCGCTGCGTCAGATGACGGAAAAAACTGTTCACGACGTGCTCACCAGCAACAATTGGAAAGACGATGCCATGCGTCGCAGCGTTGTTGCAATCCGCAAGGCACAGGGTACTCTGAACTATAGCGAAGCTTGGATTGTAGAGTTCGCCCATACCGTTCTGATGCTTGCCAAGAAGGAGCCTCGAAACAAGATAGATAACGAAAAGGGATAAAAAATTTGGTCAAGAGCAAAGAATTTGCTACATTTGTCAGCAGATTGGCAAAAATCATACTTTAATGACGAATCAGGAACAAGACTTATTGCGGAAACTCGAAACCCGTGTGCGGCAGCTTATTTTGCAGGACAAGGGTTTGCGAGAGCAAATTGTCGACCTGCAGCGACAGATTGCCGAGCGTGACCAGCAAGCCAAGAAACTGGAGGACGAACGTGAGGCAATAGCGCAACAGTATGCCAATCTGAAGGTGGCCCGCATGATTGAGCTTAGCGATAGCGATACACGCAATGCCCGTCAGCGGTTGAATCATCTGGTGCGAGAAGTAGACAAATGTATCGCTCTGCTTAAAGCATAATCATACCAAGCACTATGGCACTGAGCGATCCTCTATCGATAACACTGAAATTTGGCACGCGCACACTTCCTATGGTTGTAGAGCGTAGTGATGAGTACATCTATCGCGAAGCAGAAAAGCTCATTAACAGCCGTTTCAGTTATTATGCGTCGAAATATCCTCACCAAGGCAACGAGATGTACCTTCTGATGATGGCTCTGGATGTTGCTGTGCGCCTCAAGCGCATAGAAAACGAAACCGATACCGAGCCGATGCAGAAAGCACTTTCCACGCTTTTAGACGAGGTTGAGCAGGCTTTAGACTGAGAGACTATGCCTCCGATGCTGATGGAAATAATTGAGAACAAATCTATAAACGCACCGCATGCCTACGGGAACGGCTCGTCCGTTTCCAACAGTCCATGTTGGGGCGTTCTTTAATTAATTAAAAACTTAAAAACTATGATGGTAATTATAATAGCCGTAATCATCGCCTTTCTCATCGTAGGTGTCTGGGCTGCGTATTTCTTCCGCACCCTGCTGCCTGCCAAGATGAAGGGCTTGGAAACTCAGGCCAGACAGCAGGCCGAGAGCGAGGCTGAAGTGATTAAACAGAAGAAACTTCTTGAGGTTAAGGAAAAGTTCCTCAACAAGAAGGCAGAGCTGGAAAAGGAAGTGCAGCAGCGCAACCAGCAGATTCAGCAGGGCGAGAACCGCATCAAGCAGCGTGAGCAGAGCCTCAATCAGCGTCAGGACGAATTGAACCGCAAGAAGCAGGAACTGGAGTCTACGCGCCAGAGACTGGAAAACCAGCAGTCTGCTCTGGAGCATAAGGAACAGGAACTCCTGCAACGTATGGACAGCCTGGTAGAACAGGAACGTATACGTCTGGAGGAAGTTTCGGGCTTGAGTGTCGAGGAAGCTCGCGAGCGCCTTGTAGAGAGCCTGAAAGACGAGGCTAAAACACAGGCACAAGCCTATATCAACGATATCATGGACGATGCCAAGATGACTGCTAACAAGGAAGCCAAGCGCATCGTCATCCAGACCATCCAGCGTGTGGCAACGGAAACGGCTGTCGAGAACAGCGTTACCGTATTCCACCTCGATAATGACGACGTCAAGGGCCGTGTGATAGGCCGTGAGGGCCGCAACATCCGTGCCTTGGAGGCCGCTACTGGAACGGAAATCGTGGTTGACGACACGCCAGAGGCCATCGTTATCAGTGGCTTCGACCCTGTACGTCGTGAAATTGCCCGTCTTTCGCTGCACCAGTTGGTGGCAGATGGCCGCATACATCCCGCTCGTATCGAGGAGGTCGTGGCTAAGGTGAAGAAGCAAATCGACGAGGAAATCATGGAGACAGGTAAGCGCACTGCTATCGACTTGGGTGTTCACGGCCTGCATCCGGAGTTGCTGCGTCTCATTGGTAAGATGAAGTACCGCTCTTCATACGGACAGAACCTGCTCATGCACTCTCGTGAAACGGCAAACCTCTGTGCCGTTATGGCTGCTGAATTGGGCTTGAATCCCAAGAAGGCAAAGCGTGCCGGCTTGCTCCACGATATTGGTAAGGTGCCCGACGAAGACCCCGAAACCCCGCATGCACTCTATGGTGCCAAGCTGGCTGAGCAGTACAAGGAGAAACCCGATATCTGCAATGCCATCGGTGCCCACCACGAGGAGATGGAGATGGAAACCCTCATTGCTCCCATCGTTCAGGTGTGCGACGCCATCAGTGGCGCCCGTCCCGGTGCCCGTCGCGAGATTGCCGAGGCCTACATCAAGCGCCTGAAGGATTTGGAGAATATCGCCATGTCCTATGCTGGCGTTACCAAGACCTACGCCATACAGGCAGGACGCGAGCTGCGTGTCATTGTCGGTGCAGACAAGATTAGCGATCAGGATACGGAGAAGTTGTCCGATGAAATCGCAACAAAGATACAGAACGAGATGACCTATCCGGGTCAGGTGAAGATTACCGTCATCCGTGAAGTCCGTTCCGTAAGCTATGCTAAATAACCATAAAGAATCAAGAATCTAAATAACTCAGAAGATGATAATTGCAGTAGATTTCGACGGAACTATTGTTCGCGACCGCTATCCTCAAATCGGTCCCGAAATGCCTTTTGCCATAGAGACGTTGCGGTTGCTTCTGAATGAAGGTCATCAGCTCATTTTGTGGACCGTTCGGCAAGGCGCAGAGCTTGAAGCCGCCGTCGCCTGGTGTCGTGCGCGAGGCGTGGAGTTCTATGCCGTCAACGAGACTTTTCCTGGTGACAATGCGGAGGATCCCTTCTATAGTCGCAAGATAAAGGCGGACATCTTTATCGATGACCGCTGTGTGGGTGGAATGCCCGACTGGGGAGCCATCTACGAAATCATCAAGAAGCACAGGACGTATGAGGACGTTCTGCTGAGCGATGTGGAGTATCGTGGCAAGAGAAAGAAACATTGGTGGCAATTCTGACCATCGGATTTAAAGAGTGAACCTAACGATAAACCAATTATTAACTTAAAAACTAACAAAAGATGAAGAGAAGACTACTTTTATCCCTATTCGCGGGGATGTTCGTTTGGACTGCTTATGCCCAAGTCGAGCCTGTCATCGTATCGGACGTTACTTCGAAGCTTCAGAATGCTGACTTCAGTCAGGGCGACCCTGTAACGACGACCATTCGTACGTATGATTACGACATGGCAGACGACGGTGTTGGAGCAGGCGGCGAAGCCCTGTTCGGTATGCAGGAAGTAAAGGGTTGGACGGCAAGTAGCCCCTCCGACAACATTAAGCAGATGCAGAACAGCGGTTCTACGCCTCGTACCGACGGTGCCAATGCCAAGGCTTCTGGTGTTTTCGCATACGTTGATCCAGATGCCGACCTCACCGAGCAGCCTGGTCTGGGTGGCGCATTCTATGCCCCCTACTTTGGCGACGAGGTGGATGACGAAGGCCAGTGCCTGGGTTATGTTGCCGTTTGGGGTGCCAGCATGCAGTACACTCAGGACGTTACCCTGCCCGCAGGTGACTACATGATGATTGTAAAGCTCTACAATGCATCGGGTACAGGCGAATTGATAGCCAACAACAATGGTTTCATTGCTGCCAACGAAAGCTATCTGTCTGCTAACAAGACCTTCACTCCCAACGAGTGGCAGAACGATACCATCATCTTCCGCCTGACTGCTGAGACGGCAGGCCAGATTAGTCTGGGTATGTCCTTCGGTGGTGGTTCGGGTAGCGTTCCCCACCTGTTTGCCGACAATGTCAAGCTCTATCAGATTTCCAGCACCTACATCGACCAGAAGGCTATCGACGAGGCCAAGGAGCAGCTGTGGGCAGCTATCGAACTGGGTCAGATGTATGGCGTGGACACTGTTCCCGCTGAGACGGTTTACAACAATCCCAATGCTACACTCGATGAGGTGCTGCAGGCACTTGAGGACCAGAAGGCTCGTAACGAGGCTGGTCTGACCGACCTCAGTGAGTTCTTTATTGTCAACCCCCACTTCTCTGAGGGCGAGCCCGTTGAGGGTGGTATCTGCACCTATGGCAAGGACTGCGAGGGCAATGGCGTTTCTACAGACAACTTCAGTCTGCTGCCTGTTGAGGGTTGGACACCCAACATGACGAAGCAGGACGGTGCTGCTGGTGGCGTCTTTGCACTGGGTAGCGACGCATTCCTGGGTGGCACGGCCTTTAAGGCACCTGCTGAGATGTCTGACGGACGTACCGAAGGTAATCTGCTGGGTATCGTTACCTGCTGGACAGCTACGGCTCAATACAAGCAGGATGTAACGCTGCCCGCTGGTTCCTATTCTGTAAGTATTTCTTATCATAATGTAGGAGGAGCCAACGCTGTTGCCAAGAACTTGATTGGTTTCATTACTAACAATGGTACCGAATACTTGGGCGAGACTACAAAGTTCCCTGTTGGCAGCTGGACCAGTGAGACCATCAAGTTCGACCTGGAAGAAGAAACCACTGGTTACTTTACTCTTGGATACACATCTCCCAATGAGGGTTCTGGCTCTCAGCCTCACTTGTTCGTAGATGGTTTCTCACTGATTTACGTAGGTTCTGGCATCAACGCTTCGTTGCTGGGTCTGAAGGCCACCGTTTCGGGTGCCAACAAACTGCTGAGCGAGGAGTTCAACGTCGATCTGCGCAAGCAGTTGGAGGATGCTGTTGATGATGGTCAGGCTTTGGTTTCTGCCGGTAGCACCGACGACGAGGCCAACAAGGCTGCAACGGAGGCCATCAAGGCTCTGCTTGCTGATGTGAATGCCAGCATCGCTGCATACAACAACCTGCGTTCGTTCTACAACAACGAGCTGTCGGAAGCTTACGCCAAGTACAACGCACAGGACTATCCCGAACTGAATATGGCTCTGGGCGATATGCTTGACGAGGTCAGCGGTGCCCTGAACAATCTGGATTGGACCACCGCTCAGATTGAAGAGGAGATTGCCAAGCTGAATCCCACCGTCAAGGATGGTGTCCAGAAGCAGTGGGATGTTGTCATCGCATCTGGCAAGGTTCTCCAGAACGACCTCGACATCACTCCGCTGTTCGAGCAGTTGGCCTACACCTACAGTACGTCTGCCCTCACGGGTAACAACATCCCCGACAACTTGTGGAATAAGGAAGGCGACGGAACCTTCAAGACTCAGTACGGAACGGCCGAGGTATGGTCGGGTAGTGCAATTAACTCGTTCACGGTAACTCGTACACTCAGCCAACTGCCCGTGGGTAAGTACACCATCACCACGAAGGCCTTCTACCGCACAGCCGACAATGCCAACAACTTGGCTAACTACGACGAGACCAATACTCCCTCTGCCTTCGTATTCGCAGGTGCTGCCAAGACCGGCCTGACCAACGTGGCTGAACTGGCCAGCGACGAGGAGGTAGAGAAATGGGCTCTCATTAACGAGTCAGTCTATCTGCCCAATTCGCAGGAGGCTGCTTACGGCATCTTCACCAACGACATCTATACCGAGAAGATACAGAAGTCTGTCAGCACCGTTGTTCCGCAGAATGGCGACCTCAACTTCGGTATCACTGGTGAGAACATGGAAGCCAGCGCTTGGACTGTTTGGTATTCCTTCCAGATTGCCTACAACGCTCCCACAAATACTGATGTAGCCGATGTGCTGAATGCTCTGAGAGAAGAGGCTGAGGCCTTGCAGGAGAAGGACGAAGTGAAGATTGTCAAGGCTGCCGATGACAAGATAGAGGCTGCCAAGGCTGCTCACGAGAATGTCGATGAGAGTTCTATGGATGCCTTGATGGCAGTCATGGCTCAGTACGAAGAGGCTATTGCCTATGCCGAGCAGGCCGACAGCCTGTACCAGATTCTGGCCGAGCGTTACGAGCTCTATGCTGAACTGATGGCTGAGGTGGAAAGCGACGAACCCAACTACAACAACCTGATGGACGAAGTTGGAACGAACTACGAAGAGGAAGGCGGCATCGAGAGCAACGAGAAGATGCAGGAGTACATCGACCAGATTAAGGAAGGATGGGTTGCCTTCGTGCAGTATCCCGCACTCGACAAGGCTTCGAAGGACGAGCCTCAGGACATCTCTGCAGCCATCTACAACAACGGCTTCCTCGATCCCGCAACGGGCGACATGGGCACTGCTGGCTGGACTTACACCCGCGACGGTGGCAATGATGCCAAGTTGGGTGGTCTGGATGGGAACCCCGCTTGTGAGTTCTATAACAACAACAGCTTCGAAATCTATCAGACCCTGAATGGTCTGGCCGAGGGTTACTACTACGTTCGCGTGCAGGCCTTCTATCGTGCTGGTACCGCCAAGGCCAATGCCGACAGCCTGAGCGTCAATCCCGAATACGGACAGAACGTATACCTGTATGCCCAGACCGATTCTGGCGTAGTTTCTACAAAGGTAAAGAACATCCTGCAGCGCGAGGACGAAGAGGGTAACCTCGATACTGGTTCCGCCGCATCCGAAGGCGAAACTGTTGTAACCTATGGTGAGGAGGAAGAGTTCTACATCCCCAACACCATGCCATCCTTCTGCGAATATACCGAGCAGGGCATCTACTGGAATCAGGTGGCTGTTCACCTCCATGCCGGCGAGAGCCTGCGCCTGGGTCTGGTAAAGAACAACCATATCGCTGACGACTGGACCATCTTCGACAACTTCCAGCTCCTCTACCTGGGTACCGATGAGCTCGACGCCGTCGAGGGCATTGCTGCCGACACCAAGGCTCAGCACGCTGCCATCTACAACGTCGCTGGTCAGCGTGTAGCAAAGGCTGTCAAGGGCCTCTACATCGTCAACGGAAAGAAGGTTGTCGTAAAGTAAGCGAAGCAACTTAGCATCAGCTCAGGTCATCGTAGCTTGACCGACGAGCCACACATCAACTGCCGCGAGTTCATACATCGACTCGCGGCAGTTCTTATATGTATAGAAATAAAGAGGGGGGACGTGTCAGTATTGCTCCTCGTGCTCGTCCCATTCGGTGGGGGAGGAGTTGAGGGCAGAAGGGTCGAAGTTAGGTAGCCAATAGCCGTCCTTGACGTTGCGGATGCCGGGCTGACTGAAATAGCGGGAGGCCTGTCCGCATACCATGATGCAATGGCGATGGTGATTGGGGTTGTAGGCAAGGCTGAGGGCTTGCTGAATGGCAGTGGTGGACAGTTCGACGGCAATGCACGATTCCGTAGCGTTGCACGAGGAATTGTTGGCCAGCAGAATGTTGGAGGTGTATGAGGTCTCGGCTGTAAACAGGGCATTGCTCATGGTGCGATAGGTGCTCCCTACGGCATAGCCGATGACCCACACGGTGCTGCCTGTGGTGGCTTTGCCTTCTATGATTTGACTGACGGTGTAGGGGGATGACTGGACGCCTTCGCCCAAGGAGGTCGGGCGCAATTGCTCGACGTCAGGATTCTCCTTCTCGGCTTCTACATCCACCTTTTCGCAGGCAGAAAGGAGGCAGAGCGCGAGTGCAAGGCCCAGTGCGCGGGGAAGCCTCATTCTTCCTCGGTGATGGCATTAATGATGTTGTGCCAACGCTGGCTGATGTTGATTTCCTTGGCGTGTATGTCGTAGAACATGTAGGCATAGACCAATGCATCGAAGGCCAGCCAGCCCAGCAGGATATAATAGAGTGTGCTCATATCGTGTTTAGAAATTAAAGTCCTGTTCCGTCCAGTTGCTGTCTTCCAGACTCAGCGTGAAGCCGGCGCTCCCTTGGTCGGCAGCGAAGAAAAAGCCGGAGTAGCGCGTGCGCTGGTTCACCTTCATGGGTACGTCCGTAAACTCGCGAGTCCGTATGATGCCTTGCTCTTTGTCGAGCGCCGTTACGGTGAAGTTCATCGTGCCTTCCTCTGTCGTCAGGAAGGTGTAGGCGGTGACGGTGGTTGTAGTGTCCTTGCCAGCGTATTTGCTCATGTCATAGGTGTAGCTTCGCTCCTCGACAGTTGCTCCCTTGCCCGTCAGCGCGTTGAAGTGGTGGCTTCCTCCGCTACAGCTTACGGACATGGATGCCAGTTCTGCGGGGTTCTGTCCGCCTTGACTTCTCACGGTGAAGGCGGCTATGGGGCGCTGCAGGGCTATGTTCTGTGCATCGGTCTGGGGTTTGTCAATGGTGACGGGAACCGTCTTGTAGAAGAAGTTCGGCACGAAGTTGTCGGCAAAGTGAATGGCGGTGGGCGAGTCCACAATGGCTGTGCGACTGCCCTCGTAGCCCATCAGCACGATGTTGTAGGTGCCGTAGGGCAGGGTGGCTGAGAATGTGCCGTAGCCGTTGTCGCCTTGGCCCTGATGCTGGTGTTCGACTAAGGCGTTTGTCGAGGCATCGTAGATTGCCATATCCAGATGGGTAAGCTTGGACATGGACGTGCGTGTCGCTTCGTCGTCGAGACTGAACTGTTCGTAGTTGACGACCTCGAAGGAAAGGCGTCCCATGCCCTCGGCAGGGCGTTGCTCGTCGCTGTCGTTTTGGCAGGCAGTCAGCAGCATCATGACGGCTGCAAGGAAGGAAAATATCTTCTTCATGGTGGGTGTTGATTATTCGTTAGCAAAGGTCGGCTAATGTGGTCTCTCCGTTTGCGGCAGTAATGCTGGCGCGCAACTTGCGGATTGCGTTCCAGTTGGCATTTCCCTCCGACCAGTTCAGGGGGATGCGTCCCATGCCGTGCGTGTCGAGCCTGCGGATGATGCTGTTGATGGTCATCCGGTGGATGTCCTGTTTGGGCAGATAGTGCTGGCGTGTGCCTGTGTCATCGTTGGTCTCGCTCAGCAGCCCCGCATTGGTCAGTTCGTAGATGAGCCCCTGAATGATGGTGTGGGGCAGTCCGCTATCGTGTGACAGGGAGTGGACGGAGTGGGGAGGCATGCCTTCGGAAAATCGGTGGGCGATGGCTGTCAGGAGCAGTATGCACAGTGTGTCGTGGTCGCATCGTGACATGTTGTGCAGGTCCTTCGTGAAGGCGTATTCATCGACGCTTTGGTTGGCGTAGCACATCTGTGCGCCCACCAGACATATTATCCACGAGATGTTGAGCCACAGCATGAACATAGGCAGTGCGGCGAACGAACCGTAGATGGCGTTGTAGCTCGACAAGACAATCTGGTAGTGGATGTACAGGTACTGGAGAAACTGGAACAGAGCACCCACGACGATGCCCGGAACGATGGCTGACCTCCAGCGCACATGGGTGTTGGGCATCAGTTTGTAAAGTCCGATGAAAGCTATGCACCACAGTGCCATCGGGGCGGTCTGTATGACGAACTCCATCGTGCTGCTCAGGATGACGTAGTCGCTGAAACGGCCCGTGAGGGTGAACATGAAGACGGAGAAGCCGCTCGTCACCACGATGAGCAGCGGCAGGATGAGGAACACCGTGACGTAGTCGATGGTGCGGCGATAGATGTTGCGGGAGGAACGTACGTGCCAGATGGTGTTGAAGGCCGTCTCGATGCTCGACGTGAGCATGACCACCGTGTAGAGCAGCATGATGAGGCCAAAGCCCAGGAATATGCCGCTGTGGGTGTGTGCGAGATAGGAATCGATGAAGCCAAACACCGTGTCGGCGATGTCGTCGTTGATGGAGAGGTTGGAGCGCAGTTGCTCCTCGATGACGGAGCCGAAGTTGAATCCGCGGGCAATGGCAAAGATGATGGCCAGTACAGGAACTGCCGCCAGGATGCAGCTGTAGGTGAGGGCCGCAGCATAGCTGGTGAGGTTGTTGCCGGTGAATCCGTCGATGGTGATGATGGTGCGCCGCACCGTGCCTATCCATATCTTTTCGCCCCACGAGAGGTCCTCGTCTGTGATGCGCCACACATCGCGATTCAGAAATCGTTTGATTCGGGTCAGTGTTACCATACCTTACTTATTATTAAAGAAAAAGAGAGAGAGCTTGCCTATAAGCCGGGTTCTGTGCGCAGCATACGCTGCCGCCTGTCATTTATCTACGACCGCTGTCGCCAGTCGGTCTCTATCGTTCTACCCTCCAGCTCGGACGGGCCGCCCTCATTCGCCGGTATACATGAACTTTCAACATCCGGGATGCACAGCACGCATGTCGCCATGCGCCTGGTGGGCTCTTGCCCCACCTTCTCACCCTTGCTCCCCACGTGGGGGGCGGTCATTCTCTTCTGCATCGGCAAGCCCTCGCGGACTTCTTCCCGTTAGGAAGCGGATTGCCCTTCGTTGCCCAGACTTTCCTCTTTCCCCCTTTTGGGGGGCCAGCGACAAGCCGGCATGCTCTCCATCTTTCCCTGCAAAGGTAATACAATAAATTGAGAATCAAAAACGGACGATTGAAAATTAAGGGTTCTAAAGCCAATTTTATGTTTAACGAATGTGAAAACCGCCCCTCGATGCCTTAAATAGGTTTAAAATCGGCTGACAATGTGTCAAACGAAGCAACTTTTGTACTAATTTTGTGTCAAGAATCACAGAGTGCACAGAGTTGACAGTGTGCACAGAGTGAAAAAAGGAAGTTAAACTGTAAAATTAAATAAGATGAATAAGCAAGCAAAGACATGGATGGGCGCCATCGCCCTGGTTTTAGGCAGCAGCGTGATGACTGCCGCCGTAGTGAATAACAAGTCCCAGCAGACGCTGCCGGAACCCGCTCCCGTAGCGGCTCCCGTGGCTGTTCCCAGCGCATACGTCGACCTGACTACGGCTGCCGAGTCGGCTGTCAATAGTGTTGTCTATATCAGTGTCACCGTTCAGGGCAAGACCCAGCGCGTGCAGGTTCAAGACCCCTTCTCCGACTTCTTTGGCGACTTCTTCGGCTTCGGTCAGCGTCGCCAACCCCAGCAGCGCGAATACAAGGAGCCCGACCGTCACGGTGCAGGCTCTGGTGTCATCATTTCGCAGGACGGTTACATCGTGACGAACAACCACGTGGTGGGGCAGGCCGACGAGATTACCGTGAAGCTGAACGACAGCCGCGAGTTCAAGGGCCGCATCATCGGAACTGACGAAACGACAGACCTCGCGCTCGTGAAGATAGATGCCAAGAACCTCCCCGCCATCAAGATTGGCAACAGCGACAACCTGAAGCTGGGGCAGTGGGTGCTGGCCGTTGGCAATCCCTTCAACCTGACCTCTACCGTCACCGCTGGCGTGGTGTCGGCCAAGGCCCGCAGACTGGGTGCCAACGATGTGGAGAGCTTTATCCAGACCGATGCAGCCATCAATGCCGGTAATTCGGGTGGTGCACTCGTCAACGAGCAGGGCGAACTCGTCGGCATCAACTCCATGATTTACAGCCAGACAGGTTCGTATGCCGGCTATGGTTTCGCCATCCCTACTACCATCATGAACAAGGTGGTGGCCGACCTCAAGGTCTATGGAACCGTACAGCGTGCCATCCTTGGCGTGCAGGGACAGGATGTGGACAAATACATCGATATGGAAAAGTCCAAGGGCAACAACCCCGATCTGGGTACCGTGAATGGCGTCTATGTTGCCAAGATTACAGATGACAGCGCTGCCAAGGACGCTGGGCTGGAAGAGGGCGACATCATCACGAAATTCGACGGCAAGGAAGTGAAGAAGATGACGGAGCTGCAGGAGCAGATTGCCCAGCACAAGCCCGGTGACAAGGTGGAGGTAACCTATATCCGCAACAAGAAGACCAAGAGCGTAGATGTAACGCTGCGCAATGCCCAGGGCAACACGAAGGTGATGACCGAGGTGGACCTCGACCAACTGGGTGTCAGCCTGAAGACCGTGAGCGACGAGGAGAAGTCGAACTTCAACATCAGCTATGGCCTCACCATCAATGCCATCCGCCGAGGCAAGATGATGGATGCCGGAGCCACGAAGGGCACTATCATCCTTGAGGTCAACGACAAGAAGATGGTGAGCGTAGAGGATTGGGAGGATGTCGTGAAGGCTGCCAACCAGAGCAGCGACCGCGCCCTGTGGATTAAGGCTCTGAAGCCCAGCGGACGCAAGGTAAGCTTCGTTGTCGACTTGAATGAATAACCCAAACTATACTTAATAGGCGTAATGGTCGGGCCCGGGGCATCTTGTTGCCTTGGGCCCGACTTCTTGTTCCCCCCCTCGGCTTTTAGGGGAAAGGTGATAGGTGACTTTGACAGGGATTTCCCTAACAAATGCCTGTAGGTTTACTTAACGTGCTTCTTGCCGCCTGAAATATAGACTCCGTGTTTGGGCTCGTTTGTCAGCCGACGCCCGTCGAGGGAGTAGACAGGAACGTCGCTTGGCACGTTGACGGTGGTATGGGACACGCCTGTAGGGGTTGCGTCCATCAGGTAAACGTCAATCGTGGGGCCGTTCAGGTTGGCATCGGCTGTCGTGAACCAAGTAGAGGTTGTAGCCAAGTCGGCAACGGTCATTTCCTTTGTGCCGCTGAACACTTCCGTTTGGTTGTCTTCCGTAGCTACAGTTGTGCCCCATCCGTCGGTGGTGGATATCTTGTAGCCGGAAATAGAGTAGTCGCTTCCCACGCTGATGGTGAATTTGTAGTCCCGTCCCAGATTGAAATTGCTGGTATTGAAACCGTTATTGTGGTCGGATGTAATGGTCACGACAGGCTCCGGCCCTGCGGACACCCACTTTGCTGCGGCCCATCCGTTTCCTGTTCCCACTTCGCTTCCGTTTTGGTAAAACGTACCCTCGGCATCCTTCTTGTATGTGACTGTGTATTTCGGTCCTCCGGTGCCTGGGTCAGGGTTTTCGCCAGGGGTGAAAAGGCCTTCGATGCGCACTTCGCCATCGATGTATGAGGCGGGGATGGTGTACTCGTGTGTTTCGCTATTGAAAGCCGAGGCGGGAATCGTTATGGACTTGTACTGGCGATTGTCACGTACGTATTCGGGGCCGTCGAGGTTGTAGCCGTGTGTGATGACTACGCCGGTGTAGGTAAAGTCGGGAGCGGGATCCATCTTTATCTTGAAGGCCTGACCGAAGGGGATGCGCTTTTCGCTGAGCACGTTGCCGTCATCGGCAAGCACGTCGCCGTTGAGCTGGTTGGCAGAGATGTCCACTTCCTCGTCGTGTACGTTGAGGAGAACGTCGAGGATGAAGCCGCCATTGCTTACTATCAGGTTGTTGGGGTCTGTGTTGCCGCCTGCATCGTCGCTGTCCCAGTCCACTTTCAGGCGCATGCGGTAGATGCCGAATGGCGTGTCTTCAGGAATCGTGAACGTGGGGCATGTGATGTAGCCGCCTGAAACGCCGTTGCCGCTCGACTGGCTTTTGCCGAGGCTGTTGTAGCCGTTGAGGTAGGTGTAGCTTACCAGTTCGCTGCCGGCAGCGGGCTTGTTGTCTTCGATTGCGGGCTTGAACTGTCCGTCGTTGTTCCAGTCCACGTAGGCATAACCGCACATCCAATTTCCCGTGTACGACATCTTGACGCTGACGCTGCTGCCCGGGTGTGCCGTGATGGTCGCCGTTTCTGTCTTGTTGCTATATACCTTCGTCTTGTCGGCGCTGACGCTCTGCACCTTTTCGCCTGAGACAGTGATGCTTGCGCTGTTGAGGACGCGGTCTGTGCGCGTGGGTTTCTGGTCTGTATCGAAGTTCACGGGGTAGAACGATGTCATGATGCGCGGTTTGGGATTGTCATTGACCTCGATGTTGTCGAAGTATGCCACGAAGTCGCTTGTGCGCAGGTGCGGCGAAGCGAGGTCGGGGACGAAGACGAGGCTGTGAATGTCCACATATTCATTCGTGCTGATGGGGAACACGAGGTCGGTCCATGAGCCATCGTTGAGCGTGCTGCTGGATGCTTCCCAGAACTGTTCCGTCTCGGGGCTTTGTCCTTCCCAGTCGCGACGTTTGCCGAGACCCACCACCATGACGCTTGCTGTCTCGCCCTGTGGCTTCAGCACCATGACGTGGACGTAGCGGGTGGCAGTGGTCATGTGCAGCGTGTCGGCGAGGTCGATGCGTGCGCCGAACGTGTTGCTGCCGAAGCGTGAGCGTTGCACGGCAAGCACCTTGGCGCTGGGATTGGGCTGGATGCCTGTTTCCTGATTGGTTGTTGTATCAGGGTTCTCCGTGATGCCCACGTAGCGCTCGGGGGATGTGATTGCTCCTGTGCGGAACGGTGACTGCTCCCATGTGTCGTAAACCCCAAGACGGCTATATCCTTCGCCCGTCTCAAAGTCTATTGTCTGTGCTGAGGCAGGCAGTGCAACGGCAAGTGCTGCCATAGCCATATATTTTTTTAAGCCTTTCATAATTCAGGAGATTTTATGTTTGTGGGGGTTAGAATACAGAAAGCGTATGAAGTGTGGGGCAACCTTTTGCATCGTCGATGGTGATGCGCAGGTACTTTGCCTTCACTGCCGTATATGAGGATGTGCTTCCGCCAAGGGGCACGATGCGCTTGTAGCCGATAGTCGTCGTTGAGCCGGAGGCTCGCTTCGTCCATTTTTCGCCGTCCAGACTGGTCTCGATGGTGAAGCTCTTCACGCGCTGTCCCAATTTGATGTATTCCATCAGCATGACGTAGTAGAGCGACTGCTGCTCGTCCCATTCCAGCGTGATGCTGGCAGAGAGGTCGCCGTCGTCCGTAGCCCAGTAGGTGTCCTTGTCGTCGTCCGTCACGTTGCCGATGCCATAGTTGCGTGCTGCTCCTGCCGCACGTGTGGCCGAGGCCGTAATGCGGGTGGCTGTCTTCGCCTTGTCGTTCGTCAGACGGTTGCTGATGAGCGTACCGAGCTGTTCCAGAACGGTCACGTCAGCCGAGGGCAGTTCGCCGTTCTGGTCGGGCGGGAAGTTGAGGATGAGGGTAGCGTTGCGGCCTACAGTCTCAAGGTATATCTTGAAGAGCTCGGTAGCCGACTTGGGGCTTTCACCGCTGTGCCAGAACCATCCTTTGTTGGTGGCCTTGGCGTCGCTTTCGCCAGCCTTCCACTTCCATGCCCACATGTTTCCGCTTTCGCCCCAGCCCATAGACCAGTTCGTTTCGCCTGCCCATCCGGCCTCGTTGCCAATCCAGCGGGCTTCGTCGCCCACGCCCCACATCACGCAGTTCGGGGCGATGGCATGCACGGTGTCGCGCAGGTTGGGGACGTCGTAGTAGGTAGCGGCATCCTTGATGGTGCGCGTAGTGTTGGCACCGCCGTAGTAGCCGGCGTGGTCGCCACCCGTTGCTCCGTCAAACCACATCTCGAACTGGTCGCTGCCGTATTGTGCCAACTCAAGGCACTGCGGCAGGAACACCTTGTTGACGTAGTCGCTCGTGCCGTCACCCCAGTACTTGCTGTTCAGGTCCCACGGCGATACGTAGAAGCCGTACTTCATGTCGAGTTCGCGGGCAGCCTTGGCAAAAGCCTCTGGGATGTTCGTGTTGCGTCCGTTCTCATTACCGGCATTCACCACGCTGTGCGTCGTGGTGGCTGTAGGCCAGAGGCAGAAGCCGTCGTGGTGCTTTACCACTGCTATGCCGCCCTTCATGCCTGCCGCCTTCACGGCTGTGAGCCACTGCTTGGGGTTGGGCAGTTTCTTAGGTGCGAAATTCGACTCGGCCTCGCCGCCATTTCCCCATTCGGAATTGGTGAAGGTGTTCATGCCGAAGTGAAAGAAGGCATAGAACTCCGTCTCTTGCCACAGCAGCTGGCGTTCGCTCGGAACGGGATGCACGGGTGCGGGTTCGTTGTCGGCAATGCTGTAGGACTCGCTGACAGGCACAAACTGGTCAGAGGCGCGTGCCCCGCTACGGCTCCCCAGACCGCTGGCGTTTTGCGCCCAGCCCACCGTGCCTATGCACAACAGGGCGAGAAAGGTAAGTGTGTTCTTCATCATACTATTACTATTGTATTACTTGTTTCAATCCTTTATAGGCTCTAAGTCATTCATGGTATCCTGTTTTCGTAGTTTTCGCCTGCTAAGATACGGAGAAATTACGAGAAAGACAAAGCGTGATGCAAAATATTTACCCATTTTGTCGCGCTACACAGCCCACACCATACAGATGTGTCACAAACTTTCGTTCCTGTCGCCTCCTACGCCTCCCCTCTTACCTCCTACCACCTACTTCTCATTTTCTCATTTTTTCATTCTTTCATTTTTTCATTTTTTCATTTTGAACTTCGTTCGAGCCTGCTTCCGTTGAACTTCGTCGCGATGTACAGGCACTCCGTTTTCGTCAGTGAGTAGCAGGGTACTGTCTTCGTGCCTCCATTCGGTAAAATGTAGGTTCGTTGCAAGAGCTGAAATTTCAGCCCTTGTACTTTTTCCCATGCTGGCTCCATCTTTCTGATAGCCTGCATGAGATTTTTATGTTGCTTACCAGTCAGCTCGGCAATCTCCAGAGATGTCCAGCTCCTCCAGAATCCTCAGAGCCTCATTAATCTCCATTCGTTCCATGTTCTATTTCCGTGTTATTCGTGGTTCAATAATCGAACCATTATTTCTTCTTGCAAATCTTCCATTCGCCATAGTTTCCGCCAATTCGCTCAATCACATGGCTTTTCTTCAATTCTTCTACGTCGCGTAAGATGGTTCGTTTGTGAACATCCAACTTTTCAGCAATTGCTTCAATACTAATATGAGAGTCCTTGTTCATCAGACCAACAATAGCTTGTCTGCGTCTGTTCTTTTTCTCTTTGACGGATAGTCTTTCATAAGGTTCCAACGGCAATGCCAGTTCCTCGTCCGTTAGCTCTGGGACATTATCATCCGAAGATGGTGACATCTTCTCGCTGATGGTGACATTTTCGCCCAAAGATGGTGACATTTTTCCATCAATGGTGACATTCCCATCCGAAGATAGTGACATTTTCTCGCTGACGGTGACATTTTCGTCCTGATAGGTAATCGAGAACACGAACTGCTGGCCGCTGTTAATCTCTATCTTATATCCAGGATAGTAGAGCGGCGCATAGCGCAGGATATTGCGAGTGCCAGAACCCAAATCCTCTGCCCAATGCAGTTCGTGGAATACACGTACCAACAAGGGATTCTTCGTGTAGTTGCTTAACTGCTGTATGGTAAGTTCACCCTCAGGAATCTCAGGCAGCAGGCGTGTGGGATTCTTCGTCACAACACGGTCCTTGAATACATGGAAGAAACAGGCATAGCCTGAACTAAAATCAGTATGCACGCAGAGGTTGCCAACGATTTCACGGAACAAATCCCATCGCAAGTTCTGGCGCTGTACAGAGTTATTCGGCAGATAGAACCTGTCTGGCAGATAGCGTTCCACGAAAGCCCCCATCTGGTCATATACTTGAATCAGATTCTGCCGCATCGTCCTTCTGTCGTCATAGCGGCTGGGGAACTGGCTCATATCGTTATACTGAGCGTAGGTACACATGTGAAAAACAGCCTCAAACCTGTATCGTGGCATCAGTTCCGTAATTGCATCCTCCGTGCCGAAAAGAATCAGCGCAGCATACTTCAGTTGCAGCTTGTCGCCGTCCATCCTTGCCAGATGCGTACTCAGCAATATCTCTTCATCCGTCATTTGTAGCCATGCGTGCGAGGGCTGAATCGTAGCCAGAATGTTGCGACAATATTGAAACGTCTTCTTATCCAACTGCTCCATCGTCAGCCCCTCCACGATGCGCTCCTCAAACAAATGCGGGTTCTTCCGTTCGAAGATAGACAGCAGCAGTTCCGGCTGGTCTGTCACGTCGATATCCTCATCATCGTTGCGGTCCCAATAGCGACCTTTATATCGATACACATATTGCCCACAAGGAATGTCGAGTTGCATCACGGTCTTACCCTCCACTAGCATGATGCGAGGCGTGAAATACGGACAAGGCAAGAACAATTCTGGGTTGTTGATGCAGTTGATGATGTTGGCTTTCAGCGCCTCCGCCCTGTCTGGGTTCACGCCTACGATAGTGCCATCATCCTGCACACCCACCAGAATCTGTCCCCCTGCATGGTTCAGGAACGAGCACACCGACTCATAGAGAGATTCCGAAATCTCCTCCGAACAAGTCTTATACTCTATCTGAGTACCCTCGCCCTTGCGTGTCAGCGCTATGAATTTATCTTGAGTCATTTTTTATTTCGTTTTATAGGGTAGCCCTGAACTGGACTTCTGCATTATGCACTCGTCCATCCTCATTGCACTCTTTTCGCCTGCTAAGATACGGAGAAATCGGGAGAAAACAAAATGTTGTCTTCGGAATTTTGCTACTTTGCTACATGCTACATTGCTACAATAAGGTACTTGGAGAGGTTCAAAGTTCAGAGTTTTGAGTTCAGGTTTAGAGTGGGGGAGCTTAGAGGGTAGAGAGGTTATAATTTATAATATATAATAATTAATAATAATATATATATTATTATTAGACATAGTTTGAGGAACGTGATGGTGTGTCTTCCACCCCCTTAATGTAGCAATGTAGCATGTAGCAATGTGACAACTGCGTGTGGGCAGTACTGTCGCGTGGGGCCGTGCGATAATATGGCATGAAGCCTCGCGACGTGTCGCGGAGCGCGGCGCGACGGGCCGCGGTGTAGAGCGCTATTCCTTGCGAAAAAAGTTGAAAAAAGTTGTGGAAATATTTGGTGGTGTCAGGGAAATGTTGTATCTTTGTAGTGTAATCAGAAGGGGGAGAAAAACCGCATTCTTATCGTCAGGTCAAGGACGGCGCAATAGCCGGCAAGCACCGCTTTTGTCTGTGACGGAACCATCTTTCCCCGGGCATGAATAAAAAAGATGGCAATGCAGTTTCTGATCACTCCTGACTACACCCCAACATTTTTAGTTAACCTTATTACAAACCATGCAAAACACTTACAATTAATGAGCCATTCGGCTCAGGAAGTAAAGCTCGCCCTGCGAGCAAGAACTTCAACTTTAACTCCCTCGCGAAGCGTTCGCTCCTTAAAATTAAGGCTCCGGCACGGAAGTGTCGGGGCTTTGTTTGTGGAAATTGTCATTTTTTGATAATTAATTTTTGACAAAAGTGATAAATGCATTATCTTTGCCCGAAACGTAATATTTTTGGGGAAAAATTTGGAATTGTCGCGAAAATGTTGTACTTTCGCGCCGTTTATTATGCACACAAGAGAATGAAGCAGTTAAAAATCACCAAAAGCATTACGAACCGCGAAAGCGCGTCGCTCGACAAATACCTGCAGGAAATAGGTCGTGAAGACCTGATTGTTGTGGAAGAAGAAGTGGAACTGGCCCAGCGTATCCGCAAGGGTGACCGTGCCGCTTTGGAGAAACTGACGAAGGCTAATCTGCGCTTCGTGGTCAGCGTTGCCAAGCAATACCAGAACCAGGGCCTTTCGCTGCCTGACCTTATTAACGAGGGAAACTTGGGACTGATAAAGGCTGCAGAGAAGTTCGACGAGACGCGCGGCTTCAAGTTCATCTCGTATGCCGTTTGGTGGATTCGACAGTCGATATTGCAGGCTCTGGCCGAACAGAGCCGTATCGTGCGCCTGCCCCTGAATCAGGTGGGTTCGCTCAATAAAATCAGCAAGGCCTACAGCAAGTTCGAGCAGGAGAACGAGCGCCGACCCAGTCCTGATGAGCTGGCAGAGGAGCTGGACCTGCCTGTTGACAAAATCAGCGACACCCTGAAGGTCAGCGGTCGCCACATCTCTGTGGATGCTCCCTTTGTGGAGGGCGAGGACAACTCGTTGCTCGATGTGCTGGTGAACGACGATTCTCCCATGGCCGACCGCACTTTGGTCAACGAGAGCCTGTCGCGTGAGATTGACCGTGCACTCGACACCCTGACAGAGCGCGAGAAGGCCATCATACAGATGTTCTTCGGCATCGGTCGTCAGGAAATGACGCTTGAGGAAATCGGCGACGAGTTCAACCTGACTCGCGAGCGCGTGCGTCAGATTAAGGAAAAGGCCATCCGCCGCCTGCGCCAGAACTCGAAGAACAAACTGCTGAAATCATATCTGGGATGATTAGGAAATTTTTCCTGAGCATACTCTTTGCAGGCATAGCCCTCGTGGCGGCCTTCGGTGCTACGGGGACGAAGCCCATCAAGCAGCGTGTCTATATGTTTGGTGCCGCCTTGTCGTTTACAGACTCTGTGGCAGTAATGACCGATTTGCAGGGCGTGGATGCATACATTATGCCCAACGGATTCCTGGCCGACCGTTCGCTTTATACGCTGCAGTTCAACAACTTCTTGGTATCCAACCAGATGCGGGAAAATATGACCTGTGCCGTCTTCTTCGATAAGAACAAGGCCAAGGCCGAAAAGAAGTTCCAGAAAGTGCGCAGGAAATACCGCGAATCCAGCCATCTGGTGCTGCAGTCCGTAGGTGTTGACCTCTTCCGCTTCGAACCCGAAGAGTGGTTGGACAGCGAAATCATAACGCCCCCCTCGCAACCAGAGCAAACGGATAGTATAAACAACGCAGCCAAACCATGAACACTTCCCATTATCGCGTCGGAGGACATCTGCTTCGGGTCGTCTTCAAGGACGAGGATGCAGACGAAACTCTGATTCCCTCGTTCCGTCCCTTCGTTATTGAAGCACCTGCGGATGAGGCGCCTTTGCTCGTCATGACTGTGGACAAGACCGAAGTCAGCGACGAAGGGCTGAAGGAAGTGGGACAGTTCGATAGTGGCGGTAACAATTATGGAGTGTATCAGTTCCCTGATGGCGGCTACAAGATAGAGATGAGCAATCCGACGGGAGAACTCTGCGGCGTGCTGTATGCCGACAGGGAATTCCACCAGTGCCGAGTCCGCCTGCTGGCTTCCGATTTCAGTAACCGTAACTTTGCCCTGAACAATGCGCTGATGATGGCATACGCCTTTGCCTCGGCAGACCAGCAGACTCTGTTGCTGCACGCCAGCGTTATCCGCAAGGATGGCTATGGCTATCTGATGACAGCCCCCAGCGGAACAGGTAAGAGTACGCATACCTATCTGTGGTATAAGAACATTCCCGGTTGCGATTTGATGAACGACGACAATCCAGTGGTGCGAGTCGTCGATGGACAGCCCATTATCTATGGCACGCCCTGGAGCGGGAAAACTCCCTGCTACCGTAATATCGAAGCTCCCGTAGGCGCCATTGTCCGCATCCGACAGCGCAAGCAGAACGAGATTCGTCGCATGGCCCCCCTTGAGTCGCTGGCTCAGCTGTTGCCCGCTGCCAGCAGCATGAAATGGGACAAACGCGTGTATTTAGGCGTTTGTGACACGCTGTCTGTGCTTATTTCCAAGATTGGAATCTATGAACTGGGCTGTCTGCCCGATGCTGAGGCTGCCAAGTTGTGCTATGAAACGGTTCACGTATAGGATACTGCGTTTGCTGATGGCTCCCTTGCGATACAGTTATCGCCGTCGCAATGGGGTAGAGAGCGGGGAGAAGAAAAGGGAGATTCCCAACGCCGTGCTGCTTGGAATGGCACGCGACGTGATACGCGAAGGGCACACGGCCACCATCGCCGTCAAGGGCTACAGTATGCGCCCCTTCTTGGAGCACCAGCGCGACCGCGTCATCTTGGATGCACCAGAAGTGCTGCAGGTAGGCGATGCCGTGTTGGCAGAAATCTCACCCGACCACTATGTCCTGCACCGCATAATCGACATCGACGGCGACGACATCATCCTGATGGGCGATGGAAACATCCAAGGCACAGAGTCGTGCAAGCGATGGGATGTGGCAGGTGTGGTGACCCACTATCTTCGTCCGCATCGGACTTTGCTGGCCAGCGACCCACGCCTGCAGCGCCGCATACGCATCTGGGGGCGTTTGCTGCCCATCCGCCGCTATCTGCTGTTTATTTATAAAGCGATTGTGTGAGAAAATGGGGGCAGGTGAGAGGTTAGAGGTGAGAGGTGACTTTTACTCATGGGCCCAAACAAAAAGTAACCTATAACCTATCACCTATCACCTAAAATAAGCTCATTAACTCCAAATAAAAAATAATGATATGAAGATAAAGGAAGGTTTTGAACTGCGTTCCGTCTGTGGAGAGAATGTGATTGTAGCCACAGGACTCAAGAACATAGATTTTTCTAAGCTTATCAGTCTCAACGAGAGTGCAGCATTTCTTTGGAACGGACTGCTGGAACGTGATTTCACGATTGACGATATGGTGAAATTGCTGACTGACGAGTACGAGGTGGATGCGGAAACCGCTCGTCAGGACGCTGAGGCCATTGCTCAGCAATGGCAGGAAATAGGGCTGATTTAAGGCCTAAGGAAGTTTGGTATTCATCACGCGGTAGCCTACGAGCCTGTCGTAGCGCGCACCCTGCGGGCGATAGTAGACGAGAATGATGTATTCGTTCTCCGTTTCGTGGAAATCACCGTCAAGGTTTTCCCCGTTATCCAAAAGATACATATAGTTGTAATAGCCCTGCTTTAGGTAAACGGCGGCTTCGTACGCCTTGCTGTCTGCGTTCCACTCCATGCGGCAGGCGGGGTCTGGGAAACCGTTGCTCCATAGTCCCCAGACGTACACTTCGTTACCCTTAATCTCCTTGCCATCCTTGGGCAGGAAGGTGAAATGCACCCAGATGTATTCGCTCTCCGTAGCATCGTTGCCATCGTCGTTCCGCATCACGAAGGCACCATTCTGGTCCTCGTTGTATTCGTAGTTCCGAGCGGGGCTGTCGGCATAAATCAAAGCATGATAGAAAGGCTCGTACCAACGCATTTTATCGACATTCAGTCCAGGCTTCTGTACGTCCAGAATCTCGAACTTGTGGAACTCGTTTCCAGCAGGGAAAATGAGCGCACGTTGATGGGTGAATTCTAAGCCTTTGGCGTGCTGTATGTTGGGTTCCAGATTCACCACGCGATTGTCAGGCCTGCGATTCTGCATGACTACGGTGTGGATTTCCCGTAACGGGTCAACCACACGGTTCGAACCGTAGCTCACTTGGTACGAAAGTTGCTGATGCCTCTGGTTGAAGTCGATGTCCGTATTGCTGCTCACCTCTGCCATTATGCTCATTCCAGATGGCTCTGCCAAGCAGAATTCTGCCTGCAAAAGCGGTGTGTCGCGGTCGTCGTCTTCATATATTACTACGCGATAGTTTCCAGATAGCCGCAGCTGTGTCTCTTCGTTGGGCAGCGTGAGCCGGTAGTGGGTGTAGAGTTGGGTGGTGTTGAATGAGTTCTCGTAGTCCTCAATGGGTTGGTCGTTGAAGCCCGACAGGTAGTCGCTTTCGAACAGCCCGTCAGTCTCTGTCCAGTCGGCATTGCAGTGTTGGATATGGTAGATGAGTCTGTGGTATTCGTGGCTCATTTCGTCGAACTCAATGTCCAGCCGTTGTCCTTTCCCCAGTTCTATGATGGGAGGCAGGAGCGGATTGCCGTTTGCCACCACTTGCAGGGAACGTATGTCCCCAGAGAACGTCCTGCTCTGTTGTGCGAAACCGTATGCGCACATCCACAGAATGATAAATATAAATGCCTTTCTCATTGTCCCTAATCCCTGATCCTTATTACTCTGACACCTAATTGGCTGGGATGTTTACTCATGTAGTCATAAAGTGTCATAGGTTCCAATACTACTTTCTTGTGTATCTGGCTGGCATTCAGGAGATGCAGACGGCTGTCCCTGCCCCATACGGCGAATCCGATGTGCGAGGTGTCTAATCCGTCTTTCTTGGTCACAATGGCCAATATGTCACCGTCTTGTATAAACCCCAGACTGCCTTTCTTGTAGCCGTTGAGTTTCGAATGTGGCACATAATGCACAACTCGTCCTTCGCATTCCTGTTCGTATTGTCGGATGAGGGCTTGTGCATCTGCATCGTTACGCAACATCGGATAGCGGTCGGGATGCTGGCTCATGTAATGCAAGTCCAATGTCTGGGGGACAGAAAGACCTGCGGGAATCTCCTTCTCCTTGACATATCCTAATCGCTCATTGCTGTCAATCCATTGTGTGAAGTAGTGGTTGCGTGAGGGGTAGCCGCTAAGAAGTCCGTTGCGATAGCGAATCCTTGTAAGGTTTTGCTGGTAGTCGGCATATTTTGTACAGCCTTGCCGTTGGGTAAGTGCCAAGGCAATAGCTGTTTCCACAAAGGTTGTGCAATCCAACTGTCGCAGGTTGACAACCAACTGTTCCGTTTCGTTCACCTCTAACGTCTGTCCTACGTAAGGCGTGCCTATCAGTTGTTGGGCGTACCAAAGGTGGAGTGGGGCAGTGGCTTCTTTTTGTCCTTGTTCCAGCAGACGTTCCACGCGGACACTGTCGCTTTGGGCGATAGCATCATTAACGATGAATAGTAAAAAGTGGAAAAACAACAGAACTACCCGCTTCATACCCCTATTCTTTTCTCTCTTTCTCTTTCTCCTTAACCATTCTTTCCACATAGTTCATTTGGTTCAGAATCCAAGTTTGCCTGCGTAGCATGTATGGTGAGGGATTCTTCGAACTAAACCGTAGGGGATTGGGCAGCGTGGCAGCTATCAGCGCACAATTTGCCCGTGTGAGTTTGCTTGCTTCGTAGCCAAAATGCAGTTGGGCTACTGCTTCAGCACCATATATGCCGTTTCCCATCTCGATGGAGTTGAGATACACCTCCATGATGCGCTCCTTGCCCCATGCCACTTCGATGAGACAGGTGAAATACACTTCAAGTCCCTTGCGGAACCATCCTCCGCCTGGCCACAAAAAGACGTTTTTGGCTGTTTGCTGGCTGATGGTAGAGGCTCCTCGTTGGCGTTTGCCCTGCTTGTTTTCCTTGATGGCCTTCCCTATGGCATCGAAGTCGAACCCATGATGCTCAAGGAACCGTTGGTCTTCGCTGGACATGACGGCGATGGGCAGCGAGGGGGATATTTCCTCAATGGGAACCCAATGGTGGCGTAGGCGGATTTGTTCACCGTGCCACACTTGCTGCACGCAGCGTATCACCATCAGTGGGGTTACATAGACGGGACACCAGCGATAGAGTAAAACAAAAAGGATTGTACTCCCAAAAAAGAGGAGTACAATCCTTCTTAAAATACGTTGTATGCGTTTCAGCATTATTTCTTGGCCTCGGCCTCGGCAGCCTTAATCATCTCCTCGCTGGCCAACAGATAAACCTCTACGCGACGGCTGGCATTAACATCCTCAGAACCGTCAGCCTTCTTTACAAGGAAGTCGGGGTTCTCGCCGTAACCGATAGAGCTCTTTACCTGCTTGCTGGCAACTTTGCAGGTACCAGTCAGGTACTTGCTAACTGCATCAGCGCGGTTCTGGCTAACCTTCAGGTTGGTCTCTTCGGTACCATCGCTGCTGGCAAAGCCACAAACGGCAACGTCGATGTCGGTATTGGTGTTCAGCACCTCGTCAGCAAACTGCTTCAGAGTGGTCTTAGCAGCAGCCTTCAGGTCAGCCTTACCTACGGTAAAGAGGATGCCGTTGTCGAAGGTAACCTTTACGCCGGGCAGACCGTTAGAGTCCTCGATAGACTCAACCTTTGCGTTCTCCAGAGCCTTGGCAGCCTTGGCAGCCTTGTCCATCTTGTGACCAATCAGGGCACCTGTGGTAACACCTACGGCAGCACCTGCGGCAGCACCGATGATGGCACCCTTCTTGGCACCGCTCGAACCACCTACGAAGTGACCGATGAGTGCACCGATACCAGTACCTGCAGCACCACCGGCAGCAGTACCAATCATGGAACCCTTAGCGGTATTTGACAAGCCACCGCAACCTGAAACTACAAGTGCTACGCTGAGAGCACTTGCCCAAATCTTCAAACTTTTCATAATTGTTATTGTTTTTAAGTGAATGATAATTTGAAATTACGCCTGCAAAGATATAAAATAATTCTTAATTCTTAACTCTTAATTCTTAATTCTTTTGTATCTTTGCACGCAAATTAATAAAAATAAACATAATCTATGGCAAAAGAATTGGACTTCCTCACCAAAAGGAGCGAGGATTATTCGAGATGGTATAATGAATTGGTTGTGAAAGCCGACTTGGCAGAACAGTCGGATGTGCGTGGTTGTATGGTCATCAAACCCTATGGCTATGCCATCTGGGAAAAGATGCAACGCCTGCTGGACGACCGTTTCAAGGAGACGGGTGTGCAGAATGCCTATTTTCCCTTGCTCATCCCGAAGTCATTCCTCAGTCGCGAGGCCGAGCATGTGGAAGGCTTTGCAAAGGAGTGCGCCGTCGTTACCCACTATCGCCTGAAAACCAATGATACTCACGACGGAGTGGTGGTTGACCCTGCTGCTAAACTTGAGGAGGAACTCATCATTCGTCCCACGTCAGAGACTATTATCTGGAATACGTTCAAGAACTGGATTCATTCTTATCGCGACCTGCCTCTGGTGGTGAACCAGTGGTGCAACGTGATGCGCTGGGAGATGCGTACTCGTTTGTTTCTGCGCACCAGCGAGTTCTTGTGGCAGGAAGGTCACACGGCTCACGCTACACGCGAAGAAGCAGAGGAACGTGCAAAGATGATGCTCAAGGTTTATGCCGACTTCGCCGAGCAGGTGATGGCAGTTCCTGTCGTTCAGGGTGTCAAGAGCGAAACAGAACGCTTTGCGGGAGCTCTCGATACCTACACTATCGAAGCCATGATGCAAGACGGTAAGGCCCTGCAGTCAGGTACAAGCCACTTCCTTGGTCAGAACTTCGGTAAGGCCTTTGATGTTCAATTCCTTAACAAGGAGAATCAGGCTGAATATGCGTGGGCTACGTCTTGGGGTGTCAGCACTCGCCTGATGGGTGCGCTCATCATGACCCATAGCGACGACAATGGTCTTGTGCTGCCTCCGCGTCTTGCTCCTACGCAGGTCGTTATTATTCCCATTGGTGGAAAACCCGAACAGGTTGCAGCCGTAGATGCTGCCGTAGCTCCAGTCATTGAGCAACTTCGCCAGATGGGTATCAGCGTGAAATATGATAATGCCGACAATCGTCGTCCAGGCTTCAAGTTTGCTGACTACGAGTTGAAGGGTGTGCCTGTGCGCCTCGTACTGGGTGCTCGCGACTTGGAGAACGGCACAGTGGAGGTGATGCGTCGCGACACGTTGGAGAAGGAGACGCGTCCCTTCGAGGGCATTGCCGAATATGTTCGCCAGTTGCTTGACGATATCCAGCAGAATATCTATCAGAAGGCTAAGGCTTATCGTGATGCCCACATCTACGAATGTGACAATTACGATGAGTTCAAGGCTCGTGTCAAAGACGGTGGTTTCTTCCTCTGTCATTGGGACGGTACTGCCGAGACTGAGGCCAAGATTAAGGAAGACACTCAGGCAACTATCCGTTGTGTGCCCTTCGGCTTTGAGCAGACACCTGGCGTAGATATGGTCAGTGGGAAACCTGCTGTTGCCCGCGTCCTCATCGCCCGCTCCTACTAAGTCCTGTCTTTTTCCGTTGTGCCAATGACAAGGATTCCCCATCCTCTGGTTGCTATCGTACCTGTTGTCGTACTGATAGGTTTCCTTTCATTGGTCATCTCGCTGTTCGGCAGCGATTCGCTCAGCGGCGGTAGCCAGATAGCCTTGCTCATGGGCATGGCGGTTTGCGTCTGCCTGTCAATGGCGGTGTATCGGGTGTCTTGGAGCGTTTTTGAGAAACAGATAAAGGCAACATTGGGCGAGGTTAGCATTACATTGCTTATCCTGCTTTGCGTGGGTATGCTGGCTGGTTCGTGGATTATCAGTGGCATTGTGCCCACCCTGATTTACTATGGCGTTCAAATCATGTCGCCTCAGTTCTTCCTCGTTTCCTCGTGCTTGATTTGTGCCTTGGTGTCGTTGCTGTCAGGCAGTTCCTGGACAACTATAGCCACCATTGGCGTCGCTCTCTTGGGAATTGGAAAGGCTTTGGGCGTTTCTGAAGCATGGACGGCGGGCGCTATCATCTCTGGAGCATATTTTGGCGACAAGATGTCTCCTCTGAGCGATACCACCATTCTGGCCTCCTCCACCACGGGTACCGACCTCTTCGCCCACATCCGTTACATGATGTACACTACCGTTCCTACTTTTCTTATTACGATTCTCATTTTCCTTGTTGTCGGATTGGGTAGGGGAGTGAATGCAGATGTTCCTGTGGATACCTATACAGAGGGACTGGCTCGCACATTCAATATCTCACTATGGACGTTGTTGGTACCTTTGCTGACAGGCTTCCTGATTGCCCGTCGAGTGCCATCGCTTATTGTATTATTCCTGTCCTCACTCATGGCAGGCATTGTGGCTCTCATCCTGCAGCCACATATCCTTTGCGAGATAGCAGGCTCTGAAACATCCTCTGTTACAGACCTTATCCGTGGGCTGGCAATCACCTATTACGGTTCTACGGCTGTCGAAACAGGTAATGAATCACTTAACGAACTCATCTCGACAAGCGGTATGGCGGGTATGCTCAATACCGTGTGGCTTATCATTTGTGCCATGTGTTTTGGCGCTGTAATGGTGGCAAGTCGCATGATTGACAGCATTACCGGGGTCTTGCTTCGCTTTGTCCGTAACAGGGTGAGTCTGGTCTCTTCGACCGTTGGCACGGGTATTTTCCTCAATGTCACCACTGGAGACCAGTTTATCTCCATCGTACTGACGGCGGATATATACAAGGATGTGTATCAGAAAGAAGGATATGAATCGCGTCTCCTCAGTAGAACCTGTGAAGACGCAGCTACCGTCACCAGTGTGTTAATCCCTTGGAATACTTGTGGTATGACGCAGTCCACCGTCCTTGGTGTTCCAACGCTTACTTATCTGCCCTATTGCTTTTTCAACCTGCTCAGTCCTGTCATGAGCATCTTGGTAGCTGCTCTCGGCTGGAGAATCAAACGTAATGAAGCCTATGGAAAAGAGAACGGATAGTCGTTTGTGGATAGGCACGTTGTTTGCTGCCGAGGAGATTCCTGCCGCTATAGTCACGTTTGTGGCTATGCTGATGTTCCTGCAATGTGATGCCACGCCCACGATGGCCACGTTCTATTGTGGGCTGCTGTTCCTGCCTTGGGTGCTGAAATCCTTTTTGCGTAGACAAGTACGTTCCTTTGGACGATTTCGCCGTCAGTTGCAATGGATGGAACTGGCAATGGTGGCAGTGATGATGGCGCTGGCCTTTGCCTTCTTACGTTATACACGGCAGAACTTCTGGCTGTTTACGGGCTTGTTCGTTCTCTCGCTGCTTTCGGCTTGGCATGAACTGGCGGCGCGGATGTATTACGAACGTATGCTGCGCCCCCATTGGCAACAGGTGTACAATACGCCGAAAATCATAGCTTCGCAGTCGGCTGTAGTGCTGACCTACGGCATGCTGATTATGTTTGTGGGAGCATTACAGGTCATCTACCGTCGCATCCCCCGTTCGTGGAATGAGGGTTGTTATCTGATGGCTGGCGTACTGTTGGTTTTTGCCATATACCATTTATTTGCCTTGCGACGAACCAACGTGGCAGACCCGCGACTAAGAGGAGGCGCCATAGAGGCCGTGAAAGACGAGATGCAGGTAATAGAACGCATACGGCAAAAAGAACACTGGGTGCGTTATGTGGTGGGCTTGGCTCTTCTGCTCCTTCCTCAGAGTCTGATGTTCTACAGTCGTGTCTTATTCCTATACCTGCCTAAATCCGAAGGCGGACTCGGTTGTACTATGCAGGAGATAGGTTTCGCTCAGGGCACTGTAGGGGTGATAGCGTTTAGTATCGGACTGCTTTTGGGCAAAAGCCTGCCTTGGAAACGGACGTTCTGGTGGTTGGCTATACCTTTGGGGCTGTCACCCATCGTTTATTTAGTGATGTCCTTCGAACCGCCTACCTCATTGATGATGCTTTCCATCGCTACGTTCCAAGCTCAGCTCTTTTTTGGTTTCGGATTGAATGTCGTAAAATATTTTGTACGTTACATCAGTGGCGAGCGCTACCGCAATACCATTAATTATCTCTATATCCCTCTCGTGGCCACCGTTATGTTGCCTGCTGTAGCATTCAGCGGCTGGATGGTCACTTTTATGGGCTTCCGCACTTTTTTTATTCTTGATGTGCTCACAGCCCCTCTTGCATGGCTTTTTATTTATTTCTTTATCCCCAAGAACAAAAATGTCTAAAACAAAGAAACCCTACGCGTGGATTCCCACCTTGTATTTCGCCGAGGCGCTGCCTTATATGGCGGTAATGACCTTGAGCGCACTGATGTATACCAATCTTGGGCTTACGGACACGGAACAAGCCTTTTATACAAGTTGGCTCTATTTGCCTTGGGTCATTAAGCCCTTTTGGAGTCCGTTCATCGACCATTTTCGCACGAAGCGGTGGTGGATTATCTCCATGCAATTTTTGATAGGGGCTGCTTTGGCAGGTGTAGCCCTGACTTTGCCTACTGCTCTGTGGTTGAGGCTGTCGTTGGCTTTCTTTTGGTTGATGGCGTTCAGTTCGGCTACTCATGACATTGCTGCCGACGGTTTCTACATATTGTCCCTATCGAAAGAGGATCAAGCCCTTTATGTAGGTATCCGCAGCACCTTCTATCGAGTGGGTATGATATTCTGTTCGGGCCTTCTGGTAATGGTGGCTGGTTGGCTTGAGAAGCGCTATTCCGTTCCCTTAGCCTGGAGCATCACCATGCTGCTGATAGCTGGCATCATGGTGGGGTTGGCTCTCTGGCACAATACTTTCCTTCCACGTGTGGAGAAAAACGGTGGAGAGCCGATGCCGATGAATGAAGGAATCTCATTTCTTCAGCCGTTTGTAGATACGCTGAAGGCGTTTTTTGCCAAGCCTCACATTTGGACGGCTTTGCTTTTTATGCTTCTCTTCCGCTTGCCCGAGGCTCAGTTGGCCAAGATTGCCCAGCCCTTCATGTTACGTTCTACGGAAGTAGGCGGTTTAGGGTTGGAAACCTCCATCATAGGTTATGTTTATGGTACGCTTGGGGTTATCGGTCTTCTTCTGGGAGGCATAGTAGGCGGATGGGTGGTTTCGCGCCAGGGACTGCGTCGTTGGCTGTGGCCTATGGTACTGGCCATATCTCTGCCTGATGCTGTCTATGTCTATCTTGCTTACGTTCAGCCCACAAATTTATGGATTATCAATGCTTGCGTCTTTGTCGAGCAACTTGGCTACGGCTTCGGCTTTACGGCCTACATGCTTTTCTTGGTATATTTTGCCAGGGGTGAGAAGGCTACCTCGGTCTTTGCCTTTTGCACAGGCTTGCAAGCCTTGGGTATGATGTTGCCAGGTATGGCAGCAGGCTGGCTGGCAGACGCAATGGGCTATACCCACTTCTTTGTCTTTGTGTGTCTGTGCACGCTGATTACCTTTTTGGTGTCGGGGCTTGTTCGCCGTGACTTGCCAAAGGATTGAGGGGACTAAAGTGAAATGGAGTTATAAGGAAATATGGAAATAGAGAATAAGAGTATTGTTACGGAGGAAGCTCCGCTGGAGCTGCGGGATACGCAGTTTATCAACCTGATGCGTCGGCGCATCTTCAATGTGTTACTCATCGCCAATCCATACGATGCTTTCATGTTGGAGGACGACGGACGTGTTGATGAGAAAATCTTCGACGAGTATGCCAAACTGGGACTTCGCTACCCGCCTCGCTTTGTGCAGGTAGCCTCGCAGGAGGAAGCAGAGAGGGAACTGAAGCGTACCAGTTTTGAGTTGGTCATCTGTATGCCCGGTACGGATAATAATGACGTATTCGGAATTGCCCGAAACATTAAGGAGAAGAACTCCAAGGTGCCCATCGTGGTACTTACCCCCTTCTCGCACGGTATTACCAAGCGTATGGAGCACGAGGACTTGTCGATTTTCGAATATGTTTTCTGCTGGCTGGGCAATACGGAACTGCTACTGTCCATCATCAAGCTGATAGAGGACAAGATGAACCTGAAACACGATACGGAGGCCGGTGTGCAGATGATTATGCTGGTGGAGGACAATATTCGTTTCTATTCCAGCATCCTGCCCAATCTCTATAAGTTCGTGCTGCAGCAGAGTCTGGAGTTTGCCACAGAGGCCTTGAACTCACAGCTTGAGACATTGCGTATGCGAGGTCGCCCAAAGATTGTGCTGGCCCGTACCTATGAGGAGGCTTGGAGACTATATGAAGAACATAAGGACAATGTGCTGGGTGTCATCAGCGACTGTCGCTTCCCTCGTTGTGGGGTGAAGGACGAACGCGCAGGACTTGATCTTCTAGCAGCCGTGCGGCAAGAGGACGAGTTCCTGCCTTTCATCATGGAATCCAGCGAACCCGATGTGGCAAAGGAAGCGCGTAACTATGGAGCTTCGTTCCTCGACAAGAACTCTAAGAAACTGAATGTCGACCTTCAGCACCTCGTTTACCACTATTTCGGTTTTGGCGACTTTATTTTCCGAGACCCGCGAACCATGAAGGAAGTGGTGCGTGTGCGTAACCTGAAGGACTTGCAGGATAACATTTTTACCGTTCCTGCTGAATCCCTGTTGTATCATGTGTCGCATAACAACGTGTCGCGCTGGCTTGGTAGTCGTGCTCTGTTCCCCATTGCCGACTTCCTGAAGCGCATCAAATGGGACTCGAATCCCGATTTGGACGCCCACAGACAGATTATCTTCGACGCTATAGTGAAGTATCGCAAGATGAAGAATCAGGGTGTTGTGGCGGTGTTCCATCGTGACAGGTTCGACCGCTATTCGAACTTTGCCCGTATCGGCGACGGCTCGCTGGGTGGTAAAGGACGTGGCATTGCCTTCATCGACCACATCATCAAGCGTCACCCCGATTTGAACCAGTTTCAGGGAGCGCGCGTGATGATTCCCAAGACCGTAGTGCTCTGTACTGATGTCTTCGATGAGTTCATGGAGCACAACGAACTCTATCCTATAGCCTTGAGTGATGTTAGTGACGAGGAGGTGCTCAAGCATTTCCTTGCTGCAAAGTTGCCTGATAGGCTGAAAGAAGACCTGATGGCCCTGCTCGATGTTGTGCAGCAGCCCATTGCCATCCGTTCTTCCTCGTTGCTCGAAGACAGCCATTACCAGCCCTTTGCCGGTATCTATAGCACCTACATGATACCCTACAGCGAGGACCGTAAGATGCGCCTGCAGATGCTGGTGGGCGCTATCAAAGGTGTCTATGCCTCTGTTTTCTATCGTGCTTCGAAGGATTATATGACGGCCACCAGCAATGTCATTGACCAGGAGAAGATGGCAGTTATCCTGCAAGAGGTGGTGGGTACGCAGTATGGCGACCGTTTCTATCCCCACATTTCAGGTGTGGCCCGTTCCGTCAACTACTATCCCATTGGCGACGAAGAGGCAGAGGAGGGCGTTGTGAATCTGGCGTTAGGCTTGGGCAAGTACATTGTAGATGGTGGGCTGAACCTGCGCGTTTGTCCTGCCCATCCGGACAAGGTGTTGCAGACCAGTGAACTGGATATGGCGCTACGCGAGACGCAGACTCGCTTCTATGCTCTTGACCTGAAGAATATGTCGTCGGAAATCAGTGTTGATGACGGCTTTAACTTGCTGAAGCTGAATGTGCGCGAAGCCGACAAGGACGGCTCGCTGGCAGGCTTGGCTTCTACTTTCGACCCCTACGATCAGGTGCTGCGCGACGGTATTTATGAAGGTGGGCGTAAGGTGATTACGATGTGTGGCGTCCTTCAGCACGGGGTTTTCCCCTTGCCAGAGCTGCTTGCCCTTTCCATGAAGTACGGACAGCAGGAGATGCGTCGTGCCGTAGAGATAGAGTTGGCTGTGAAACTGAATCCTGACCGAACAGGTGAATTCTACTTGTTACAGATTCGTCCTATGGTTGACAACAAGATGCAGTTGGACGAAGACATTCGCGAGATACCCGACGAGGAAGCCCTCATTCGCTCTCATAATGCCATTGGGCACGGAATACATACTGACATTCAGGATGTTGTGTACGTCAAGACGCAGAACCCGGAAACAGGTGAAACCACCTATACCGCAGGCAGCAATCCCGCTATTGCCGAAGAGATTGAGCGCATCAATCGAAGTTTCCTTGACGAAGGCCGTAACTATGTCCTCGTGGGACCCGGACGTTGGGGTTCGAGCGACCCGTGGTTGGGAGTGCCCGTCAAGTGGCCTGCCATTTCGGCTGCCAAGATTATCGTTGAGGCAGGATTGCAGAACTATCGTGTTGACCCCAGTCAGGGCACCCACTTCTTCCAGAACCTGACGTCGTTTGGTGTGGGCTATTTCACCGTAAACGACTTCCTGCAGGACGGTATCTATCGTCAGGACATCCTGAACCAAATGCCAGCCATACACGAAACCGAACACGTGCGACATGTGCGTTTTTCCCAGCCACTCACCATTAAGGTCGATGGTATGAAGAAGGAAGGCATAGTTTGCCGTTAATCTTACCTATTTAATAGTACGTGTGCGCGCGAAGGATTAGTTTCCTTTGTGCGCACATTGTTTTATACGATTTCTAATTTTTTCAATAATATTTGTAATTTTTCGTAAGATTATTTGGTCGTTTTCCACGAAATTGTTACCTTTGCACTCGAAAAGGTAAAAGATTGACATTTTAACATTAGTTTTTATGGACGCTAAAAAAGTATTGGACGACTTGAAACGTCGTTTCCCCAACGAACCTGAGTATCATCAGGCAGTGGAAGAGGTGCTGGGCACCATCGAAGAAGAGTACAACAAACACCCCGAGTTTGACAAGGTAAACCTGATTGAGCGCCTTTGCATTCCCGATCGCGTTTATCAGTTCCGTGTTACATGGATGGACGACAAGGGTCAGATTCAGACCAACATGGGCTATCGCATTCAGCATAACAATGCCATTGGCCCGTACAAGGGTGGTATCCGTTTCCACTCAAGCGTGAATCTTGGCATCCTGAAGTTCCTTGCTTTCGAGCAGACCTTCAAGAACTCGCTGACCACTCTGCCTATGGGCGGCGGTAAGGGCGGTTCCGACTTCAGCCCCCGTGGCAAGTCAAACGCTGAGGTAATGCGTTTCTGTCAGGCCTTCATGCTGGAGCTGACCCGTCACATTGGTCCCAACATCGATGTTCCCGCTGGTGACATTGGCGTAGGTGGCCGTGAGGTTGGTTACATGTTTGGCATGTATAAGAAGTTGACTCGCGACTTCAGTGGCGTGCTCACGGGTAAGGGCCTGGAATTCGGCGGTTCGCTGATTCGTCCCGAGGCTACTGGTTACGGTACTGTTTACTTCCTGCGTGCTATGCTGAAGACCAAGGGCGACAGCGTAGAGGGCAAGAAGGTGCTCATCTCTGGTGCTGGTAACGTGGCTCAGTATGCTGCCGAGAAGGTGCTGCAACTGGGTGGTAAGGTGATGACCATGAGCGACTCTGATGGTTACATCTACGATCCCGATGGCATTGATCGTGCAAAACTCGATTATATCATGGAGCTGAAGAACGTATATCGTGGCCGTATCCGCGAGTATGTTGACCAGTATCCCAAGGCCAAGTATGTTGGCGATGGTGCTAAGCCTTGGTTCGAAAAGGCTGACATTGCCCTGCCTTGCGCTACCCAGAACGAGTTGAACGAAGAGCAGGCTAAGGCCTTGGTTGCCAATGGTGTTATCGCTGTTGCCGAAGGTGCCAATATGCCTTCTACTCCTGGCGCTATCCGCGTATTCCAGGAAGCTAAGATTCTGTACTCTCCGGGTAAGGCCAGCAACGCCGGTGGTGTATCTGTCAGCGGTCTGGAGATGTCTCAAAACTCTGAGCGCCTGAGCTGGAGCTCTGAGGAGGTTGATGCCAAGCTGCTCTGGATTATGGAGAACATCCACGAGAACTGCGTGAAGTACGGTACAGAGCCTGACGGCTACGTGAACTACGTGAAGGGTGCCAATGTGGCTGGCTTCATGAAGGTTGCCAAAGCTATGATGGCTCAGGGTATTGTCTGAGACATCAAAGGTTCTCTTTTGAATGGCTCAAGGCATTGTATAAGCCAAAGACTTACAGGAATTAGTAAAATAGTTGCTTTATAATGTGTGTGAAAGGGCGGAGTTGCCAATTTGGGTGCTCCGCTCTTTTTTTGTCTGTTGAATGGCGAAAGGCTGAAAAATTATCCTAAAAAAGATGAGATTTTGTCATCTCTACTTTGCATATTCGGGATTTTTGCGTAAATTTGTCCCGAATGGAAGCATTTTTCAGAACACACGCGTATTTGGTAGAGCACGTTGAGGCTCCTGTCAGAAGACTTCTCATGGACGAAATCAACTGGCGGGATCGTCTTATCGGCATCAAGGGCAGTCGTGGGGTAGGCAAGACTACCTTGCTGCTCCAGTATGCCAAGGAAAACTTCAAGACGGAAGACCGTAAGTGTCTCTACATCAACATGAACAGCTTCTATTTTCAGGGGCATACCATATCGGAGTTCGCCCATCAGTTCTACGAGAACGGCGGGCGTGTGCTGCTCATCGACCAAGTGTTCAAAGACCCCAACTGGAGTCGCGAATTGCGACGCTGCTACGATGAGATACCCGGTTTGCGCATCGTCTTCACGGGAAGTAGTGTGATGCGGCTGAAGGAAGAGAATCCCGAGCTGAACGGAATCGTCAAGTCTTACAATTTGCGTGGTTTCTCGTTCCGTGAATACTTGAACATGAAGACGGGTCTCTCGCTGAAGGCCTATTCGTTCGAGGAAATTCTCGCACGGCACGGGCAACTGTCGGCGGAGATTTGCCGTCAGGTGAACCCCCTCGAACATTTCCCTGCCTACATTCACCACGGGTACTATCCTTTCTTCTTGGAACACAGGAACTTCTCTGAGAACCTTGTCAAGACAATGAACATGATGATAGAGGTCGATATCCTGCTCATCAAACAGATAGAATTGAAGTATCTGTCGAAAATCAAGCAGTTGTTCTATCTGCTGGGAGTTGACCCCATGCAAGTCCCCAACGTCAGTCAGTTGGCTGCCGACATCAGGACCAGTCGTGCCACAGCTGGTAACTACATCAAGTATCTGGCAGATGCCCGTCTGGTGAATGTCCTATACCGTTTGGGCGAAAATGCCCCCAAGAAGCCAGCGCGTGTGATGCTTCACAACCCCAACCTCATCCACGCCATCCGTCCCCATCAGGTGGCGCAGCAGGAGGCTATCGAGACCTTCTTCCAGAATGCTCTCTGGGGGCGTCATCTGGTGAATGCGGGTGACCGCAAGTGTACCTTCATCGTCAACAGCAAGTACCGTTTCAGCATCACCACCGAGCCCCCCAAGCGTCAGCTTTCCGGCATATACTATGCGTTGGACGGAATTCGTCGTGGCGACGACCGTCAAATCCCGCTTTGGCTCTTCGGCTTCCTCTATTAGTGCCGGTTTATTCGGTTTCTTGGTGCGAAATGAGGCTTTAAGTTCACTTTTTGTCATCTCTATTTTGCAAAATCACTATTTTTAGGTATCTTTGCGCCCGAAATTGAAAATTTCGTATTATTAAATTCATAAACGCTTAAATTTATGGCAAAAGAAAAGAAATTCATTACCTGTGATGGTAACGAGGCTGCCGCTCACGTGAGCTATATGTTCTCCGAGGTTGCTGCCATCTATCCCATCACCCCGTCTTCGCCTATGGCGGAGCATGTCGACGAGTGGGCTGCCCGTGGTCGTAAGAACCTGTGGGGCCAGACCGTCAGTGTACAGGAGATGCAGTCCGAAGGTGGTGCCGCAGGTGCCCTTCACGGTTCTCTGCAGGCAGGTGCTCTGACGACTACGTTCACTGCTTCTCAGGGCCTGTTGCTGATGATTCCCAACATGTACAAGATTGCCGGCGAGATGCTGCCTTGCGTATTCGACGTTTCTGCTCGTACATTGGCCAGCCACTCTCTGTGTATCTTTGGTGACCATCAGGATGTTATGGCTTGCCGCCAGACTGGTTTCGCCATGTTCTGCTCTGGTTCTGTACAGGAGGTAATGGACCTGACCGCTGTTCCTCATCTGGCTACGCTGAAGACGGAGATTCCCTTCGTGAACTTCTTCGACGGCTTCCGCACCTCTCACGAGTATCACAAGATTGAGGTGATGGACCAGGCAGAGGTTGCCAAGCTGGTTGACCCCGCTGACGTGAAGCGTTTCCGCGACCGCGCCCTCTCTCCCGAGCGTCCCATGACCCGTGGTACTGCCGAGAATCCTGAGACCTTCTTCACCCATCGTGAGGCTTGCAACGCTGCCTACGACAAGGTGCCCGAGGTAGTTGAGTACTACCTGCAGAAGGTGAGCGAAATCACTGGTCGCGAATATCACCTCTTCGACTACTATGGTGCCAAGGATGCCGACCGCGTCATCATCCTCATGGGCAGTGCCACCGAGGCAGCCCGCGAGGCTATCGACTACCTGACCGCTCAGGGCGAGAAGGTGGGTATGGTGGCTGTTCACCTGTATCGTCCCTTCAGCGTAAAGCACCTGTTGGCTGCTGTTCCCAAGACCGCAAAGCGCATTGCCGTGCTCGACCGCACGAAGGAGCCCGGTGCCGAGGGCGAGCCTCTGTATCTCGACGTGAAGAGCGCCTTCTACGATGTTGAGGACAAGCCCCTCATCGTGGGTGGCCGCTATGGCTTGGGTTCTTCCGACACCACGCCTGCCAAGATTATCGCTGTGTTCAAGAACCTCGCCCTCAACGAGCCCAAGAACCACTTCACCGTGGGTATCGTGGACGACGTTACCTTCACCTCGCTGCCCGAGGAGGAGGAAATCGCTATGGGCGGTGCTGGCATGTTCCAGGCTAAGTTCTACGGTCTGGGTGCCGATGGTACCGTAGGTGCCAACAAGAACAGCGTGAAGATTATCGGCGACAACACCGACAAGTATTGTCAGGCTTACTTCAGCTACGACTCCAAGAAGTCGGGTGGTTTCACCTGCTCTCACCTGCGTTTCGGTGACACCCCCATCCGTTCTACCTATCTGGTAACTACGCCTAACTTCGTGGCTTGCCACGTTCAGGCTTACCTCCACATGTACGACGTGACTCGCGGCTTGCAGAAGAACGGTACGTTCCTCCTGAACACCATCTTCGACGCTGCCGAGCTTGAGAAGTTCATGCCCAACAAGGTAAAGCGCTACTTCGCACAGAACAACATCACCGTCTATACCATCAACGCCACCAAGATTGCACAGGAGATTGGTTTGGGCAACCGCACCAACACTATCCTGCAGAGCGCATTCTTCCGCATCACCGGCGTTATTCCCGTAGAGCTGGCTGTCGAGAAGATGAAGGCTGCCATCGTGAAGTCCTACGGTGCCAAGGGTGAGGACGTGGTGAACATGAACTACGCTGCCGTAGACCGTGGCGACCAGTACGTGAAGCTCGAAGTTAAGCCCGAATGGGCTAACCTGCCCGATGATGCCGAGAAGGCCGACAATGCTCCTGCTTTCGTGAAGGAACTGGTTCGTCCCATCAACGCTCAGGCTGGCGACCTGCTGAAGGTCAGCGACTTCACCAAGCACGGCACCACCGACGGCTCTTGGATGAACGGTACTGCCGCCTTCGAGAAGCGTGGTGTTGAGGCCTTCGTGCCCGCTTGGAACAAGGACAACTGTATCCAGTGTAACAAGTGTGCCTTCGTATGTCCTCACGCTGCCATCCGTCCCTTCGTTCTCACCGACGAGGAGCTGGCAGGCTTCGAGGGTCTCGACAACATCGAGATGAAGGCTCCTGCTGCCATGAAGGGTATGCACTTCGTCATTGAGCCCTCTGTGCTCGACTGTCTGGGTTGCGGCAACTGTGCCGACGTATGTCCTGGCAATCCCAAGACTGGCAAGGCCCTCACTATGGTTCCCTTCAACCCCGACAAGGCCGACATGAAGAAGATGGCTGCCGACTGGGACAAGCTGGTGAAGGTGCCCTCGAAGCAAGACCTCGTAGATATCCGTCAGAGCGTGAAGAACAGCCAGTTCGCACAGCCTCTGTTCGAGTTCTCCGGTGCTTGCTCGGGTTGCGGCGAAACGCCTTATGTGAAGCTCATCAGCCAGCTCTTCGGCGACCGCGAGCTCATCGCCAACGCCACGGGCTGCTCTTCTATCTACTCTGCTTCCATCCCCTCCACTCCCTACACCAAGAACGAGAAGGGTCAGGGCCCAGCCTTCGACAACAGCCTGTTCGAGGACTTCTGCGAGTTCGGTATGGGTATGGTGCTTGGTAACAAGAAGATGAAGGAGCGCGTGGCTATGCTCTTGCAGCAGGCCAGCGAGGGCGCTCCCGAGGAATTCAAGGCTCTGGCAGCTGAGTGGATTGCCAACTGCGAGGATGCCGAGAAGACCAAGGAGATTGCTCCGAAGCTGAAGGAAGCCATTGCCGCAGGTGCTGCCCAGGGTTGCGAGTACTGCAAGGAACTGCAGACCCTCGACCACTACCTCATCAAGCGCAGCCAGTGGATTATCGGTGGCGACGGTGCCTCTTACGACATCGGTTACGGCGGTCTCGACCACGTGATTGCCAGCGGAGAGGATGTCAACCTGTTGGTTCTCGACACCGAGGTTTACTCCAACACCGGCGGTCAGGCCTCTAAGGCCACTCCTCTGGGTGCTATCGCCCAGTTCGCTGCCCAGGGTAAGCGCATCCGCAAGAAGGACCTCGGCATGATTGCCACCTCTTACGGCTATGTCTATGTGGCTCAGGTGGCTATGGGTGCCGACAACGCTCAGTGCCTGAAGGCTATCCGCGAGGCTGAGGCCTATCCCGGTCCCTCTCTCGTTATTGCCTATGCTCCCTGTATCAACCACGGTCTGAAGGCCAAGGGCGGTATGGGTAAGAGCCAGGCCGAGGAGGCTAAGGCCGTAGAGTGCGGCTACTGGCACCTGTGGCGCTATAATCCCGCTCTGGCTGAGGAAGGCAAGAACCCCTTCAGCCTCGACTCCAAGGAGCCCCAGTGGGATAAGTTCCACGACTTCCTCATGGGCGAGGTTCGCTACCTCTCTGTCAAGAAGGCCTATCCCAACGAGGCAGAGGAACTCTTCGCCGAGGCCCAGCGCATGGCTCAGCTCCGCTACAAGAGCTACCTCCGCAAGGCTGCTGAGGACTGGAGCGAGTAATCCGGAAAGAAGCATCGGCGGATGGTCTGTCCGCCATTGCCCATCATATCAGTCGGCACACCCCCAAAAAGGTGTGCCGACTGCGTTGTGAGTTGATATATATCAAGAAATCGTCCGCTTGTTTGGGAAAGGAAGGAGCCGAAGGCTCACGATACGGGAAAAATCGTTATTTTTGCGGTCGCAAAAAACCGAAAAACGCATTAAAACTTATAAATTCTTACATAAAACAATGAAAAAAGCATATTGCAAACCTGCCGCTTTGGTGGTTAAAATTCAAGCTGTAAGCATGATGGCTACTTCTGAGACTTCGAACTATACGCGTGAAGATTATACCTCTGGTGGCTATAATACTTGGTGGGGTAAAGAAGGAAATGTAGAAGACGACGACTCTGAATAATGTAATAAAGAAACGGAACAACTATGAATAAGATTACAACATTGAACTTGGCCGCCCTGCTGTTGACAGGCGTTGCCTTCACGGCTTGCTCTGGCGATGATGACGAAACCGTTCTGGGCGAACCCGCCAAGAAGACCGTTACACTGACTGTCAACGCCACCAAGGGTGCTTTCACTGCTGATGACGAAACACGTGCGCTTGTAGAAGTACAAATGGAACCCGCAGCGCCTTTCCTTAGCTCTACTTGGACGAATGGTAGTGGTGAAGGGGATTGGACAAAACGGGAGAAAGTATATGTGTTTTCGTCCAGCAGCTATGCAACTGTTTATGCTGATTATACGAGCCAATTCCTTTATCCTACGAGCAGTGGAGGATCCACGACAATTCTCACTGGAGATATTAAAGCGTTTTCTGAAGATAAGATTAATCTCGTCTATACAGGTAAGCTCGCTCTCGATGACATTGGTAATGGCTGGAATAGTTCTCGTACCTTGTTAAAATACACAGGTCAGTATGGTTCGCTCGAAGATATTGCTACCGAATACGACTATGCCATTGCTGAGAACGTCTCTGTAAAATCGGACGGCAAGGGTGGCTACCGTTCAACTGGAAACGTAACTTTTGTGAACCAGCAGGCTATCGTGAAGTTCCAATTCCTTAAACTAAAAACAGATGGCGCAGTTCCTACTTATGTTAAACTTAAGAATATCTCTACTCTCAAAATAACAGCTGAAAAAAATAGCGTGCAAAAAATAGTACAGGTGGAGCCTGCAACTCGTGTGCCAATGGTTGGTTCAGGTGATACCGCTGGCTTGACTATGGATCCTCCAGATAAGACCCTCAACTATATCTATGCAGCTTTGAGGGGGACTGATACCTTGGGGAATGGAAAAGGAGGGTTCGATGGGTGTACCTTTAAAATCAAAGCTACCGTTGATGAAGTTACTTACGAAGCTACACAGACTAATGTGACTTTCGAGCATGGAAAGTTCTATGTGGTTAACGTGGTGATGATTCCACAGTCATAAATTGATACATAAATGAGGAGAATTGGAGGGGACGCGAGGCGTTTCCTCCAATTTTTTTTTGTGCTTTTGGGGAGTGCGGGGTAGGAGAGAACGTATGCAGTGAGTGTTCATAAAGTGCAAAAAAGACCGATGAAACCGCACGTTTTTAGTTTTCTTGGGATTTACCAGTACCACAGTCGCAGTCAATAGTCAATAGTCAATAAGAGAAAATGAGAATGGTGTTTTACCTCAATATAATATATAATTAATTATATATTATATTGGCTTGTTTTGCCTGCTCAAAAATCCTTATTGACTATTGACTATTGACTATGACATTGAAATAGTTTTATAAACATAAAATATTTATAAATTTGTTTTGTGGTGTCATTTTCTTTTCGTATCTTTGTATTGCAGTTGGGAGGGAGGCTCAATGGGCTTAGCGATAGGGGAATGTGGGGGAAAGAAGATGTCGCGCGTGCGTGGGAGGCACGTTGGCTGCCGAGGGGCGATGCTTGAACTCACACCAGTCGTTACTATAACGAGGACGGACGCGATACTATGGCGTGGCGGGGTGCGATACTATTGCGTGAGGGGACGCGATGGGATGTCTTGGAGGCAATGTTACGTTAAAAATCGGGGGTTTGTATAACAAAAGCGCGATTTTGTTTGGCTGTGTTGTGATAAATTGCTACCTTTGCACCTTTGAAACTTAGTTTTTAATAATTTTTTGTTCAATTTAATTAAAAATGCGTATGAAAAAGTTTACTTTAATGACTTTGCTCGTTGCATTGTTCAGCATGACCGCGTTTGCTCAGAAGAGCATGCTGCGTGGTGAAATGATGAAGGCAATGACGCAGACCAGCCTCGTGAAGGGTCTTGACCGCAAGGCTCAGCCCATCCAGAGCGCAACACGCCGCGCTGCCAGCGACGAGCTGGTGGTTTTGCCCACAGAGGCAGAGGTGGAAACAATGTACACCTCTGGTGGCAAGTTCTATGTAGCTTCGAGTGGCAGTTGGGCGGACAAGACCTCCAGCATGGCCTCTGTGAACGTAGCCATCGTCGGCAACGACTTCTACCTTCAGGGTCTGGCCTACTGGTTCACAGAAGGTTGGATGAAGGGTACCATCGACGGTACCACCGTTACCTTCCCCCAGGGCCAGTTGATTGGTTCGGACGACTACGGACCAGAGTACATCGTCGGCAGCAATGACGGAAGCAATCTGTCCGATAACATCGTCTTCAACTACGACGCTGAGGCTGGCACGCTGACAGCTGTCACTACTTTCATCATCGAGAGTGCTGCCGCAGACCAATTAAGTATTTACACCTACTGGCATCAGGCCGCTTTCAGCAAGACTGCACCTGAGATGCCTGAGGCTGTAGTTGTTCCTGAGAGTGCCGTTGTCGAGGATTATATCATGGGCTACACCGATTCCGAAGATAATGCTGCTTCTATTCCTGTGAAGGTTGCCGTCGACGGAAACGACGTTTATGTCCAGGGCCTCAGCTACTATATCCCCGAGGCTTGGGTAAAGGGTACGCTGGAAGGCAACGAGGTTACCTTCGCTAAGATGCAGTACATGGGCGAATATGGTAGCTACGGTTCTTCCTATGCCTTCTACAATGGTCCCGCCGTATTCATTTACGATGCAGAGAAGGGATCTTATGCCGCTGAAGGCGAAATCTACGGTGTACTGGCTGACTCTTACTACGACGGTCACTATTTCAACCCCGTATTGAGCAAGGTTACTGAGGTAGCTGGCGTGCCCGCTACTCCCAGCATCACTGCTGTTGGCGAAACCAACTATGGTCCTGCTATGCAGTTTGCTGTTCCCTTGGTTGACGTTGAGGGCAACGCTATGGTTGCTGAGAAGGTTAGCCTCCTGTTCTTCTACGACATCGAGGGCGAGACTGACACGCTGGTGTTCCACGCTGCCGACTACAGCAAGCTGGAGGAAGACATGACCGTGATTCCCTACGGCTTCACCGAGGATTACGACTTCTACAACGACATGATTTACCTGAACATGGCCGAGTACAGCCAGTTCAACAGACTGGCTATCCAGAGCATCTACACTGGTGGCGGCGTGGAGAACAAGTCGGAAATCAACTGGTTCGTTGTCAAGCCCTACAGCAAGGTTATCTTCGACTTCAACGCTATGACCGACGAGCCCTGCTCAAGCAGCGAATCTAACGCAGGCGACATCACCGAGGACCGTACCTTTACAGATGAGAGCGAGATTGTGGCTATGACCGTAAGTCCCAGCACTACTGACACCCCCAACCGCTTCTGGAACACCAACAAAGGTCCCCAGCTGCGCATCTATGGCGGTACGCTGACCTTCGAGTCCAGCCTCGACAAGGTTATCACCAAGATTACCTTCAACGCTGGCAAGTGGAACGAAGGCAACAGCGCCGACACCGGTGCCTTCGAGGGCAGCGTTTGGACGGGCGAGGCCAAGAAAGTGGTTGTGACCATTGCCGGTAACACCCAGTTGAACAGCATCGTTGTGGAGACCGCTGACTTTGTTCCCACCGCTGTTGAGGCTCCCGAAAACCTTGAGACCGAGACCTATGCCTTCGAGGCCATTGCCGTTGAGGCAAGCTATACCGGTGAGGAGAACGATCCCGAACCCTATAGCGCACAGGTTGAAGTTGGCTTCGACGGCGACGACCTTTATATCCAGGGTCTGGCAGCCGACGATCCCGAGCTGTGGGTAAAGGCTACCAAGAACGCTGAGGGCAAGTATGTCATCCCCGCCAACCAGTACATGGGTACCCTCGATTACTATGGTCTCTTCAGCTTCGACTACTTCTTCACCGCTCTTGACGAAGAGGGTGACCCCGCTGACGTGGTTCTCACCTACGACGCTGAGGCTGGCAAGTTCACTACCGACCAGACCCTCGTGCTCAACGGTTCTCTGACCGAGTTCGATCCCTATCTGACCTTCACCAACGTAAGCATCACCAAGATTGCCGACGTGGCTGCTACTCCCGCAGATCCTTCAGTTGATGCTGCTGGCTTCTCTGCTTCTAACTATCCCTATGCCGACTTCACCATCCCTGCAGTTGGTACCAATGGCGAGACCCTGCTGTCCAGCAAGCTCTTCTACAGCATTTACGTAGAGAAGGACGGCGTGCAGAGCGTCTACACCTTCGATGCTGAGTCTTATGCTCGTGACTTCGAAGAGGATGTAGTGGAAGTTCCCTACAGCCACGATGGCTATGACTTCTACGGTTCCGGCAGCCGCGTTTACTTCGAGGTTGAAAATGAAGAGTTCGCAACTTGGACGAAGATTGGCGTGCAGAGCATCTACTACGGTGGTGGCGAGTGCAAGAAGTCCAATATCGTTTGGGGCGAGAACGCCGCTACTGGCATCGCCGGTGTGAATGCCGAGCAGGGCAAGGTTGTTGTCTACAACCTCGCTGGTCAGCGCCTGAACGCTCCCCGCAAGGGCCTGAACATCATCAACGGCAAGAAGGTTCTGGTTAAGTAAACCACTCCTATCCCGATAACGAGAATCCCAGGTTCATACGGACTTGGGATTCTTTTTATTTATGTAATATGCTGTCCGAATGAAAAAAAATGAGTACTTTTGCAGCAGAATCAAAAAAGAGACAACAATGAGACGGATATTTCTTATACTGCTCGTGGCGCTGATGCCTCTGTGCACACTCCTGGCAGCAGGGCAGACCAGCGAACTGCAGCAGAAGGCAGAGGCCGAACTGGCCAAGGGTTCCCTAATCAGCGCACGCAGCCACTACTTCCGTGCCTACGAGGACTATGCCAAGAAGGGACAGATGGAGGAGGCTGTGAAATGCGGCGTGAAGGCCACAGAGCTCTACTACAAGGACAGCAAATACAAGGAAGCCTTCGACCTGCTGCGCACCATCGACCAGAGCATCAACGCCAGCACGAAGGGAGAGGCCAGAGCCGCCCTGCACTACCTGACGACAAAGGAACGTATGCAGATGTACATGAGGCTGCACAAGTACGAGAGTGCCAAGGACCAACTGGACAACATGGAACGGCACGTGGAACAGGCAGGCAACGACGACCTGCGCAACGACCTGCTCTACAACAAGGCCATCTACTTCTATACGCGCGGACAGAACGCCGAGGGCAACGCCGTCTTCAAGGAGATGGCTGCCAAGCTGACGGCACAGAAGGAGTACGACAAGGTGGACGGTGTCTATCAGACCCTCATCAAGAACGGACGCCGCTCGGGCAGCGCCAACCTCGTGGCACAGTCCTACATCAGCTACATGGCTTGGAAGGATTCGGTGTATAACCTGAAGAAGGCTGACGAGATAGGTGCCCTGAAACGGCAGATTGCCGAGGGCGAGGCCGCCATTGCCGACAGAGACAGTATGCTCTCGTCGCGCAAGGCCGTCATCTGGGGACTGGGTCTGCTGGCTGTGGCACTGGCAGTAGCCCTGGTGCTGGCTATCATCGGACTGATGCGCCTCGTCATCGTCACCCGCCGACTGAAGCAGAAGCTTCGCATGGCCAACGAGAACATAGCCCTGAAGGCCAAGTTCATTAGCAACATTTCGGCACAGCTCGACCCCACCTTGCAGAAGCTGGACAACAGGCAGCCCGAGGTGCGCGCCCTGCAGGACTTCTCTGCCCACATACAGATGCTCTCGACGCTGGAAACGGCAGCCGAAACAACGGTGGATACAGAGGACACACAGATTACCCCCTTCTGCGAGGCACTCTTAGACGCCGTTCGCGACAAGGTGAAGGCAGGTGTAAGCCTGAAACTGGACGCACCCAAAATCAGCGCCCCCATCAACCGAGAATACGTCACCCACATCCTCACGCACCTGCTGGAGAATGCCGCTGCCTACACACCGGAGAACGGCAACATCTGGGTGGACTTCAAGAAACGCGGTCCTCATGCCTACCAGTTCATCGTGTCGAACACGGGCGAGCACATTGCCGAAGAGCAGCAGGAGAATGTCTTCAAACCCTTCCTCGAAGTGCGCGACCTGACAGAGGGCGACGGACTGGGACTGCCCATCTGCCGACAGATGGCCCTGAACATGAACGGGGAACTCAGCATCGACCGTTCCTTCACACGCGGCACACGCTTCGTGCTTGACCTACACGCCTAATCATTTTTTGAAACCAAAGATATGAAAAAGATTTTCGTAACGCTCTTTTTTGCAGTTGCCTCTCTGGGAGCAACCGCTCAGCAACCCCAGCAGCGCATTGTCGAAGACGGCGGAACGGGGGCATATAAAACTATCATGAAGGAGGAGCCCTCGCTGAAGGCACACACCGTCTTCGTGCCGCAGGACCTGTCGGCTTTCAGCAAGAAAAACCCCTTGCCCGTGCTCGTCTGGGGCAACGGAGCCTGCAGCAACTCGCCTTGGGAACACTATAAGTTCCTGAACGAGATTGCCAGTCACGGATTCCTCGTCGTGGCAACGGGTTACATTCCCATGAACGACGAGCCCTACCAGGGTCCCATGTCCACAACGCAGCAGCAGATAGAGTCGATGGACTGGGTGGAGGCACAGAATGCCGATCCGCAGTCGCCTTACTACGGGAAGATTGACCTGAAGAACATTGCCGTAGCCGGAATGTCATGCGGCGGACTGCAGACCCTCTACAACTGTGCCGACCCGCGCATTCGCACCATCATGGTGTGCAACAGCGGACTCTTCAACCAGCAGAATGCCCATCAGGCAGTAGGCGGAATGCCCATGCCCCAAAAGGACAAGCTGAAGGACATACACACGCCCGTAATCTACATTCTGGGCGGACAGACGGACATTGCCTACGAGAACGGAATGGACGACTTCCACCGCATCCAGCACGTACCGGCTGTGGCTGCCAACTATCCCGTTGGGCACGGAGGCACCTACCGCGAAGCCCACGGGGGCGAGTTCACCGTAGTGGCACTGGCTTGGCTGCAGTGGCAACTGCAGGGCGACAAGAAGGCTGCCAAGATGTTCAAGGGCAAGAACTGCCAGCTCGCCAGCCGTCCGAAGTGGACCATCGAAAAGAACAAGAAATTCGGCAAGTAACAGGTTTCCTACACAGGATTCCGCTTTTCTGGAATCATGGCTATACATTATACAAAGAAGGAGGAACTGCTGAATTCTTGGTCGCACGGCGCTGGCATCTTGCTGGGACTGGTCGTGGGAACGCTATTCCTGTGGTGGGTCTATCGGCAGGGCGACGGATGGGCTGAGTTCAGCATCTGGCTTTATCTCTTCGGTATGTTGTCGAGCTACGTAGCTTCGACCATATATCATGCGTTGCCCGAGGGCTGGCGTGCTAAGGAGATACTGAGGAAATGGGACCATGCGGCCATCTATTGGCACATTGCGGGTTCCTATTCGCCCATCACGCTCATTGCCCTGCGTCAGCAGGGAGCCTGGGGATGGGCCTTGTTCGCCTTCGTGTGGATTTGTGCCATTGTGGGCACCGTGATGAGTTTCCGCAAGCTGCAGGAGCACAGCAATCTGGAAACAGCGTGTTTCGTCGTGATGGGACTCTCGTGCCTCGTAGCCTTGAAACCGCTGGTGGACACTATTCCCGAGAGCTTCGGATGGATTGTTGCCGAGGGCGTTTGCTACATCACGGGGGCTGTCTTCTATTCCTTCCACAAGCGCCCTTTCATGCACAGCGTGTTCCACTTCTTCGTCTTGGCAGGTTCCGTCTGCCACATCATAGCGGTGTGGGGCATTCTGATGACAACGGCATAAAAATAAGGGGCTCACAATGAAGTGAACCCCTTGTTTTTGGTATATCCGCAACTTACTTTACGAGATACTTGTAAGCAGCCTTTGCATCAGCAGAGTTGATGTTGCTGTGGGTCATGTAGCGGATGTAGAACTTGGTGGGCTCGGAAAGCGTGATTACAGACTTGCTGAACTGGCCATTGCAGCCATACTTTTCGAGACCGGAGATTTCCTTGTAGTTGTAGTTCTTGAAACCTGCAATGTAGAAGGCATTGGTTACGTGAACGGGAGCACCGTTCTGGCCAACCTTGTAGGTCAGGAAGTTGCTGAACTTGACGGGAGAATCGCTCTCTGAGTAAGACTTACCCTCGGGACGCTTCTTGCTGGGATACATCTTCACGGAGCAGTCCTCAAGCAGGTCGCTCAAAACAGCGTAAACAGTAACCTTTCTTGCGGTGTGGGGAGGCAGGATGATGACTTCCTTCTCGCTGGTCGTAACGGTCTGACCGGGAACATCGATGGTCTTGGTGATGGAACCTACAGAGGTGGGACGATAACTACCATAGTAGCGATAAGCTGTGGTCTTGCTGTAGGTGGCGTTGCGGAAGTAGTCGTTGCTCCAGCCGTTGCTGTTGTAGAACGACTCGTTCATGTTGACGTACAGCAAATCCTCGGTCAGGTTCTCAATCACGAAACCTGCGTCGCCGTAGGAATCCCAGAAGTTATAGGTAACCTTGACCTTACCGTCGTTGTACGCATAGTTGGGACCGTCCTTAGGAACAGAAGTACTCTTCACATCTACAATCTGCATGTAAACCTTGGGAGTACATGAGGCCAACATCAGCCCTGCGAGGGCAATAAGCATTAAGTTTTTCATAATGATGTAGTTTTGGGTTAATAAATAGGTTAGTTATGAATGTATTACATGTGCAGGTAGGAATCCTTGAAGCCCAGGAAATAGAGCACGCCGTCGATACCGATGGTGTTGATGCTCTGGCGCGCGTTGGCTACGACACGGGGCTTGGCGTGGAAGGCGATACCCAGACCGGCCAGCGAGAGCATAGGCAGGTCGTTGGCTCCGTCGCCGACGGCAATGGTCTGCTCAAGGTCCACCTTCTCGACTTGCGCTATCAGGCGGAGCAGTTCGGCCTTGCGGTTACCGTCCACAATGTCGCCCACGTAGCGGCCCGTCAGCTTGTTGTCCTCGCCGATTTCCAGCTCGTTGGCATAGACATAGTCAATACCCAGTTTCTTTTGCAGGTATTCGCCAAAGAAGGTGAATCCGCCGCTTAGGAGGGCAATCTTGTAGCCGTAGCGCTTCAAGACCATCATCAGGCGCTCCACACCCTCAGTCATGGGCAGGTGCTCGGCAATGTCCTGCATTACGCTTACGTCCAAGCCCTTCAGTAGCGCCACGCGACGGGTGAAACTCTCCTTGAAGTCTATCTCGCCACGCATTGCACTCTCCGTGATGGCTCGAACCTCGGCACCTACGCCGTTGCGTTCTGCCAGTTCGTCGATACACTCGGTCTGGATGAGGGTGGAGTCCATATCGAAGCAGATGAGGCGGCGCATTCGGCGGTACATATCGTCCTTCTGGTAGGAGAAGTCGACTTCCATCTCGCTGGACAGCCGCATCAACTGTTCGTGTAGCTGGCCCTTGTCGTTGGGTGTGCCACGAACGGAGAACTCGATACAAGCCTTAGCAGAATCCTTGTCTTCGTGCAATGGCGGACGACCAGTGAGACGACGGATAGAGTCGATGTTCAGCCCCTGATTTGCGATTATCTTCGTAACGGCCTCTATCTGACGAGCCTCTAAGCGACGGCCCAGTACGGTCAGTATGGCGCGGTTCTTGCCCTGACGGCCAACCCACGCGTTGTACTCCTTCTCGCTGACGGGGGCAAAGTGAACGGTTACACCCAGCTCGGAGGCCTTGAACAACACGTGCTTCATTACCTGACCCGAGTTTTGCTCGTCAACGTATATCATGATGCCAAGCGACAGGGTGTTGTGGATGTCTGCCTGACCGATATCCATGACATCGGCTTCGTAACGGGCCAGAATCTCCATGAAACTGGCTGTCAGCCCAGGACGGTCCTCACCCGTGATTCGTAGTAAAATAAGTTCTTTTTTAGGTGTTTCCATAGTTGAAATTCGTGTTAACACAGGCAAATATACAAAATAAAATGTATTGTGTGTCAATATTTACGGAGTTTTTTGTGCTTCCATGAAGCGGAGCTCGGATTCGAGCATCTCCAAGCGTGGCATTGGGCAGCCTGCCTCGCGGGCCATCTGCAGGGGATTGGTATAGAGATATTGGATTTCCATCGGGCGATTGAGGTCCCAGTCGAGACGCATTGAAGGGCTGTAGGGAATCATGTCGTCGGTCATCTGCATCATCTTCTGGGCAAAAGCCTCGTCAACACCCTCGACACCCAATGCAGTGGCTGCGCGACACACCTCAAGCATCTGCTCGTAGATAAGTCGGCGGCTGTCGGGCTGCGTCATCAGGTCCTTCGTCTGACAGTTGAGGGCAACCGTCATTCCGTTGTAGGGCATATTCCATACGGCCTTGCGCCAGCGGGCTTTCTCGTATGGTAGGCTCTTGGCGTCAATCTCTGCCGAGTGCAGCTCGTTGAGCAAACTGGTAATGACCTCCTCTTCAGGGCACGAGTAGTTGCCGATGTTGAGCGAACCATAGAATTGGTGGTTGACAACACCCGGTTCCGTCTTTGCTGAGCAAATGAAGGCCAGTCCGGCTGCCAGCCACAATTCAGGAAACATCTTTTGCACATCGGCTTCGACACCAATGCCGTTCTGGATGAGCAGAACCAAGGTGCGTGAGTGAAGCAGGGGAGGCAATAGGTTGGTGAGCAGGTGGTTGTTGTTGGTCTTCAGGCAGACGAGCACCACATCACATTGGGGCATTTCGCGCGCGTCCTTATAAATATAGGGCTGTTCCAGATGGAAATCCCCTTGGGGAGATAGGACACGCAGACCGTGTTTGCGTACGTACTCATAGTCGTTGTGCAGCAGAAAATGTACTTCTTGTCCGCTTTGTGCCAAGCGGCCTCCGTAGTATCCGCCAATAGCTCCTGTTCCGATTACTCCGTATCTCATGTTGTTGATTGGGATTGTTATTGATATTGTGCCGCTGCACTCTCATTGCCCGAACGGTCGACGGCTGTCACGGCCAGATGCAAGCGGTGGAGCAGCAGCATGAAACGATTATATACATAGGTGGGTTGGGGCAGCAGAGTGGCTACGAGGTTCTCTGCTGTTGTATCTACTGGAAAGTTCTTTGAGGCATAGACATTGTAGCGCAAGCCTCCTTGAGAAGCTTCGGCTTCCTCCCAACTTAGTTTCACCAACTGCCCTTCAAGTTGCTCTTCTCTGAAATCCATAGGGGCTGCTGGCGCAATGCTGTCCGTCCATACATAGCGGGGAGGTAGGGCAGGGTAGGGGTAGAACTGGTTCTTGAGATAGTCGTAGAGCCCCTTGTGGTTTTCGGTAAGGAAACGAGCACGGAAGAAAGCCTGCCCCGACAGTCCCTCTTGCCGTAGGTAGTGGAGCTGGCGAGTGACCTCAGAGAGTGGCCAATTGCGTTCTGAGGGGGACAGGAAGTAAATGCCCAACCCGGGGGCTACGAAACGTCCGAAGGAACCTTCTTGCCAGTCGACTGCAAAGGGGAAGAAGTGGTCGCCCGTAAAATACATCATGGGGAATAGCGCATCCTGAATGCCCTCTTGCAACCAGCCTTGGGCATCTTGGTTGACTGCCGTGTAGGCATTCCAACCACGTGACGAATAACGGCGTACATCACGGTATTTGCCTACGGGACTTGAAGACATAACGAGCCAGGGCTTGCGAGCCTTTGCCTCATGGTACAAACGTCGTACGATAGAAGTAATGTTATTGCGTCGCCACTGGGCAAGCGGTTGACCTTTGCCGTATTTCTTATAGGTTTGCTGGTCAGGGAACTGCTTGGCATTCTCTGGGTATCGGATATAGTCGAAATGTATGCCGTCAATGTCGTATCGGTCAATGAATTCGGCAAGGATTGTCGACAGGTAGTCTGCTGTACCAGGCAACCCCGGGTCGAGATAGTACTGCCCGTTGTGGCGACGCAACAGTTCTGGATGGGTGTGCAGCAGCGACCTTTTGCCTAACTGCTTGGCGGCTTCGACCTTGAAGGCTGGAATAGTCACCACCCAAGCGTGCAGCTCCATTCCTCGCCGATGTGCTTCGTCAATGGCAAAAGCCAAAGGGTCGTAGCCCGGCGACTTATCGTAGCTGCCCGTGAGACAGATGTCCCAGGGCTCTATCTTGCTGGGATAGACAACAGTACCGCGAATACGCGTCTGAAACAGGATGGTGTTGATGTTGCAGGCTTGCAACTGGTCGAGCATACGGCAAAGTTCTTCCTTCTGCTGACGAATGTTTTGTGGAGAGGTGGCCTTGGTGCGAGGCCAGTCGAGTCCGCTCAGTGTGGTCACCCATACTGCCCTAAGTTCTCGTTTTGGGGGCTTAGCGTCCCACGGCATTTGTGAATGCAATGCCTGACTGGCGACGAAGAGAAGAAAGAGGGTAAGCCAACGTCTCGACATAGAGAACCTTATTTTTTCTTGAAGTAATCGTTGTGAATCTTGATGATGAAGACAATGACACTGCATGAAGTGGTGATGAGGTTTGTCAGGAAGAGCGCCCACAGGATGTCGGGTTTGTGAAGTATGCCCTGAAGCGCAAAGCAAAAACCGCCAATGCCCATCATCAGAAAGGTGGGCAGTGCAATACCGTCTGTATTACGGGTGCGAATAGTTTCAATGGCTTGGGGCATGTAGCCCAAAACCATGCAAATGCTGGCAATCCATCCGCAGATGTCGAAAATCAGTTGATTGTCCATCGTCTTTTTTTAGGAATTATCACACAAAGATAGTATTTAATTGCGAATTACGAATTACAAATTACGAATAAATTTGTAACTTTGTGCGATAATGGAAAAGATTTCAAGTCTAAAGGGGTGGATGGCACTATCGCCGCTATTGGTGTTTCTTGCCTTCTACTTGGTGTTCAGCCTGTTGGCGCACGATTTCTACAGCGTGCCCATTACGGTGGCATTCATGGTGGCATCTGCCTATTCCGTATTCCTGTTGCGGGGAATGAAATTAGACGAACGCATCAAAGTCTACTCAAAGGGGGCTGCACATTCCCAACTGCTTATGATGATTTGGATTTTCATCCTTGCTGGGGCTTTTGCGCATTCTGCCAAGCAGATGGGAGCCATTCAGGCTACTGTTGACTTATGCCTATGGGCGTTGCCTCCACAGTTCTTGTTGGCGGGACTGTTTTTGGCTGCGTGCTTTATCTCGCTCAGTGTCGGTACAAGTGTCGGTACTATTGTTGCTCTCGTCCCTATCGCTACAGGTATTGCCGATTCGGTAGGAAGTGCCCAGTTCTCAACTCCCTTTGTGGTGGCAGTTGTAGTGGGTGGAGCCTATTTCGGGGATAATCTGTCCTTTATCTCTGATACGACCATTGTAGCAACGCAGACTCAAGGTTGTCGGATGAGTGACAAGTTCAAACTGAATGCCCGTATTGTAGTGCCTGCCGCTTTGATAGTGCTGTTGTTGTATGTGTTGATGGGACGTGATATTCAAGTTGTTCAAACTGTGTCCGATATCAATTGGCTGCTTGTCGTTCCTTATCTCTTGGTCTTGGGTACGGCGCTAATGGGGATGAATGTGATGATGGTGCTCGTTATGGGTATTCTCTCCACGGGACTCATCGGTATATTCCGAGGGAACTATCGTTTCTACGAATGGCTGACGGCGATGGGGGAGGGCATTCTGAGTATGGGTGAACTGATTATCGTTACTTTGATGGCCGCTGGTATGGTGGGAATTATCCGTCAGTTGGGTGGCATAGATTTTATCCTGCAGCGGCTGACCAAGCATATTTCCGGGAAACGAGGTGCTGAGTTGAGTATTGCGGGGCTGGTGGTGTTTACCAATTTCTGTACGGCGAACAACACCATTGCCATTCTCACCGTTGGGAATCTGGCAAGGGAGATTTCCCAGCGTTTTGGCATTGACCCAAGGCGCACGGCCAGCATCCTCGACACCTTCTCTTGTTTTGCTCAGGGAATTATTCCGTATGGAGCTCAAATGCTTATGGCCAGCAGCTTGGCTTTGCTTAATCCTATCGAAATTATACCTTATTTATATTATCCATTTGTCATGGGGTTGTTTATGCTCATGGCTATTTTCTTTCGTTATCCCAAGAAATATGCAGTTAATTCTTAAGTACTTTCCTAATCTGACTGAACGTCAGCAAGAGCAGTTCCAAATGCTGGACGAGTTGTACCACGATTGGAACGCTAAGATAAATGTCATCTCACGCAAGGATATTGACAATCTGTACGAACATCATGTCCTCCATTCTTTAGCGATTGCCCAGTACGTAACTTTTCGTCCTGGAACGAAGGTTATGGATTTAGGTACGGGAGGTGGATTCCCTGGTATTCCACTTGCCATCCTTTTCCCTGAGACGCATTTCCATTTAGTGGACAGTACGAAGAAGAAGATACTGGTTTGTACAGAGGTGGCCAAAGCTTTGGGCTTGGAAAATGTGTCTACGCGCTGGTGTCGTGCTGAAGAGGAAAAGGAACGATTCGATTATGTGGTTTCGCGAGCCGTAATGCCTCTTTCCGATTTGGTGAAAATCTGCCGTAAGAATATTGCTGCGGAACAACATGGGGCTCTACCCAATGGACTAATCTGCCTGAAAGGTGGTGAGTTGGCCAGCGAGACCTATCCCATGAAGAATAGTGTGGAGATAGTACCCATAGCAACCTATTTCAGTGAACCTTATTTTGAAACCAAACAAGTTGTTTACCTGCCGTTATGAATATCAAGCGCTTTGTAGCCAACCCTATTGGTGAGAATTGTTATCTGCTGTGGGATGATAGCCTTGAGTGTGCCATTATCGATTGCGGAGCATGGGATAAGTCAAAGGAGGAGAAAATAGCCCTGTTTATCGAGGAGAATGGCCTGAAGCCACGTTTGGCATTGCAAACTCACATGCACTTCGATCATGTGCTGGGTTTGCCTTTTTTGCATCAGCAGTATGGCTTGCAGCCTTTGTATCACAGGCTTGAACAGGCAGTTTATGACGACGCGCCAGATATGGTTCACAATCTATTCCAACTTGATGTTCCCGTAAAACTTGTCCCTGTGTCGCGCTATCTGGAGGATGAAGAAGAGATTGCCTTTGGCAATACTCGTTTGCGCGTAATTCATACTCCAGGTCATACTCCAGGCGGCTTGATGTTCTATCAACCAGAGAATAAAATCCTGTTTAGCGGCGATACACTTTTCATGGGAAGTGTGGGACGTACGGATATATCAGATGGCAATATGGAACAGGAGATTCGCTCTATAAAGACTCGTGTACTTGTATTGCCAGACGATGTGACCATTTATCCCGGGCATGGTCCTTCCACAACGGTTGGAGACGAGCGCCGAACGAATCCTTATTTGTAAAAGTTTTATTTTCCGAGTGTTTTGTTTGGGAGGAAAGAATATTTTTTGTAATTTTACCTCGTTTTATGCGTCTTTATGTGTTGAAATAATAAAAATTTAATACCGATATGAGAAAAGGTTTACTTTTAATGTCCATCCTGTTGCTCTCTCTCAGCAACCACGCTTTGGCTGCTAAGGTGGATACAATCATGGTGAATAACGTGGCTTATGTGTTTAGTGGGTCAGAGGCTACAGTCGTCGCTAAGAAGTCGCCCAAATACTCGGGTGAAATCATTATCCCAGAGACAGTGTCCTATGAGGATGTGACCTATACTGTAACGAGTATAGCCAAGAATGCATTTCAGACATGTACTAATCTGAAAAAGATTTCTCTTCCCTCCACGCTTACCTCGATTGGTGATGCAGCATTCAGTGGTTGTTCAACGCTCGATTCGCTAAGTATCCCAAATGGCATTACAGCCTTGGGTAAGAATGTTTGTCTCGATTGTAAGAAACTGAAGGTTCTTACTCTTCCTGCTTCTTTGACTTCCATTGGCGAGGCCGCTTTCTCAAATTGTGTGGCAATTACCCGTATCGAACTGGACGGGACATCTGTAACTTCGATAGGTAAGAATGCATTCAATGGCAACACTGAAATGCGTGTTCTCACTCTCCCCGCTACGCTTGCGACAATGGGGGACGGTGTGTGCCAAAAGTGTTCAAGCTTGACCAAAATAGAGGTGAAGGGTACAGTTGCAACGATTGGCAAGAATGCATTCAATGGGTGCTCTTTGATGCGCAGTGCCGTGATGCCGGAAAGCCTGACTACTATTAGTGAGGCGGCCTTCTCGGGTTGCAGCCTCTTGGCATCTATAAACCTTCCCAACAGTATTACGAAAATTGATAAGAATGCCTTCAATGGCTGCAAGGCTTTGGCTTCTGCCACGATTCCTACCTCTTTGAAGAATTTGGGTGACTCCGCCTTCGCTCACTGTGAGGCATTGCCTGCCGTAAGCATTCCTCAGGATGTATCTAAGATTCCTGCTGGCGCATTCTATGGCTGTGCGGCGATTAAGACCTTGGAGATTTCCGATGGCGTGACTGAATTTGCCAAGCTGTCATTCGCTGGATGTAGCAGTATAGAGAGTGTGGCAATGGGTGCCAAAGTAACGAAGATTGCCGATTCTTCCTTCTCTGGCTGTAGTTCTATGAAGACGCTGACTCTCAATGACAAACTAACCACTATTGAAAAGAATGTTTTCTCTGGCTGCAGTAGTCTGACTGCTGTTGTGATTCCTGATAAAGTAACGGCTTTGGGCGATGAGGCTTTTGCCAATTGCACAAGTCTGGCCTCTGCAACTATTCCTGCTGTGAGCAAACTTGGCAGTTCTGTATTCAAAGGTTGTTCTAAGTTGACCAATGTTGTTTTGGCTGCAGGAATTACGGGTTTGACATCTTCGATGTTCGAGGGATGTTCGAGTTTGGCTACGCTTGCCATTCCCGAGGGCGTAAATACAATAGACAAGGCCGCCTTCAAGGATTGCCCGAGTCTCACTTCTATTACTTTGCCGAGTACGCTGAAAGATGTAAAAGATTCAGCATTCGTGAGAAGTACCAAATTGGCTACTTTGGTTATCAGTAATGCTGCCGCAAGTATCGGAAAGGGTGCCTTCAAGGATTGCTCGGCACTGACGAATGTGGACCTGGGTACTGCTTTGGTTAGCATCGAAAATAATGCTTTCGAAGGATGTAATGCCATCAGCACGATAACTATTCCTGGTACAGCGAAATTGGGTGACTATGTCTTCAAGGGCTGTGCCCAGTTGGCAACGGTGACGCTTGGCGAGGGGCTTACTACGATGGGCGAAGGCACTTTCTTCGCATGTTCAAAGTTGGCTAATGTGACACTGCCCAGCACTTTGTCGAGCATGGGTACTATGGCCTTCTCTAACTGTGAGGCTCTTACCACCATTACCTTACCAGCGGGTTTGAAGAATGTGGGGACTTCGGCTTTTGCCGTATGTCCTAATTTGCAGACGGTTGTTTTCCAAGAGGGTGTTGCCGCTATTGGAAACTACGTATTCCGAGGTTGCACGAAACTCAGTTCTGTAACGCTTCCAAGTTCGCTGAAGGATGTGGGTACGGCTGCATTCTATGGCTGTGAGGGTTTGACCAGTGTCACGTTTAATGGTTCTCCCGCCAAGTTAGGCGAATCTTCGTTTGCTGCTTGTAGCTCCCTTACAAGTCTGAATCTTGGCAATGCTTTGGTTTCAATCGGTGATAAAGCATTCTCGGGATGCTCGAAACTGACCAGTGTCACTATTCCAGCCAGTGTTACTTCTGTAGGAGCAAAGGCCTTCTATGCTTGTAGCGGGTTGAATACTGTAAATACGGCGGCTGCCACTTTGGGAGATTATGCTTTTGCCGGTTGTGAGCAACTATCATCACTCACTTTGTCTGCTGGAACTTCCAAGGTCGGACCTTATGCATTTGAAGGCTGTTCGCTGATTACTTCCTTGTCGATTCCCGCAGGTGCTCTCGCCGTAGACAAGTACGCATTCGATGCCTGCACGGGTCTTACTACACTGCAAATTGCAGAAGGCGTAACCAGTTTGGGTGATTATGCTTTCCGTGGGTGCAATAAACTTGCGTCACTCACTCTTCCCAATAGTTTGAAGACTATAGGACAGGCTACATTTGGCGACTGTTCGGCATTGCAGACTGTAAATACGGGCACGGGTTTGACCTCTATTGGCGAGGGCGCGTTCTACAATTGTGCTGCTCTCACGGGAATAGCCTTGCCTGCTAGTATCGCTGACGTGAATGTAAACGCATTTTATGGCTGCACGGCTTTGACAAAGGCTGAGTTCGCTACTGTCGCAAGTTTGTGTGCTGTGAAGTTTGGTAACTCTTCTGCCAATCCTCTTTCAATCGTCCGTCGGCTCACGATTGCTGGTTCCGAAGTTACGACGGTTACTATCCCGGATGGAGTGACGACGATTGGGGATTATGCTTTCTGCGGCTTCGAAGCTATGACATCTGTTTCAATTCCTAATACTGTAACGGAGATTGGCGACTATGCTTTTGCTTATTGCACAGGCCTGACTGCTGTTGTGATTCCTGAAAGTGTAGAATCGCTGGGCGATGGCTCGTTCTGCTATTGCACCAAACTTACTTCCATTGAGGTGCCCGAGGGAATCTCATATATTGGATACCATGCCTTTGGCGGTTGCTCAGCAGCTACTTCAATCTCATTGCCGAGGTCTGTATCGGCTATAGGTGAACTTGCCTTTGAAGGATGCAACAACCTGCAGGATGTATTCTGCTTTGCTGTAGATGTTCCCTCGGTTGACAATGCCTTCGAATCCACTTCCATTACATCGGCAACTCTGCATGTGCCTGCTGAATCTCTCGACTTCTATCGCACCGATGCTGTTTGGGGCCGCTTTGCCCGCATCGTGGCTATCGAGGGAAATACTGATGCCGTTCAGACGATTGCAGGCGGTAACACTAAAGTCAGCCAGATGTATGATATGCAGGGACGCCAGCGTCAGCAGCTTACCCGTGGTATCAACATCGTCCGCTTCTCCGATGGTACTACTCGTAAAGTGCTTGTCAAGTAAGCAATAGACCTGTTCCAATAATGAAATGGGAGAGTCCAAGTCGGGTTCTCCCATTCTTTTTGGGGAATTGTGCGCTAAACATTATTATGGTATCAATTTTATTTCGTATCTTTGTGCCCATTACTTAATTATATTGTACAGACAATAAGTCATGGGTGTCAAGGACCTTAACCTTTTGCTCGAGACAGCAGTATCGGAATTGTCGGATATCAATTCCATGGGTGGCTTGTTTCATGAGCATCGCGACGGTGCACCATTGCCTTCCGGACCTGCTTTGCAGGAAATCATAGAGTTGTGCCGTTCTATTCTTTTTCCTGGTTTTTATGGTAATTCCAATCTGAATAGTCAGACGCTGAAGTTTCACATCGGAGTTGACGTGGAACGGCTCTACCAGTTGCTGTCTGAGCAGATAATGGCAGGTTTGTGTTTCATGCAGGGCAAGGACGAACCCGTATGTCCTGTGGAAAAGGGACAGCGTCTGGCTGCTGAGTTCGTTGCCAAATTGCCCGAACTGAGGCGTGTCTTGTCTACAGACGTCGAGGCTGCCTATAACGGCGATCCTGCTGCAACAAGCCATGCAGAGATTATCAGTTGCTATCCTGTCATTAAAGCGATATCCAATTATCGAATTGCCCACGAACTGGTGGCATTGGGGGTTCCCCTCATTCCACGCATCATTACTGAAATGGCGCATAGTGAGACGGGTATTGACATTCATCCCGAAGCGCAGATCGGTCATCACTTCACGATAGATCATGGTACGGGCGTGGTTATTGGTGCTACCTGCATTATCGGTAACTATGTGAAGCTGTATCAAGGTGTGACCTTGGGCGCCAGAAGTTTCCCTCTTGACGAAAAGGGCAATCCCATCAAGGGAATACCTCGTCACCCCATACTTGAGGACGAGGTTATTGTTTACAGTAATGCCACTATCCTGGGACGTATCACGATAGGGCGGGGAACGGTAATCGGCGGTAACCTGTGGGTTACGGAGAGTACGAAGCCGGGCGAACAATTGGTTCAGGCAAAGAAAAGAAAGAATCACGACATCCAGCCCAGTGACTGGGGGGGACTGTAATCTACAAATGATAAATAATACTTTATGGAATTTGAAATGATTGCCAAGACGTTCCAAGGTCTGGAACAGATTCTGGCAGAAGAGTTGATGGCACTGGGCGCCAATAATATTCAGGTGGGACGCCGAATGGTTTCCTACACGGGCGACAAGGAACTGCTGTATAAGAGTAATTTCTGTCTGCGTACAGCCATTCGTGTATTGAAGCCCATCAAGCATTTTCGTGCCACTTCGGCAGATGAGGTGTATGAGGCTGTGAAGGCAATAGACTGGACGCAATACTTGAGCAACGAAACCACCTTTGCCGTTGACAGTGTGGTGTATTCAACAGAGTTCCGCCATTCGAAGTTTGTGGCTTATAAGGTGAAGGACGCCATTGTAGACCAATTCCGTGAGAAGACGGGTAACCGTCCTAATATCCGTGTCTCGAATCCCGACTTGCAGCTAAATATACACATTGCGGAGTACGATTGCACGTTGAGTCTCGACTCCAGCGGTGAGAGCCTGCACCGACGCGGCTACCGTCAGGAGGCTGTTGAGGCTCCTCTGAACGAGGTACTGGCAGCTGGTATCATCCTGATGACGGGTTGGCGTGGTGAGACCGATTTCATTGACCCCATGTGTGGCAGCGGCACTTTACCCATCGAGGCAACTCTCATTGCCCGCAACATGGCTCCCGGTCTCTTCCGTCAGGGCTATGCTTTCGAGAAGTGGCCAGACTTCGATGCGGAGCTTTTCGAACAGATTTACAACGATGAATCGCAGGAACGCGAGTTTACGCATCATGTTTATGGCTACGACAACAATCGGGCTGCCGTAGCGATTGCCGAGCGTAATGTGAAGGCTGCAGGTCTGAACAACGATATTACCATTCAGTTCCAGGATTTCAAGGACTTTACTCAACCTGCTGAAAAGAGCATCATCATCACGAATCCCCCTTATGGTGAGCGTATCAAGCCCGAGGATTTGCTGGGGCTGTACAAGATGATTGGTACGCAGTTCAAGAAGCAGTTTGTGGACAATGAGGCTTGGGTGCTCAGCTATCGCGAGGAGTGCTTTGATGCCATTGGGCTGAAGGCCTCGCTGAAGGTGCCCCTCTTCAACGGTAGCCTTGAATGCGAGTTGCGCAAGTACCAGATGTTCAGCGGACGATATAATGAAGTGCGTGGCGAGGGACGTCAGATTAAGAGTGACGACGACCGTCGGCAGATGGCGCAAAAACGTCGCTTCAAGGAAAAGCGTGCCGTGAAGCAACGCTTCGACGAGAGCGATGATGATTTCGAGAGACGTATGAATCGTCGTTCGCGTGAGGACCGCCCTCGACGCTTTGAGGGTGAGGAGCGTCCCCGTCGTTTCGACAGAGATGACCGTAAGTCGGGCGGATTCAAGAAGGGAGGACGTGACTTCAAATCGCGTGACAATAAAAACGGAAAGGGTAGGAGATATGATGGGTAAAGGATTAAGGGGTTTACTTTTCATCGTAATGATTTTGGTAACCAATATGTCAATGGGACAAAAGACGCTGACGCTCGAAGATGTAATGTCGGGTGGCAACAACTGGCACAACCTTCAGCCCAAGAACATGTTTACCGCTTGGTGGGGCAATACCCCCTTGGAGACTACTGCTGACGAGGTGAAGGAGCTCCTGACGGGGAAGACCTTGGTCAGTGTGGAACGCTTCAATGAGATAGCAGGCGAGAAAGTGGCCGTCAGCGGTCACAACATCCTTCTGCCTTATGGTGGTAAGACTATAGCACAGGTGAGGACGGGCAGCAAGCGTGTCCAAATCGACTGGACGAAGGGGCAGGTCGTGTGGAGCCAGCCTATTCCTGCTGGAGCAGACCATCAGGACTTCAACCTCAAGTCGCGCCATCTGGCCTATACCCTTCAGGGTAATCTGTACGTAATGACGGCAGACGGCGAAGCGTTGCAGGTGAGTCAGGACGGCAGTACGGACGGCTCTAACGATATCGTTTACGGCCAAAGCGTGCATCGCGATGAGTTCGGAATCTCAAAGGGAACATTCTGGAGCCCCGACGGACAGTTGCTTGCCTTCTACCGCATGGACCAGAGTATGGTGGCAGGCTATCCGCAAGTCGACATCTCACAACGCATAGCAAGTGTGACGATGGATAAGTACCCTATGGCAGGGGAGACGAGTCATCAGGTCAGAGTTGGCGTGTATAATGTTGCCAGTAGACGTGTGAACTGGCTTGAGTTGATAGGAGAACCCGACGACTATCATACTAATATCTCTTGGGCTCCTGACGGCAAGACGCTCTATGTCTTTGAACTCAACCGCGACCAGAACGATATGCGGCTGGTGGCTTACGATGTGGAGACGGGAAAGATGAAGAAACAAATCCTGCAAGAGCGTCATGAGAAATATGTCGAACCCATGCACGGTCTCATGTTCCTTCCTTGGGACAGTTCGAAGGCTATCATGCAGAGCCAGCGCGATGGCTACAACCATCTCTACCTACTTGACATAAATACCGGTGAAATGGAGCAAATTACGTATGGCGACTTCGTAGTACAGGAGGTCGTAGGCTTCAATACGAAGGCAAAGTGCGTGCTCTATCTCAGCAACGCCATGGACCCCCGCACAAGCTGTCTCTTTAGCCGAAACCTGGTGAAGCCCAGATGCACACTCATCGGCGAAGGCGAGGGTGTTCACTATGCTTCATTGAGCGAAGACGGTCAGCAGGTGATAGACCGCTATTCATCTCCCACCGTTTCCCGCAGCATCAATCTCTACAACACGAAGGACGGCAAGGGACGGAACCTGCTTACCGCCAAAGACCCTTGGCAGGAACAAGGCTACAAGATTCCTGAAATCACCAGCGGAAGCATCAAGGCCGCCGATGGCGTGACCAACCTCTACTACCGTATAGTGAAGCCCGTTGACTTTGATGCCACAAAGCGCTATCCCACCATCGTCTATGTCTACGGCGGACCTCATGCCCACAATGTCGATGCCCGTTGGCATTGGTGTCTGCGCGGCTGGGAGGCCTACATGGCCAGCAAGGGCTATCTGCTCTTCATCCTCGACAACAGAGGCAGCGAATGGCGAGGCCGCGAGTTCGAGCAAGTCACCTTCCGTCATCTGGGTGAAGAGGAAATGAAGGACCAGATGGAAGGTGTGAAGTTCCTGAAGTCATTACCCTATGTCGATTCAAATCGGATGGGGGTACACGGCTGGTCCTACGGCGGTTTCATGACAACAAATCTCATGTGTACCTATCCCGATGTCTTCAAGGTAGGCGTAGCCGGCGGTCCTGTCATCGATTGGAAATACTACGAAGTGATGTACGGAGAGCGCTATATGGACACACCCCAGCAGAATCCCGAAGGTTACGAGAAATGCAGCCTGCTGAACAAGGCCAAGAACCTGAAAGGGCGTTTGCAGATTATCTTCGGCTACAACGACCCGACGTGTGTGCCCCAACACACGCTGTCATTCCTTCGGGCCTGTGAAGATGCAGGAACGCAGCCAGACCTCTTTACCTATCCAGGCGACGGACACAACATGTTTGGTCGTGACCAAGTGCATCTGCACGAACGTATCTCCCGATATTTCGACGATTATTTAAAATAAAATAAGGTATGAAGATATTGTTGCTGGGCAGCGGTGGCCGCGAGCATGCCATCGCCTGGAAACTGGCTCAAAGCCAGCAGTTAGAGAAACTATATATTGCACCCGGAAATGCCGGCACATGCACCGTAGGCACTAATGTATCCTTGAAAGCCGATGACTTCGAGGGTATTCGCCGCTTTGTGCTCGATAAAGGGATAGACATGGTGGTCGTGGGACCTGAAGACCCTCTGGTTAAGGGCATTTACGATTACTTCAAGGCTGACGAGCAATTGAAGAGCGTGCCCGTAATCGGCCCCTCGAAGGAGGGTGCCCAGTTAGAGGGCAGCAAGGACTTTGCCAAGGGATTCATGCAGCGTCACAATATCCCCACGGCTCGCTACCAGACTTTCGATGGAAATCATCTGCAGGAAGGCTTGGCCTTTCTGGAAACTCTGAAGGCACCTTACGTGCTGAAGGCCGATGGTCTATGTGCAGGTAAGGGCGTACTCATCCTCCCCACCTTGGAAGAAGCCAAGTGCGAGCTGAAGGAAATGCTCGGCGGCATGTTTGGCGAGGCCTCTGCCCGAGTCGTCATCGAAGAGTTCCTGAGTGGCATCGAATGCTCCGTATTTGTGCTTACCGATGGCAAGGACTACAAGATACTGCCCGAAGCCAAGGACTACAAGCGTATTGGTGAGGGCGATACTGGTCTGAACACAGGCGGCATGGGTAGCGTCTCTCCTGTTTCCTTTGCTACGAAGGAATGGATGCAGAAGGTCGAAGAGCGCATCATACGTCCCACTGTCGAAGGTCTTGCCGAGGAAGGTATCGACTATAAGGGGTTCATCTTCTTTGGCCTGATTAATGTGGATGGAGACCCCAAGGTGATTGAGTACAACTGTCGTATGGGAGACCCTGAGACAGAGACTGTCATGCTCCGTCTGCAGAGCGACCTCGTGGATTTGTTTAAGGGAGTTGCCACGCAGACCTTGAGCCGTTGTTCCGTTGACTTCGATCCTCGAAGCGCTGTATGTGTGATGCTTGTCAGCGGCGGCTATCCCGAGCATTACGAAAAGGGCAAGGTTATGACGGGTTTTGAAGAGGTGCGCGATAGTATCCTGTTCCATGCAGGCACGGCTCAGAAGGATGGTGCCGTAGTGACCAATGGCGGTCGCGTGCTGGCTGTCAGCAGTTATGGTGCCAACAAGGATGAGGCTCTTGCCAAGAGTATGCAGGGTGCCGCTCAGATACAGTTCGAAGGGAAATACTTCCGTCGCGATATAGGAAAGGACCTTGCGTAGGCTTAGGATACACAACAAGATAGCTCGCAGCAACGTCACACCCTTGGTCTGTGCCCTGCTTGCTGCGGGTTTGTGGTGGTTGCCATCAGGAAGCTATGACTTTGGCGGCATAATCAGTCTGGCGCTGTTTCTTTGCACGGCATATATTGTTTTAGAAGCAAACAACGTCTTCATGATATTGCGTGTCCGTTCGCGCATGATAACCTCTGTCTGGTTGTTCTGTGCGGCGTCTTTGGGAATGTTGCACGCCTTCCAGCCCATCATGCTTGCCATGTTCTGTCTGGCCGTAAGCTACTATGTGCTGTTCCGTACTTATCAGCAGATGCAGCCAGTGGCCGACGTCTTCCATGCCTTTCTCATGCTCTCTCTGGGCAGTGTCTTCTACCCGCCGCTGCTATTCTTCGTCCCCTTCTATTGGTGGTATCTTTTGGTCTTTATGCGTTGCATGTCCCTGCGCGTTTTCTTCGCGAGTCTTTTGGGGACAATATTGCCTTACTGGTTCTGGTTGGGATGGTTGCTTTGGCAGGAAGACCTGAGTCCCTTTGTGGCTTGGTGGCAGGGCATAAGCATGGGAAATATCCAGAATGTCGCAATGTATGCCGATAAGGCAACGGCTTTGCTTCATGTTCCCTATTTCCTTCTTTTGTTCCTTTCCCTTTGGACGACGGGCTACTATTTCATCTATCGTTACGATGACAAGATCCGTACCCGCATGATGTTCTATATCTTCATATTCCAGACATCCCTCATCATTCTCTTCTCCCTCTTTCTTGCCGAGCCAATGCAGGTTGTGCCTTTGTTGCTGCTCAGCTTGGCGCCACTGCTTGCCCACTACTTCACTTTGTGCAACACGTTGCTGTCCCTTGTGATGTTCCTGCTCTCTGTTTTGGCTTTCTTGGGCGTTGCTTTTCAGACCATGTTGCCAGAGACGTTTTATAAACTTTGTTAATCCGCTACGATATGTCGGAATAATTGACTATCTTTGCACGCGAAAATAGAAAAATAACAGAATAAGTATCATTCCTATGAAGCATTTTAGACTTGTAGACAATGTGGTCGGATGGCTGACTTTCCTTGTGGCCGCATTCGTCTATTGCAGTACCATAGAGCCAACAGCCAGCTTTTGGGACTGCCCCGAGTTTATTACTACTGCCTACAAACTGGAAGTCGGTCACCCACCAGGCGCACCTTTCTTCATGCTTACGGGCAATTTGTTTACCCAGTTGACCAACGACCCTACACAGGTTGCCTATATGGTGAACACCATGTCCGCCCTGTTCAGTGCCCTGTGCATATTGTTCCTTTTCTGGAGTATCACGCATCTGGCCCGCAAGCTGATTGGGACGCAGGGTAAGGTGGCAACGCTGGGACAGTTGATTGCCGTTGAGGTCAGCGGATTGGTAGGTGCATTGGTTTACACCTTCTCCGATACATTCTGGTTCTCGGCAGTCGAGGGCGAGGTCTATGCCTATTCCAGTCTATTCACAGCACTTGTCTTCTGGCTCATCCTGAAGTGGGAGGACCATGCCGACGAGCCTCACAGCGACCGCTATCTGGTAGTCATTGCCTACCTGACGGGTCTCAGCATCGGCGTTCACCTGTTGAACCTGCTCTGCCTGCCTGCCATTGTACTCGTATACTATTATCGCAAGGCTCCCCAGGCCAACCTCAAGGGTTCCATCATTGCCCTGCTGTGTTCGTTTGCCTTGGTGGCCGTGGTGCTCTATGGCATTGTGCCAGGCATCGTGAAGGTGGGCGGCTGGTTCGAGCTGTTCTTTGTCAATACCCTTAGTCTTCCCTTTAATACAGGCTTGATAGTCTACATCCTGTTGACCATCACAGCTGTTCTGTGGGCTATATATGAGACTCATCGCGACAAGGAGAACCACCTTCTGATGACTATCTCCTATACCCTCAGCGTAGGACTCTTGGGTATTCCTTTCTATGGATATGGCATCAGCAGCGTGCTGATAGGTATTGTCGTTCTGGCAGTTCTCGTCATCTTGTTGCGCTGGCAGAAGGAAAAGAAGTTCCTCGTCAGCGCCCGCCTGATGAACACCTCCCTGCTGTGTATGCTGATGATTATGGTTGGTTACTCTTCGTATGCCGTTATTGTCATTCGTTCCACAGCCAATACTCCCATGGACCAGAACTCTCCGGAGGACATCTTCACGCTGGGCACTTACTTGAGCCGTGAGCAGTATGGCGACCGCCCGCTCTTCTACGGCCCTGCCTACAATTCGCAGGTGGAGATGAAGGTGGAAGGCGATTATTGGGTTCCTGTCTCTACGAAGGGCGCTCCCGTTTATCAGCGCAAGGAGAAGGCCAATGCTGATGAACCCGATCGATACGAACTGGTGCGTTACAACTTGGATTACAAGTATGGGCAGAACATGCTCTTCCCCCGCATGTACAGCGACCGCCACAAACAAGCCTACGAGGACTGGATGGGCGGCGTGAAGGGTCGCATCGTGGAAGCCAACATTGCTGGTCGTTCGCAGAAGATAAAGATGCCGACGATGGGCGAGAACCTGTATTTCTTCCTGTCGTACCAGATGAACTTCATGTACTGGCGCTACTTCATGTGGAACTTTGCCGGTCGTCAGAACGACATTCAGGGAAATGGTGAACTGGAACATGGCAACTGGATTACGGGTATCTCGTGGTTCGACAACTGGCGTCTGGGCGACCAGTCGAAGCTGCCTACCGAACTGCGCGAGAACAAGGGCCGCAACGTCTTCTATGCTCTGCCGCTCCTGCTTGGCTTGCTTGGTCTTTTCTGGCAGGTCTATAAAAACAACGACGGGCTGAATGACGGTGTAAAGCAGTTCTGGGTAGTTTTCTTCCTGTTCTTCATGACGGGTATCGCCATCGTGGTTTATCTGAACCAGACGCCGATGCAGCCGCGTGAGCGTGACTACGCCTATGCCGGTTCGTTCTATGCCTTTGCCATCTGGGTTGGCTTGGGCGTTACGGCTTTGGTCGACTGGTTGCGTCGTGTGGTGAAGAACGAGACTGTTGCTGCCGTCTTGGCTTCTTTGTGCATATTGGTACCCGTACAGATGGCCGGACAGACATGGGACGACCACGACCGTAGTGGTCGCTACACTTGCCGCGACTTCGGACACAACTATCTGCAAACCCTGCAGGCAGAGAACAATCCTATCATCTTTACCAACGGCGACAACGACACCTTCCCCCTGTGGTACGCTCAGGAGACAGAGGGCTTCCGCACCGATGCCCGTGTCTGCAACCTTTCGTACTTGCAGACTGACTGGTACATCGACCAAATGCGCCGTCCTGCCTACGACAGTCCTTCGTTGCCAATATCCTGGAAGCGCATCCAATATGTAAGTGGTACGCGCGAGGCCGTTCATGTCTATCCCGACGGCATTAAGCAGATGATGGAGGTCTATAAGGACAATCCAGAAGTCCTGAAGGCTGCTCTTGGCGAGAATCCCTACGAGCTGTCGAGCATCATAGACCATTGGATTCTGAATCCCGATAAGGACTACCAGATTATCCCCACCGACAGCATCGTTGTCACCATCGACAAGGAGGCTGTGCGCAAGAGTGGCATGATGATTGCTGCCGACAGCATTCCTGACGTGATGCACATCTCACTCAAGGGACGTGGAAGCATCTACAAGTCGGAACTGATGATGTACGAGATGCTGGCACGTAGCAATTGGCAGCGTCCCATGTACGTGGCAATCACCGTGGGCCGCGACAACTATGGCGACTTGGGTAAGAACTTCGTCCGTGAGGGCTTGGCCGACCGCATCACACCGTTTGATACGGAGAAGAGCGGAAAGACCATCGACACGGAGAAGATGTATGACAACCTGATGAACAAGTTCCGCTTCGGCGGCCTCGACAATCCTGATATTTACCTCGACGAGACTGTCCTGCGCATGTGCTACACCCACCGCCGCATCTTTGCTCAGTTGGGTCTGCAGCTGTTGCGCGAAGGTAAGAAGGAACAGGCCTTGAAGCTTATGGAGAAGGCCGAGGTCGCTATTCCTGCCTCTACTGTTCCTCACGGTTGGCAGGGTGGTTCGCTCGACATCGCCCGTACTTGGCTCGTGCTGGGCAAGAAGCAGAAGGCAGAGGAGATTGCTGCCAATATTGCCCAAACCAGCGTTGAGTACCTGACGTGGTACCTGAGCTTGCCTTCGAAGTTCGCCAACCGTTCGAGCTACGACATCCGTGCCAACTACTACACTTTGCAGGAGGCACAGGAACTGCTCGAGGGGGCTGAATCCAAACAAGCCGAGAAGTATCGTAAACTGGTCGAGGAACTGTATCGTACCGTAGCTCCTACTGATGCTTATTGAACAACCTGCACGCTTTCTCCGATGGCTCTATCCCCACGCCGTGTGGCGGATGAACCATCGTGAGAAGGCGGTTTACCTGACGTTCGACGACGGCCCCATTCCCGAGGCCACTCCCTTTGTGCTCGATGTCTTGGACCAGTTTGGTGCCAAGGCTACTTTCTTTATGGTAGGCGACAATGCCCATCGCTATCCTGAGTTGCTGGAGGAGGTACGCCGTCGCGGGCATGCTATAGGGAACCACACATACAATCACATCGGTGGCTTCCGCTGGAGCAGTTGGAAGTATCTCTACAATGTGCACAAGGCTAATGAGATACTCAACACGAAACTGTTCCGTCCGCCTCATGGATGGATGCGTGCCACGCAGTACCGCACGATGCGCATCTTCGGCTACAAGGTGGTGATGTGGGACCTCGTGACTCGCGACTACAGTTGTCGGCTAACGGCTCAGGACGTGCTGGACAACGTGAAGCGTTACGCCCGCAATGGCTCTATTATCACTTTCCACGACTCGTTGAAGAGCATCGACAAGCTCCGCGTAATGCTGCCCGATGCCCTTCAGTGGCTCAAGGACCAAGGCTATGAATTCAAGAAGATTGAATATTGAAATTGTTTACTAAAAAAGATAATTTTTCTTGCTCCGACAAGCTACGCAAGCGTCCCTTCGGGCCGAGCGCATCCTTCATTCTTAATTCCTCATCCTTGAAAAGCGAGGCGTTGAAGCTGGGCTTTTCAAGAGTCGGGCTGGCTCCTGCAGGCCGCGTGCCTGATGCCGTCATGGCGGACTACGTGAAGTGGCTTGCCGAGGGCTGTCAGGGCGAGATGCACTACATGGAGAACCACATGGAACTGCGCCGCGACCCTCGTCTGCTCCTTGAGGGTGCCAGGACTGTAGTGTCGCTGGCCATGAGTTACCATCCGGGTGAACATCCCACGCAGAAGGGCCTTGCCTGGTATGCCCAGGGCCTCGACTATCACGAAGTCATCCGCCAGCGCTTGCAGCAACTTGTTGCTTCTCTCCCCCTAAAGGGGGATGGGGGGGCTAGGATCTGTGTGGATACGGCCCCTGTCATGGAGAAGTATTGGGCGTGGCGTTGTGGCCTGGGTTGGATAGGACGCAACCGCCAACTGGTTGTCCCTCATCAGGGCAGCGCCTTCTTCCTTGCCGAAATCCTGCTGACCTGCGAGGCTGACCGCTACGACAAACCGCTTTACGACAACCCGATGTTTACGGGGTGTGGGGCGTGCCGCCGCTGCTTGGAGGCATGCCCCACGGGTGCCCTCAGCGAAGAGGGACTCGATGCCCGTCGCTGCCTTTCGTACCTGACCATAGAGCATCGTGGAGCCCTGCCGATTGACGTGCGACCGCTGCTCGATGAATGTTTCTATGGTTGCGACCGCTGTCTGCGGGCCTGTCCTCATTTGTCGAAGGCACAAGAGACGCCTGTTGAGGAGTTCCGTCCCTCTGAAGAACTGCTGCAGATGACTGATGAAGACTGGCAACGCCTTACTCCTGAGCAGTATCGCCAGCTATTTCGTGGCTCGGCAGTCAAGCGTGCCAAGTACGAGGGCCTGATGCGAAATATCCGCCCTGATGAGACATAATCCAAAATAAAGTTGTATCTTTGTTTGCGTTCAACGTGCCGTCTTTCCAGTTGCGACGTGTCTCCGAGGGCTTTGCGACGTGTGGCTCTTCTTGACACACAGCTGTGTGCCAAGGGACGCGATACTATTCCCCCTGCCTTAGGAATACTATTCCTTGGCTTGACATACAATTGTGTGTCAAGAGGTGCGTTGCGTCGTATGGTCGGCAACATCGCATTTGCTATGCTTTAATTACGCATTCTTGTCGGTGGATTCACATATTTTTCGTATCTTTGCCGCGCAATCGTAAAACAAAAGTTTCGGATAGCTATGAAACACCAATTGAGAAGTGCCGTGTGCACGGAAGGAAGGCGCATGGCGGGGGCTCGTGCCCTGTGGGTGGCAACGGGCATGAAGCGCGAGCAGTTCGGCAAGCCCATCATCGCCATAGTTAACTCGTTTACCCAGTTTGTGCCGGGTCACACCCATCTGCACGAGATAGGGCAGATCGTGAAGCAGGAGATAGAGCAGCTGGGATGCTATGCTGCGGAGTTCAACACCATTGCCGTTGACGACGGCATAGCGATGGGTCACGATGGAATGCTCTATTCGCTGCCCTCGCGCGACATCATTGCCGACTCGGTGGAGTACATGGTGAACGCCCACAAGGCCGATGCCATGATTTGCATCTCGAACTGCGACAAGGTGACGCCCGGCATGCTGATGGCAGCCATGCGACTGAACATCCCTGCCGTGTTCGTGAGCGGCGGCCCGATGGAATCGCACAAGATAAACGGCGTGAATGCTGACTTGATTACCGCGATGGTGAAGGGTGGCGACCCAACTGTGAGCGACGAGGAACTGGCCGAGGTGGAGCAGTGCGCCTGCCCCGGATGCGGTGCCTGCTCGGGTATGTTCACGGCGAACTCCATGAACTCGCTCACCGAGGCCATCGGCCTGTCGCTGCCCGGCAATGGCAGCATCCTGGCAACCCACAAGAACCGTATCCAGCTCTTCAAGGACGCGGCGCGACTCATCGTGAAGAATGCCTTCAAGTACTACGAGGAGGGCGACGACAGCGTGCTGCCCCGCTCGATAGCCACCCGCCAGGCGTTCCTCAACGCCATGACCCTCGACATCGCTATGGGAGCCTCGACGAATACCGTCCTTCACCTTCTGGCCGTGGCTCAGGAGGGTGGGGTGGACTTCAAGATGAGCGACATCGATGCCCTCTCGCGCAAGGTGCCCTTCCTCTGCAAGCTCGCCCCCAACTGGCAGAAGTACTCGATACAGGAAGAGAACCGCGCCGGCGGCATACTCGGCATCCTGGGCGAACTGGCCAAGGGCAACCTGCTCGACCTCAGTTGCAAGCGCGTGAACGGCGCAACATTAGGCGACGATATAAAGAAGTATAGCATCACGGGCGAGAGCATCGACCCAGAGGCCGAGCGCATCTATCGCAGCGCACCGGGCGGCAAGTTCTCGACGAAGATGGGCAGTCAGGACGCCCAGTGGGAAACGCTGGACACCGACCGCGCCAACGGCTGCATCCGCGACATCGAACACGCCTACACCAAGGATGGCGGTATGGCAGTCCTCTTCGGCAACATTGCCCAGGACGGCTGCGTAGTGAAGACCGCCGGCGTAGCGCCCGAACTGTGGCACTTCGAGGGTCCTGCCGTTGTCTTCGACAGCCAGGAAGACGCCTGCGAGGGCATCCTCGGCGGACGGGTGAAGAAAGGCGACTGCGTAGTCATCACCCACGAAGGCCCCAAGGGAGGCCCGGGTATGCAGGAAATGCTCTATCCCACCTCGTACATCAAGTCGATGCACATGGGCAAGGAGTGCGCCCTCATCACCGACGGACGCTTCTCGGGCGGCACCAGCGGCCTGAGCATCGGACACATCTCGCCCGAGGCAGCCAGCGGCGGCAACATCGGCAAGATTAAGGACGGCGACATCATCGTCATCGATATTCCCAGTCGCTCCATCAACGTCAAGCTCAGCGACGAGGAACTGGCAGCGCGCCCGCAGCAGCCCCTGCGCCGCAACCGCGTGGTCAGCAAGGCCCTCCGCGCCTACGCCCAGTCCGTCGCAAGTGCCGACAAGGGCGGTGTCCGCATAATCGAAGATTAGTTGTTTAAGAGATAATTTATCATAAAAGTGCCTCTAATTACTTGTAAATAGTAATTAGGGGTGCTTATTTTTGGTCATGTTGTTATTTATCCGTAACTTTGCGTACCCAAATAAATAAGGTAAAGAGATATGGCAGAAAAGATAACAGGTGCCGAGGCCTTGATGAGAAGTCTTGAGGCGGAAGGCGTCGATGTGTTGTTTGGATATCCCGGTGGGGCCATCATGCCCACCTACGATGCTTTGTACGACCACAAGAAAACACTCCATCACATTCTCGTACGTCACGAGCAGGGCGCTGCCCATGCAGCTCAGGGCTATGCCCGGGTGAGCGGCAAGGTGGGCGTGGTCATTGCAACGAGCGGTCCTGGTGCTATGAACACCATCACGGGCATTGCCGATGCCATGATTGACTCTACGCCGATGGTAGTCGTCTGCGGACAGGTGGGCGCTGCCATGCTGGGAACGGATGCCTTTCAGGAGGTCGATGTCATCGGTGTGACGCAACCCATCACGAAGTGGGCCTTCCAGATTCGCAAGGCCGAGGACGTGGCGTGGGCCGTGAGCCGTGCCTTCTACATAGCCAAGAGCGGACGCCCAGGGCCTGTGGTACTCGACTTTGCCAAGAACGCCCAGACGGGCTTGGTGGACTACGAGCCTGCAAAGGTCGATTTCATCCGCAGCTACCGTCCCGTTCCCGTGCCTACCGACGATAATATTCAGAAGGCTGCCGACCTGATAAACAAGGCCGAGCGTCCCCTCGTCCTGGTGGGACAGGGCGTGGAACTGGGCGATGCACGCGAGGAGCTGCGACAGTTCATAGAGAAGGCCGACATGCCTGCCGGCTGCACACTGTTGGGTCTGTCTGCCCTGCCCAGCGAACACCCCCTGAATGTGGGTATGCTGGGAATGCACGGCAACCTGGCCCCCAACGTGATGACGAACAAGTGCGACCTGCTGATTGCCGTGGGTATGCGCTTCGACGACCGCGTGACGGGAAACCTCGACACCTACGCCAAGCAGGCAAAGGTGATACATTTCGACATTGACCCCAGCGAGATAAACAAGAACGTCCCAGTGGATGTGGCTGTCGTGGGTGACTGCAAATCGACCCTTGCCCGCGTGACTGCCCTCTTGAAGGAACAGCAGCACAAGGAGTGGATAGAAGGCTTCCGTCCCTATTGGGACAAGGAGCGGGAGATGGTCATCGAACGTGCCATCCATCCCACCGAGGGACCCTTGCTGATGGCAGAAGTGGTGCGTGCCGTGAGCAATGCCACCGAGAAGAAGGCCGTCATGGTGACCGACGTGGGACAGAACCAGATGTTCGGTTGCCGTTACTTCCAGTTCTCTCAGGGCCGCAGCGTCGTAACCTCCGGCGGTTGCGGTACGATGGGCTTTGGTCTGCCCGCAGCCATCGGCGCCACTTTTGGCGCACCCGAGCGCACCGTCTGCCTGTTCGTGGGCGATGGAGGCTTGCAGATGACCATACAGGAACTGGGCACCATCATGGAACAGGGATGTCCCGTGAAGATTATCCTCATGAACAACAACTTCCTGGGCAACGTGCGCCAGTGGCAGTACCTGTTCTTTAACAAACGCTATTCGTTCACGCCCATGCTCAACCCCGACTACGAGGGCATTTGCAAGGCATACGGCATTCCGTCGCGCACCGTGGTGGAGCGCAAGGACCTGGCTGCTGGTATCAAGGAGATGCTGGAGACCCCCGGAGCCTTCCTCTTGCAGTGTGCCGTCAAGGAAGAAGATAATGTCCTGCCGATGACACCTCCCGGAGCCAACGTGGACGAAATGATGATGGAAATAAACTAAGACTATGGATTGTGAATTGAAGAAAGGTGGTCAGTGTGGCGATTGCGACCAGTGTGGACGTTGCGACCTGCAGAAGCACGAGGGCGAAACCCTGTACACGATGCTCATCTACAGTGAGAACTTCGCGGGCATACTGAACCAGATAACTGCGGTGTTCACACGCCGCCAAGTAAATATCGAGAGCCTGAACGTATGTGCTTCTTCCACGCCCGGCGTTCATAAGTACACCATCACCTGCTACTGCACGGAGGAGATGGCGAAGATGCTGACGAAGCAGATGGAGAAGAAGATTGACGTCTTGCAGGCGCATTACTTTACCGACGACGAGATATTCATACTTGAAGCATGTCTCATCAAAGTCAGCACTCCTCTGATTCTGGAAAACAAGGACGTGTCGCGCATCGTCCGCAAGCACGGGGCACGCATCGTGGAGGTGAATCCCACCTACAGCATCATCGAGAAGAAGGGCATGACGGAGGACATCCTCAGCCTGTTCCAGGAACTGAATGCCTTGGGCGCAGTCCTGCAGTTCGTGCGCTCCGGACGCATTGCCGTCACCAAGAGCACGGAAGAACGCCTCGACAAGTATCTGGAGGAAATGGAAAGGTTGAGGAAATAGAACCTCCCCCTACCCCCTCCAAAGGAGGGGGCATATTCAAATAAAAAGATAGTGACTATGACTCAAGAAAACCTCAAAGCAGCTCAGGCCCCCTCCTTGGGAGGGGGATGGGGGAGGTTGGACTCTTATCCCTTTTATGTAGAGCCGTTCCATGTGGATTTCATGGGACGGATGTTCTTGGGCATCCTTGGCAACCACCTGCTGAACGCTGCCGGCAACCATAGCCAGCGTCGAGGGTGGGGTTTAGGAGCCCTGAACGAGACTCGACATACGTGGGTGCTAAGTCGGCTGAGCATAGAACTGGAGGACATTCCTCGCCAGTGCGAGCGCGGCAGCATAGAGACATGGGTGGAAAGTGTCATCAAACTTTTCACGAACCGTAACTTCGCCATTCTGCGCGAGGACGGCACAGCGTATGGTTACGCCCGCAGCATCTGGGCAATGATTGATATAGAGACACGTAAGCCCTGTGACTTGCTGACACTCTACGATGGCGACATCCTCAACTATGTTGTGTCGGAGGAGGAGAAGCCGTGTCCCATTGCCGGGCACGGGCGATTCCGCTTTCGGGATGCACAGTTGGCAAACACGATAGATACCCACTATTCGGACGTGGACATCAACGGTCACATCAACTCGATAAAGTACATCGAGCACATTCTGGACCTCTTCCCAATGGAGCGCTTCCGCAACCAACGGCTACAGCGTTTCGAGATTGCCTATAAGACGGAAAGTTACATAGGCGACCGTCTCTCGTTCTATACTCAAGAGGTAGACGAGAACGAGACGGACGTGGAGGTGCGAAAGGGCGTGGACGCCGACAACGAGGGCGAGGTCGTGTGCCAAGCCAAAGTCCGCTTCAAATAATTCTTATTTTTTAACTCTTAATTTTTAATTTAAATATATTGTTATGGCAAAAATGAATTTTGGCGGTGTCATTGAAGAGGTAATGACCCGCGAAGAGTTTCCCTTGGAGAAGGCACGTGAGGTGCTGAAGAACGAGACCATCGCCGTCATTGGCTATGGTGTGCAGGGCCCTGGTCAGGCTTGTAACCTGCGCGACAATGGCTTCAACGTAATCGTCGGCCAGCGTCAGGGCAAGACTTTTGAGAAGGCTATTGGCGACGGCTGGGTTCCCGGTGAGACATTGTTTAGCATCGAAGAGGCTGCCCAGAAGGGTACCATCGTGATGTGCCTGCTCAGCGATGCGGCTGTGATGAGCGTATGGCCCACTCTGAAGCAGTACCTGACTCCTGGTAAGGCCCTGTATTTCTCTCACGGCTTTGCCATCACCTGGAACGACCGCACGGGTTGCGTTCCTCCCAAGGATATTGATGTTATCATGGTTGCTCCCAAGGGAAGCGGTACCAGCTTGCGTACCATGTTCCTTGAGGGTCGTGGCCTGAACTCCAGCTATGCTGTATATCAGGACTTCACGGGCCGTGCTCTGGAGCGCACACTTGCTTTGGGTATCGGCATCGGTTCGGGTTATCTGTTCGAGACCACCTTCCAGCGCGAGGCTACCAGTGACTTGACTGGTGAGCGCGGTTCTCTGATGGGTGCCATCCAGGGTTTGCTGCTGGCTCAGTACGAGGTGCTGCGTGAGAACGGGCATACTCCCTCCGAGGCTTTCAACGAGACCGTTGAGGAGCTGACGCAGAGCTTGATGCCTCTGTTTGCTCAAAAGGGTATGGACTGGATGTATGCCAACTGCTCGACAACGGCTCAGCGTGGTGCCCTCGACTGGATGGGTCCCTTCCACGATGCCATTAAGCCTGTGGTTGAGAAACTGTATGCCAGTGTGAAGAGCGGTCACGAGGCTCAGATTTCTATCGACAGCAACTCGAAGCCCGACTATCGTGTAGGTTTGGAGAAAGAGCTTGCCGCCCTGCGCGAGAGCGAGATGTGGCGCACGGCTGCCGTTGTTCGTCAGCTTCGTCCCGAGAACAACTAATTAAGTTCCCATACAAATAAAGTAATCCCCCGCTCGGGTTGAGCGGGGGATTACTTTATTGTCTCATGAACCCCATAAGTCTCATAGGACCTATAGGCCCCATAAGACCTATGGGCCCTATGGATTACTGATAGAACTTGTAGCGGTCGTCAACGATGTTGGCCTTACGCATCAGGCTCTGCAGGAAACCACCGATGCCACGCATACTGTTGCTAGCCTGTTGTGCCTCTTCCTGCTTCTGGTCGAACTTGCCTTCGAGCTTGCTCTTGTCCAGAACCTGGAAAGCATAAACAGCGCCGTTACCATTGATGCCCGTCACGAACTCGCCCTTCTTTGCGGCAGAGGCAGCACCGCTGAGAGCGGGTTCGCTGCTGGCAACCTTCGATACGAATACGGGAGCGGCAAAGGTGATGTGGCTTACGGTGTCCTGAACGGCACCTGCCACCTTGGCAACTTCGGCAACGCTCTTCATGTCCTTAATCTTCTCGACGAGCTGTGCTGCCTTCTTGTCCTTCAGCACTTCTTCACGCAGATACTGCTGCAGGTTGTCATCGTTGAAGTCGCGAGGACCCTTCTTGTGGATGGCAGTGAGCATGACTACGAGCAACTGGTCGTTGGCGCTTCCGGCTTCGTAAAGCTCGCTGACATCGCCTACTTTGCTATTGAATACCCAACGCAGAGCGTCCGTCGTGCTGGGAATGTTGGCAATGTAGTGGTCGCCAGAACCTACATAAGGAGACGCCTGAACCATGTAGCCTGCCTTTGCAGCGTTGGCCTCAATGTCCTCTTGGGTGGCATTGGCAGCCAAGAATGAACTGAACTTGTTCCAAACATCGTTGTGAGTGTCCTCGCTGAAGTCAATGGCGCGTTTGATGATAGCCACATCGTATTTGTCGATGATGTTGCGGCGCTCGTTGACCTTGATGATGAGGCTGCCATTGGCAAGGTCAACCTTCTTGTATGAGCCGGCAGGAGTGTTGAAGATGGCCTCCACAAACTTCTTGTCGTCATCGCGCATGCTGTTGTTGCCAACCTGGGCAGAGGTCAGCCACTGTGCCTCGGCACTCTGGTTGTACTTCTTGGCGATGGTATCGATGGGAGCACCAGCATTCAAGGCTGTGAAGATGCTGTCTGCACTCTGCTTAGCCTTCTCGTCGCTGCCGGGAACAGAAATCACACGGTACTCGACGGAGTCGGGTTGCTGTACCTTGGCAATGAACTTCACGACGTTCATTGTGTTCTCTGACTCATTGACGGTGGGACCAAAGGTCGTACCTGGGGTCATGCTGTCGAGCTGTGCTACAATGTCGCTTGGCAAAGCCTTGCGGCTAACGGGCAGGCCACTGTAGCTGATGCTGGAACGGCTCTCACGTACAGTGTTGGCCAGATTCTCACTGGTCTCCATAGCTTCCTTGTACTCGTTGAGTTCCTTGGTTAGGGCAGCCTTGTCGGCCTCGCTTGCTGTTACGGGCACCACAATGTACTTGATGTCGCGAGCCTCTACCTGCATGTCGAACATATCAGGATACTGCTGTGTCATCTCCTTGTACTTTGCCTTCAGCTCATCCTCTGTGGGCTCCACGTCGCTATCCTTGACCGTGGTATAAGGAACGGCTGCCAGCAGAACCTGAGTCTCGTTGTTGCGAGCCTCGAATGCAGCCTTGGCGCTTACGGGATTGGACAGCATGCAAGCAGTGAGTAAGTTCTGATACTTCTGTGCAAGGGCATCTTCGCGAACCTGCTTTTCGATGAACTTCCAGTACTTGTGGTATTGAACCATCATCTCCTTCTGTGCCTCGGGATAGTCGGGGTTGCTCTGGATGTCGTCGTAGTTCTTTAGGAACTGGTTAAGCATGTTGACATCGAACATTCCTGTCTGTTGGTTGACGAACGGGGTCTGGCGTAACAACTGGCTGGAACCGGTGTTGATGATGCTCTGCAGTTCGGCATCAGTAACGGTCAGACCCAATGCTTTCGCCTCGTGGGCAATGACTTGGTTGCGAACGAAATCGTTCCATACCTGGTCGCGCAACTGAATGTTCTGTGCTTCGGTCAGATTCTGGCCACCATTGCCAAGTTTAACGGCATTCTCGTATTCATCTACGAGGTCGTTGAACTCCTGATAGGTCACGTTCTCGCCGTAAACCTCGCCAATTACCTGACGATTAGCGTTACGGCTGGAAGAGAGGGCGCGAACCAACTCCTCCGCAATAAATGCAAACAAGGCCAAACCCAGAATGAGGATAAGGGCTGTGCCTTTGCTTCTGATTTTTTGTAATGTTGCCATTTTAATTTATGTTTTTGTTTGATTTATTATTTGCATTTTCGCAATAAGCGCACAAAGATACGAAATAATTACGAATTACGAGTTACGATTCTCTAATTATTTTAATACTTTTAGGCGCACGAGTTCTATTTTCGTCGTGGTGTTCTTGACAATCTTGAACTCCCAGTTGCCGAACTTCACCACCTCATTGAGTTTTGGGAAGCTTTGGTATTCGTGTAGGATGAGGCCGCCTAAGGTTAAGTATTCCTCACTCTCTGGCAAATCCAAATCGAAGCGCTCATTTATGGCCTCAATCTCAAGACGCGCAGATAGCAGGTATTCTTGATTACCAAGGTCCTTAGCAACGTATTTGTTGCTGTCGTGCTCGTCTTCGATTTCGCCGAAGATTTCCTCCACCAGGTCTTCGAGGGTGACAATGCCGCTGGTGCCACCGAACTCATCAACTACGATGGCCAATGACTTCTTCTCCTGCATGAAGTTCTTCATCAGCTTTTGTGCTGTCATGGTTTCTGGTACGATAGGGATTTCACGGATATGCTGAGTCCAGTCGTCGCCAGCTTTCAACTTGAACATTTCGCTTGAATGCACGAAACCAGCAATGTCATCAAGGTCTTCGCGATATACAATGACTTTGGAGTGACCGCTTTCGATGAACTCATTGAGCAAAGTATCGAGTGGCGTGTCAATGCTTACAGCATCGATTTCTGTACGGGGTACGATACAGTCACGTACCTTTGTTTCGGCAAATTCCAGTGCATTTTGGAATATCTTAACCTCCTCGTTGATTTCACTTTCATTGCCTACATGGTCCATGTTGCGCTGTATGAGGTCGTCGAGGTCAACCTTGCTGAAAGCCTGTTTCTTGACTGCCGGCTTGACTTTAGCCCCTATCAGCCACAGAAAAAACTTCGAGAGTCCGCTGGTAAATTTGCTAATAGGGTAAAGTATTATGTAAAACAGGTAGGCGGGAAATGCAAAGGCATTCATCATTCCATTAGGGTTGAGGTGGAAAATGGTCTTGGGCAGGAACTCGCCGGTTACCAAGACAATGCCAGTACTTACAATGGTTTGGATGCTTAACCTTAGTGTTTCGCTTTCCATCAGCCCCATAGGCGTAAGTACAAATTGGTCAATGATTTGTGCCATCAAAATACCGTAGATGACAAGGGCAATGTTGTTGCCGATTAATAGTGTGGATATGAAGTTGTTGGGATGTGCATAGAAGACACCGAGTATGCGCGACGTAATGCCCTCTTTCGAAGCTTTGTCCATCTCGACGCGTAGCTTGCTACTCGATACAAAAGCAATCTCCATCCCTGAGAAGAAGGCAGAAAAAAGCAGTACTATGATGCAACTGATGATAAGCATTTCCTTATTCTCAATGTCTTTGTTTTTCGTATTTGTTAGGATCCGTTGGCATGATGCGGTTTGTCTTTTCTGGAGTCGTGGGTGCGGTGGCTGCTACTGCTGCGGCTGTATCTGACGGAGCTTCCTCGTTTTTGTTGCCATCGACATCGCTGACAGGGAATGCGCCTACTGAGTTTGATACATAGTAGTCGGTCATTTGTTCATTGGAGCGAAAATCCGTGCCTTCTAAATCTTGGTCGGTCGTTTTGATACGCATGTATTTCGTACTCCACATCTGGTGCTCGTTCATATCCCAATAAAGTTCTTCCGTACGAAACAGTGTCCCTTCAATATTTCGGATAACAACCCGTCCGCGCAATTCCCACAACTTTTGCTCGTGTAGATATGCTGTATCGGCTTGTACGTGAAGGTCAATGTGGAATGATTCATCAAATCTTTCCATGAGTAGTCCCTTCATGAACTTCCATGTTGCCGGGGTCGTATTGGTGTATATATCCCACTCTTCAGCAATGAGTTTGTAGCGTAAGACACCGGAGTCTGAGATGAGTGAGCTGATGCCTCTCGAACGCATGAACGCGGTGGAGTCATTTTCCCCGATGGCCGCTGCCATCTGCTCCTGCTCGTCGGCGCAGCCTACAATCAGAGCCGCAAGTACGAATGCTATAGCTGGAAATAAACTTTCAACTTTCAACTTTCAACTGAAATTACTGGAACTTCCATTTCATGAACCATGCCTCGTTAAAGGTAATTCCCAAATGCAGCATGAGATAATTTTCCGTGATTTGTCCTTCTGCGCTAGGCTTGCGACATAACCATTGTGCGGTGACGTTGATTAGCGACTTGCTGCGAGTGGTTAAAGGGAGGGCCACTCCTGCGGTGATACCATATTCTTTAGGGCCGTTCTGACCATTTACCTTGATATTTGGTGTAGCATACGATGCTCCTAAGCGATAGCGAATCAGTTCGCCGTACTTGCGTCCCAGAGGGTTGATGTAGTATTCGGCGCCTGCTGATATGCGATGACGGTTGAGATATTGGTTTGTCGCAAGTTTTATGCTACTGGCTGTCGCTGTGGAATATGATATGGGAACCTTACAGCCTTCCCAGCGTTCTTGAGTGTAGTCTGCTGCAATGGTCAGGTTCTCGCCACGCCGCCAAGATAAACCTCCACTGATGGTAAAAGGCAGTTCAAAGGCGTTCTTTGTCTTACTTGTCAGCGTGTCGCCATGACTGGTGTAGCGTAAGAGCGTTACTTCGCTGCCGATATTGTGGCCCAAACTGGTCGATGCGCCTATGGTTAGTTCATTCTTCTTGTTGATTTTAATTGGATACTGCACGCCGAAGTCTATTTTATAGGTTTTGATGTCGCTGTTCCAGACCTCGTTCTGTGTGTTGTAACTTGTGCTGCTATTGCCTCCTTCGTAAAATTGTTGAGCCAAACTATGTGTGTAGGCTCCCCAAAGGTATCCAATATTTGCGCCGATATTCAAGTCTGCAAACGGATTCCAACCCACGCCTACATACATTTCGTGCAGACCGCCATTACCATAATAGTTAGTTTCTGTGCTGATGGATTTCGCAGAGGTAAATGAATTGCCTACTTGTTGGGAACTATCAAAGTTGTAGCCGATGGTAGTGTATGGAATAAAACCTATGGAAATGCCTAATCCTTTTCTCATACGGAATCCTGTGTTGATATACTCCAATGAGGCATTGAAAACATTCATACTCTTGCCGTTACCCTTCATGTGCCCTTGTTGTAATCCCATTCCCACGTCAAATAGGAATGTTAGTGAGTCGATGGCGGCATAAGAGGCTGGATTCAAGAAGTTTACTTTGTCGCCGTCCCGCATGCCTTGTGCCACTCCGCCCATGGCGCGGTTAAATCCTTGCGACTGGTCGTTCGAAGTACCCAGTCCGAAGCGTGAATAAGAGGAGTTACTACCATTGCTCTGTGCGGCCAGTAGAACTGAAATCAACAGTGCAAAGGCAAGACAGGCAATTCTCTTTATTTGAGTCATTTGTTATAGTTCAATATCTGATTAAGTCCGCGTGGGACCAGAAAATCGTCTGCAAAGATACAACTTTCTTTCGATATGACCAATTTATTGGCATCTCCTCCCGTTAAAAAAACTGAAAGAGGTGAAAAAATCTGTTTGAACTGCTTGATGTAGCCTTCTATTTCGAAACGAATCCCTTGGATTACACCGCTCCTAATAGCGGTCTGTGTGTCATAGCCGACTTCGGGGATGTCGCCTTTGGCCGTCACTTTTGGCAGTCGTGCTGTTTGTTGATGCAAGGCAGTGAGGCGCATCTCCATGCCTGGTGAAATGTTCCCACCCCAGTATTGCCCATCTGCATCGAGTATGTCATAGGTCACACATGTACCACAGTCGATGACTAAAATGTTGCATTTCGGTTGTAGAGACTGTGCTCCCACAATGGCAGCCAGACGGTCGGTTCCCAAAGTCTCAGGCGTTTTGTATTTAATACAAACAGGTGTTGGCGTTAGCCCAGTCATGTACATTACTTCGAATGGTAATGCAGCAATACGTTGTTTAGCTAGCGGAGTCAAGCCTGCGGTGGTGGAAACGATGCCTTGATAACATCTATTTTTGCCGATGAAATCGTGTATTTTTGTTAAATCATGGTCGTCTATTAGGCTATCCTTTATTTGATTCCTATCGAAGGCAATCAGCTTTGCTCGTGTGTTCCCTATATCTATTATTAGGTTTGTTTTCATGCTGCAAAGTTACAATTATTTAGATTTTTGACCAAGAGTTACAAATATTTTTCGTATATTTGCAGGCAATTTGCGCGTCGTGTATGTGCGCGTAATTAAATTTGTATGAAAAACCAGATTCGATGTGCATGTTTGTTCTTGCTGATACTCGTCAGCATGACGAGTTCTGCTCGGCCTTTGGACGATAGCCTGCGCGTGAGTTTGCTCACTTGCTCGCCAGGTGATGAAGTGTACTCGCTTTATGGTCATACAGCCTTGCGTGTTAGGGATGTCCGTGAGAATCGGGATCTTGTATTCAATTATGGAGTTTTTGATTTTAATGCACCTCATTTTACATGGCGTTTTGTCTTGGGTAAATGTGATTATGAGGTTATGGCTTATCCTTTTGATTTATTTCTTGCTGAGTATCAGCGTCGTGGCTCTTCGGTAGTTGAACAAACCTTAAATCTGACGTATGACGAAGCTTTGCGCTTGGTGCGTGATTTAACAATAAATGCCTTGCCTGAGAATAAAACCTATCGTTATAATTTCCTGCTTAACAACTGCACAACGAAAGCCCGAGATATGGTAGAACGTGCGATTGATGGACATGTGGTTTACAAAGAAGCTGCTGAACATCCCACATATCGTCAGTTGTTGCATCATTATACTCAGAGTCATCTATGGGCAGAACAGGGTAACGATATTCTCTTGGGCGCTGCTTGTGATACAATTCTCAGCGACCGTTCCATGCAGTTTCTCCCCGAACAGTTGATGAACTATTTTGATGAGGCTCAAATATACGATACATTAAAGAACCGTCGTCCTCTTGTGGCTGAAACCTCGGTACTGTGTGCTTTGGCCCCACGGCCTCTTTCTGGTTCCGGCAATCAGAATGATATATGGGACATCCTCACACCAATTGTTACAGGTTGGATGGTACTGGGTGTGGCCTTGTGTATATTGTTGTTAGAATATCAATTTTGTCGCATGTATTGGTGCGTTGATGTCATACTCATGACTTTACAGGGATTGGCAGGTTTGTTGCTCGGTTTCATGTTCTTGTTCTCGCAACATCCAACGGTGGATTCCAATTGGCAGGTCTGCGTATTCAATCCTTTACCATTGGCGTGCATTCCTTGGGTCGTTTCTTATGCCTCGCGACGTAAAATCTGCCCATATCACTACCTGAATTTATTTGTGCTGACCTTTTTTGTGGTCTTCATGTTATGGATTCCTCAACATTTCAGTGCTATGACCTTGCCGTTGGCACTTGTTTTGTTGACCCGTCCTATTAGTTACTTGATATATTACAATCGCCGATGACAAATCGTCAACATTATCTCCTAACATCTTTGGCTATGTTGATGGTCATGATGTGTGCAGAAGCTCAGACTGCCCCTGAGGTGCCTCGTCTGGTAGTCAATGTGGTCATCGATCAGTTGCGTACTGACTATTTAGAAGCTTTTTCTCCACTTTATGGTGAGAAGGGCTTTCGTCGACTAATAAGAGAGGGACGTGTTTACAGCCAGGCTGAATATCCTTTTGCATTACCTGATCGTGCATCGGCTGTTGCAACCCTAATGAGTGGTGCCACGCCTTACGAAAACGGCATCGTTGGCGAACGATGGCTCAATCGTTCTACTTTACATAGTATGACCTGCGTGGCTGATAAGGAACAGACGGGGCTGTTTACTCAGGAACGTGTTTCGCCAGTAAATTTGGGCGTAACCACCATCTCGGATGAGTTGAAGGTCGCTACCGAAGGAAAAGCTTTGGTATATGGTATAGCTCCCAATAGCGATGCTGCCCTTTTTACTGCAGGTCATGCAGGCGATGGCGCCTTTTGGATTGATGATGAGACCGGGCAGTGGTGTACTACTTCGTACTACAATGCACAGCCCCATTGGCTTTCTTATTATAACAATAGCGATCATGCTGCGAGCAGGATTAACTCACTTGTCTGGGAACCTCTGAACGAACTTGTTGGCGAATTTAATTATTTTGTTTCGGGCGGTATGAAGAAACCGTTCCATCATGTCTTCAAGGGTGACCATCGTTTCCGCCAGTTCAAGGCCAGCGCAATGGTTAATGAGGAAGTGAATGATTTCGTTAGCCATTGCTTGCACAACTCGCTGCTGGGAATCGACCCTATTACTGATTTTCTTAGCGTGTCCTATTATGCGGGAAACTATGACCATAAGACGGTTGCCGATTGCCCGATGGAAATACAGGATACTTATGTGCGTCTCGATGAACAGTTGGCTCGTCTCATTGATATGGTGGAGAAAAAGGTGGGCCGACAACGTGTGCTTTTTGTGATAACTAGCACAGGTTATAGTGATGCCGAGCAACTGAGTGAGGACTTGTCGCGCTATCGTATCCCAACCGGTGTATTTAATATCACTCGTGCTCAACTACTGCTCAATATGTACCTCTCAGCTGTTTATGGCCAGGCACAGTATGTTGAGGCCAGCATGGGAAACCAGTTGTATTTCGACCTTAAGGGAATTGAAAAGAGGAATATTAATCTTAGCGAATTACTTGAGCGTAGTGCTGATTTTATAATTCAACTCAGTGGCGTGCGCGATGTTTATACCTCGCAACGCTTGACGCAAGGAGCATGGACACCTGGAATACGCAATCTGCGTAATGCCTATAATCCACGTTGTTCGGGTGATATTCTCATTCAAGTAGCTCCGGGTTGGGTGCTTGTCAACGAACAAACTGGCGAACGCTTGCAGCATCGTGAGTCATATATGGGCTTCCCACTCTACTTCTATGGCCTTGACATCACTCCCGAATTAGTGGATTTGCCAGTCTCTGTAGACAGAATCGCCCCAACGTTAGCTCGTTTTATGCGCATTCGTGCTCCGAATGCTTGTTCGGCAGCACCCCTTACGGGCGTAAAATGAAAGTCTTATTAATTGCATAATAATAAATAGTCAATTGTAAATCGTTTAAATGTAAATAGAAAGATGAAATTTATAGATTTTTTGAGTAGTATTTTTGGAAACAAGGCTCAACGTGACATGAAGGCCATTCAGCCTCTTGTGGAACAGGTTAAAGCTTTATATCCTGAGATTCAGGCTTTGTCAAATGATGAATTGCGTGCTCGTTCGCAACAGATAAAGAACCAAGTACAGCAAGCTCCCGCGGAACTGCGTCAACAAATAGCAGATTTGAAGGCGAAAATTGAGGAGACGGAGATTCAAGACCGTGCACCCATCTTTGCGCAAATAGACAAACTGGAGAAAGAAGTTTTGGAAGTTCTGGAAAAGGCTCTGGATGAGGTGCGTCCCGTAGCTTTCGCCATAGTGAAGAGTACGGCAGAGCGCTTTACCAATAACGAGAATATTGAAGTGTCAGCCACAGACTTTGACCGTGAACTGGCTGCCCGTCACGACTTTGTAGATATCGAAGGAGACAAGGCCATTTACCACAATCACTGGATTGCAGGCGGAAACGAGACCGAGTGGAATATGATTCACTACGATGTGCAACTCTTTGGTGGTACAGTACTACATCAGGGAAAGATCGCAGAAATGGCAACGGGTGAAGGTAAGACGCTGGTAGCTACGTTGCCAGTTTTCCTCAATGCGTTGACAGGCAATGGTGTACATGTAGTTACAGTTAATGATTATTTGGCCAAGCGCGACTCAGAGTGGATGGGACCCCTTTATATGTTCCATGGCCTATCGGTAGATTGTATCGACAAACATCAACCCAACAGTGAGGCCCGTCGCAAGGCTTATTTGGCAGACATTACTTTTGGTACAAATAATGAGTTTGGCTTTGACTATCTGCGCGACAATATGGCTACCGATCCTGCCGACTTGGTACAGCGCAGTCACAATTATGCCATTGTCGATGAGGTTGACTCTGTCTTGATTGACGATGCTCGTACACCTCTGATTATATCTGGTCCTGTACCCAAGGGCGACGACCAGCAGTTTGAACAATACCAACCTCTTGTCGAGAAGCTGGTTGGTGTACAGCGTCAATTGGCAACTCAGTTTTTGGCAGAGGCAAAGAACTTAATAGCAAAAGGACAGGAAACCAATGACAAGGAAATGCTGGAAAAGGGTTTCTTGGCTCTTTATCGAAGCCACAAGGCGTTGCCTAAAAACAAGCCTCTCATCAAGTTCCTGTCTGAGCCGGGTATCAAGTCAGGTATGTTGGCTACAGAGGAAATTTACATGGAGAACAACAACAAACGTATGCCCGAGTGTGTAGAACCACTATATTTTGTTGTTGATGAAAAGCAGAATAGTGCTGATTTAACTGACAAGGGCCATGCCTGGCTAGCCAAAGAGGTAAATGATGCTGATTTGTTCGTACTTCCCGATTTGGCTATGCAGATGGCAGAAATTGAGTCTTTGCCCGAGGAGGAACGACTGGAAAAGAAAGACCAGCTTTATACTGAATATGCAATCAAGAGCGAACGTATGCATACCATCCAACAACTACTGAAAGCGTATGCTATGTTCAACCTCAACGAGGAATACGTTATTATTGATGGAGAGGTAAAGATTGTGGATGAGCAAACAGGTCGTATCATGGAGGGACGTCGTTGGAGCGATGGTCTGCATCAGGCTGTCGAGGCTAAGGAGCATGTGCAAATTCAGGCTGCCACTCAGACCTTCGCCACGATTACCCTCCAGAACTATTTCCGAATGTATCACAAGCTTGCTGGTATGACGGGTACCGCTATCACTGAGGCTGGTGAGTTTTGGAATATTTATAAGTTGGATGTTGTGGAGATTCCGACCAATCGCCCCATTGCCCGTAACGACATGGACGACCGTGTGTACAAGACGCAGCGTGAGAAGTACAAGGCCGTTATCCAAGAAATAGAGAAGATGCGCGAGAGCGGTCGTCCCACGCTGGTTGGTACCACGAGCGTAGAAATCAGTGAAATGCTTTCGAAGATGTTGCAGATGCGCAAGATTCCTCATCAGGTTCTGAATGCCAAGTTGCATCAGAAAGAAGCGGAAATCGTGGCTTTGGCTGGTCAGTCCACTCCAGATGCAAGCGGTCGTATGTTAGGTGCTGTTACCATTGCAACGAATATGGCTGGTCGTGGTACCGATATCAAGTTGTCACCTGCCGTGAAGGAAGCAGGCGGTTTGGCCATTATCGGAACGGAACGTCACGAGAGCCGTCGTGTAGACCGTCAGTTGCGCGGTCGAAGCGGACGTCAGGGAGACCCAGGTTCCAGTGTGTTCTTCGTTTCGTTGGAAGACAAGCTGATGCGTTTGTTTGCCTCTGAGCGTATCGCAAAGATTATGGACCGTCTGGGCTTTGAAGACGGTGAGATGATTGAGCATCCAATGATTTCAAAGTCTATCGAGCGTGCACAGAAGAAGGTCGAGGAGAACCACTTCGGTGTGCGTAAGCGTCTGTTGGAATATGATGACGTGATGAACAAGCAGCGTACCGTTATTTATGAGAAGCGTCGCCATGCCTTAATGGGCGAGCGTATCGGTATGGATATTGCTGATATGATATGGGATCGTGTATGCAACATTCTCGAGAATAACGATTTCGTAGGCTGTCGAGAGCGTTTCCTTGAAGTCTTTGCAATGGAATTCCCACTTTCGCAAGACCGTTTGGAGGGTGGTAAACTGGAGGAACTTGCAGAAGAGGTCTACCAGAAAGTGATGGCACGTTTCAAGGAAAAGACCAATCTGATGGCAGCTAATGCCAATAAGGTCATTACGCGTATTTACGAGAGTCCGCAGGGACAGATGTATGAGAATATCCGTGTGCCCGTGATGGACGGTCGCCATGTATACCAGATTATGGTGGGCATGAAGGAAGCTTACGAAACGAAGTCGCAAGCATTAGTAAAGGCATTTGAGAAGGCCATCCTATTGCACACCATTGACGAGGCTTGGAAGGAGAACCTTCGTCTGTTGGACGAACTGAAGCACTCTGTGCAGAATGCTTCATACGAGCAGAAAGACCCGTTGCTCATCTTTAAGTTGGAGAGTGTGAAACTGTTTGACGATATGGTGAACCGCATCAATAATAAGACTATCAGCATACTGATGCGTGGTCAGGTTCCTGACGTGGATGTGGAGATGACACAGGCTCCCGCCCAGCAGCTTCCTCGCCAGCGTCCCCAATACACAGAGAGCCGTGCCGACTTAACGGATCCGGCACAACGTGCTGCTGCAGCCCGCGACACGCGTGAGCAACAAGGTCCTGTTCAGCCACTTGTGGCAGAGAAACTACCAGGCCGAAATGATCCATGTCCCTGTGGCTCGGGTAAGAAGTTCAAGAACTGTCACGGACGTGGACTGTAAATTTGTCGAATTGTGAAATTGTAAAGTTATATCATGGAAGCAACACCACAGACAATTCAGCAACTGGAACGGGCAATACGCAAAGTTGCAGACAACTTCCCAGCAGGACAGGATGCGATTATGACCGACATTCACCTGCAGGTAAAACCATCTTCAGGCGAGCTGCTCGCTTTCGACGACAACGATGAGGAACTCACCCGCATAGTGGTTGAGCAGTGGATTAATATGGGCGATGAGCTTTACGATGAGGCGGCAACGCTGATTTGCCAATGTTTGGAAACAATGCGTGAGTCTACTCTTGACCGTATGGCAGTCCTGCATCCTTTCTCGTTCGTGTTGATGGACGAGGATGGCGAGACGCTGCGCGATCTTTATCTTGTTGATGACGATACGGTTATTCTCAACCGTACGTTATTGGAAGGGCTCGATGAGGAACTCGATCAGTTCCTGAAAGATTTGCTGACATGATGTTTAAATGATTATATGTAAATATATGATGAGAAAACTATTCCTATTGCTGGTTACTGCAATGTTTGCTGTAACGTCTGCTGTGGCGGTCCCTGCTAAGCATGGTGTAAAGAAAACTATTACTCTGGCCGATGGAAGTCGTGTGGAAGCCGAACTAAAGGGTGATGAGCATGTCAACTACTATCGTACGGACGATGGGCGTGCCTTGCAAAAGGTTGATGGCGTGTATCAGGTCGTGGACCTCCAGCAACTGAGTGTCGAACATAAGCGTAAGATGTCTGCACGAAATCAAGAACGTGCCTTGTCCCATTCAAAGAAGATTGCATACAAAGGGCAGAAGAGGGGATTGGTTATCCTGGTAAACTTTTCTGATGTGAAGTTTACTTATTCAAAGGAGGATTTCAATAACTTCTTTAATCAGACTGGTTTTAACCAATGTGGTATGGCAGGTTCAGTGCATGACTATTTCCTCGAACAAAGCTATGGCGATTTCGATTTGGAGTTTGATGTAGTTGGACCTGTAACTGTTAGTCATACTGCGGAATACTATTCCAAACAGAAGACTTATCCCAAGCGTGTGCCCGATATGATTTACGAGATCTGTCAGAAGGTGGATAATCAGGTTGACTATACTACTTACGATTGGAATGATGACGGAATGGTTGATCAGGTCTTTGTTATATATGCGGGTTACAGTGCGGCACAAGGGGCAGAAAATACTATCTGGCCTCACGAGTGGAGCTTGTATGCTGGAAGCAACGGTGCCTATAGGACGGGTGAAGGCGTGTATGTGGCGACGTATGGTATGGCATGTGAACTGAAGGGAAATGGCGTAGACAATACGGGCATATTGGACGGAATTGGCACGGCTTGTCACGAGTTTAGTCACTGTTTGGGTCTGCCAGACTTCTACGATACCCGTGATGTTGAGTCATCGGAACTGAATTTTGGAATGAGCGTGTGGAGCCTGATGGACTATGGCTGCTATCTTGACAACGGTTGTACCCCATCTGGGTATACGGCTTATGAACGCTGGTATAGCGGTTGGCTTGAACCAAAGGAACTCAACAGTAGTATGCAAGTAGTTAATATGCCTGCTATTGAGGAGGAACCAGTGGCTTATATCATGTACAACGATGCTCAAAAGAATGAGTACTATCTACTTGCTAATCACCAAAAGAAGGGTTTCGATGCCAAGCAGTATGGTCATGGGCTTCTTGTCACTCATGTCGATTATGATGAATATGCGTGGGTACAGAATACCGTTAACAATGATGGAAGTCGTCAACGTATGACCATTATTCCTGCTGATGGTTCGGCAAGCACATATAGTTCGAATGATTTGGCTGGTGACCCGTTCCCAGGAACAAAGCGAAATCGGAAACTTACGGATTCCAGTAGCCCTGCTGCAACATTATATAACGCCAACGTGGATGGTCGTAAGCTTATGGGTAAACCTATTACTGAAATATCTGAGGCCAGTGGACTGATTTCATTTAATTTCATGGGTGGCGTGACGATAGATGTGCCAGAAGTGGCTGCAGCATCAAATGTTAGTTCTACGGGCTTTACGGCTAATTGGAATCCTATAGATGGTGCAACATCTTATACGGTGGCTCTTACCGCTACAAAGAATCTGAGCGATGAACCGGAGGATAACGTCCTTCTTGACGAACAGTTCTCGAAATGCTATACTCGGATGTCCAATTCAAGCACCGACATCTCTTCCCAACTTGACAGCTATACGGATATTCCAGGTTGGGCGGGTTCTAATTTATATCGTTCGCCTTATTACTTGCGTATGGGTAACACGCAGAATAATGGAACATTGGTGTCTCCCATTATTGAAGCACCTAAACGTGGCGGTATGACTATTATTTTTTCCCTGCTCAGCGCTGGTTCTTCATCAGGCACGCTTAACCTGACAGTCGCTCAGCCAGGGGGAGGAACTGCTAGTACTTCCATCTCAGACATACCTGTAGCTTCATCCACTTCGGGCAAGCCTGCATGGCTGCTGCCATTGGATGGTTGGACTGCTCCCATGCAACTTACACTTCAGGCTAACTCCCCTGGCATCTATGTGTTACGAGTTAGTGTGTTCGACGGCGTGTATTCGTGGAACGATTTCGAAGTTCCTGCCCAAGTGAAAGCCTTCGATACGGGCTTGTCTATGATAGAGGGCTCTTGGACAATGGTTCAAGATGTTTCATTGTTGAAGGCTCCTCGTAGAACCGTAGAGTCTACGACAAGCTATTATACAACTACTGGAACTTCTTATGAGTTCAAGAATCTTGAGCCTGCGGTTTATTCCTATCAGGTTCGTGCCACTACGGATAAAGGTGTTTCTGAATGGAGCAAAGAGGTGACGGTTGATCTCGTGACAGCAGTCGAGGCTCCGAGCGACGTGTCGCAGGACGCGACGCGACGTGTCGCAATCTACGATGCGACGGGTCGTATCGTGGCTCGTCCTACAAAGGGGCTGTACATCAGTAATGGCAAAAAGTTCCTTGTGAAGTAACAGCTTATTGTAATTGATTGGACTCAACGAAAGAGGCGACACATTGAATGGTGTGTTGCCTCTTTACAATATTATATATGTGTACGCGCGTAAGCTTCAATATTTGCTTTTATTTTGTAACTTTTTTTAGCATTTTTTCACAAAAACTATAATTTCACGTCCTAAAAATGTGAATAAATGAAAAAAAATGTTTAACTTTGCGCGTTTTTAAGCCTTCTTTATACAAAAGAGGGGCTTTTTGTCGTAGAAAAGAGACAATAACACTAAATGGTAAAAAGAAAAAATATTTTGGAGATGTTTTTATGTAGAAAATTGAGTCTTGTCTTGGCGGCTTTGTTCCTTTATGTGGGAGTTGCTATGGCTCAGACAAAGATTTCAGGAACTGTTATTTCTGCCGAGGATAGCGAACCCCTGATTGGTGCGATTATTACGGTAGAAGGAACCAAGACAAGAACCGTTACAGACATTGATGGTAAGTTTACGTTATCGACCGAAAAGAGTAATCCGGTTCTGGTCGTTACTTTGATGGGTATGCGTACCAAGAAGGTGAAAGCCAAGAATGGTATGCGTATTACACTGGAGAGTGATGACAAGCAAATGGATGAGGTCGTAGTGACTGGTATTCAACAGACAGACAAGCGCTTGTTTACGGGCGCAGCCACTAAGGTTGATGCCGACAAAATCAAGCTTTCGGGTATGGCTGATGTGAGCCGTTCGCTCGAAGGCCGTGTGGCTGGTGTGCAGGTAACTAACGTCAGCAACACCTTTGGTGCCTCGCCGAAGATTCGTGTTCGTGGTGCAACCTCCATTTATGGTAACTCTAAACCCTTGTGGGTAGTCGATGGTGTCATCTATGAGGACAATGTCGATGTCAGCGCTGATGATTTGGCATCAGGTGATGCTAAGACGCTGATATCTTCAGCTGTAGCAGGTTTGAACTCTGATGATATTGAGTCTTTCACTATCCTGAAGGACGGTTCTGCAACCTCCATCTATGGTGCTCGTGCCATGGGTGGTGTGATTGTCGTCACCACGAAGCGTGGTTCGAAGGGACGTGCCAGTGTGGGTTACACGGGTGAATTCACTACCCGCATGAAGCCCAACTATCGTAATTACAACATCATGAACTCTCAGGAGATGATGGGTGTGTATAAAGAAATGGAGGATAAAGGTTGGCTCTCGTTGGAGAACGTCGTAAATGCTTCAGATGTTGGTGTTTATGGCTATATGTATCAGCAATTACGTAACTATGACCCTGTTACGGGCAAATTCGGATTGGAGAACACAGCTGCTGCCCGTAATGCCTATCTGCAGGCCGCTGAATTCCGTAACACCGACTGGTTCGACCTCCTGTTTACCAACAAGGTGCAGCAGAATCATTCGGTCAGCATCTCTGGCGGTACCGAAAAATCACAGAATTATTTCTCTATGTCTGTGCTGAACGACCCTGGACAGTACATAAATCGCAGTTCGGTAAGCCGTTATACCTTCAATGGTAATACTTCTTACGACATTCTGAGTGGTATGAAGGGGGCCGATTTGCTTAGCGTCAAATTGGCTGCACAGGGAAGTTACCGTAAGCAGGAGGCTCCAGGCTCTCTTAATCAGACCGTTGATGTCGTAACGGGTGAGGTTAAGCGTGATTTCGACATTAATCCCTTCAGTTATGCTTTGAACACCAGTCGCTGTCTGGATCCCAATGTCAGCTATACGCGTTTCTATTCGCCCTTCAACATCTTCGACGAACTGGAGTATAATTATAATGACATTCAGGTGACGGAGTTGATGTTCCGTGGCGAATTGGAGTACAAACCTATCAAGTCTGTACGTTTGGCTGGACTTATTTCCACGCGCCTTTCGCACACCAAACGCCAACACAACGTAATGGACAATGCTAATCAGGCCAATGCGTATAGGGCTGGAACCGATGCACAGGATGATAATTCGACTATTCGTAATAGTAATCCTTTTTTGTATACCGACCCTGATAATGAATTGGCTCTGCCTGAGTCTGTCCTTCCGGAAGGTGGTATAAAATATCAGTATGACGATAACATGCGAAGCAATAACTATCGCTTTACTGCCCAATATAACAACGTGTTCAATAGTCTCCACACTTTTAATGGACTTGTAGGTTCGGAGTATTCGTCTGTACGTCGTACTGCAACGCGCTGGACGGGTTGGGGGTATCGGTATGGCCTTGGTGGTGTCACTTATACCCCGTATCTATGGCTAAAACAGATGAATGAGGAGAACACGGAATATTTTGGTGAGGAATATACGCTTACCAATACGTTAGCTTACTATGGACAGGCAAACTACAACTACGACCAACGCTATACATTGAACGGTACCATTCGTTACGAGGGAACCAACCGATTGGGTAAGACTCGACAGAGCCGTTGGCTGCCTACTTGGAATGTTTCTGCAGCATACGACATATTCAATGAAAAGTTTATGGAAAAGGCCCATTCCTGGCTTTCTGGTTTGAAGTTGCGTGGTAGTTACTCGCTAACGGCTGATACAGGTCCAGCGTGGGTAACCAATGCAATGGCTATCTACAGAACCAAAAATACATGGCGTCCCTTTACTTCCGCTGCAGAGGCTGAAATCTACATAGATGATCTTGCCAATAATGAGTTGACCTACGAAAAAAAACACGAATGGAATGTTGGCGTTGATTTTAGTTTCCTTAAGGAACGTATTGCTCTGACCTTCGATATTTATGGTCGTAATAATTTCGATTTGATAGGTCCTGTATTTACACAGGGATGTGGCGGAAAAATTGAAAAGATGGCTAACGTGGCAGACATGTCCTCTCATGGTGTGGAGTTAGGTTTGACAACGGTAAATCTCGACAAATCAGGTTTCCGATGGACTTCCGATTTTATTTTCTCCAACGCCAAAAATAAGATTACATCATTGAAGACCAATAGCCGTGCTGTGGATCTTGTAACGGCTCAGGGTTATGCCATAGAAGGCTATCCTGTACGTTCTATCTTCTGTTATCAGTTCGCTGGTTTAAACTCCGAGGGTCTGCCTATGGTTATAAATGAAAAAGGTGAAAAGACGGTAGGTGATGTGAATTTTCAGGAAACAGAGAACCTTGATGGCTTTCTTGTTTACAAAGGTCCTTCTGACCCTACCTATTATGGGTCTTTCAACAATACATTTACATATACTGGTAAGTGGGGACGTATTAACCTCGATATTTTCATTACTTATTCTGGTGGTAATGTCATTCGTCTTGACCCTGTCTTCTCAAGCAGTTATAGTGACCTTTCGGCTTTGCCCCGCGAATTCAAGAACCGTTGGATGCTTTCTGGTGATGAGACAATAACCACGGTTCCGACTATTGCATCAAGAAATCAGGTGTTCCGATATGGTTCTTATGAGATAAGTACGGCCTATAATGCTTATAACTACTCAACGGAGCGCATTGCCAATGGTGATTTTATACGTCTGAAGGAAGTTGCTCTTACTTACGAATTTCCTAAACCTTGGCTTGAAAAGACAAAGTGCTTCAATCGTGCTTCCATAAAGGTAGCAGCGACCAACCTTTGCTTGCTCTATGCCGATAAGAAGTTGAATGGACAAGATCCTGAGTTTATTAACTCTGGTGGTGTAGCAACCCCCATTACTAAGCAGTTCACTGCAACTTTGCGTCTGGGATTCTAAAGATTGAACATTGAATATTGAACATTGAATATAGTTAATTATGAATAGATATATAAATAGAAAGTTATGGGTGTTCTTATGCTTCATGCTTCATGCTTCACTCTTTATGCTAATATCTTGTGATGGCTTAGATGAAGTACCTGATAATCGTACGGAAATAGATTCTCCAAAGAAAGTGGAACTTCTGCTTGTTTCGGCCTATCCTCAAGCAACACCCGCTGTTGTCTGTGAACTTTTTGGCGATAATTTGATAGATAACAATGTTGTACAAACGGGCTTACATCGTTCTCCATATAAAGAATTCCATGCAGAAGCATACGCTTGGCAGGATATTAAAAACGAAGAACCAGGAGAGGATGATACTTCTTACCAAACCTGGGAACAATTTTATAAGGGTATTGCTGCGGCCAACCACGCCATCTCTGCCATGAAAGAGATGAGCAACGATCCAGCACATGATTCTCAGCTATCTCACTCTTGGGGCGAGGCTCATGTTTTGCGTGCCTATCTTCATTTTGTATTGGTAAATGTGTTTGCCGAATGCTACAAAGATTCCGCTCAAAGTTCGGTGGATAAGGGAATCCCATATGTAACGGAGCCTGAAGAGGTCGTAAGTGTGAACTATGGCGATAGTTTGTTCCTCCATAGTGTCGAGGAAACTTACAATCTTATTGAGAAGGATTTGTTGGAGGGGATAAATCTAATTGATGATTCTAAATACAAGGTTCCTGCATACCATTTTAATAGGAATGCCTGTTATGCTTTTGCTACTCGTTTCTATCTTTTCAAACGCGACTACGACAAGGTTGTTATGTATGCTGACTTGGCACTGGGCACTAATCCTTCTGGAATGATGCGCAAGTGGTCTAATATCAATACTAATACTATTGATGCGATGAATAATTCCTTTAATGATGAGAAAGCTCCATGTAATTTCCTGTTACAGAGCACTTATTCTTTGCAAGATCGTATGCTTTCGAGTGCACGTTTCAACATTGGAGCCAAAGGTAGTCCAGAGAATAATGTTAAGAGTGCGAATGAAGCAATTTATGGTGCAGGTCCTAATTGGAGTGGTCGTCTAAGGTGTTATTCGGGTAAAATGATTTATAATGGCAATCAAGAGGATGGCTCATGGCTTTTCCGCATTGCAGAATATTTTGAGTATAGTGACAAAATAGCAGGCATCGGATGGGTACATATCATATATCAGCCATTCACTGCAGAGGAAACGCTGCTTTGCCGCGCCGAGGCAAAGCTTTATAAAGGGGATCAGGCAGGAGCTATCGCGGACTTGCAGGTATGGACAAAGTCGAAAGAAGTAGATGCTGATTTGACGATTGCCCGTATTAGAAACTTTTATCGCAGCGACAAGACTCCAGAACAGATAGAGACAGACAACTACATTTCCGAGTTGCATCCTACTGACATCAGTTCTGAATTCAAGAAGTTGATGGGTGATGACTTGAGTGTGCTTTATTGTATTCTGCATTTCCGTCGCATTGAGACCATGTTTGAAGGTCTGCGCTGGTTTGACATTAAGCGTTACGGAATCAAGGTACGCCATGTATATCGAGGTCCTATGGATGGTATCAACACTATAGATGAGCTGAAATGGAACGATCCACGTCGTGTGATACAAATACCTAACGATGTACTCAATGCAGGTTATCCCCGCACAGAGCGTACCACTCAAGTGAACCAAAATGCTCCATCGAATAATTTGCAATTACTTCCAAACTAAAAAGTTATATCAGATGAAGAAAATAAAATATATTCTGAGCGTACCTGTGCTTATGTTAGCCTTTACGTCTTGTGGGACTCATGATGACTTTACCGAGTCTATTTTTGATACCTCCATACCAGTTGTAGACACCAATGCCTCAACATACGATTTCGATCAGTGGATTTATGACAACTTTACGAAGCCCTATAATGTGGAGGTTCAGTATAAGTTCAACTTGCCAGCATCAGATTTGAACTATCAGCTGGCTCCAGCTGGTTACGATAAGGTGCAGTTGGTATCTTATTTTCTCAAGTATCTTTTTTATGAAGTGTATGAAAAGTATGCTGGCACAGAATTCTTGAAAATGTATAGTCCCCGTATCTACCATTTTATTGGTTCGTCGGGTTACAATCCTACAACGGGTACTGAGATTCTCGGTTTGGCTTCAGGTGGTGTGAAGATTACACTTTATAACCTGAATGAGATGAAGGCTTATAAACCTGGTGTTGTATATTCAAGTGATGATATTTTCGCTCTGAATCAGAAATATTTCCACACCATACACCATGAGTTCTCTCATATCCTGCATCAGACTAAATCGTATCCCGTTACATTCGGACAGATAACCTCGAAAACCTATGATCCTCAGTACTGGCAAGAGCGTGACTCTGTAGATACTCACCAAATGGGATATGTCACTCATTATGCCTCTTCAGGTAGTTATGAAGATTTTGTGGAGACATTATCGTGTATTATTACCGATACAGATTATCGTTGGATGATGCGTATCATCAATGCTTGTGCTCCTGGATGGTATTCTGGGGACAAGGAAGAGGTAATTAAACTCATCAATAATTTAGGTATTAATATGAATGACGCTGCTGCTCACTGGAATAATTTCAAATTATATGATGAGGTTGAGTATGATACTGAAACTGGATCGTATAAAGCAAATGGGCGTGTCGTCTTGGATAATCATCGTGATAACGCGACTACGATATTAAACAAAGAGGCTACGGCTTACATTCCGAAGTTTAAATACAATGAAAAGAAGTCATTTACACGCTTTTCAGATTTTTTAAATTGGGTGCCTGAAGTAAGTGGTGACGATTTAACAGGAATAAATGCTTTGCTAAAGAAGATTTCCATTGCCACCACTTGGCATGAAGAGCGTTGGGGACTTAATACTTATACGTTACGTAAGGAGGTTTCCATACGTCAGGATAATCTGAACAACTATCTCAAAGACAATGTTAAAATCTTTGAGTTGCAGTAGTGATTAATTGAAAAAAGTAAAGATATGAAGACATATAGATTTATATTCCTCGCTTTGTTACCAGCATTGGTTTTGACATCATGTCATGTTGAAGAGGAGGATTTGTTTGATGAGCCTGCTGCCTTACGTATTGAACATAAAGCCGATGAGGTGCAGACTATATTATGTAATGCTCCTAATGGCTGGATAATGCAGTTCTTCTGTGCATCGGATGAAGGACATTATGAGGGTTTCAATCTCTTTGCTCATTTTGAGAAGAATGGTAAGGTCACAATTGCTGGCAACCACCGTATGTTGCGTGACGGCAATGCTGGTAAATACACTGAAGCAGTTAGCGTCTATGATTTGCTTAAAGAGGATGGATTAGTACTGGCTTTCAATGCTTGGAACGATATACTTACACCATTTACGGACCCTGTAGATCCTTCCTCTGCTCCCAAAAATTTAGTAAAGGATGGTGTTGGTATGCATGGTGACCACAATTTTGTAATTTTGTCAAATACGGACAATGAAGTCATTATGCGCGGCGAACGGCATCAAGCAGAAGTACGTCTACTGAAGTGTAATAGTGATTGGAAATCCTATATTGCCGATGTAGAGGCGATGAAGAATAAAATATCAAATTCTACTATCACGGACTACACTGTGACCAACGGATTACAGACATTTTATTTTAAAAATTTGTATATGGGAATTCCAACCTATACAGATGCCCTTGAGGTGATTAAACAAACGCGGATAGATGTCCTCTCTTGTGTGTTTACTCCTACAGGTTTCCGTTTGGAAAAAGAAAATTCCATCGGTGATAATAAATTCCATGAGTTTACGCTTTCTACCGACCAAACGTGTTTGGTTAATGAGGATGGTTCTGTCAAGGTAAGCGCCTGTTGGGATAATTATATTGTCAGTCACAGCGCTATCTGGAAATTTGACAAAGAGCAGTTCACTGAGACTCAGAATGAACTTTTTAATAAAATTGATACTGAGATTAAGAAGTTTAATAAAGATTGGAGCTTAGAGAGCTTTGGTATTGGCCAGTCAACTGGGTCAAATAAAATTAACGGTTTGGTGCTAACTTTCTATACAAACGCTGCAAAGAACAAGACAAATACTGCAGGCATTGCTCTTACGCAAAGTAAACCAGCAGTTGCACAGCTGAAGATTGAATATAGTTCAGAGGATAGGTCTGACAAGAATATGGAGAGTATTGTTAAGAAGGCTCCTAATGTGGATACATATGCCCGTACTTTTGCTGAGATGCTCATAGGCACATATAATGTGATTCCTAATGACTATTTCATGCCCACAGGTGGTGATTTTACAGCAGTAGATGGTGGAACATCATTCAGATTGAAATAGAATAAACTTTAATTTTTAACTAAAAAAAGAGTAAATAATCATGAAGAAAATTTTACTTCTCGCTGTTGCTTCCTTGTTTTTCAGCACAGCTAATGCTCAGCTTCAGAAGAAGCAGAATTCTGGTAGGTCTCTGATTAAACAGCAGGTCTCAATTGACAAAAAAACATCTTTCAAACAGTTTAAGCTTGCTGGTGAGAAATCTGGTGTTAAAGCTATCGACAAGGATAGCAAGATTTTTAAGGGCTCAGTCAAGTTAACGGACTATAAGCCCGTATACAAGCAATTCAAGGCTAATCGTGCTGGTGCTGTTCAGGAAAAATATGTGGGTTCTGGCCTGCAACGTTCTACCAATGCCGCTACTGAGTGGGAAGTGTTTATTGGTACGACAACAATTAAGGATTCAACAATTAATGTTATTAGGGATCTCATTCCTAATATATTTAAAATTGAGGGCGGTGTTCTTGCTCCGTACACTATTGTGGGTGAAACGATTGTAGTTCAACCCACATTAGTTACATCTTTCACTCAGGAAAATAAAACATACTATGTCTTCTTAGAGTCTGCCACATCAAGTGATGGTGCTATTAAGTTGACATTGAATGATGCTGGTGAAATCACGGGTTCTTATGATATTATTTATAGTTTGTATCCTTCTGCTACCTACAACTATGCTGATTGGATTGCTACCTACGATGGTATCAAAGGAGCACAATATACGATTCCTGGTGTTATCAAGGTTCCCACAGTTAGCTTTGAGACGGGCAACCTCGTTCTTTTTGCTGGTCTGGGTCTGAATGGCTATTCTTTTAGTGACAATCTTGCAATTGCTGGGGCATATGCTCCTATAAACTTTGCAAACCGTACCACAGATAAAACTACAGAATGGCAGTGGACTGCTTATGATGCTAATGCAGATGAACCTTCTATTTATGCTACTGGTACAGAAAAGGACTTTTCTCTCATCCTTGAAGATAATACTGTCCTGAATAATGTTCAGCTCGTAGGTGTTAATCAAACGGCACAGTCTGATCCTTTCATTTTTGGAGTAGGCAAGGCAAAGAAAGAGGATAGCTCTAATCAATATGAAAACTGCTACATCTATTCATCTGCTACGGAGTCTGACTTCATCTTGAATAGTGAAACACCTGCTATCATCACGCGCCAGGATCCTGATGGTGACTTAGCATTTTATACCAACTGGGGAACACCCGACAAAGCTCAATACTCTATGAGCAAGCTTTATCTATATCACGAGAAACCTGCTGTACCTCTTTATATAGAAGGTGTTACTTTACCTATGCTTGGTTTTACGTCTCAAGAAAACTTTAATTTGCATATCAAGATTCAGAAGGTTTCTTATCCTTCGGGTGTAGGTAAGCCTGTCTTGGGAGAGGTGATTGCTGAAGGTGATGCCACGAAGGAGAATATCAATGCAAACTTCAATATAGGCCTTACTGCGGTTGAAATTCCACTTTATGCAGAAGACGAGGAAGGAATGAGCTCTGAACTAGACTATTTGTTCATTGACGATGAGTTTGTAATTGTTATTGAAGGATGGGACAACGGAACTTTCAGCGGTGTTCTTGGTTCTCAAGATTCTCCTTTGAGTAATGCAAGACCTTCTACTTGGTTTGAATTGTCTAGTGAGCCTGGTTCTATGTACTCTTATTCTTCATGGAATACCTCTCTATTCGTTGGTTTGCTGGGTGCAACCTATGGCTACCTCCATACAGATGACAATACAAATATGGTCGTTCCAATTGAGGGCGGTAATACTTCGATTAAAGTTCATCCAATGTATATCAATAGTGAAGAAGCATCTGGCGAACTTGGACAGACTCGTCTGTTCTTGGACGAAACTATAGAAGGAAATGACATACCTGAGTGGCTGACCATTAATATAGCTAACGAGGACTATGATGATACATATACTTTCGATCTTGTTGCAGAGGCAGAGGCTCTGCCCGCAGGAGTTACGGGTCGTCTGGCTACCATTACCTTTATGCAGGAAGGTGCTCGACTGACCATTACAGTTTCTCAGGGAGATGTTACTGGTATCACTACAACAACTCTGGCTGTAGACGATGCTTCTCTTTACAACTTGGCTGGTCAGCGTGTGAATGCTAACTACAAGGGCCTTGTTGTCAAGGACGGCAAGAAGGTGCTGGTTAAGTAACTGAGGAAGTGAAGTAATTCACACACCGATACAATCTAACAAGGGGCGCTTCCTGATGGGAGTGCCCCTTCTTTATGTCCTTTCGTGAATAGGGATAGTATTCCTATCCGCAAAGGATTAGTAATGTCTCGGCTGTAGGATTAGTATTCCTTCGTGCGAGGGTATACTAATCCTCTTTCGTTGACGTTATTTTCCTAAGGCCTTAAGCGTGTCGCGTAGGGCGGCAATCTTGCTTTCGGCATCGCTCAGCTTCTTGCGCTCCAGCTCCACAACTTGGGCAGGCGCGTTCTGTACGAAGCGTTCGTTGGAGAGCTTCTTCTGTATGCCGGCCATGAAACCTTCCAGACGCTTGATTTCTGCCTCTGCCTTCTGGATTTCGGCTTCTGCGTCGATGAGGTTGCCCAGAGGAACAGCATACTCCTCGGTTCCTACAAGGAACGACTGGCTGCCTTCGCCCTTCTTCTCCACATAACAGATGTCAGAGAGGTTTGCCATCTTGGAGATGATGGGGGCAAGGGCGAGCTTGCTGCCGCTGACTACTTCCAGCATGAGTGCTTCCTTCTGTGCGATGTTCTTGGAGTTACGTACGGCACGCACGCCGCTGATGACTTGCTTGGCCTGCTCTATGAGGGCAAGTAGCTTGCGGTCGTTGTCGCTGAGGGCTTCGAGCTTCAAGGGGTGAATCATGATGCTGTCGCCGTCCTTGCGCTCGGCAAGTGCCTGGAACAGTTCCTCCGTGATGAAAGGCATGAAGGGGTGTATAATCTTCATCAGGGTCTCGAAGATGTCGAGTGTAGCCTCCAGCGTCTTTCGGTCGATGGGCTGTTGGTAGGCAGGCTTTATCATCTCAAGATACCAGCCAGAGAACTCGTCGGTAAAGAGCTTGAAGGCTGCCATCAGGGCCTCGCTGAGACGGTACTTCGAGAACGAATCCTCGATTTCGGCTCCCGTCTCACGTATCTTGGCTTGCATCCATGCAATGGCATTGGCGTTAATCTCGGGGAATTCGGCTTCCTCAGATACTTCCCAGCCCTTCACCAAACGGAAGGCGTTCCATATCTTGTTGCAGAAGTTGCGTCCCTGCTCGCAGAGCGCCTCGTCGAAGAGGATGTCGTTGCCGGCAGGAGCTGCCAGCATCATGCCCATACGTACGCCGTCGGCTCCGAAGCGGGCAATGAGGTCCAGAGGGTCGGGGCTGTTACCCAGCGACTTCGACATCTTGCGACCCAGCTTGTCGCGCACAATGCCTGTAAAGTAAACATTGCGGAAAGGCATCTTGCCTTCATACTCGTAGCCGGCCATAATCATGCGGGCTACCCAGAAGAAGATGATGTCGGGGCCGGTTACCAGGTCGGCAGTGGGGTAGTAGTAGCGTATCTCCTCATTGCCAGGGTTGTTGATACCGTCGAACAGCGAGATAGGCCACAGCCAACTGCTGAACCAAGTGTCCAGCGCGTCCTCGTCCTGTCGCAAGGTGAAGCCCCTCTCCGACTCCCCCGAGGGGGAGAGCTTCTTTAATACGGGATATTGCTCGATAGCCATTTCGTAAGCCTTCTCCTCATTCTCTGCTACCACAAAGGCACCGCGAGGGAATGCCTCCCCCTCGGGGGAGGTTGAAAGGGGGCTGGGCGTTATATAATAGGCAGGAATGCGATGGCCCCACCAAAGCTGACGGCTGATGCACCAGTCCTTGATGTTTTCGAGCCAGTGGCGGTAGGTGTTCTTGTACTTTGCGGGATAGAACTTGATATCGTCGTTCATGACGGGACCGAGGGCTATCTCTGCCAGATGCTCCATCTTCAGGAACCACTGCATGGAAAGGCGTGGCTCGATGGGCACACCCGTGCGCTCCGAACAGCCAATTTTATTGTCGTAGTCCTCGATCTTCTCCATCAGACCAGCATCGACCATATCTTTCGAAATCTGCTTGCGGCAGTCGAAGCGGTCCATGCCAACATAGAGCTGGGCAGCCTCGGAGAGCGTGCCATCGGGATTGAATACATCGATGGCCTCCAAATTGTACTTCTCGCCCAGCATGTAGTCGTTTACGTCGTGGGCCGGTGTTACCTTCAGGCAACCAGTACCGAACTCGATATCCACGTATTCGTCCTCAATGACGGGGATGACGCGGTTTACGAGGGGTACGATGACCTTGCGGCCTTTCAACCACTGGTTCTTGGGGTCGTTGGGGTTGATGCACATTGCCACGTCGCCCATGATGGTCTCGGGGCGCGTGGTGGCTACTACGGCATAGTAACCTTTCTCGTCCTTGTGGACTACGTTACCGTCTCCAGCGATGGAATCGCTGGACACAGGACCTTCAACGTAGTACTTCATGTAGTAGAGCTTTGTGTGCTCTTCCTTGTAGATAACTTCTTCGTCGGAGAGGGCGGTAAGGGCCTTGGGATCCCAGTTCACCATGCGAACACCGCGATAGATGAGACCCTTGCGATAGAGGTCGCAGAAGACCTTAATGACGCTCTCGCTGCGTTTCTCGTCCATGGTGAAGGCCGTACGGTCCCAGTCGCAGGAGCAACCGAGCTTGCGCAATTGCTTCAGGATGATGCCTCCGTGCTCCTCGGTCCATGCCCAGGCATGCTTCAGGAACTCTTCGCGAGTGAGGTCGGTCTTCTTGATGCCCTGTTCGGCCAGGCGATTCACCACCTTAGCCTCTGTGGCAATCGATGCATGGTCGGTACCCGGCACCCAGCAGGCATTTTTGCCCTCCATGCGGGCATGGCGAACCAAAATATCTTGAATAGTTTCGTTCAGGACGTGACCCATGTGAAGCACGCCAGTCACGTTGGGTGGCGGAATGACGATGGTATAGGGCTCGCGACCGTCTGGTTTCGAACTGAAAAGCTTGTTGTCTAACCAATACTGATACCATTTTCCTTCGACATCAGCAGGGTTGTATTTTGTTGCTAATTCCATGTCTGGATATATGTTTAACGGTTTATTTATAAAAAGGCTACTTGAATTCGAAAATGCTTGTGAAGCCCGTCATGTCAAATATCTCGCGAAGGTCGTCGCTCATACCTGTGATGTAGAGATGAATGCCTTTGGGCTTCGTGACTTTCAACAAAGCAAGAAACAGTCGCAAGCCGCTGGAAGATACATATTCTAAGTTCGTGCAGTCGAGTGTGATGTCACCGCCTTCGTAATTGAACAAGGGCTGCATGTCCTGTTCTGCCTTTATTCCTGCTGCCGTGTCCAAACGGCCTTCGAAGATGCCCCACAAATCATTACCCTTTTGTTGGATGATTATATTCATAAAATCACGTTTGAATAGCTTTAATATCTAATTTCGGTGCAAAGGTACAATATAAAATTAACAATTAAAAATTAAAAATTAAAAATGATTGTCAAGTTTACTTTTTATTCGTATCTTTGTAGGCAATTCTTCTATTAAAGATAAGATGACGGACATCATACTTTCAAGTTTCCTTAGTCTATTCGCTTTGTTTGGTAAGGAAGAAAAAGTAGATGAGACGCGAGCAAGGAACATGCTCGTGAGTTATCTTCAGCATCATTTTGGCATAAGAAAGATTTCCACTTATCTCAGCCTCTATAGCGATATGCGAGCTGTGTACGAGATGAGCGACACACTCGACACGCAGAAAGTCGTTGTGGCCATTTGCGAAAAGCTGCATGGCAAGATCCGCGCCAGCGAAGAGACGATGCTTTTGCTCAGAATCATGGAGTTCTGCGGACTGAAGGAGGGTGAAACTCCTCACCCGATGTTCCAGACCATGGCCACGGCATTCAATGTCCCGGATTCTTTGTTTGCCGATTTCGTCGATTTCGTATGCAACCGTCCCAGCGAGCGTGTCATGCTCTTCCAGCCCGAGGGCTTCGAAGGCAGTATAAAGACCTTGCTCATGCCTTCTGGGATGCTCATCTTTACTTACCTTGGCAACGACCATGTGTTGCTCAATGATGTGCCCGTGCTTTCCGGAGCCTATCAGGTATGGCTGCAGAGTAGTGTGCTGAAAGGAACGAATGGGAAGCCAGTTTATTATTCGACCATAATCTCTGCCTACAATAAACAGCAGGGAAGCACGGAAGATAATCCTTATCATGTAGAACTCTGCGGACGCAATGTCAACTTCCGTTTCCCCCATAGTGACAATGGCATACACAATTTGAGTTTTACGCTCCATAGTAGCGAACTTATGGCTATCATGGGTGGTTCTGGTACGGGAAAATCGACCTTGCTATCCCTCCTGAATGGTAGTGTGAAACCTCATGAGGGTAAAATTACCATCAATGGGCACGATATTGCAGAACCTGCCATTCGCGACCTGATAGGCTTTGTGCCACAAGATGACCTGCTCATCGAAGAACTAACCGTCTATCAGAACCTATACTATACAGCCCGTCTCTGCTTTTCCACATTCTCCGAAACTGAGATAAACCAACGTGTTCTCAAGACCTTGAAAGATTTGGGACTGGATGCCATAAAGGACCTAAAGGTGGGCTCTCCCATCAACAAGTTTATCTCTGGCGGGCAGCGTAAACGTCTGAACATCGCCCTTGAACTGATACGCGAGCCGGCTGTTCTGTTCCTTGACGAGCCCACGTCGGGTTTGTCCTCTGCCGATACTGAGAAGGTCATAAACTTGCTAAAGGAACAGACCTACAAGGGCAAACTGATTGTCGTCAACATACACCAGCCATCGAGCGATGTGTACAAGCTTTTCGACCGTCTTTTGCTACTCGACCGTGGCGGCTATCCTGTATTCGATGGAAATCCTATTGATGCTATTACCTATTTCAAGGAGGCTGCCAACTATGCCGATGCCGAAACCAGTGCCTGCTCCACCTGTGGTAATGTGACTCCGGAGATTGTACTCAACATCATAGACGAAAAAGCAATCAGCAACAACGGCGAGACCTCTGACCAGCGAAAGATGAGCCCTCAGGAGTGGCACGAACTTTATTTAGAGAAACAACCCGCGATGCCCGACCCCGAGGTCAGTGGCGTACCGTCCTCTGAATGGCGGAAACCTAACAAACTTCGTCAGTTTGCCATTTTCCTTCAACGCAATATCAGGACTAAGATTACCAATGTCCAATATTTGACTATTGCCCTGCTTCAAGCTCCCATCCTGGCTTTTATCTGTGCTGTACTCACACGCTATGCTCCACCCAGTGGCTACACCGTAATGGACAACAAAAATCTGGTGAGCTACTTCTTTATGTCGGTCATCGTCGCTACTTTTATCGGCATGAGCGGCAGTGCTGAGGAAATTATCAAGGACAGAGCCTTGCTGAAGCGTGAGAAATTCCTGCGCCTGTCATACGGCAGTTACATCTGGTCAAAAATCGCATTCTCGGCTGGCGTGTCGTTAGTGCAGACGTTGCTCTTCATCCTTGTCGGCAATACCATAATGGGTCTTCACGGACTCATGGGCGTATGGTGGCTCATCCTCTTCGTTACGGCCTTCTTGGCGAATCTCACGGGGCTGTTGCTCTCACAATGTTTGAACAGCATCGTGGCGATATACATCAGCATCCCCATCCTGCTCATCCCGCAGATTTTGCTTTGCGGACTCGTGGTGGACTTCTCGGACCTCACTCCACGCAGTCAGACGGGCAACGTGCCCATCATCGGTGACATCATTCCTTCGCGTTGGAGCTACGAGGCTCTGGCCGTGACCTCCTATACTGATAACGATTACGAGCGACCCTATTTCCAGCTCGACAAACAGCGCATGGAAAATCAGTATTACAATATGGGTTTCCTCTATGAGTTGAAATCACAACTTGAGACTCTGCGCGACGAACAGAAAAGCGATAAGACCGTCGACCCGACTCACATGCGCGTCATAGAAGAGAACCTGCCACGCCTGACTGCTTTCTGTGAAATGGCTCCCTATGATGGAAACAAGAGTTATCAGTCGTTGTCAGCATACATGGACGAAGCCGGCAGCATACTGAAAAAACGCTCCAACCAAGCTACGCTGCGCAAGGATGCTATTGTGTCGGAATTCATTCGCGAGTATGGCAAAGAGACGTTACTTGAGTTGAAGCGCAGACACTATAACCTGAAGTTGGAAACCTTCGTGACGAATGCCAATGGAACACAGCTGTCAGAAATCGTGAATGATAGAATCGTGCCGCGTTCGATGTCTGTCTTCCTGACACCTCAGAGCAGGATAGGTCGGGCACCTTTCTACAGTAGTGAGAAGATTGTCGGCCCGTGGCACTTCAAGACGTTGTGGTACAATCTGGGCGTGCTTCTGAGTATGTCGGCATTGGCAATAGCGCTTTTGCTCATGGACTGCCCAGGAAAATACTTGAGAGAAAGACATAATGCTTAGTTAGTAATACATAATTTAATAATATCAACCTAAATTCCATTTACAATGAAAAAGATTTCAATCTTTGCTGCCATCGTAGCAGCCATGACCTTCGCTTCGTGTGGAGGCAACAAGAGTGCTAACACCGCTGAGGTCGAAAACGAAAAGTCTTTCGAGCAAGAGCAGGTAGAAGCTAAAATCAAGCTAGAACTCGACAGTCTGGCTTCAGAACTCGCTCGTCTTCCCAAGTTGCCTATCTTGGTAGAGGGCGAAGGCGGTATCCAACTGAGCGAAGAAGAGAAGATGCTGAAGCCCGATTATCTGATTGATCCTGCTGATGCTGAGAATGCTACAACGCTGGCTGAAAAGTATC